>NZ_JAIUIF010000021.1:0-81775 GCF_020165475.1 Mesorhizobium sp. BR1-1-15 | reverse complement strand
CGCCAACACCGCCTGCTCGAAGCCGGCAGCCACGATTACTGCCGACAAAAGCAGCCAGGCGAGCGGCATGAAGCCCATCACCGAAAGCCGATGCCCGGCTTCGTCGACCTTAGGCAGGCGCCCGACCACCAGGGCGAGGCACCCGCCGCAGAAGATGAAAGCGGAAATGCCGACCAGGAATGGCGGCCAGCCCTCCGTACCGACGGCCAGCAGGCAAAGCGGCCCGGCGGCGAAGCCGGCCGAGATGATCGTGGAATAGACGCCCATGATGCGGCCGCGCCGGGCCGGCGGCGCCAGCGCGATCACCCAGATTTCGCTTAAGACATAGAGCGGATTGGTCACCGCGCCGATCAGGAACCGCAGCGGAAACCAGAGATAGACGTTCTGTGTCCAGCCGATCAGCGCCAGCACGACCGCCGAAAGCGCCGCGCAGGTCAGCGCCGTGCGCCCTGCCCCGAACCGCCGCGCCAGTGACGGTATGAGCGGCGACGAGACGATGAAGCCAATCGGCGTCATCGCCGCCGACAGGCCGATCATGACAGGCGAAACGCCCTGCCGCTGCAGGATGAAGCTCAAGAGCGGATAGGACAGTCCCTGCGCGATGGCGAACACCGACACGGTCGCGATCACACCGGTGATCGCTGCCCACTGCATCGTCTCGTCGCGCTTCGGTTCCACCCGGTCCATGATCCACATCGCCTCTCGGCTGCAGGCTTAGCGTTTCGACCCGATAGCCGTAAGCCCCAAAGCCCGAACCCACGCTTGTTCCGGCCAAACCCTGTCAGGAGCCTCTGCGGCTGGCCGATCTGTAGAGCACGAAGGCGACCAGCAGCGCGTCCAGGCCGACGATCACCGCCGGCAATCCCAAAGGTCCGATCGCCTGCATCAGCAGACCGGCGCTGGGCGGACCGACAATGCCGCCAACGCCCCACAACAAGGCGAAAGCGGCGTTGCCGGTGACCAGCAGCGAGCCCTTGAACCGGCTGCCGAGTTCCACCAACGCCATCGTGTAGACGCCATAGCCGACCGCTCCCATCACCAGCAGCACCGCCCAGATCAGCGGCGTCGTGATCAGCAGCGGCAGCAGAAGCGCGCAAACGGTGGTCGCCACCGCACAGGCCAGGATCATGGGGCGGCCGCCGAAGCGTTCGGCGAGCAGGCCGAGCGGGATCTGCAGCAGGATATTGCCCAGGGATAACGCCATCACCAGAGCGGCGAGCACGGCTTCCGGCAAGCCATAGCCGGCGCCGAAGACCGGAACCAGCGCATAGGTGCTTTGCTGGACCGCTGCCGAGACCAGCACCGCCAGCAGCAGCGCCGGCGCCAGCCGGGCAAAACCGATAAAGCTGCCGGCTGGCTGGCCGTCATCCTCGAAACCGGTGAGCTTTGAGGAGACAAGGCGCAGAATAACGGCGCAGAGCACGAAACCACCAATGCCGACGCTGAAGGGAGCCCAGCCCGACGTGCCGAGCAGGGTCAGTGTGAAAGGCCCGGCCGAGTAGCCGGCCCCCATCAGCGTGTTGAACACGCCCATCACCCGGCCGCGTCGCGCCGGCGGCGCCAGCGACAGCGCCCACACCTCGCCGAGGATATAGAGCGGGTTGATGACGACGCCGATGATGAAACGGAGGACGAACCACGCCACCCAATCCTGCAGATAGCCGATGCCCAGGAAGCACAGCGCACCGATCAGCGAGCAGCCGACGGCGAGCGTGCGGGCGCCGACCAGCCGCACGGCAGCCGGCACGAACGAGGCAGACAAGATCAAGCCAACCGGCATCATCGCCGCCGACAGGCCGATCAGGCCCGGCGACATGCCTTGCTTCTGCATCAGCAGCGTGAACAGCGGCGAGCTCAGCCCTTGCGCGGCGCCGAACATCGCCAGCGCTGCGGTGACGCCGGCGAGCGCTGCCCACTGCGTTGCCGCTTCGCCTTGGCTCGAGCCGGTCGCGACCATGCTGCCGTTCCATGAGTGAATCGCCGACCTGCGGATCGGCAAGCCATCAGCTACCGGTTCGATCACGGGAAAGGAAGGGCCGGACAGCGAAATCCGCTTGCGCCAACGGCCGGCGCCGTGCACCGGAAGGCTCGCGTCAAAAGCCGTCAGCACCCGCCGGCAGCGCTATGGAAAATACCGTGCGATCGCGCCTTTCCTGCCTTGCGCGTAAGGCTTCAGCCACTTGTCGTCGATGGACAGCCCATCGTCATCCGAAGGTCCCTTGCCGATGGTCCTGCGCCAGGCGCGGAACTTGTAGTGGTCGAACACGTCGAGCATATGCACGGCATAGGCCGCGGCGAAGGTCTTGTCGCCTTCGACGATCACCATGTTCTCGTCGTTCTCGTAGGAAGCCTTGTAGCCGAGATTGTGGCTGCCGGTGACGACCGTTGCGTTGTCCTCCATCGGATCGATGATGACGATCTTGTCGTGCACGATGGCATGGCCGACGGTCAGCACCTCCGCCTGGAAATCGCGGGCGATCGTGGCGCCGGTCAGGTTCGCCGCCCGCACGATGGAAACGTTCGGCGCCTCCCAGACCTTCTCCGGATAGACGAAGGGCGACTTGCCGTCCCTGTTCGACTTATGGGTGACCGGATCCTTGGTCGGCGCGACATAGTTGGGCATGGCGGTCTCATCGCTGATCGCCCCTTGCACGATCAGCTTCGGATCGGCCCTTGCCGCCGCCACCGCCTGGTCGACGATCGAATTGTCGCCGAGCCGCGAAGGATTGAACACCAGGAACAGCACGGCACGCTTGGCTGCCTTGATGCGGGCGAAGAGGTCCTCGAGATCGACCGGCCGCACCGAGATGTCCTTCCTGTTGCGCTCGGGATCATTGGGCGAGAACCACACCGTCATGCCGTCCAGCGCCGCCGTAGCGCCGTTGAGCGGGTTTGGCCTGTGGTTCTCCCTGCGAAATGGCACGCCTTGCGTCTGCGCGACATGGCCGGCGGCGCTTTCCGTGGCCGGCGGCGGGAACAGGTCGGCCTTCATGCGCTGCCAGTAGGCGTCGAATATCTCGGCCATCGCCGGGTCGTCGCGGATGAAGGCGTTGTTGGATTGCCCGCAAATGCCCGTCGAGGTCCAGTTGGTGCTGCCCGTCATCACCGATTGCGGCTTGCCCTGGGCATCGCGATAGACGGCGAACTTGTTGTGGCCGATATGGTTGTTGTTGAACAGGCGATCCGTCATCGCGACGCCTGCGTCGTGCAGCCGCTTCCTGTAAGGCGCGTTGCCAGCGTCCCAGGCCTTCGTCTGGTCATCCCTGCCCGAGTTGGAAAGAATGACCTCCACGACATCCCTGGCGGCAATGATTGCGTCGCACAGTTCGTCGTCGCCAAGCTCGTAGAGCGCAAGCCTGACCGTGCCGCCTTCGGCTTTGGCCCGCTTCAGCAGGCTGGTCAGCACATCAGGCACGTCGCCGTGCAGGTAGGCGCGTATCTTGCTGGTCGGGTCCTGCAGCACAGCCCTGATCTTGTCGCGCTGCCCGAGCTTGATGCCGGCCTCGGCCAGCGCGCGCGACATCCATTGCGTCGACAGCACGCCATTCGTGAAGGCGACGCGCGCCTTGCCGAACATCTGGCCGAGGAAGATCGGCGGACTGACCGCGCCCCGGCCGAGATAGCCCAGCGGCCGCGCTGGGCCGGTATAGGTCTTTTCCGGGCGCACCGGCACGGGATCGAGCCCGGCCTTCATATCGCCGACCGGACGCACCCGGTAGGCGATCATTTCGCCGTCTGGCCTGACATCCAGGCTGTCGCGGCGCCGCCGGACAGTGAGATCGCGCCAGAATGTCTTCTGCACCGGCCAGACGCCGGTATCCTGGGGGATCCAGTCCTTGTTGCGCTGTCCCTTGAAGGGCACCCAGGAAGCCAGGCAACGCTCCTCGCCGGTGTCGGGATAGAGGCGAACGATCTCGAAGCCCAGGCAGCCCGGGATCATCCCGTCGAGGTCCCAGGAGAGGAACGCGACTTCGTTGTTGGTGGCGGCACGCACTTTGACGACGTCAGGCATGGCTCTCCCTCCGGAGATATTCGACGCACAAGTTTATCAGAAGCAAAAGACGATACTGCAACGAATGGCGCCCCCTTATCCGCGGGCCCGCCTCGGGACCACGCAGCTGCCGTTCCGGCATGTCGCTTCCCTCGCTCTAGTGGTCGCCGCCTCCGCAATGGCCGGACAGCCGCCGGTCCATTATGCCGCCCACTTTCGCATCGTACGAGGCCCCTCATGACCGCCGCCCTTCAACCCGCCGAACCGGCATTGGCAACCGATCGTGCCCGCCGCGGCGGCCGCGCCGGAAAACGCGCAGGCGGCTCGGCCGCGTTCGAGCAGCCGCCGTTCCGCCAGCTGAAAATCCCGCTCCAGCCGACCAAGCTGGTTTCCGACGACGAGCTGGAATCGATCCACCTGGCCTCGCTGCGGGTGCTGAAGGAGATCGGTGTCGACGTCCTGCATGACGAAGCCCGCCGCATCATGAAGGAACATGGCGCCGACGTGCGCGAAGGCAGCGAGCGCGTGCGCTTCGACAGCGACATGATCCTCGATCTGGTGTCGCACTGCCCACCTGAATTCACCATCCATGCCCGCAACCCCGCGCACAATGTGCGCTTCGGCGGCGACAACCTGATCATCTCGATGATGGCCTCGGCGCCCAATTGCTCGGACATCGATCGTGGCCGCCGGCCCGGCAACCAGCAGGACTATCGCAATTTCCTGCGCCTGGCGCAGATGCACAACATACTGAACTGCACGGGCGGCTATCCGGTCGAGCCGATCGACATCCACCCCTCCGTCCGGCACCTCGAATGCATCCGCGACCTCGCCACGCTGACCGACAAGGTGTTCCACATCTATTCGCTCGGCAAGGAACGAAATGTCGACGGCATCGAGATCACCCGTATCGCGCGCGGCATCAGCCACGAGCAGTTGCTCGAAGAACCGTCCGTCTTCACCATCATCAACACCAATTCGCCGCTGAAACTCGACGTGCCGATGATGGAAGGCATCATCCAGATGTCGAGCAAGGGCCAGGTCGTCATCGTCACGCCGTTCACCCTGTCGGGCGCCATGGCGCCGGTGACCATTGCCGGCGCGCTGGTGCAGCAGAACGCCGAGGCGTTGTCCGGCATCGCGTTTGCCCAGATGGTCAGGAAGGGCGCGCCGGTCGGTTATGGCGGCTTCACCTCCAACGTCGACATGAAGTCCGGTGCGCCCGCCTTCGGCACGCCCGAATACATGAAGGCGCAGCTCGTCGGCGGCCAGCTCGCCCGCCGCTACAACATCCCCTACCGCACCTCCAACACCTGCGCGGCCAACACGGTCGACGCACAGGCCGCCTATGAAAGCGTGTTCTCGCTGTGGGGCGCCATCCAGGGCGGCGGCAATCTGATGATGCACGCCGCCGGCTGGCTCGAAGGCGGCCTGCGCTGCTCCTACGAGAAGACCATCCTCGACATCGACCTGTTGCAGATGGTGGCGGAATTCTTGACCCCGCTCGACCTGTCCGAACAGGCGCTTGGCTTCGACGCCATCCAGTCGGTCGGCCCCGGCGGCCACTTCTTCGGCACACAGCACACGCAGGATCGCTACAAGACGGCCTTCTACTCGCCGATCCTGTCCGACTGGCGCAATTTCGAGACCTGGGCCGAAGCCGGCTCGCCGACGGCGCTCGAAAAGGCCAACAAGGTGTGGAAGGAGCGGCTGGCCTCCTATGACGAGCCCTACATGGACCCGGCGATCCGCGAAGAACTCAACGCCTTCGTCCAGAAGCGCCGCGCCGAAGGCGGCGCCCCGACCGATTTTTGATCGTCTGCGTTGTCGATGAACTGATCACGCGTATGGATTCGATGAACGGTCGACCCCCACTCCGTCGAGCTGCGCTCGACACCTCTCCCCCGATCGACGGGGAAGAGGAAGGGCGCGGGCTTGGCCAGGCTGGCTCCCTTCCTCTCCCTCCGGAGGGGGGAGAGGTGGCTCGGCGAAGCCGAGACGGAGTGGGGGAAGCCGCTCGTGAAACCCGCAGTCGCCGCAAGATGGGCACCACTCAACGCGCGCGAAAGCTGAGGCAAGGCAACAATCAAGCCGAAGCACTGCTTTGGCTCGAACCAAAAGCCCGCAGACTTGGTCGCTACAAGTTCACACGCCAGTTCTCTATCGGACCATACTACGCCGACTTCTGTTGCCGCGAAAAATGGCTGGTCGTCGAGCTCGACGACTCACAGCACGCCGACAGTCCCTATGACCGCCGCCGCGACGATTTCATGCGCGCCCAAGGCTATTCGATCCTGCGCCTCTGGAGCTATGACGTCCTGAAACATTGTACTCCCGT
Source organism: Mesorhizobium sp. BR1-1-15 (assembly GCF_020165475.1). Taxonomy (NCBI): domain Bacteria; kingdom Pseudomonadati; phylum Pseudomonadota; class Alphaproteobacteria; order Hyphomicrobiales; family Phyllobacteriaceae; genus Mesorhizobium; species Mesorhizobium sp. BR1-1-15. Next base: position 75,446 of record NZ_JAIUIF010000021.1, on the reverse strand, counting down.
TTGTGAAACCGTCCTTGCCGCGCTCGACGGCAGGCTGACCGAAAACATCGCTGCATCCGACCTCCGCTTTGTTTTCACACCGCACTCACCCGATTCAATCTCTTCAAAAACGGACCTATCTTCATGAAATCCCATGTAAAAGCGGTTGTCATCGGCGGCGGCGTCGTCGGCTGCTCGGTGCTCTATCACCTGGCAAAGGCCGGCTGGACAGACATCATGCTGATCGAGCGCTCGGAGCTCACCTCCGGCTCGTCCTGGCACGCGGCGGGCGGCTTCCATACGCTCAACGGCGATCCCAACGTCGCCAAGCTGCAGGCCTACACCGTGCAGCTCTATAAGGAGATCGAGGAGCTTTCCGGCCAGTCCTGTTCGCTGCACCTGACCGGCGGCGTGATGATGGCCGATTCGCCCGAGCGCATGGACTTCCTGCGGCTTGCCCACGCCAAGGGTCGCTACCTCGGCATGGATACCGAGCTGATCACGCCATCCGAGGCCAAGGCGATGTTCCCGCTGATGGACGAGACGAATTTCGTCGGCGCCATGTGGGATCCGGTCGAAGGCCATCTGGATCCGTCCGGCACCACGATTGCGTACTCGAAAGCGGCGAAGAAACTCGGCGCCGAGATCGTGCTGCGCAACCGCGTCGTCGAACTGACGCAGCAGGTCGACGGCACCTGGAACGTCATCACCGAACAAGGCACGGTTCACGCCGAGCATGTCGTCAACTGCGGCGGCCTGTGGGCGCGCGAGATCGGCCGCATGGTCGGCCTCGAGCTGCCGGTGCTCGCCATGGAGCATATGTATCTCCTGACCGAGCCCATGCCGGAGGTCGAGGAATTCAACAAATCGACCGGCCGCGAGATGATCGGCGTGATGGATTTCAAGGGCGAGATCTACACCCGCCAGGAGCGCAACGGCATCCTGCTCGGCACTTACGAAAAGGCGTGCAAGCCGTGGTCGCCGGTCAACACGCCCTGGGATTTCGGCCACGAGCTGTTGCAGCCCGACCTCGACCGCATCGCGCCGTCGCTGGAGGTCGGCTTCAAGCATTTCCCCGGCATCGAGAAGGCCGGCATCAAGCAGATCATCAACGGTCCCTTCACTTTCGCATTGGATGGCAATCCCCTGGTCGGCCCGGTGCAGGGCCTGACCAACTTCTGGTGCGCCTGCGCCGTCATGGCCGGCTTCAGCCAGGGCGGCGGTGTCGGCCTGGCGCTGTCCAACTGGATGGTGCATGGCGATCCCGGCTTCGACGTCTGGGGCATGGACGTCGCCCGCTTCGGCGAATGGGCGAGCCTGCGCTACACCAACGCCAAGGTGCGCGAGAACTATTCGCGCCGCTTCTCGATCCGCTTCCCCAATGAGGAACTGCCGGCAGCACGCCCGGCGCAGACGACGCCGCTCTACGACACCATGCTCGCCAACAACGCCGTCATGGGCGACTCCTGGGGCCTTGAGACCCCGCTATGGTTCGCGCCGAAGGGCAAGGAGCCCAAGGATATCGTGTCCTTCCACCGCTCCAACGATTTTGGGCCGATCGGCGAGGAAGTGCGCGCCACGCGCGAGCGCGTCGGCGTCACCGAAATCGCCAACTTCGCCAAATACGAAGTCTCCGGACCAGGGGCGGAGGATTTCCTCAACCGGCTGATGACCAACCGCATGCCGAAGGCGGGCCGCATCGTGCTGACCCCGATGATCAACGAATTCGGCAAGCTGATCGGCGACTTCACCATCGCCAAGGCCGCGGAAGACCGCTTCATGATCTGGGGCTCGTCGGCCGCGCAGAAATATCACATGCGCTGGTTCGAAAAGCACCTGCCGAAAGATGGTCCAAGGGCGTCAGAGGTGCGCATCCACCGCTTCGACCAGACGCTTGTCGGCCTGTCGATTGCCGGACCGAAGTCGCGGGATCTCCTGCAGAAGCTGGTCGATGTCGACATCTCGACCAAGGCCTTCCGCTTCATGGATTTCCGCGAAATGGCGGTCGGCGGCGCGCCCTGCATGGTCAACCGCATCACCTATACCGGCGACCTCGGCTACGAGATCTGGATGGCGCCGGCCTATCAGCGCTTGGTTTACAAGGCGATCAGGGACGCAGGCGAAGAATTCGGCCTGGTCGATTTCGGCATGCGCGCCCTGCTCTCCATGCGCCTGGAAAAGAACTTCCCGACCTGGTTCCGCGAATTGCGCCCGATCTACGGACCGTTCGAAGGCTCGATGGACCGCTTCATCAAGCTGGAGAAGAACGACTTTATCGGCCGCGACGCGGCCGCCAGGGAACGGGCCGAAGGACCGAAGCTGCGCCGCGTGTCCTTTATCGTCGAGGCGGCCGACGCCGACGTGATGGGTGACGAGCCGATCTGGGCCAAGGTCGGCAAGGACTACGGTACGGTGGAAAAGCCGCATGGCTTTGGCGCGCCGCGCTTCGATGCGGCCGGCAAGGAAGTGCGGGGCTCCAAGGCGGCGCAAGGCGCGTCCGCCGTGCGCGGCATCGTCGACGGCGACTGGCGCGTGGTCGGTTGGGTCACCTCCGGCGGCTATGCCCACTACGTCCAGAAGTCGATGGCGCAGGGCTACGTGCCGGCGGCGCTGGCCCAGGATGAAAGCGCCGGCCTGTTCGAGATCGAGATTCTCGGCCATCGCCGTCCGGCCCGCATCAATGTCGAGGCGCCGTTCGACCCGAGCGGCGAGAAGATGCGGAGCTGAGGTTTCGCCATGGACAGCGCGGCGCCAAAGGGGAGCTTCGGCCGCCACCGCAAGATCATGCCGTTTGTGCCGGGCTCGATCGAGGCGCTGCGCGAGGCGTCCCGCCGGAAGGCGGCTGATCTCAACCAGCATGTGCTGGGCTACGGCGCGACAGCCGAAGCGGAATGGGCGGCGGCAGGCATTGCCGCCCCCGACCTGGCCGAAATGCGCAAATATCGGCTGGAGCGCATCCGCACGGAGCTGAGGCGCCGGGGCTACGCCGGCGCGCTGCTCTACGATCCCGTCAACATCCGCTATGCGGCCGATTCCACGAACATGCAGCTTTGGGTGGCGCACAACCCGACACGGCATTGTTTCGTCGCCACCGAAGGGCCGGTGGTGCTGTTCGACTATTTCTCCTGCGAACATCTGTCGGACCATTCCGGCGTCGTCGACGAGGTTCGCCCCGCCGTCTCGTGGATGTATCTCTACAGCGGCGAGCTCACCGAGCAGAAAGTCCGCCGCTGGGCGGCCGGAATCGCCGATCTGGTGCGGGAACATGGCGGCGGCAACAGCCGCATCGCGGTCGACCACATCAACCCGGAAGGCGTCGAGGAACTTGCGCGCCTCGGTATTTCCATCGGCAATGGCGAAGCGGTGATGGAGAATGCGCGGCTGGTCAAATCCCCGGACGAGATCCTTGCCATGCGCCGCGCCATCGTCGCCTGCGAGGCGGCAATGGGCGAGATGGAACAGGCGCTGAAGCCCGGCACCTCTGAGAATGAATTATGGGCCGAACTGCACCGCGGCAACATTGCCCGCGGCGGCGAATGGATCGAGACGCGGCTGTTGGCATCCGGCCCGCGCACCAATCCCTGGTTCCAGGAATGCTCCTCGCGCCTCATCGAGGCGGGCGATCTCGTCGCCTTCGACACCGACCTGATCGGCCCCTACGGCTTCTGCGCCGACCTGTCGCGCACTTGGCTGTGCGGGGATGTGAAGCCAACCGACGAACAACGCGATCTTTTCCGCATCGCCGCCGACCAGATCGCGCACAATACCGAATTGATACAGCCGGGCACCTCCTTCCGCGACCTTGTCGACCGCTCGGCGGTGCCGCCCGGCGACTGTTTCCCGATCCGCTATGGGGTGCTTTACCATGGCGTCGGGCTGGCGGACGAATACCCGACCTTGCCGCATGCCGACGACTGGACATCGGATACGCCCGACGGCGTGATCGAGCCTGGCATGGTGCTGTGCGTGGAGAGCTATATCGGCAGGCTCGGCGGGCGCGAGGGTGTCAAGATCGAGGAACAGATCGTGGTCACCGGCACCGGCAACGAAAAGCTTTCAACCTATCCGCTGGATGCGAGGCTGCTCGGCTAAGCCGGCAAGGGCCTCGCGCATCGCGGCAACCGTTTTTTCCGGCGTCGTTTTCGCGGTGATGAAGGGCAGGCCCTTGCGCAGGCCCGTCCAGCCGACGACCTTCACTTGCCGGGCGGCCTCCTCGAAGCGCTGCGCCAGCGCCCAGCTCTCGCAGTCGATCGCCGCGACATCGGCCCTGCCCTCGGCCACGGCGACGATCGAAGCGCGATGTCCGCCGCTTTCGCTGCGCGAGGAAAACACATCAAGGCTTTCGCCCAGCGCCTCCAGGTCGCGCGTCGGCGCGATGATACCGGACATGGAATCGAGGCTGTTGAAGGTGAAGCGTTTGCCGCGGATCAGATCGAGCGGGATGACGGGCCTGCCATTGCCAGGCGCAGGCACGGACGCCTTGCCGTCCGCCCGCATGACAAGCGCGCTCGAATAAAGCTCGCCCTGGCCGCCTTCGTAGACGTCATAGCTCGGCTGGCCGACAACCTGCACATGGCTGGCCAGGCCAAGCTCCATTGGCCCCCAGCAAGTCTGCGCGAACAGCAGTGCGGGATGCAGCCAGAGCTGGTGAAAATCGAGCGCGTCCGGCGGCAATGTCGCGGGGTCGGGCGCGATCAGAACGCCGGTGGCACTATGAATGCCGCCCGGCACTGGCGGCAGATCGCCGTTGCGGCGAATGACGGTCTCCGGCGCATCGATTATCCCCCCTTGACGGAAGGCATCGCGCAGCAGTGCCCATTGGTCGTCGACCTCGCGGCGCACTTGCGGCCAGTCATACATCGGCAGCGCTGCAACGAATTCGCTCATGCCGGGATCTGACCATTAAATCTGGAGAGAGGTTCGCAAAAACGCGGCGTCGGATTTGAGTTAGCCGACACCGTCCGTCGTGTCGCGGGCTTCATTCCTTGGGCGGCTCGGCCGGGACTGGCGCGGTGCCGAGCCCGCTGATGCTGCGCGCCCTGACGCGCGGCTTGAACGCCCTGCCCGGCTCCGGCTGGCGCCGCAACACCGGATGCACGATCGGCTCCTTGGCCTTGAAAGCATAGGACCTGATCAGCGCGAAATAGTTGGGATAGGCATAGCCATTGTTCATCCGCAGCCATTCCTCGCGACGTTCACGAAACAGCTGGGGCAGTCTGTACCAAGCCACCGTTGGTGTCTTGTGGTGGACGAAGTGCAAATTGTTGTTGAGGAACAGGAACGACAGCGGCGAGCGCTCGATGATCACCGTGCGGCCTTCGGGATGCTCGGACCATTGATGCTCGGCAAAGGTGCGGATCGCGATCAGCGACTGGCCGAGCCACACCGGGAGAATATAGAGCCAAAGCGGAATGCCAAAGCCGAACTGCACGATCGGCGCCACGACGGCGAGGCCGATCGCATGCAGCAGCCAGGCTTTGCGGATGGCCTTGTCGCCGGCCATCATATGTTTGGCGTCGTCGATGAAGAAGCCGATGCAGGACAGCCAGGGACCGAGAAAGAACCGGCCGGCCATGGTGTTGTTGATCCTGAGCAGGAATTTCATTGCTCGCGGCAGGTCGTCATGCTGCCAAAGCGCCTGGTAGTAGCTTTCCGGATCGTCGAGCGGATCGGTCAGGCGCTCGTCGGCATGATGGCGCAGATGAAGCGTCTTGAAGCGGCGGAACGGCCAGACCAGACCGATCGGCAGGAAGACGAAAGCCTCGTTGATCAGGGCATTGCGCGTCGGATGGCCGTGCAGCACTTCGTGCATGATCGACGACTGAAGTGCCAGGATGAAACCGAGGAGAGTGAGCGCGAAGATCGGATAGGACGGCCAGAGCAGAAGGCCGGTGGCGAGCCATGCTCCGTAACAGAAGAAAGCGAGGGCTACGGTTGGCCACTCGATGGCCGGTGTATTGCGTCGCCTGATGCTCTTGCCAGTCATGCTATCGACCACTGCCCCTCAGTCGCCGGAACCCCAGTGGCTCCTGACAGCATAGTGTCAGGAGAAACGATTCCACTCAACGAGACAAAGTGTACAAAATGTTGCGATTGCGCATTTTCAACCGCACATGTTACAGATCGTAAACAGACCTAGGGATTCATTTACGCCTGGAGCGCCTCGTCAGGACGTCTCGGCGAAAATTTTTCCTCATGATTCGGAGACTTGGAAGATGGACAAACGAGATCTGTCAGCAATCTTTCGGGAGCGTCTCAAGTTGCTCCTGACAAGGTCCGACCTCAACCAGTCCGCCTTCGCCACCGCCGTCGGCATCGATCGGTCGGCGCTGTCGCAGCTGATGTCGGGCGCGTCGACGCGCCTGCCGCGGGCCGAAACGCTCCTCAATATCGCGGCCGAGTTCAAGGTGTCGCTGGATTGGCTGCTCGGCCTCAGCCAGGACGAGGGCGTCACCGGCGAAATCCGCGAAAGCCTGGAGATCGAGGAAGCCCCCGACGGTTTTGACCGCACGCTTCTGGCCAGATGGTTCGCCGAGGCCGCGGGCACCAAGATCCGCTATGTGCCGGCCGGCATTCCCGATCTTCTGCGGACGCACGCGCTGGTCGACTATGAGGCAAACATCACCAACAGGAGCAGGCTCGCACAGGCCAGCGAGACCCAATACCGCATCGAATACAACCGGCGCCCGGAGACCGACATGGAAGTCTGCATGCCGCGTCACACGCTGGAGATTTTTGCACGCGGCCTCGGCGTCTGGGATCGCTTTCCGGAGGCCGACCGTCAGCAGCAACTCGCCCATATGGCGACGCTGCTTGATGATCTCTACCCGACTTTCCGCCTGTTTCTCTACGACGGCCGCATGCGCTATTCGATCCCGCTCACCATCTTCGGACCATACCGCGCCGCTATTTATGTCGGCGACATGTATGTCGTGCTGAACGCCACCCAGCCGGTCCAGGCATTGACCCGGCATTTCGACAATCTGATCCGGGCCGCCGACGTCAACCCGCATGAGGCAGCAAGCTTCGCGCGCAATCTGGCCGGCATGTCGTTCCCATCAGGTTCCGCATGACAGCGCGCACCCGTAACCGCGCCCTTTAACTGCGACTCCGCCGTCGCTATTTTATTGACCGGACATAAAGATTTCTTTATATCCTTATTCGAATTCAGAATGTGAAAGCCAATCCGATGACGACGACCAACCCGATCGACGCGCTGCTGGCGCAAAAAGGCGTGCTTTTGGCTGACGGCGCCACCGGCACCAATTTGTTCGCAATGGGTCTGGAGGCTGGCGAGGCGCCGGAGTTGCTGAACGAGACCGCGCCCGACACCATCACCAGCCTGCACCAGAATTTCGTCGACGCCGGCGCCGACATCATCCTGACCAATTCCTTCGGCGGCACCCGTCACCGGCTGAAGCTGCATCATGCCCAGGACCGCGTGCACGCCCTGAACAAGCGCGCCGCCGAGATCGCCCGCGCCGTTGCCGACAAGGCCGGGCGCAAGGTGATCGTCGCCGGCTCCGTTGGCCCGACCGGTGAGTTGCTGGTGCCGCTCGGCGCCATGACCTATGACGAGGCAGTCGACGCCTTCGCCGAGCAGATCGAAGGCCTCAAGGAGGGCGGCGCCGAGGTCGCCTGGATCGAGACCATGTCGGCGCCCGACGAGATCCGTGCCGCCGCCCAAGCGGCGATCCGCGTCGGCCTGCCCTATACCTATACCGGGTCCTTCGACACAGCCGGCCGCACCATGATGGGCCTGCTGCCGAAGGACATACACGGCGTGGCCGACGGCTTGTCGCAAGCCCCGCTCGGCGTCGGCGCCAATTGCGGGGTTGGCGCTTCCGACATCCTCGCTTCGCTGCTCGACATGACGCAGGCGAAGCCGGAGGCAACCGTGATCGTCAAGGGCAATTGCGGCATCCCCGAATTCCGCGGCACCGAAATCCACTATTCGGGCACGCCCGAATTGATGGCCGACTATGTGCGCCTTGCCGTCGACGGCGGCGCGAAAATCATCGGCGGCTGCTGCGGTACCTCGTTCCAGCACCTGGCCGCCATGCGCAAGGCGCTCGACGCCCACACCAAGGCGGATCGTCCGACCGTCGAGACGATCGTCGAGCGCATCGGTCCGATGCGCAACAAGGTGGCCACGGCGAACACCGCCGAGACCAGTGAGGCCCGACGCGAGCGTCGTCGCAGCCGGGCCTGAAGCCACCGCTTTCTAATTATTCGCTGTTGTCGGCGTAGCTCGACTGCGCCGATTTAAGATCGACGACATTGGCGCCGCGCATCGTCATCAGCGCTCCGGATGAAACCGGATCGGTGATCTGCTCCAGCATAATGCGGAAACGGTCGTTGGTCAGAGCCGACATGGCGGTGTGGCGCGCCTGCGCGACATCGTCGCCGATGCGCCTGGATTCGGCTGATTGGGCGGCCGCCGAAGCGTCCCGTGCCGGCGGTGTCGAGTTGGCGGTAGTCCTGATCTGCAATTCCGGCTCCCTCAGCCCCACACACCTATCCGGCGTAACAAGAGGAAATTGCGATCCGGTACCGGAAATGCCGCGCAATTTAACGATCGCAAATTCCCGCAAAAAACGGGCCGGCAGGGAATGCCCCCTCGCCGGCCTCGCCTCACCCGCCCGTGGCCGGTTTTCCCATCAGAACGACCCCATCTGGAAGAAACCGACCGTCATCAACATCAGCGGTTGCCGCCCAGCGCCGAGGCAAGGCGCACAAGCGAGAGGAACTCGGACCTGTACCCAAACGGGTCGGCTCCCCGGGCGGCAGTGGCGATCTCCATGATCCTGTCATAGCCGAACTTCGCCGTCGCATCCTCGTCGCGCAGTTTCTGGCCGAAGGCCGCGACCGCGACGGAGAAACGCTGGTCGGTGGTGGCCTGGTCGAAAGACGCAACCTCGTTGGCCGACGTCACCGGCGTGGTGATCAGCTTCGAGAGGTCCTCGTTGGGCAGCTTGTAGCGTATCTTGACGAAGGCGTATTCGTCCGCATTGGCGACGCCACCATTGTTCACCGCGGCCTGGCCATAGCGAAGCGGTTCGATCTGTTCGCCGCCGCTGCCCTTGGGCGTGATCTCGTAGATCGCGGTGACCGAATGGCCCGAACCGATCTCGCCGGCATCGACGCGGTCATTGTTGAAATCCTCGCGGTTCAAGGCGCGGGTCTCATAGCCGATCAGCCTGTACTCCGAGACCTTCTGCGGATTGAACTCGACCTGGATCTTCACGTCCTTGGCGATGGGGAACAGCGTCGAGGAGGCATCCTCGACCAGCACCTTTTCCGCCTCGGCCAGCGTGTCGATATAGGCGGCGGTGCCATTGCCGTTCTGGGCGATGGTCTGCATCATCTCGTCGTTGAGATTGCCGCGGCCGAAGCCGAACACCGACAAGAAGACGCCGCTCTTGCGCTCTTGTTCGATCAGGCGCTTGAGATCGTCGTCGTCGCTCTGGCCGACATTGAAGTCGCCGTCGGTGGCGAGCATCACGCGGTTGATGCCGTCCTTGATGAAGGATTGCTCGGCCAGTTTGTAGGCCTCCTTGATGCCGGCCTCGCCGGCCGTCGAGCCACCCGGCTGCAAATTGTCGATGGCGTTGAGAATCTTGTCCTTCTCGGCAACCTTTGTCGGCATCAGCACCGTGCCGGCATCGCCTGCATAGGTGACGATCGAGATGGTATCGTCGGTCTTCAGCTTGCTGACCAGAAGCCGGAATGCCGATTTGAGCAGCGGCAGCTTGTCCGGCTCGTCCATCGAGCCCGAGACGTCGATCAGGAACACCAGATTGGCCTTGGGCTGTTCGGCCGGCTTGACGTCGAAACCCTTGATGGCGACATGCATCAGCTTGGTGTGCGCGTTCCACGGCGTCGGCATGACGCTGACGGTCGAACTGAACGGCGTCGACGCCGCATCCGGCCCCTTCCAGTCATAGGGGAAATAGTTGATCATCTCTTCGACGCGCACCGTGTCGGCCTGCGGCAGGAAACCCTCCTTAAGCGAACGGCGCACGAAGGAATAGGAAGCGGTGTCGACATCGATCGAAAAGGTCGAGACCTGGTCCTCGAGTGCCGAATGCACCGGATTGGTCTTGAAATCCTGGACGCGGTCGCGATTTTCCTCCGGTGGTGCGATCTGGTCCGCCGGCGCCATGGCCGGCTGCTGCGGTGCTATCATTTTGGACATGCGTGCGGCTCGCGACGTGCTGGGCGCGGCAGTGCTATCCAGGGCGAACTCGCCCGTTGGCGCAGGTGGCGCAGGTTCCGCCGGCACAACCTGTTCCTGCGCATTCTGCTGCGCCAAGCCTCCAGCAACGGCTGATTCGGATTTCGGCGAAGCCGGCGCCACCAGGGCCTCCGTTGCATCGCGGCTTTCGACATCCGCGTCGGCCTTCTTGTCTTTCTCAGGCGCGCTCGTTGCGAGCGGTTCGTTGATCGCCTGATCGCCCGTCGCTTGTTTGGCCAGCGGCTTCACCGTGGCGGGCTTGTCGGCCAGCGTCTCGGTGATCTTTTCGCCGCCGCCGAAAGTGGACGGCTGTTCCCTCAGCATATGGAAAGTGGCGTATCCGGCGATCGGCAGCGCGACGAGCCCAGCAATAGCCGGCGTGGCAATGAGTTTCTTTTGCATGATTTCGCTCCAGAGCTTTCGTGCTCGCTCTGTGAGACGAAGACCGCCGACCGATCCTTGGCTGACGGCGGAAATATTTTCCTCATCATAGGCGCGCAAGGCGGCCTCGAAGGCGCGCGCCTTCGCGCTCTCGCCGGGAGCCGGGATCACTATGTCGCGCAGCCTCTTGAGTTCGTTCTCGTCGACCATGGTCACACTTCCCCGGCTGAACGCATGAGCGTCTTCAGCCGTTTCTTCGCTTCATGGATGTGCCAGGAAACCGTCGTCTCCGAGATCGCCATCGCCTCGGCGGCGGCCGCGTGGCTCAAGCCCTCGCCATAGACCAGCAGCACGGCGTGGCGCTGCTTGTCGGGCAGTTGCCGGACCGCGACCCACATCGCCTCGGCAGGATCCTCGTTCTCGGCAGGATCCTCGCCCGAAATCAGCGCGTGGACGCCATAGGCTTCGGTCTTGACCGTCTCGCGGGCGCTCTTGCGCATCATGTCGCGCGCGGCGTTCAGCGTCATGGCGTAGAGCCAGGTGGTGAAGGCGCTGCCGCCGCGATAGCCGCGGATCGCCTTGCCGAGCCGGACGCAGACTTCCTGGGCGATGTCTTCGGCATCCGCCTTCCGGCCGCACCAGCGATAGGCGGCGCGATAGACGAAGTCATAGTGCCTTTCGAGCAAGGTGCCGAAAGCCCCCCTGTCCCCGCCCTTCGCCCGCCCGATCAGTTCGGCGTCGGAGGCTTCGCTCTCATCCAGCATCATCGCCATCATTTGCCTGTTGGACGAAGGCTAATGGCCAATCCTTGGGGTGAGGGAAAGATTTTTTTACTGGTACCTCTTCCTTCTCCCCGTTCTACGGGGAGAAGGTGCCCGAAGGGCGGATGAGGGGCGGCGCCGACCTCTCGAAGATTGGCTTTACCCGAGCGTCTCGGAAAACAGGGTGATCAACCGGTTCCAATGCCGCTCGGCGCCATCTTCGTTGTAGACGCTGTGGTCCGGCACGCACCAGCCATGCGCCATGCCGACATAATTCTCCAGCACGTAATCGACTTCCGCCGCCCTGAACGCCTCGGCCAGCCGCGCTGATTGTTCGGGCGGAAAACTCCTGTCGACGCCGGCCATGCCGACATGGACGCGTGCCTTGACCGACCCCGCCTTGCGGTGCGGACTGTCGGCCGCGTCGCTGGCGAGATTGCCGCCGTGGAAACTGGCCGCCGCCCTGATGCGATCCGGATAGGAGGCGGCTGCGTTCAGCGCCCGCGCGCCGCCCATGCAATAGCCGACAACGCCGATCGGCCCGGTGACGCCTTCGGCAGCGAGTGCGTCGAGGAAGGCGCCGCTGTCGGCAATCGTCATCTCCTGCGTCGTGGCGCTGATCAGCGCCATCAGCGGCACCTTGGTTCTTTCCTCGACGAACGCGGTTTTGGCATCGAACGGACCGTAGGGCGCGTTGCGATAGAAGAGATCGGGCACCAGAACCGCGTAGCCCTCCTCCGCCAGCCGCTCGGCCATGCCGTCGAGCGCAGGGCGCGGGCCGAAGGCATCCATATAGAGGATGATGCCGGCCTTGGGCGGGGAAGCGTTGGCCGGGCGGAACAGCCCCGCCCTCGCCGTGCCGTCCCTGGTCTTGATCTGAAGGTCCTGTTTCGGCATCGCCAGCTCCGTTCGGTTGCTGGGTGATACATATCCGGGCACGCCGACAGGGCAAGCTGTTACCTGATTTTGGCAGTCAACATTTCGTGCGCCAGCGCGACGAGCTTACCGGCCCGCGAACGCTGCCATGTGGAAGGCCTGCACCTCTGAGGGGTAGCGATAGGCTGTGCCATAGGGACAGGCGTTGCGGTCAAGGCAGCCGCCGTCACAACAGGGCCCGCCACTCGGCCCGCGCACATGCGCCAGGCAGGCCTGGTAGGCGAAGCCTTGGATGGAATAGGCATCGACCGGGCAGGATTTCAGGCACGGTTTCCCGACACAGGCGTCGCAGAGATGGATCGCCTCGCTCGCCTCCGGAAGCGCGATCTCATGCTCGAACAGCAGCGCGCCGCGATAGGCATGCCAAAGCCCGTACCGCGGATGCATGAGGATACCAAGCGGCGACGGCTTCAGCCCTTCCGCCCGCATCGCCCATTGCTGGAACGGCAGATAAGGCTTGTCGGAGGGCGACACGGCGCGTGCGCCGAATTCTCCCGCGACCGCGCCAATGACCTGCCGGGACCAGGTGTCGAGCGGATTGGCGATGGCCTGTGATTGACTGTCGCGCCAGCGCAGGAAATGCGGCCAGGGTGCCGCCCCCGCCTGCCCCACCAGAAGCGCCGACCTGGCCGGTGCACCGGAGCGGCCACAAGGCGCCGCCTCGCCATCCTCAAAGGTGAAGCCGCCACGTAGGATGAGACCGTTGGCCCCAAGCGCGGCCGCAATTTCCTCCATCCTGCCGCGCGAAAGAATCATCCCTCCTTGACCGGATCGGAGAAAGCGCTCCGCCAGACTTCCTTGTGGATGATGTTGGCGACTTTAGCCCCGCCTGACTCGGGCTCCTTTCACGTGAAGGCGTCGGGCATCGACCCCTTCCTCTTGGCGATGAAGTCCTTCAGCGCTTCGTCGATCGCCGGATCGAGATGCGGCGCCTCATAAGATTCCAGCCAGCGGCGGGCGAGTTCGTTGGCGCGTTGCGGCGCGGTCTTCTCGCCTTCGGCCAGCCACTGCTCGTAGGAATTGTTGTCGGCGATGTTGGAGCGATAGAAGGCAGTCTGGAAATTCGCCTGCGTGTGGTCGCAGCCGAGATAGTGGCTGCCCGGCCCGACCTGGCGGATGGCGTCCATCGCCTGGCCGTTTTCCGACAGGTCGACGCCTTCGGAGAATTTTTGCGTCATGCCGAGCTGGTCGATGTCCATCATGAATTTTTCGTAGCAGGACGCCAGCCCGCCCTCGAGCCAGCCGGCCGAATGGAGGACGAAATTGGTGCCGGCCAGAATGGTCGAGTTCAGCGTGTTGGCGCTTTCATAAGCTGCCTGCGCGTCGGGGATTTTGGAAGCGCAGAGCGAACCGCCGGTGCGGAACGGCAGGCCGAGGCGCCGTGCGAGCTGTGCGGCGCCGTAGGATACCAGCGACGGCTCCGGCGTGCCGAAGGTCGGCGCGCCCGACTGCATCGAGATCGACGAGGCGAAAGTGCCGAACAGCACCGGCGCGCCCGGCCGGATCAGCTGCGTGAACGAAGCGCCGGCAAGCACCTCGGCAAGCACCTGGGTCAGCGTGCCGGCCACCGTCACCGGGCTCATCGCGCCGGCGAGGATGAACGGCGTGACGATGCAGGCCTGGTTGTGGCGCGCATAGACCTTCAGCGCGCCTAGCATGGTCTCGTCGAACACCATCGGCGAGTTGGCGTTGATCAGGCTGGTCAGGACCGTGTTGTTTTCGACGAAGTCGTCGCCGAACACCAGCTTGGCCATGGCGACCGTGTCCTCAGCACGTTCCGGCGCGGTGACCGAACCCATGAACGGCTTGTCGGAATATTTGATGTGCGCGTAGATCATGTCGAGATGGCGCTTGTTGACCGGTACGTCGACCGGCTCGCACACGGTGCCGCCCGAATGGTGGATCGAAGGCGCCATGTAGGCGAGCTTCACGAAATTCTGGAAATCCTCGATCGTCGCGTAACGGCGGACGCCGTCGAGGTCGCGCACGAAGGGCGGTCCGTAGACCGGGGCGAAGACGGTAGCATTGCCGCCGATCTGCACCGAGCGTTCGGAATTGCGGGCATGCTGGGTGTAGATGGAGGGCGCGGTCTTCAAGAGCGAACGGCAGAGCCCCTTCGGGAAATGCACGCGCTCGCCCTTGACGTCGGCGCCCGCCTCTTTCCACAGCTGCAACGCCTCCGCATCGTCGCGGAAGATGATGCCGATTTCTTCGAGCACCGTGTCGGTGTTCTTCTCGATCAGCGCCAGGCCTTCCTCGTCGAGCACTTCATAGACGTTGATCTTGCGCTTGATGTAGGTGAGCTGGGTGCCGGGACCGCCGCCCGACCGCGCCGCCCGCCTTGCCGCCGCCCCGCCGCTGGCGCCGCGTCCACGTCGCGCGTTTGACGCTTCCTGGTCCACTGCCGCGTGTTCGCTCATGATCGTTCTTCCCTGAATTTGGACCGGCTTGACTAGCGCCCGGCCCGGAACCGTTGTGGCCGCCGAACGCGGCTTCCGGCGGATCGTAGCCATGCACCCTATTCGAAACGGCCCGTCCGCGCCAACGCCTGTCGCAAAATCGACAAGAAAACCGATAGATTTTTCAGTCGCTTTCCTTTTGCGGGAAGTCGCAAATCAGCTATGGATACCCGCCCCTTGCGGGTTAGGTATTGGCGCGTTGATTTTAAGCTGCCATGGTCGTTCCCGGCAGCAAGGAGCCTGAGAAACAATGTCCGACGACGAGATTATCCTCTCCGAGCTTTCCGACGACGAGTTGGTGCAGCAGATGCACGACGATCTCTACGACGGTCTGAAGGAAGAGATCGAGGAAGGCACGCGCATCCTGCTCGAGCGCGGCTGGGCACCCTACAAGGTGCTCACGGAAGCGCTGGTCGAAGGCATGCGCATCGTCGGCGAGGATTTTCGCGACGGCATCCTGTTCGTTCCCGAAGTGTTGCTGTCGGCCAATGCGATGAAGGCCGGCATGTTCATCCTGCGCCCGCTGCTCGCCGCCACCGGCGCGCCCAAGCAGGGCAAGATGGTGATCGGCACCGTCAAGGGCGACATCCACGACATCGGCAAGAACCTCGTCGGCATGATGATGGAAGGCGCCGGCTTCGACGTCATCGACCTTGGCATCAACAATGCGGTCGAGAAATATCTTGATGCCATCGAGCAGCACCAGCCGGACATTATCGGCATGTCGGCGCTGCTGACCACGACCATGCCCTACATGAAGGTCGTCATCGACACGATGAAGGAAAAGGGCATCCGCGACGACTACGTCGTCCTGGTCGGAGGCGCGCCGCTGAACGAGGAATTCGGCAAGGCGGTCGGCGCCGACGCCTATTGCCGCGACGCCGCTGTGGCGGTCGAGACGGCCAAGGACTACATGAAGCGTAAACACAATGTGCGCGCTTCCGCCTGATACAAGGCAAGGCGGACGCTCAACAGACGAAGCCGCGCCTTGCAGCGCGGCTTTTTTGTTCCCAGATGTCGGGAGCGGCGGTCAGGGTTTCTTTACGGTATCGTCAACGGCTTTCGCGGTAGACTTGATATCCCTGCCGACGCCGCGAACGGTGTTGGCACAGGCCGAAAGGGCCAGGGCACAAGCCAGGATTGCGATTGGCGCAATGCGTAACAGTTTCATCGACGGTTTATCCCTCTCTCGGTAGATCGCCCCACAGCAACGAAAGCCGGCTCGGCTGGTTTCATGAAGATGCCCAGACCCAAGCAGAATCAAGCGGACAAGCTGCTCATCATCGCCTGCGGGATGATTGCGCGCGAGGTGTTGGCCGTCAAGGAACAGCTCGGGCTCCATCACCTCGAATTGACATGCCTTCCGGCCGAGTTTCATTTTTATCCGGACCGCATCGCGCCGGCGATGGACAAGGCCATCGAAAAGGCCAAGGCGGAAGGCTACAGCAACATCTTCGTCGGTTACGCCGATTGCGGCACCGGCGGCCTGCTCGATCGGGTCTGCGAGAAGCATGGCGTCGAACGCATGGCCGGTCCGCATTGCTTCGCCTTCTACCAGGGCATGGATGCCTATGCGAAGGTCGCCGACAACGACATGATGTCCTTCTACATGACCGATTTCCTCTGCCGCCAATTCGATGCCTTCTTCATGAAGCCGCTCGGTCTCGACAGGCATCCGGAGCTGATCAAGGACTATTTCGGCAATTACGAGAAGCTGATCTACCTGGCCCAGACCGACGATCCGGAGCTCGACAAGGTCGCGGAAAAGGCCGCGAAACTGCTTGGCCTCGTCTATGAGCGGCGCGCGACAGGCTATGGCGATCTGACGGCCGGGCTGGCCAAGGCCGCGGCTGACGTCTGACGCTGGCCGGGCTGCGGCCCTCTTGCGCGGCGATTGGCGATTATCGCCCTTTCCGAAGGCGAAGACAGGACGGATCGCCGCCTTCTACTGGAGAATGGCCTTGATCTGTTCCCAGGCCAATTGCCTTAATTTGGATCGCGGCGTGGTTTCGTTGTTAAGCACGGATGACAGCCTGCCGCGAATGGGTAAATTGCGCGCAAGCCATGCAAAGGCGCCGTCCAGTGGTCGGCTGCCGGACACCGACGAGGAATGCCGATGACCCTTCGCCCGATGCTTGCCGTTGCCGGCCTTCTCTGCTGCACCTTGCCCGCGCTTGCTGACGGCGAGGTGCAGAAGCTGATCACCGCCGCCGACAAGGCGCGGCTGGACAAATATGGCGAGACGCGCAAGGCGGCTCTTGCCGAGGCGAAGGCGGGCAATCCTGGCGAGGTCAGGCAGCTCGACGCCTTGCTTGCCAAGCCGCTGGTTGCTTTCTCCGAGAAGGACCTCACCGGCAAATGGCAATGCCGCACTATCAAGGTGGGCGGGCTGAGCCCGCTCGTTATCTATGGCTGGTTCAAATGCCGGGTGACCGACGATGGCTCCGGCTGGCGGCTGGAAAAGCTCACCGGCTCGCAGCGCACCAAGGGCCGCTTCTTCGAGGACGGCGAAAAGCGCGCGATCTATCTCGGTTCCGGTTCCGTCAACAACGACCAAGCAAAACCCTATGGCAGCGGCTCTCAAACAGACCAGGTCGGCTACGCCTTCCGCAATAGCGCCGGGGAATGGCGCATCGAGTTCCCCGCTCCCTATTACGAATCGAAGCTCGACATCATGGAGTTCAAGCGCTGAGCGGAGCCTTCCTGACGGCTCCGGCATACCAAGGATTAACCCGCCTCGTCTAAGCTCCGGCCGTGGCAGTTGGTCCCAGGGGTGGCAAGATCAATGGCAATACCGGAAACCGATCCGAGACCGATCGTGGTCGTTACCGGAGGAGGCCAGCACGTATGGGCAATGGTCAACGCCATCGCCGACCGTGTCGGCCCAGTCATCGTGATCCTGGAAGTCCCTGAATCCAAAAAGCGATTGCTGCTTGGCCGTGCCCGGCGCCAGGGCTGGCTGCAGGCCACCGGCCAGCTCGGCACGATGGTGCTGAGCAGGCTGGGCAAGCGGCTCTACGCCAGCCATGCCGCCCGGTTGATTGCGCAGGAGAAGCTCGAGACCGAGCCGCGGCCGAGTCAGGAGATCATCCATGTTGCCTCGGCCAACGGGCCGGAATGTCTCGCGGCGATCCAGAGAATCCAGCCAGGCGTTGTCCTGCTTAACGGCTGCCGACTCCTGTCGAGGGACCTCTTGGCCAGGATGCCTTGCCCGGTGCTCAACTATCACGCAGGCATCACGCCGAAATATCGCGGCATGAATGGAGGCTACTGGGCTTTGGCATCAGGCGATTCCGCGAATTTCGGCACCACTGTGCATCTGGTCGATGCCGGCGTGGACACGGGCGGCGTGCTGAAACAGGCATACGGCCAGCCGAAACCAGGCGACACGATCTCAAGCTATGCGCTGCGCCAAACGGCGTTTTCGCGCGACATCTGCGTCGAGGCGGTCAGCGATGCTCTGGCCGGAAAACTCGTGACGTTCGATCCAAGCCTGCCATCTAAACAGTGGTACCACCCGACGATCTGGTTCTATCTCCGGACCGGGCTCAGAACCGGCATCTGGTAGCGCTGGCGATACGGGCGATCGTATGCTATTGTCATACAAAATATGGAGCCCTATCGATGTCCAGCATGGCGCCTGTCAGCGTTCGCGTCACCCCGGACGAGCGTGACATTCTCGAGGCCGCCGCCAAGCAGGCTCATACAAATCTGAGCGACTTCATTCGGCGCAAGGCTGTTGAGGCCGCCGAGATGGAGGTTTTGGGCGGTCGTGTCGTCGTTATTCCCGTCGTCGATTGGGAACAATTCGAGGCCTGGGCGAAATCGACACCAAAGACCGAGCCCAGACTGCAAAGGCTTGCTGCGTCCAGGCCAGTATGGCGGGACTGACGCCACCCCGTCCGCTCGCCGGGGATGACGACTGGGACGCTTTCGATTGCGGTCGCGAGTCGTTGAACAACTGGCTTCGCCGTCATGCATGGCGCAACCAGCAGGATGGATTGTCGCGGACGAGCCTCGTCTGTGATTCCGAAACCGGTGGGATAGCGGCTTACGTTGCGCTGAGCGCTGGCCAGATCGAACGCGCATACCTGCCCAAATCGGCGCAGCGTAATCGGCCTGATCCTATTCCGGTAATCCTGCTCGGCCAGTTGGCCGTCGATCGCAAATATCAGGGACGCGGCTGCGGGCGCTCCCTTCTCCTGTTTGCGCTCAGGACGGCGGTGCGGTTTTCCAGCAATATCGGCTGCTTCGGCGTTATCACACACCCGCTGGACGAAGGCGTAAGAGACTTCTATCGCGACTTCGCTTTTCAGGATCTTCCATTCGATCCCAAACGGAGCATGATCGTCCGCATTGCCGATCTGAGGCACAATGGCTTCGATGGCAGCATCGATCATTCCTGCTGATTTCTACCTCAGGCCGACATTGAAGATTGCCTTTCATTTTACGACATCCAAATGCGTCGCTTTTGAATGCGCGCGCGTCGTCCCATAACAAGCGGCCCAATTGCGCATGCGGCAATGCTCGCAGATCGAGGAGTGAGAATTCATGGCCGATCTGATCGTCGTCTACTGGCGCGACATCCCTGCCCAGGTCATCGTCAGGAAAGGCCGCCAGAACGCCAAGCGCGAACTGCCGCTGCGCTTCACCGAGGCGATCGACATGTGCGCCATGCGCACCGGCGCCGGCGGCACGGACGACTATCTAGCCGAATGGCGCAAGGCCGATCCGGTTCCGGTCGGCGACGACCTCGAAGCCGAGGTCGAGAAGGCATTCCAGGACATCGACGCGAAATATGACCGCGAGCGGCTGGTCGCTCTGGTGAAGGCGGGCGGCAAAGAAAATGTCTGAAACCATTCCCGCCAAGGAGAGCCCGGCGGCCCTCCAGCCGGTCACCCAGGCCACCCTGGTCAAGAAGGCGGCACCGAAATCCGATTACAAGCCGGCCGACGTGTCGCCACAGCGCCGCGTGCAGCGTTCTTTCGCGGTGAGATTATGGTCAGTCCGGCACTCGCGCCTGCTCGAATGGTTCTATGCCCGCTTCGCCGACACGTTCCTCCTGCTGCATCCTTTGTGGAAAGGCATCGGCTACAGCCGTGTCGAGGCCCCGGTGAAGTTTGTCGAAAAGCGCGTCAAGGGCTTCATGTTCGACTGCCGCATGTGCGGCCAGTGCATCCTGTCCTCGACCGGCATGTCGTGCCCGATGAACTGCCCCAAGCAGCTGCGCAACGGCCCTTGTGGCGGCGTGCGCGCCAACGGCAATTGCGAGGTCGAGCCCGATATGCCTTGCGTCTGGGTCAAGGCCTGGGAAGGGGCGCGCAACATGGAGCACGGCGACAGGATTCTTGCAGTGCAGAAGCCGGTCGACCAGTCGCTGCGCGAAACGTCCGCCTGGCTGCGCGTCACCGCGCAGGCGGCAGCCGCCCGTGAAGCCGCGGCCGATGCGAAGACCGGAGCGGCCGCATGATCGCCCGCCAGCGTGACGAGAACCCGGCCGGCATCCATCTGCCGCTCGACCCCTTGCCCGGCCACACCTCGCGCGGCCGGCTCGAACGCGTCCTGCGACGCGGTGAATTCGCGGTCACCACCGAGCTCAACCCGCCCGACAGCGCCGATCCCGAAGACGTCTACAACAGGGCGAAGATCTTCGACGGCTGGGTCGATGCCATCAATGCGGTCGATGCGTCGGGCGCCAACTGTCATATGTCGTCGGTCGGCATCTGCGCGCTCCTGACCCGCATGGGCTACGCACCGATCATGCAGATCGCCTGCCGGGACAAGAACCGCATTGCCATCCAGGGCGACGTGCTGGGCGGGGCTGCCATGGGCGTCGCCAACATGCTGTGCCTGACAGGCGACGGCGTGCAGGCCGGCGACCAGCCCGGCGCCAAGCCGGTGTTCGACCTCGATTCCATGTCGCTGCTCGAAACCATCCGCATCATGCGCGACAACGGCAAGTTCCTGTCCGGCCGCAAGCTCACCACGCCGCCGCAGTTGTTCCTCGGCGCGGCCGTCAATCCGTTCGCACCACCCTTCGACTTCCGCCCGATCCATCTCGGCAAGAAGATCGCCGCCGGCGCTCAGTTCGTCCAAACGCAGTATTGTTTCGACGTACCGATGTTCAAGACCTTCATGCAAAAGGCACGCGATCTCGGCCACACGGAGAAAGTGTTCGTCCTGTGCGGTGTCGGACCGCTCGCCTCGGCCAAGACCGCCAAATGGATCCGCTCCAACGTGCCGGGAATCCATATTCCCGATACCGTCATCAAGCGGCTGGAAGGCGCCCAGGACCAGAAGAAGGAAGGCAAGCAGCTCTGCATCGACATCATCAACGAGGTGAAGGAAATCCCAGGCGTTTCAGGCGTCCATGTGATGGCCTACCGCCAGGAGGAGTATGTCGCCGAGATCGTCGATGAATCGGGCGTGCTGAAGGGCCGCCAGCCGTGGAAGCGCGAAATCCGCCGCGACGACCAGATGGTCGCCGACCGGCTCGACCATATCCTGCACGACGATGTTACCGAAACCCAGGTGGACATGGTGAAGACCGCGCATTGACTTGCGCGGAGAACCACCATTCGCTTGATCGACAAGAGATAACGATATAAAGAACTCTTTATATCACGACGGAGAGATTTCATGACCCGGACCATCGTTGCCTCGGCGACACGAGAAATCATCATCGGCTTCGACCAGCCCTTCTGCGTGATTGGCGAGCGCATCAACCCGACCGGCCGCAAGAAGCTCGCCGCCGAGATGATCGCCGGCAATTTCGAAACCGTCATCAAGGACGCGCTGGAACAGGCCGCTTGCGGCGCCACCATGCTCGACGTCAATGCCGGCGTCACCGCCGTCGACCCCAACGCGACCGAGCCGGCATTGCTGGTACAGACGCTGGAGATCGTCCAGGGCCTGGTCGACCTGCCGCTGTCGATCGACTCCTCGGTCACCGCCGCGATCGAGGCGGCGCTCAAGGTCGCCAAGGGCCGTCCGCTGGTCAACTCCGTCACCGGCGAGGAGGAAAAACTCGAAGCCATCCTGCCGCTGATCAAGAAATACAACGTGCCGGTCGTCGCCATCTCCAATGACGAGACCGGCATTTCGATGGATCCGGATGTGCGCTTCGCCGTCGCCAAGAAGATCGTGCAGCGCTGCGCCGATTTCGGCATTCCGGCGCATGACGTCGTCGTCGACCCGCTGGTCATGCCGATCGGCGCGCTCGGCGACGCCGGCCGCCAGGTGTTCGCCCTGCTGCGGCGCCTGCGCGAGGAACTGAAGGTCAACACCACCTGCGGCCTGTCCAACATCTCCTTCGGCCTGCCGCACCGCCACGGCATCAACGCCGCCTTCATCCCGATGGTGATCGGCGCCGGCATGACATCGGCCATCATGAACCCGGTGCGTCCGCAGGAAATGGAAGCCGTGCGCGGCGCCAACGTTCTGAACGGCACCGACGAGAATTGCACCAACTGGATTCGCACCTATAAGGATTACAAGCCGGCCGAAGGCGGCCAAGCGGTCGCCGCTCCGACGGCGGTCAATGCACCAGGCGAAGGCGGCGGCAATGGCGGTCGCCGTCGTGGCGGTCGTGAAGCCCGCATGGCAAGGGGATAAGCGCGCAATCGTGAATTCGCATACCAACATCACCGATCCGCTCGTGCTGTTCATGCCGTCGGGCAAACGCGGGCGGTTTCCGGTCGGCACGCCGGTGCTCGACGCCGCGCGCCAGCTCGGCGTCTATGTCGAGAGCGTGTGCGGCGGGCGCGCCACTTGCGGGCGCTGCCAGATCGAGGTGCAGGAAGGCAATTTCGCCAAGCACAAGATCGTCTCCTCCAACGACCACATCTCGCCCAAGGGGCCCAAGGAAGAGCGCTATGAGCGCGTGCGCGGCCTGCCGGAACGGCGCCGCCTCTCCTGCTCGGCGCAGATCCTCGGCGACCTTGTCATCGACGTGCCGCAGGACACGGTCATCAACGCACAGACCATCCGCAAGGATGCCGACACCAGGGTGATCGCGCGCGATACGGCAATCCGCATGTGCTATGTCGAAATCGAAGAACCCGACATGCACAATCCTTCAGGCGATCTCGACCGGCTCAAGATCGCGCTGATGAAGGACTGGAACTTCAAGAACCTCGAATTCGATTTCTATTTGCTGCCGCAGGTGCAGGGCATCTTGCGCAAGGGCAACTGGACCGCGACCGCCGCCATCCACAAGGATGCCGACAGCGATATCGCGCGCGTCATCGCTTTGTGGCCCGGCCTCAAGAACGAGGCCTATGGGCTGGCCTGCGATATCGGCTCGACCACCATCGCCATGCATCTGGTGTCGCTGCTGTCGGGCCGCGTCGCCGCTTCGTCAGGCACGTCGAACCCGCAGATCCGCTTCGGCGAGGATCTGATGAGCCGCGTCTCCTATGTGATGATGAACCCGGATGGCCGCGAAGGCATGACGGTCGCGGTGCGCGAGGCGATCTCGGGCCTCGTCGACAAGGTCTGCGCGGAAGGCAGTGTCCAGCGCAACGACATCCTGGATTCCGTCTTCGTCGGCAATCCGATCATGCACCATCTGTTCCTCGGCATCGATCCGACCGAGCTCGGCGGCGCCCCCTTCGCGCTCGCCGTCTCGGGCGCGGTGCGCATCAAGGCCTCGGATATCGGCCTCAAGCTCAACCCGGGCGCACGCCTCTACATGCTGCCCTGCATCGCCGGCCATGTCGGCGCCGACGCGGCGGCGGTGACGCTGTCGGAGGGCCCGCATCGCCAGGACGAGATGATGCTGATCGTCGACGTCGGCACCAACGCCGAGATCGTGCTCGGCAATCGTGCCCGGGTCGTGGCTGCTTCCTCGCCCACCGGTCCGGCCTTCGAAGGCGCCGAAATCTCCGGCGGCCAGCGCGCCGCGCCCGGCGCCATCGAGCGCGTGCGCATCGATCCCGACACGCTCGAGCCGAAATACCGCGTCATCGGCTCTGAACTGTGGTCCGACGAGCCGGGTTTCCTCGACAGCGTGCAGGCGACCGGCGTCACCGGCATTTGCGGCTCCGGCATCATCGAGATCGTTGCGGAGATGTATCTGGCCGGCATCATTTCGGAAGACGGCGTCGTCGACGGATCGCTCAGCATGCGCTCGCCGCGTATCGTCGCCAACGGCCGCACCTTCTCCTACGTGCTAAAGGAAGGCGAGCCGAAGATCACCATCACCCAGACCGATGTGCGCGCCATCCAGCTCGCCAAGGCGGCGCTCTATGCCGGCACCAAGCTGTTGATGGAAAAGCAGACCACCGAGCATGTCGACCGCATCCACTTCGCCGGCGCCTTCGGCTCCTTCATCGATCCAAAATACGCCATGGTGCTGGGCCTGATCCCCGATTGCGACCTCGACAAGGTCTCGGCCGTCGGCAACGCCGCCGGCGCGGGCGCGCGCATGGCGCTGCTCAATCGCGGCTATCGTCGCGAGATCGAGGAGACGGTGAGCCAGATCGAGAAGATCGAGACCGCACTGGAGCCCAAATTCCAGGAGCACTTCGTCTATGCGATGGCGTTGCCGAACAAGGTCGATCCGTTCCCGAAACTGTCGGCGGCGGTGAAGCTGCCGCCGCGCAAGACAGTGAGCGAGGACGGCATCGCCGGCGACGCCACCCCGCGCCGGCGTTCGCGCGAAGGCCACGCCGCGCGACGTGGCCGGGAATAAAATTAGGGCACAATGCAACGCCGAGGCGCCTTGGCCGCTTGTCAGTCGTTTGCCTCATTCGATGGCAAGCGCAAGCTGGGCCGCTGAGCCAGCAACGGCATGCTTTTGACGCGCGACCGGTTGAGAAAGCCCGTCAGCGGCTTTTCAATCGACAGGTAAAGCATCGCGGAAAGCGCGATGCTGATCAAGGCAATCGGCGCCGGCTGCCAATTTGGCGGAACCCCAAGCCGCAGCATGATGCCAGTTACCACGACAACCACCAGCACATGCCACAAGTAGATCGAATACGAGGCACTACCAAAAAATGTAAGCAGGGCCACGGGGTTGAACGGTCTGGCACGCTCGGCAAAAACCGCTCCGGCAACGATCAGGGTCGCCGGAATACCCCAACGCAGAACACGAGGCAGCTCGGGGTCAAGCATCTGGATCGTCATCAACAGGAGAAATCCGCCAACAACCAGCGCCAGCGCCGGCACAAGCCGGAGCCGAATATCCTCCATCCACAGCCGCCCGATAACAATGCCGGCCGCGAACTCGAGCATGAGGGGAGAGGTAAAGCGGTAGCCTTTGAGCAGCAAGTTCGATGCGACCATCACCGTCAGCACGCCGATCAGCGCGGCAAAACGCTGCTTCTCGCCTAAAAAGAGCGCCAAGGCGAAAATGACGTAAAACATCATTTCATAGCACAGCGTCCAGCCCTGGATCACCACGGGATGAAGTACCCCATCCTGCACGATCGGAAGAAACACCAGCGAGCCGAAAAAATTTTCCGGGCTCAGCACATGTCCGTAGAGAAATTGCGGCTTGAGGAAAATTGCCAGCGCGGTCAGCACCGTGACGATCCAATAGAGCGGCACGATGCGAACAATCCGACGCCATATGAAACGCCGTGGATTGGCAGGGCGATCGGCCGTGGTCACCCACATGATGAAACCGCTGATGACAAAAAACAGGTCGACGCCAGCAGCACCGACCGCGAACGGACCGCCGAACTGTTCGTTGATGTGAAAGCAAACTACCGCGGAAGCGGCGAGTCCTCGAAGGTATTGGATACTGTGAATGTCATTCACGCCATACTCCTTACCCGCACCCCCGATGCTGCAATGCACAATAGCAGACATCCGCCATCTGCTGTCAACGGGCAAGCTAGGTAGGATCGCGGCACGCCCTCTTGGACGCGGCCAAGAAGCGATCGCTCGGGGGTGTCAATCGCCCTGCAATTTCATTTGTATGCAAATGTTTCCGGAATGACTGATCCGGAAACCAAATCACCGTTTTCGCGAAATCCGACCGATACATGGCAGGCGCATTTACCCGGCATCGAACGGCGGTCGAAGATAATCCTCGGCCGCCGCCGTTCTTCAAGGGAGATGAAAATGTCGATCTTCGAAAATCTCGGCCGCTACGGTGCGACCATCAGGCAGGCCCGTGCCAGGAACAAGGCCGTCCGCGCCCTGAACAGCCTGCCGGCGCATGTCCAGAAGGACATCGGCTGGCCGGCCTCGCCGCCCAGCGACCCGCAGGCGGCGCTTTCCGCCTTGCTTTTGGGCTTTACGCGCTGATGACCTTTGCCGAAAAGTGCAAACTGCTCGGCACGCGCCGGAGCCCGCGAGGGGCTCCGGCCGTCACCAGCAACCGCCTGCGCGCAGCCCTTCTGCCGCAGCGCTGATCCCTCCCGCGAGAAATGCGGCGCCGATCACAGCGACGTGTGCACACAGCG
This sequence comes from Mesorhizobium sp. BR1-1-15, assembly GCF_020165475.1. Taxonomy (NCBI): domain Bacteria; kingdom Pseudomonadati; phylum Pseudomonadota; class Alphaproteobacteria; order Hyphomicrobiales; family Phyllobacteriaceae; genus Mesorhizobium; species Mesorhizobium sp. BR1-1-15. The sequence continues at coordinate 49,279 of NZ_JAIUIF010000021.1, read as the reverse complement.
TAAATCTTGACATCTTCGACCAGGGCACGATCTTCAAATATGAAGGGGACTTCTCTTAGTCGGCTGCCGCCGAAGTTCGTGTATCCGCATGCCAAGTTTGAAAAGCCACGTCGTGTCCTTCGTGCTCAGGCACAGTCGCAAGAAGGCGTTTTCCAGCCCGGAAAACCTGCAGCGCTGGATCGCTGCGGCGCGCCGGACAGAGGACCATCACCCTCCGGTGTCAGTGCAGCAGCGCTTCAACATCGAGACGCGCACCGTCGACGGCTTTCCTGTCTACGAGATCGCCCCCAGGGCCGGCGAGCGCAAGCGGGTTCTCTATCTGCACGGCGGCGCCTATGTCTTTGAAATCACGCCCTATCATTGGCACCTGATCGCCGACATGGCCGACCGGCTGGGCTATGCCTTTACGGTGCCCATCTATCCCATCGCGCCCGAGCATGACTTCCACGCCATGTTCGGCATGGTCGGCGACGTCTATCGCCGGATGCTCGGCGAGACGGAGGCGGAAGACATCATCTTCATGGGCGATTCCGCCGGCGGCAACATGGCCGTGGTGCTCACCATGATGGCTGCCGAAGAAGGCCTGCCCTTGCCGTCGCGCCATGTGCTGATCTCACCCGGGCTCGACGTCTCGCTTGCAAACCCCGAGGTGTTCGAGGCGGAGCGGAACGATCCCTGGCTGGGCATCGCGGGCGGACGGGAGGCTATCCGGCTCTACAGTGCCGGAATAGACCCGACGGACTGGCATATCAGCCCCGTCTATGGCGACCTCTCGGTGCTGCCCAGGACATTGCTCCTGGCGGGCTCTCGCGATCTTCTCACGCCCGACAATCTGATCTTCGCACAAAAAGCACGGGCCGCTGGCGTCGAGGTAGACCTCGTGCACGAGGAAGGCATGTTCCACGTCTGGCCGCTGATCGACATGCCGGAATCGCGCCGCGCGCGCGAACGGATCGTGGCGTTTCTGACCGAGAACCCCTCGCCCCTTGTTGAAGGCGCCGGCGCAAGCTTCGAAGCGCCGTCCACCGAGGCTTCGGGGCAGAGCCTCCAGTCAGAGCACCCCGGTTGATCAGAACTTGCCGGTTTCCCGGAAGACTTCGAACGTCGCCCGGATGTGGTCGGCCACCGCCTTGACCGGCGCGCTGGCGTCCGGCGCTACCACCATGGCGAGGTTATAGGTGCCGATATCGGGCATGCCGTCCTTGGGGCAGAGCTCGACCATGTCGTTGCCGAGGAAAGACTTCGGCAGCGGCGCCACGGCGAGATCTGACATGATGGCGGCGCGCTGGCCGGCCGTATGCGCGCTCATATACGCGATGCGGTAGTTGCGGCCCTCGCGGCTCAGCGCTTCGAGCGCCCCTGCCCGCCAGGCGCAGCCCTCTTCCCACAGCGACACCGGCAAGGGTTCGCGCAGATGCGCGCAGCCGCCCTTGGCGCCGGCCCAGACGATCGGCTCCGTCAACAGCACCTCGGCGCCGAGCGCGCTGGTCTTGTAGGAATTGGTGAGCAGCGTGATGTCGAGCGCCCGGTCATCCATGCGCCGGCGCAGATTGCTGCTCTGGTCGATGGTGACGTCGACGGCGATCGATGGATGCGACTGCGCAAAACGCTTCAGCACATGCGGCAGCACGCGCTCGCCATAATCGTCCGGCGAACCCAGCCGCACCACGCCGACAATATCGGGAATGATGAACTTGGACACCGCCTCGCGATTGATCGACAGCAGACGACGGGCATAGCCCAGCAGCATTTCCCCGTCGGTGGTCAGCGTCACCGAGCGCGCATCGCGCGCGAACACCGAGCGGCCCAGAATATCTTCCAGCTTCTTGATCTGCATGGAGACCGCCGAGGGCGTACGGAAGACCGCATTGGCCGCGGTGGTGAAGCTGCCGGTTTCGGCGATCGCCACGAAAGTGCGCAGCACGTCGAGGTCCAGCAGCGGCAGCGGATGATTGAGTGGGGCGTTCATGACGATCGACCTTCAATTTTTCTGATGCAAACTATCATTCCATTTCGTTTGATTGAACATCAGTTCGAGCGCATAGTCAACTCCATCGAAGCAGGATGCTGCCAAGGCAGCCGCGAAACGATCACGACACAGACCTGCCTTCGACATGCAATGAAGCTGATACAGACCTGACGTAAGGCATTGCCGGGCACTTCCGCCCCGACATGAGGAGATCGAAATGTCTATCCTGTCATCCATCGGTCGGCTTGCGACCGAATTCAGCGCGGCCCGCGCCCGCTACCAGACCGAACGCGCCATCCGCTCCCTGCCGATCGAGCTGCAGAAGGATATTGGCTGGCCTGAAGCGGCCGACACCAAGGCCGGCATACGCGCCGGCGTCGGATCCTGGGCTGGAGCAAAGTAAACGGTGTGTACCATGCATTGAAGGCCTGCCGCGCAAACCGCCGGGCAGGTCTTCTTGTTTTACCGACCTGTTTTGCCGTTTCATTTGCGTTCACATGAATTTCGGAGCCATGCCGCCGCTGCATGGCGCATATGAACAAGCCGCATAGCGGCTGGGTTTTGAGCTAACTATTTGTAAGTTAACGAAAAATCCGGGAGTGCCCACAAAGCCCTCCGCCTTGCGTGTCGCTTTTCATATCAAGTGCTTCGCTTTTGCGATTTAGTTTTTACTTACACAAGCCTATATCCACGCCAGCAAACGAGCTGCCCCACTCCATCAAGCGAAGGCGACCCGTCTGAGCAACCGATTGGAGATGAACATGAAGCTTTTTGCCCGCCTTTTCCCTCGCCGCGAAATGAACCTGACCACGGCCCTCGAGCGCCAGCGCCTTGCCAACACCATGCCCGGCCAGACCGGCGCCATGGCTGCCGCACGCCTCGGTTTTGTCGCCTGAACCGATCCCGCAGGCAGCGCTCCCTCGCGCTGCCTGAATAGATGACGCCGCCCGGTTCCGCCGAGGCGGCGTTTGTTTGCACACCCCTGACGGCGCTTCCATCATGGACGGCGCCGCGGCTGCGCGGCATCGCAACACGATTGCTCATTTGCGACCCATGTCGCAAATTAAATCTTGCTAAAGCTCCTTAGCCGATTGACAAGGATGGTTTTTCCTGTTGTCGCTATGCTATTCGCGACATTCTGTTCGCGCCATGGCTGCGTGAGGTTCCCGTGAACGCCGTTAAGCATCCGATCAAGCGATCGTTTGTATTTTTTCTCATTCCCGACTTCACCATGATCGCCTTTGCGACGGCGCTCGACCCGCTGCGCTCGGCCAATCGCATGCTCGGCTACGAGGCCTATCGATGGCGCCTCGCCAGCATCGACGGTAAGCCGGTGCGCGCTTCGAACGGTGTCGAATGCGCGGTCAACACCTCGCTGGAGGAGGAGCGCAGGAAGATGGGAGGGCCGGATCGCCCCAACATGGCCATCGTCTGTAGCGGCACCAATGTCGAGCGCTACCAGAACAAGTCCGCCTTTGCCTGGCTGCGCGAGGAATACAATCGCGGCGTCTCCGTCGGCGGCCTGTGCACCGGAGCGCATGTTCTGGCCGCTGCCGGCCTGTTGTCCAACAAGCGCTGCGCCATCCATTGGGAGAACCTGCCCGGCTTCTCCGAGGCATTCCCGAAAGCCAATGTCTTTGCCGACCTGTTCGAGATCGACCAAAACATCTACACTTGCGCCGGCGGCACCGCCGCGCTCGACATGATGCTGAAGCTGATCGGCGACGATTTCGACGAGAATCTCGTCAACCGCGTCTGCGAACAGGTGCTGACCGACCGTGTGCGCAGCCCGACCGACCGCCAGCGCCTGCCGCTGCGTGCCCGGCTCGGCGTACAGAACTCGAAAGTGCTGACCATCATCGAACTGATGGAAGGCAATCTGTCGGAGCCGCTGTCGCTGATCGAGATCGCCGACCATGTCGACCTGTCGCGCCGGCAGATCGAGCGGCTGTTCCGCACCGAGATGGGACGCTCGCCGGCCCGTTACTACCTCGAAATCCGCCTCGACCGTGCAAGGCATCTCTTGATCCAGTCCTCGATGCCGGTGGTCGAGGTGGCGGTCGCCTGCGGCTTCGTCTCGGCCTCGCATTTCTCGAAATGCTACCGCGAGCTCTACGCCCGCTCGCCGCAGCAGGAGCGCGTCGACCGCAAGCAGCTGCTGGCGGCATAGAGGCGCGCCTCAGAGCACCTCTGCCGACCGCATCGCCTCGACGCGGATGTCCTCGGTCAGCCGCGCCTTCAACACGGAGAATTCCGGACTGGTCTTCAGCGTGTAGTGGCGCGGGTGCGGCAGGTCGATGGCGACGTCCGACTTGATCCGGCCGGGCCTGGCCGTCATCACCACCACGCGCGACGCCATGAAGATCGCCTCCTCGATGTCGTGGGTGACGAACAGAACCGTTTTCTTGCGCCGTTCCCAGATGCCGAGCAGCAGTTCCTGCATCAGCCCGCGCGTCTGGTTGTCGAGCGCGCCGAACGGCTCGTCCAGCAAAAGAATCGCGGGGTCGTTGGCCAACGCCCTGGCGATCGCCGTGCGCTGCTGCATGCCGCCGGAAAGTTGCTTCGGCCAGTGGTTCTCGAAGCCCTCCAGCCCGACGAGGTCGATATAGGAGGCGACGATTTCGCCCCTCTCCCGCTCGGCCATGCCGCGTTCGCGCAGGCCGAAGGCGATGTTTTCGGCGACCGTCAGCCATGGGAACAGCGTATAGGACTGGAAGACCATGCCGCGATCCGGCCCCGGCCGGATCACCGCTTTGCCGTCGAGCAGCACGCGCCCTTCGCTCGGCGCCTCCAGCCCGGCGACGATGCGCAAGAGCGTCGACTTCCCGCATCCCGAAGGTCCCAGGATGGTGATGAAATCATTGGCCGCGACCGCCAGGTCGACAGGCATCAGCGCCTGGACCGGTGAGCCGCCGCGCACGCCGGCGAACGTGCGCGAGACGCCCTCGATGAGAAGCTTGCTCATGCCAGGCTCCATGGGAAGAGCCAGCGATTAAGCGCCTTGAAGGCAAGATCGGACAACAGCCCGATCAGCCCGATGACGATGATGCCGAAGATAATCTGGCCGGTTGCCAGTCGCGACTGGCTGTTGATGATCATGTAGCCGATGCCCGACGACGAGCCGATCAGTTCAGCGACGATGACATAGGTCCAAGCCCAGCCGAGCACCAGCCGCAGCGTCTCGGCGATCTCGGGCGCATTGGCGGGCATGATCACACGCTTGACGATGCCGTTGTCCGTGGAGCCGAGCGTGTAGGCCGCCTCGACGAGATCGCGGCGCGTGGAGCCGACCTTTACCGCGATGATCAGGATGATCTGGAACACGGAGCCGACGAAGATGACCAGCAGCTTCTCCAGTTCGCCTATGCCGGCCCAAAGGATGAGCAGCGGAATGAAGGCCGAGGCCGGCAGGTAGCGGGCGAAGGAGACGAACGGCTCCAGGAACGCCTCGACAGGTTTCCACGCGCCCATCGCTATGCCCAGCGGCACGGCGACGGCCGATGCCAGCACAAAGCCGCCGAAGACGCGCCAGATGGTGATCAGTATGTCGAGCCAGAACCGGTCCTCGACCAGCAGCCGCCAGCCATCCCGCAGCATCGACAGCGGATCGGCGAGAAAGATGCGGTTGACGTGGCCGCCAAGCGTGATCCACGCCCAGAAAACGACGAACAGCACGAAGAAGGAAATGCCGAGCACGGTTCGCGTGCCCGGCGAGATCGGATGCAGGGGGCGCGGCATTTACAACGGTCCTTGTGGAAGCGAAACGGCGGCGCGGGGCGCCGCCGCAAGACAGCGGCCGCTCAGTTCGCCACGGCGCTGGTATCGGCCAGCGTGGAGACGTCAGGCGCTTCCTTGATCAGCCCCATCTGCAGCAGAAGCTCGCCGGCGGTCTTGGAGAAATCCTGGAACTCCTTGGTGAAGAACTGCTTGTTCTCCGCCCGGTCGGCCCATTTCAGGTACTTCGCCGAATCCTCGAACTCCTTGGCCGACTGTTTCACGTCCGCGCCCATGATGCCGTAGGATTTCTGCGGGTCCTTCTTGATCAGGTCGAGCGCGTCGAAATAGCTGTCGGCAAGCGCCTTGGCGGCGTCCGGATTGGCTTTGAGGAATTCGGGCGTGCAGCCGACCGTGTCGAGCACCATCGGGTAATCGAGCGTGGTCGCCAATATGTGGCCCTGGTCGGCCTTGTCGCGCACCGCCGAGATGAACGGCTCATAGGTGACGGCCGCGTCGTTCTGGCCGGCAAGGAAGGCCTGCGCCGCCGCGTCCGGCTCGAGATTGACGACCGTGACATCCTTTGTCGACATGCCGTTCTTGTTCAGCACCCAGGCCAGCAGGAAATAGGGCGAGGTGCCCGGCGCCGAGGACGCGACAGTCTTGCCCTTGAGGTCGGCGACGGTCTTGATGTCGTTGCGCACCACGATGCCGTCGGCGCCGTAGGATTTGTCGAGCTGGAAGATCTGCTTGGTGGTCACGCCGCTGGCGTTCCACACCTGCCACGTCTCGACCGTGGTGGCGGCGCATTGCAGGTCGCCGCTGGCGATGGCGAGCGGGCGGCTGGCCTGCGGCACTTTCTTCAAGGTCACGTCGAGGCCGTGCTTCTCGAAGAGTCCCGCCTGTTTGGCGAGCGTTAGCGGCGCGAAGCCGGTCCAGCCGCTGATCCCGATAGTGACCGATGTGGCGGCCGTCGCCGGCGCGGACAAGCCGGCGGCAAGCGCCAGCGTAAGGATAATGGTCCTGTTCATGTCAGTTCCCCTTTGTTTTCTCTGGGGGAATGTTCACGGACGCCGCCCGGCTGTCAATGAACAGGGCCGTGTTTGCCCACATCGTCGGCGACGAAGGTTCGCCTTGCCGCCACAAAACGGCAAGGCCGAGGACCTTGTCGTCAATACTGGTCGCAGTAGCACTCCGCGGACGAGATTCGGTCGTTCCAGTCGCTACCGCCGAAATCGCGGACCCTGCGCCTGATCTCGATCGATCGGCCTCCCCTGCGCGAATCCTCATAGGCAACGAGAGTGCAGCCTCGGCGAACGATCACCGACGACACGCGGTCGTTCCAGAACTCGTGGCCGCGAAAATTGACCGAATCGTCGGCCCCGAGCGCGATCGACCGTCCGCGAAAATTGCCATTTTCGAACATGATGCAGGCGGCCTGATCGTCGTATTGGGCGATGGCGCCGTCGGCGTAAAGCATGGACGCGACCGCAGTCAGGATAGCTAGACGTCTCATCTGGTGTTTCCTCGGTTTGACCGCGTCACCCCGCCCGCCGGATGGCGCGGCAAGATCAGTTTGCCACTGCTTCTGCCGGACTGGCAAGCCTGGAACAGTTCGGCATTTCACGGAAACGCCGAACCGCTTTAACTATTTTTTTCAATCAATTCCAAAGGGAAAGCGTTACGCGCGTACCGGCAAAGCGCTATGCGCTTTTTCTGGAATTTCTCAGCGGCTATCGAGCATCCAATTGCGGTTGCGCCACATCTTTTCGCCGACCAGGCAATCGCTGGTTTGTTCGGCCTGCGCCAGCACCACCGGCGGACGATTGGCCTGGTCAACCGACCGCGGCGAGGCCGGGCCGGCGAGCTCAAGCACAAGCTTGCGGCGGATAGCTTCGGGAAACTGCGTCCAGTCGTTGACCGGAACCATGAAGGCTCCGGGACCGCCGATGACGCAGTCGCTGTAATAGCGGTCGAGATCGTTGACATCGTAGGCGCTGGTGAAACCGCCGCGGGTCATCAGCGGCAAGCCGTTTATGACGATGCCTTGCTTGACCACCTCGTCGCGGATGATATCGACCGGCGCGCCCTGGTTGTTGGGGCCGTCGCCGGAAATATCGATGACCCGCTTCGTCCCTTGAAAGCCACTTTCGGCGAAAAGGTCCGCGCCGAATTCCAGCGCGCCGGAGATAGACGTGCGCCGCGCGCTGTTGGGAGGCTGGGCGGACAGCCGCGCCACCACCTGCTCGGCGTCGGCGCGAGTGGAGATCACCGTCCACGGCACGATGACGTGCTGCGAGTTGGTGCCAGCCCATTCGACATAAGTAACGGCGATCCTGCCATAAGCGCCGGCGGCGATGGCTTGCAGCACATGATCGTGCGTCAATGCAGCCGCGTAGCCGCGACGCTGGATCTCGAGCTCGTCCGCCGACATGGACAGCGAGACGTCGACCGCCAGCACCAGTTCGACGTCGACGGGTTCGTCCGCGAGCGACACAGGGGCCAGCCACAGCATCAGCGCCAGGGCGGCGGCGCCTGAAAGCAGATGTCTTGCGCGAGCAAAAGCAGACATGCCGCAGGGTAAGCCAGAATCGCCAGCCGAAAAAGAGAAAAGCCCGACCATAGCCGCCGGGCTTATCAAAATTTGCTCACGAGCCCTGCTGGGAGGTTGCCTAGCTTCTCGGCTTCAGATTCTCCGGATCGTAGAGCGGCTTGTAGCCGACCCCGGCGACCTCGACCGGATAGGTCTCGCCGAAATACTCCACCTTCAGCTTGCGGCCCTCTTGGGCATAGGCCCATGGCAGATAGGCGAGCGCGATGTTCTTGCCGATGGTCGGGCCGTAAGCGACCGACGTGGTGAAGGAACGGCGGCCGAGTTCGTCGACCAGCGTCTCGCCGGTCTCGGGGTCCAGCACCGGCATCGTGCCCACCGGATAACGCGCCACACCCTTGGAATCGGTGTTTTCGGTCATCACCAGCGTGCACAGCATCGCCGGCTGGTGCTCGCGGGCGCGGTATTCCAGGTGCTTGGCCTTGCCGCAGAAGTCGTTCTCCTTGACTTTCGGGCGGGCAAGATCGGCCTCGAGCAGGTTGTACTCGGTGAGCAGATCGGCATTCTGCAAACGCAGGCTCTTTTCCATGCGCCGCGTATTGGCATAGGTCTCGACGCCGAACGGCATGACGCCGGTCGAGCGCAGCGCATCCCAGACGGCCAGGCCGTCCTCGTAGCGCATGTGCAGTTCCCATCCCTGTTCGCCGACATAGGAGATGCGGAAGGCGGTGACGTCCTTGCCGGCGATCCGGATCGGCTTGATCGCGGCGAACGGGAAATTCTCCAGCGCAAGGCCCTCGGGATTCTCGACCACCTTTTGCAGGGTTGCTCGCGCGTTCGGGCCCCAGATGCCGATGGTGACGTATTTTTCCGTCACATCGGTGATGGTGACATCGAAACCTTTATCCTGCGCGGTGCGGCGCATGTACTGGAAGTCGCGCGGGCCGGCGTCCGCGCCATCGATCAAACGGCAGCGGTCGGCCATGCGGATGACCGTGAAGTCGGCGCGCACCATGCCTTCCTCGTCTAGGAAGTGGGTGTAGATGCCCTTGCCGATATTGTTGTCGCCGCCGATCTTGGCCGCGCACAGCCACTCCAGCAGCGCGACGTGGTCAGGTCCCTCGATGTCATACATCGAAAAGTGCGACAGGTTGACGATGCCGCAGTCTTCGCTCATCGCCAGATGCTCGGCATTGGACACGCGCCAGAAATGGCGATTGTCCCATTCGTTCTCGCGCACCGGCACCCGGTTGGCGTATTTCTCCAGAAGATGCTCGTTGGCGGCATAGCCGTGCGCGCGCTCCCAGCCGCCCAGCTCCATGAAATAGCCACCGAGTTCCTTCTCGCGCTCCCAGAAGGGCGAGCGCCTTATGTTGCGGCCCTTGGAGAAGGGCTCGCGCGGGTGCACGGCGGGATTGTAGACCTTCATCGCCGTCTCGGTGCAGCGATCCCAAATGAACTGCTCCTTGGTCTGGTGCGGATAGAAGCGCGCATAGTCGATGGCGTGATGGTCGATCGAGGTGCGGCCGTCCGTCATCCAGTCGGCGATGAGCTTGCCCATGCCCGGGCCGTCCTTGACCCAGATGGCAACGGCATACCACAGCCCCCTCACCTTCTGGCTCTCGCCCATCGACGGGCCGCCATCCGCCGTCACCTGCAGCAGGCCGTTGAAGGAATGGCTTTCGTTGTAGCCGAGTTCGCCCAGGATCGGCGTCAGTTCCATGGCGCGCTCCAGCGGCGCCAGGATCTGCTCCATGTCGAGATCGCGCTGCGAAGGCGAAAGCCGGGCCTGGTCCTTCTCGAGCAGGTCGCGCGGATGGCAAAGGCGCGGATTGGTCTCTTCGTAATAACCCCATTCGATCTGCCCGCCCTCGGCGGTCTTGGGGTCGCCGGTGTCGCGCATATAGGCCGAATTGCCCTGGTCGCGCAGCAGCGGCCAGCCGATCTCCTTGCCCGTGCCGGCGAACTCGTTGTAGGGCCCGAAGAAGGTGAGCGGATGGTCGATCGGCATGACGGGCAGGTCCTCGCCCACCATCTCGGCGATCAGCCGGCCCCAGATGCCGGCGCAGACGATGACGTAGTCGGCCTCGATGGTGCCGCGGTCGGTCACCACGGCGCTGATGCGGCCGTCCTTGACGACGAGCGACCGGGCCGGCGTGTTGGCGAAGGATTTGAGCTTGCCCGAGGCTTCCGCCTGGTCGACGAGCTTGCCGGCGACCGTCTGCGAGCGCGGGATGACCAGGCCGGCGTCGGGATCCCACAGGCCGCCCTGCACCATTGCCTCTTCGATGAGCGGAAATTTCTCCTTGATCTCGGCGGGTTCGATCAGCCGGGCGCGCGTGCCAAAAGCCTTGGCCGAAGCGATCTTGCGCTTGATTTCGTCCATGCGGCTGTCATCGCCGACGCGCGCGACTTCGAGGCCGCCGATGCGCGCGTAATGGCCCATCTTCTCGTAGAAATCGATGGAGTAGAGCGTCGTCCAGCAGGACAGGAAATCGTGGCTGGTGGTGTAGCAGAAGTCGGAAGCGTGCGCCGTCGAGCCGATGTCGGTCGGGATGCCTGATTTGTCGATACCGACAATGTCGTCCCAGCCGCGTTCGATCAGGTGATGGGCGATCGACGCGCCGACAATGCCACCCAGGCCGATGATGACGACCTTCGCCTTGTTCGGAAACTCTGCCATTGCCCGCGACTCCAAGTGCTGTTGCGGGCGGCGTCGGCGCCCGTCTGATCGGCGCACAATATGCAGACGACGATGAGCGCGCTACCGCCTGTTTGCGACACGCCGCGGATGCGTCGCGACCCGACTTGGATCAGGAAAATCGCTGCCGTCAGGCGAAGGCCCAGATGTCCTCGGCCTGGAAACCGACCTGGTAGCCGGCGGTCTTGAGCTTGACCACGACCTGGCCGATCTCCTGAGCGGGCAGTGCGCCGACCTCGACCTTGATCATGCCCGGACGGTAGCGTTGGAGATCGAGTTGCTCGAAGACCATCCAGTCTGCGCCCTCGCAATCGACGAGGAAGGCGTCGATATGGGTTATGCCGTTGCGGTCGAGCAATGTCTGCAACGTCTCGGATGGCACTTCGATGTCCCTGAGATACGGCGCGAACTTGTTGAAATTCACGTCATCCTCGCCCCAGGCATTCTTGCCCGACATCAGGTTGGTGTCGGTGACCGAGGAGCAGCCGATGAACTCGATCGGCAGCGTGCCGGCCTCGAGCGCGGCGGCATCGAAGGTGTGGACGGTGATCGTCCCCCTTATTTTCGTGACGGCAACCGGCTCGATGATGAAGCGGCTGGTATCGGGATAATTGGCGCGCAGGCGCTTCTGGTTATAGGGGATCGGCTCGACCAGCAGGGCACGGGCGCCCGGTATGCGATGCAGCCAGGGTGTGACATCGTCGAACAGGGCGCCGTCGCAGGCGCCGACATTGACCATCTGGAAGGGCCGCCTTGTCCCGCCGAAACGCGCTTTCAGTGCCGCCCCGGCCAGGAATTTCGTGCCGCGCAGCGACGGACCGCGGTCGAGCAAACCAGCCGGAAGGCCAAGCGACAGCGCTATGCGCGTCAGGCTGGACAGCGAACTCATGGCGTGTCTCCGGGAATTGGATGCAAGGCGGCGCGGTGCTGGCCGCGGGCGACTGTCACCCACAGCGCCATGAAAGGGGTGGCCAGCAGCAGGAATGGCGGGACCAGATGCGGGAAATAGATGCGCGTGTCGTGGATCGGGAAGACGGTGAATTTCGCCAGCGCGCCGAGCACGAGCGCGGCAAACAGAATGCCGGCGCGTCGGTCGAGCCGGAAGCCGGTCCGGCCGGCCGCGTACCAGCCGGCCAGCGCCAGCACCGAGACGCCAACCCAGCTGTTCAGGTTGACGGCGCGCAGCAGCGATGCGGCAAATGCCTTGAGATAGGCAACGACCGAGAACGGCGGCTCGAATCCGTCCATGTTGTAGTGCTGCGCGACGCTGGAGAACCACAGATGCGGCCACCAGCCAGGATGATGTGCCCAGTGCGAGATAGCGAAATAGGCGACGAAAGACGCCGCAAAACCGGCCAGCGCACCCCATGCCTTCTGCCGGAAGGCGATGAGCAGAACGGCGAAAACGGCAAGAAAGACAATATTGTCCGGCCGCACCATGAAGGCGAGGAAGAGCAGGATCGCCGTCGCCGCCTCGCGGCCCCTGACATAGGCGTAAAGCCCGCCGAGCAGCAGTGCCGAAGTCAGCAGATCCGGCGTCGAGGCGCGCGCCGCATCGCCGAAATCGGCCATGATCAACACCGCGCCGATCACCGGCGCCAGCGCCAGGGCCTTTTCCGAGCGCAGCCAGAGCAGCGTGATCGCGCCGAACAGCAGCACCGAGGCTACCTGCACCAGCCGCATCGCCTCGACCGGCGACATCGCCGCGCTCAGCGTCGACAGGATCTCGGCGTAGAGGAACTTGATCCGGTACATGCCGAGCAGCGAATGGAAGTCGGCGGCATTCTCCGCCATGTGGCTGCGGAAGCCGCCGCCATCATCGGTCAGCGTCTTGTAGTCACCTGCCGAGACCCCGGCCTTGACGGTGTTGTAGGCATAATCATGCAGCGCCTGCGCATCGGGGTATGTGCCTTCCTCTGATATGGCGAGATAGGGAAGCATGTCCCAATTAGAATCGGGCATCAACCAGGCCGTCAGCGCCGTCAAAAGGATGTAGAGCGCGAAAGCCGCCGCGCCGATGGGTGCCGCCAGCCGCGCATAGGTCCCCTCACCCCACGCCAGGCCGGCCGCTGTGAGCCGGTCGAGCGGGTTTTGCGGAGTGGGCGACTTGGTCAGCATCGTCGTGGGGCTCAACGAACCTGGCTTTTGACGAAATCCTTCACGATTCCCACAATGCCGCGCGACAAAAGGCTGTCGAAAGCATCGACAAACCGGTCGACATGCTCGCGCTGGCAGATCAGCGGCGGCTCGAGCCGGATGACGTTGCGGTTGTACTCGGTGAAGGCGACGAGCACGTCATAGTCACGCAGCAGCAGCGCGCCGACGAAGCCCGACAGCGAGCCCTTCAGCTTGTCGTCAAGCACGCTGACCACCGGCCGCAACACCGTGGGCAAGGTCTGCGAGAAATCATGGAACTCGAGCCCGATCATGAGCCCCTTGCCGCGGACGTCCTTGATGATCTTGGGGTATTTGTCCTTCAGTGCCTGGAGGCGCTGCAAAAGGTACTCGCCGGTAGCGGCGGCATTGTCGATCAGGCCCTCGTCATAGAGAACGTTGAGCGCTTCGATCGAGGTGACGCAGGCCTCGCCCATGCCGCCGAAAGTCGCCATGGCATGGATCATCGCCGTCTTCGGCGTGCCATAGGCTTTCATATAGATCTCGCGCCTGGCGACCATCGCGCCGACCGCCGCCTTGCCGCCGCCGAGCGACTTGGCGAGCGCCGTCACGTCGGGAACGACGCCATAATGTTCGAAGGCATAGAAGCGGCCGGCGCGGCCATAGCCGCACTGCACTTCGTCGGCCACCCACAGCACACCGTATTGATCGCACAATGCGCGCAGCTTCTGCCAATATTCCGCGGGCGCCTGGATGATGCCGCCGCCGCCCTGGATGGTTTCCAGCACGATGACGCCGATCTCGGGATCGGAGCGGAATGCGCGCTCGACCGCTTCGATGTCGGCGAACGGAATCCGGACCGCATTGTCGGCCACCTTGAAATCGGCGCGGTAGAGCTGGCCGTCGGTGATCGCCAGCACACCCTTGGTCTTGCCGTGGAAGGAATTCTCGGCATAGACGATTTTGGGCCGCTTCGGACCGGCGGCACGCTCGGCGAGTTTTACCGCCGCTTCCATCGCTTCCGAGCCGGACGAGCCCAGAAACACCATGTCGAGATCGCCGGGCGAACATTTGGCGATGTTGTGGGCCAACGCGGCCGCATATTGCGACATGAAGGCGATGGCGATCTCCTGGCGCTTCTCCTCCTGGAATTTTTTCCGCGCTTCGAGGATGCGCGGATGGTTGTGGCCGAAGGCCAGCGAACCGAAGCCGCCGAAGAAATCCAGGATCTTGCGGCCGTTCTGGTCGATGTAGAACATGCCCTCGGCGCGCTCGATCTTGACCTTGTGGAAGCCGAGCAGCTTCATGAAATGCAGCTGGCCCGGGTTGAGATGCGCCTTGAACAGGTCCGTCATCGCAGCGACGTCCATCGCCTTGGCCTGCTCGACGCTGATCAGGTCAGGCTTGGCGATGGTGGCTGGCGACAGCGCCGGCGCGCTGACCATGGTGCGTGCGCTCGCCTGATCGGGCTTGGCCATGACGGTCATTTCAATCTCCTGTCCGCGCGCAGGATCGGGGATCGTGCGCAAATGAAACTGTTGGCGGGCTGCTATTCGGCGGGCACATGTTTGGTGGCGACGGCGTGGCCGGCCTTCCTGGCGCGGTATTCGCTGTAGGCGGCGATCAGCATGTCCTCGTCGCGATGTTGCGGCACCCAGCCGAGCTGGCGTCCCGCTTTGGAGACGTCGAGCACGCACTCCTCGTCGGCGATCAGATATTGCTCCGGATCCATGATCGGCAGGTTCATCAGGTCGAGCAGGTCCAGCGTGCGCTTCACCGCCCAGCCCGGTGTCGGGATCAGGATCGATTTCGAACCGGCATGCCTGATCAGGTCGCCGAGCAATTTCCTGACCGGCGGCGGGTTGAGCGAACCCAGATTATAGGCCTCGTTCGGTACGCCGGCTTTCCAGGCCGCGCGGGCCGCTTCCGCACAATCGAAAACAGAAATGAACTGGTATGGATTCCGGCCCGAGCCGATCAGCGGCACCGGAAGGTTCCAGTCGATCAGCTTGAACAGCTTTTCAAGGATGCCGAGGCGGCCGGGACCGATGATCAGGCGCGGACGAAACAGCGAGATCGACATGCCGCGCTTGCGCCATTCGGCGGCCAGTTCCTCCGTCTTCTGCTTCGACCAGCCATATTCGCCGAGCGGCGCGACCGGATGCTCCTCGGTCATCGGGAAGGTGACCGTATGGCCGTAGATCATGTCGGTCGTGTAGTGGACAAGCCTGGGTGCGCCGGCCTTGTCCATCGCCTGCATGATATGCTCGGTGCCATGGAAATTGACCGGAAAGAAGAAATCGTGCCGCTTGGCGCGCACCTGGATCGGCGACAGCATCTTTGCCGACAGATTGTAGATCATGTCATCGGCCTTCAGCCCGACCGCCGCCACCGATGCGGGATCGGTCACGTCGCAATGGATGAAGCCGGCGTTGCGATAATGCGCAAGATCGCTCTTGACGATGTCGGCGACGACAACCTCCTCGCCATCCGCCACGAGCTTCGGGGCAAGGTGGCGACCGACAAAGCCGTCGCCGCCGAAAATCACATGTCTCATCGAACGATCTCGCTGGTGCCGATCTTGTCGGAGGTGATGGAAACGGTCTGCTCGTCATGCCCGTGGTCACCCAGGTCTCGGCCGCTTTGGGCGATCAGCACCGTGCCCACGCAGATGCAGCCGATACCCGCGATGCGCCAGCCATTGAGGTCCTCGCGAAAGACGAAATAGGCGAAGACCGCGACGGCGACATAGGCGAGGCTAAGGAACGGGTAGGCAAAGGAAAGCTCGACCTTGGACAGCACGTAGAGATGCGAGGCCATGGAAATGACGAAGGTGCACAGGCCGAGGAACACCCAGGGGCTGAAGACGATCTGCAAAAGCCTGATAAGCGGGTTGGCGCCTTCGAACGAGATCGGTCCAAGCGACATCATGCCTTGCTTCAGCATCAGCTGCGCGGCCGCATTGGTCATGACCGTAAAGAGAATGAAGACGATATATTTCATAGCTGCTCACCCACCCGTGACGCCTTCTATTACAAACCCGAAAAGATTTCGTGAACTCACAAGGATATTTTGAGTAAATCTCCTCGTTAACCAGTCGCTAACCAAGATCCATTTCAATTTTATCTATTCGGCGGCCTCGGCGCCCCGCCTTCCCAGGTCGATGTTTTTCGCGGTGCGCGCCCAGAAGCCGGACATGAAGGCCGGATCGCGCTGCGCCTCCAGCCGCGACCACTCCGGAAAGGACGCGGCGAAGGTTGCGGCACTCATGCGCGCATCCTTGTAGGGGTTGACCGCTCCGCCGGCTCCGATGGCGATGCGGTCGAGTTCATCCAGCAATGCCAGGGTCGCGGCTCCCCTGTTGGGGAAATCCAGCGTCAGCGTGTAGCCAGGCCGCGGGAAGGAGAGCAGCGCCGGGGATCGGACGCCGCCGAAGCGTTTCAGAACAGTGAGGAACGAGCCCTGCCCCGCCCGCCTGGCAGCCGCGAGCAGCGCCGGCACCGCTTCACGCGCGGCTTCTTCCGGCACAACGCTCTGGTGCTGGAACAGCCCGTTCGGACCGTAAAGCCTGTTCCAATCGCGCACGCCGTCCAGCGGGAAGAAGAAGCCCTGGTAACCGACCTGGCGCGGCGCGGCAGAGCGGCCCTTCCTCCATCGGTAGGCCGCATTGAAGGCGCTCAGGAACGGTCGGCTGAGCACATTGAACGGCGGCTGGAACGGCACCGCGAAATTGCCGCCGGCGCGCGCGGCGGTATGCGAGCCATGCTCGGCGTGATTGCCCGTGAACAGCAGGCCGCGCCCGCTGCCCCGGCCGCCGGCGAGCTGATCGATCCAGGCGACGGCATATTCATTGGCCTGGTCCGCCGCCTCGGCCAGGTCGAAGAACTCGCCCAGGTCGCGAAACGGCGTCACCTTCTCGATGATGTCGAGGGAATGCACCCGCATCAACCGAATCGAGGCCGACAGGATCAGGCCTGTCAGCCCCATGCCGCCGATCGTCGCCCGGAACAACCGCGGATTGTCCGTGGCGGAACAGCGGTAGGTCCGTCCATCGGACCGCAGCAGCGTGAAGCTTTCGACATGGCAGCCGAACGTGCCGCGCCGGTGATGGTTCTTGCCGTGGACATCGTTGGCAATGGCACCGCCGAGCGTGACGAACTGCGTGCCCGGAACGACTGCCGGGAAGAAGCCGTAGGGCGCGGCGTGGGCAATGATGTCGGACAAAAGCACGCCCGCATCCGCTTCGAGAAGGCCGGTCTCGGCATTGAAGGCGCGGATGCGGTTCAGCGGCCGCATGTCGACGACCGCGCCGGCCTCGTTCTGGCAGGAATCGCCGTAGGATCTGCCATTGCCATAGGCAAGCAGCGAGGCTTGCCTGGCCTGGCCGCCCTTCAGCAACACGATCGCGTCATCGATGCCGATGACGCGGGGCGTGGGCAACGTCGCGCGCCCGAAGCTGTCGAAGCGCTCGCCGGCCATGTCTACCAGCCCCCAATCACCAGCAGCACGGCGCCGATCAGCACCACGATCTGGCTGCGCCAGTCGCGGATGATGAACACGACCGGATCGTCATGCATCTCATCGCGACGCGCCAGGATCCAGACCCGCATGGTGAGATAAAGCACGATCGGCGGCAGCGGCCAGATCAGCCAGGGATGCGGGTAGAGCTCACGCACCGCGACACTGTCCATGTAGAGCGCCAGCACCAGTGCCGAGGAGAAGGCCGAAGCCATGCCGGCCTGGGCGACGATCTCCTGGTCCTCGGTGCGATATCCGCGCCCGGCAATGCGCTCGCCGGGTGGAATGGCCGTGGTGCGCAATTCGACGAAGCGCTTCACCAGCGCCAGCGACAGGAAGAAGAAGATCGAGAAGGCGAGCAGCCAGAACGAGACCTCGACGCCGGTCGCGGCCGCGCCCGCCAGAACGCGGATCGTGTAGAGGCCGGCCAGCGTCAGCACGTCGACCAGCAGCATGCGCTTGAATGACAGCGAATAAGCCATGGTGACAGCCATGTAGCCGCCGAGCACGGCGAGGAATTCGGGCGACAGAAACAGCCCTGTGCCGATGCCGATCGCCAGCAGCACCGCGATCGCGCCGATCCCGAACGGGATAGAGAGCGCGCCGCTGGCGAATGGCCTGTTACGCTTGGTGGCATGCTTGCGGTCAAGCGCCAGGTCGAAGAAGTCGTTGAGGATGTAGATGGCCGACGCCACCGCGCTGAACGAGATGAACGCCAGCACGCACTCCCAGATCATGCCGGCGTTGAAATATTCGTGCGACAGCACCATCGGCACCGCGATCAGCGAATTCTTCAGCCACTGATGCACGCGCAGCATTTTGACGATGGTACGCAGTGTCGGTTTCGGCGCCGACATGGTTTCGGCGCCATGCGCAGCCTGCCAGCGCGCGGCGTGGCGATCCGGCGCCACCACGATCGCGCTGCGTGCCGCATCGAAAACCTTGAGATCATGGCGGCTGTTGCCGGCATAATCGAAGCCGCCATCGCCATAGGCCGCAATAAGCGAGGCACGCTTCTTGCCGGAAGTCAGATTGTCGACCCCGTCCGTCGCCAGCACCCTGTCGAAGACACCGAGGTGGCGAGCGATGGCGTCGGCGAATTTGCGCGGCGTGCCTGTCGCCAGCACGATCTTGCGGCCTTCGGCATGCTCGGCCCGTATGCGGTCGAGCAATGGCGCGCGGTAAGGCAGCGACGCGGGATCGATATCGACGCGCTGGGCGATGGCTTGCTTCAGCCGGGCCGGCCCGGCGGCGGCCCAGAAAGGCACGAGGAAAATGTAGAGCGGGTTCTTCTTGAGAAGGATGAACAGTCCTTCCCATAGCAGGTCGGTCGCGATCAGCGTTCCGTCGAGATCGACCGCAAGCGGTATTGCGTTTCCGTCGGACCGCGCGTCCATGTCGTCCTGCCCTGCCTCGAACCCGCCGCGCCGTTTGTCGGCGTCTTCGCAAGACGTATAGCGGGGAGATGGCGTAACGAACGTTAAAACGCCCGGTTGTGGGCGGCTGTCGCCGCGGTATTTCCGGCGTCATTGTTAAACAACCGCTACCGAAAACAATAAAAGGCCGGACAAATGTCCGGCCTTTCAAGGCATGCCGTCGAAATTACTTGATGCGGGCGACGCCGCCCGAGATCTCGACCGTTTCCGAGCCGGTCAGGGCTTCGAGGTCGCCATTGGGCAAGGTGACGAAACAGCCATTCGGGCAAAATTCCACGGTTTCGCCGGCGGCCAACGCCAGGTCGGTCTTGCTGCCACCTTCCGTCACGATCAGCGTGCGGGTCTCGGCGTCCTTGTTGACCGCGCTGGCGGAATGGGCCGAGCCGCTCACGGCGAGCAAGGCGACGGCAGCGACGAGAGACTTCCACATGTGCAATATCGGTGTTCCCACCGCCTCTGTTGCATTTCGCAAGGCATTCTCGCCTTTGCATGGGAGCTTATATGAGATGGAAGCTGAACCGCAACTGAATGCCGCATTCATGCCGCAATTGGTTTCGACGGCCTGAAACCTTCCGATCGCCGATCTAATCCGGATCAGGCTTCTTCGCCTTGCGTCCCGATCTGGCTAGACGTTTGGCCTCGGCCGCGGCCTCCGCCTTTGCTCGTTCCTGCTCGGCGAAATCGGCCTCGATCTTGTCGTCGTCGGTCGGCCAGGCCTTGGCATGCTTGGGCTCGACGACGGCGCGTGGCGTCGAGGGTATCTCGATATGCTGGTCGCTGAATGTTTCCAGCACGGTGAAGCGGATGTCGTTCTGCACGATATTGCCGTTCATCACATCGGCCAGGAACACGCGGATCTCGAATTCCAGCGCGGCAGGCCCGAAATTGGAAAACAGCACGAAGGGTTCGGGGTTCTTCAGCACCAGCGGATGACCGCGGGCGATCTCGAGCAGGACGGCGTGCACCTGCTTGACGTCGCTGCCATAGGCGACGCCGACCTTGATGTCGATGCGGCCGAGCTTGTTGCGGTGCGTCCAGTTGCCGACGGCGTTGTTGATCAGGTTCGAATTGGGCAGGATCACCGACTGCCGCTGGAAGGTCTCGATCTCGGTGGCGCGCACGCTGATCTTCTTGACGGTGCCGCTGATGTCGCCGGCGACGATCCAGTCGCCGACCTTGAACGGCCGCTCGGCCAGCAGGATCAGGCCCGAGACGAAGTTCGACACCACGTTCTGCAGGCCAAAGCCGATGCCGAGGGACAGCGCGCCGGCGACCAGCGCCAGGCTGGACAGATCGATGCCCGCCGCCGAGATGCCGATCAGTGCCGCGAGTGCCACGCCGGCATAGCCGACGGCCAGCCGGATCGAGTTGCGCACGCCCGTGTCGACCTTGCCGCGCGCCATCACCGAACCGTCGAGCCAGCCCTGGAACCAGCGCGTCAGGAAATAGCCGATGATGAAGACGACGATGCCCGAAAGGATGCCGGTGACCGAAATCGTCACCGAACCGATATTAATCCCAGTCGCCAGTTTGTAAGCCCAGGCCTGGATGTCGCCCGGTTGGAAGCCCCACATCAACAGGATCAGCGGCAGGAAGACCAGCACGATCATCACATTGATGGCGACGCTGACGACAAGGCCGAGCTGGTCGAGCGCGGTGTCCTCGTAGCTGGAATTGGCCGACAGCCAGCGCCCGACCGACGTATTGGCGAAGGCGCCCTCGTCGCCGATCGCCTGTGCCGACAGGAAGCCGATATAAGCGGTGACGAGCGCCGTGCCGGTGACCACCACCTGCAGCGACACGAACAGCGCAAGGCCGATATAGCCAAGCAAGGCGGCTATGATGGTGAAGAGCCCCAGAGCCAGCGCCAGGTAGCGCAGCCATGCCGGCCAAGGTCGCCAGCTGCCGTCACGGGCCTTGAACGGCCGCAGCATCGCCATCAGGATCAGGATGATGCCGACGACGATGGTGGCCACGAAACTGCGCGCGATCGTCAGCGACAGCGGCGATCCCATCTTGTCGTTGATGACGGACAGGAAGGTGTTGACGCTGATGACCACGGCCATGGCGGTGGTCAGGCGCACCAGCCAACGCGCCGGGCCGGATTCGACCGGGATCAGGCGCCAGTTCGGCAGCCGTGGCTCGAGCGCCGCATTGGCCAGCCGATTGACGCAGAACACCACCCCGATGACGGTCGCCAGCGCGTTGAGGAAGAGGCCAATGTCGCCGCGCAAAACGTTGTAATAATTGAAAAAGAAAATCGTCGAGCCCAGGAAGGCGCCGACCGCCAGCGTCGGCAGCAATGTCGACCAGAAAGCCACCGACAGGCGGCTGAGATAGGACGGATCCTCATTGGACGGATCGGCTTCGAACACCCGTCCAAACAACCGCCTGCCGCCGACCAGAAGCACCAAGGCCAGCCCGAGCGCCACGAAGGTTGCCGCCAGAATGGCCTGGAACTTGAACCTGAAGGCGAAGCTCAGCCAGGACGAGACCGCCTTGTAGAAATTGCCGAACTCGTCGCGGGCGTCGGAAAAGACCTGTGGGCTCAGCGCATCCGACAGCACATAGCGCTTGGTCAGGAGATTGCGGAAAAGCGCGCTGCGCATGTTGCCGATCTTGTCGATCATCCCGCTGATGCGGATCGACAGCGTCTGCGCCTGCGCGATGACCGCGTTGATCTCGGCCTTTTCGGAGACCAGCGCCTGGCGCTCGGTGCTGACGATGTCGGGTTCCGGCGGCTGGCCTGCGGCGGGTGCCGGGCCAAGCTGCTCGAGCCGGCTGTTGATCTCGCTAAGGCGGGTGCGGAAGGCCAGCGCGCTGTTCAGCGATTGCCGCGACAGTTCCTCGAGTTGCAGGCGGATATCGACGAGAGTGGCGTCGTCGTCGCCGTCCTGCTGGATCTTCTTGTCGAAATTATCGGTCTTGGTCGTCAGGTCCTGAAGGATTTTCTGCTGGTCGGCGACCAGTCCGGCAGGCGCCTGGCCAAGCCCTTGCGCCGACGCATCGAACGAAAGCGGCGCCGAAACGACAAGCGCGAACATCAAGACGAGACGAAGCAATTTGAAAAACATGATTTGTTGGCGACTCAAGGCGGCAATGGCAATTGAATTTGCCTGTCCTTGATAAAGACGGCCATATCATGGGGCAAGCCGTCGCATCCGACCGCCAGGGCTCCGAACTCGGGGCAACAAGGGGCCCGATGGCGGCCAATCCCGCGCGCCGGCACTTTTTATGATAGGAATTTTTTCTTGACTGGGTGAAGGCAGCTATGGTAGATATTCGGTCATGGTGCTGAGTTGCGCCAACGACCCGCCGCACAGGCGGGTTTTCCGTTCAATGCTCCATCAACAGCGTACCGTCGAAGGAACCCGTTAACCCGGATTCGTTTGCCCTGATCCGACCGCACCTGCGCTGATCTGGCGGTGGCCGGAGCGTCGGCCAGTCGAAAGGCGATGGCGCAATATTGGCTTTGCGCGTGCGGCCTGCTCTATAGTCTGCCGCATCGCCCGAAACGGACATCATATCCATGGCAGAGTACTCGGCCCTTTCGCTGCTCGCGAACGCGCTCAAGGGAAACAAGGACTGGAAGCCGGCCTGGCGCAAGCCGGACCCGAAGGCATCCTACGACGTCATCATCATCGGGGGCGGCGGGCACGGGTTGTCGACCGCCTATTATCTCGCCAAGGAACACGGCATCACCAATGTCGCGGTGCTGGAAAAAGGCTGGCTCGGCTCCGGCAATGTCGGCCGCAACACCACCGCCGTGCGCTCCAACTATCTGCTGCCCGCCAACACCCGCTTCTACGAGCATTCGATGAAGCTGTGGGAGAACCTGTCGCACGATCTCAACTACAACGTCATGTTCTCGCAGCGCGGCTGCCTGAACCTGGCGCACACGCCGGCCCAGTTCGACGACTATGCACGGCGCGGCAACGCCATGCGCCATCTCGGTGTCGACGCCGAACTGATGACGCCGGCGCAAATCAAGCGCCTGATCCCCGCGCTCGATATTTCCAGTGATGCACGCTTCCCCGTGGTCGGCGGCCTGATGCAGCGGCGCGCCGGCACCGCCCGCCACGACGCCGTGGCCTGGGGCTATGCGCGCGGCGCCGACCGGCGCGGCGTCGACATCATCGAGAATTGCGAGGTCACCGGCTTCCTGCGCGACGGCGACCGCATCACCGGCGTCACCACATCACGCGGCGACATCCGCGCCAAGAAGGTGGCGGTCGCGGTGGCCGGCAGCACCGGCCGGGTGATGCAGCTTGCCGGCATCGAGACGATGCCGATCGAGAGCCATGTGCTGCAGGCCTTCGTCACCGAATCGCTGAAGCCCTTCATCGATACGGTCGTCACGTTCGGCATGGGCCATTTCTACATGTCGCAATCGGACAAGGGCGGCCTCGTCTACGGCGGCGACATCGACGGCTACAACAGCTACGCCCAGCGCGGCAACCTGCCCATCGTCGACGAGGTGATGAGCGAGATGCTGGCGCTGTTCCCGGGGCTTGCCCGCGTGCGCATGCTGCGCTCCTGGGGCGGCGTCTGCGACATGTCGATGGACGGCTCGCCCATCATCACCACCGGGCCCCTGCCCGGCATGTATCTCAACTGCGGCTGGTGCTATGGCGGCTTCAAGGCGACGCCCGCCTCCGGCTGGTGCTTTGCCTGGACCATCGCCAAGGACGAGCCGCATGACCTCAACGCCCCCTTCACGCTCGACCGCTTCCATCGCGGCCTGGTGATCGACGACAAAGGCCAGGGCGCCAATCCCAGACTGCACTGAACAATATCTCTCCAAGCAAGGCTTCACCAAGCAAGGCTGCACCAGGAATATCCGATGTTGATCACTTGTCCCTATTGCGGCCCGCGCGACGTCATCGAGTTCACCTACCAGGGTGACGGCAACCGCGAGCGTCCCGACCCCGCCTCGCAGAACTTCGAAGCCTGGAACGCCTATGTCTATGACCGGCTGAACCCGGCCGGAGACCACAACGAGATCTGGCAGCATTCCGGCGGCTGTCGCGCGCATCTCAGGGTCGTGCGCAACACGCTGACGCATGAGATTTCCAGCGTCGCCTTCGCACGCGGCGATCACGGTCCGGTCGCGCGGCGCAAGGCGGAGGGCAGATCGTGAGCCCGCGCCGGACCGAGACCGGCGGCCGCATCGACCGGCTGAAGACCATCCGCTTCACCTTTGATGGCACGCCCTACACCGGCCATGCCGGCGATACGCTGGCTTCGGCGCTGCTGGCCAACGGCGTCACGCTTTACGGGCGCTCGTTCAAATACCACCGCCCGCGCGGCCTCCTGACAGCAGGCGTGGAAGAGCCGAACGCGCTGGTGACGGTGCTGAAGGGCGAGGTCCGCGAGCCCAACATCGCGGCGACCATGGTCGAGATTCATGACGGGCTGGTCGCCGTCAGCCAGAACCGTTTTCCGTCGCTGGCCTGGGACGTCAGCGCCGTCAACCAGCTCGGCGGCAAGCTCCTGTCGGCCGGCTTCTACTACAAGACCTTCATGGGTCCGGTGATCGGGCCGCTGAAGGGCACGCGCTTCTGGATGTTTTGCGAGCATTTCATCCGCCGCGCCGCCGGCCTCGGCCGTGCCGGTTCCGCGGCCGACCCGGCGCGCTATGAGCGCATGAACGCCTTTTGCGACGTGCTGGTGGTCGGCTCCGGCCCTGCCGGGCTGACGGCCGCCAAGGCTGCTGCTGACCAGGGCGCGCGCGTCATTCTTGCCGAACTCGATCCGCGTTTCGGCGGCTCGGCCAACTGGTCGAACGAGACGATTGATGACTTGCCGGCGGCCGACTGGGCCAGGCGAACCGTGGCCCAGCTCGAGGGTTACGACAACGTCCGGCTTCTGCCGCGCACGACGGTCTGGGGCTACTACGACAGCAATACGCTTGCCGCCCTTGAGCGCGTCACCGATCACAAGGAGACACCCGGCAAGGGCGAACCGCGCCATCGCTATTGGGCGATCCGCGCCCGATCGGTAGTGCTGGCCACCGGCGCTTTCGAACGGCCGCTTGTATTCCCGGGCAATGACCGCCCGGGCGTGATGCTGGCGCATGCCGCGGAGCGCTACGCCAACGAATTCGGCGTGCTGGCGGGGCAGACGGTCGCGCTGTTCACCAACAATGACAGCGCCTATCGCTGCGCCCTGGCGCTGAAGAAGGCCGGCGCAAGGATTGCCGCGATTATCGACGTCCGCCCCGAGCTTTCGGGAGAAATGCGCAAACTGGCCGAGGAAACCGGAGCCGAGATCTTTCCCGGCCATGCCGTGATCGCCACTGAGGGCGGCAAGGCGCTCTCCGGCGTCAAGCTGCAGCGCTTCGACATGGCCAACGGCACGCTCACTGGCGACGCCCGCAGCATCCATGCCGACTGCCTCTTGATGTCGGGGGGCTGGTCGCCAACTATTCATCTGGCCAGCCAGGCCGGCGCCAAGGCGGAGTGGAATGCCGCCCGACAAGCCTTCCTGCCGCCGAAGCCGACGCAGAACTGGATTGGCGCAGGCGCCTTCACCGGCAGCTTTTCCACCCCCGAAGCGATGACCGAGGGCCGCGCCGCGGGCCTTGCCGCGGCAGGCGCGCAAGCCACGCCGGCCGCACTGCCCTCGGTCAAATCCGTAGCTTGCGATCCCGATCCGGCGCCGGTGTTCGAGATCAGGGCCAGCGGCAAGAGCTTCGTCGACTTCCAGCACGACGTGACGTCGGAGGACGTGCGGCTGGCGCACCGCGAAGGCTTCGTCTCGGTCGAGCATCTGAAACGCTACACCACGCTCGGCATGGCGACCGACCAGGGCAAGAATTCCAACGTCCCCGGCCTGGCCATCATGGCCGAGGCGCTGGGCAAGCCGATCCCGGAAGTCGGCACGACACGCTTCCGGGCGCCTTTTGCACCGGTTTCGATCGGATCACTGGCGGCGGAGCGCTTCGGCGACCTCAAGCCCGAACGGCTGACGCCGATGCATGACTGGCATGTCGCCAATGGCGCAACCATGTATTCCGCCGGCCTGTGGTACCGGCCGATGATCTACGGCCTTGCCGGCGAAACGGTCGAGCAGGCCTATGTGCGCGAGGCCAGGGCGACGCGCGAAAGCGCCGGCATCGTCGATGTTTCGACGCTGGGCAAGATCGCGGTGCAAGGTCCGGACGCGGCCGAATTCCTCGACCGTGTCTACACCAACATGTTTTCCACGCTGGCCGTTGGCAAGGCGCGCTACGGGCTGATGCTGCGCGAGGACGGACTGGCCTTCGACGACGGTACCACATGGCGGCTCGGCGAACAGGATTTCCTGATGACCACCACCACGGCCAATGCCGGCAAGGTTATGCAGCATCTGGAATATTTCCTCGATGTGGTCTGGCCGGAGCTCAAGGTTCATGTCACCTCCGTGACCGACCAGTGGGCGGGTGCCGCGATCGGCGGGCCGAAAGCCAGGCAGATCCTGGCCGGCTGCGTCGCCGGCACCGCTGTCGACAATGCGGCGCTGCCGTTCATGGGCATCGTGCATGGCCAGATCGCTGGCGTGCCGGTGATGATCTGCCGGCTGTCCTTTTCCGGCGAAATGGCGTTCGAGGTCTATTGCGGCGCCGACCATGGCACGCATGTCTGGGAAGCGCTTATCGAGGCCGGCAAGCCGTTCGGACTGGTAACCTACGGACTGGAAGCGCTGGGCACCATGCGCATCGAGAAAGGCCATGTGACGGGCGCCGAGATCGACGGCCGCACCACGGCGCGCGACCTGCATCTCGACTGGATGCTGTCGAAGAAGAAGCCGTTTATCGGCTCGGCGATGATGGACCGCGAGGGCCTCATCTCGCCCGACCGGCTGGAACTTGTCGGCCTGGTCTCGCTCGACAACAGGCCGCTCAACGGCGGCGCGCATCTCGTCGAGGAGCTTGACGAGTCCAACCCGCACGGCTCCATCGGCCACATCACGGCCTGCTGCTATTCGCCGGCGCTCGGCAAGCACATCGCGCTGGCGCTGATCAAAGGCGGCAAGGCCAGGCACGGCTCGCGCGCCCATGTCTCCGATCCGCTGCGCAACCGGTTCGGACCGGTCGAGATCGTTTCCAACCACTTCTACGATCCGGACGGGAGCCGCATGCATGGTTGAGCGCCTTTCACCGCTGGAACCGGAATTCCATGTCGGCTCGCACGGCAATTTCGAACATGGTGTCGAGGTCATCCTGACCGAGACGAGACCGGGTTCGATCGTGCAGCTCGCCGCCTGGCCGGGCGAAGAGAAGAAACTGATATCAGGCATCCGCGCCGTCACCGGGCTTACGTTGCCCGACGGTGCCGGCGGTGGCGCCACCAATGGCGCCAAATCGGCATTCGGTTTCGCACCGGGAAAGTTCACCGTAGCCGACGAAGCCGAGGGGCTGGCCGCGGCTTTCGCGGGCGTGGTGACCCCCGCCATCGGCACGGTGACCGATCTTTCGCATGGCCGCAGCGTGATCCGCATCGCCGGACCGAAGGCCGAATGGGTGCTGGCGAAGTTCTTCGCCATCGATTTCGCGCTGCCGGCCTTCCCGCTCGGCGCCGGCCGCTCGACCACCCATCACGATGTCTTCGCCCAGATCCAACGCACCGGCGGCGACCAGTTCGACATCTACGTCTTCCGTTCTTTCGCGCGCTCCTTCTGGAAGGCGCTGTGTCACGCCAGCGAGGAAGTCGGCTACGAGGTACAGTAGGCTCGGGGTCGACGAATTCTGGCATCAAGGCCGGCCGGCTCTGACGCTACAGCAATGCGCCGGCGGCCGCCATAATGGCGTGATATGGCCGTCAAGCCGGTCCGAAGGGTAACAAAACCCGTCCAGAATCCGCGCATCCGTTTGGTTCGAATATCTCCATGACCGCAGAAATATCCGCCGGCGTCACCGATCGCGCCGATGTGCCAGCCAGAGCCCTGCTCCTGCTGCCGCTGACGGTCGCCTGCGGCGTGTTCATGACCAGTCTCGACCAGAATGTCGTGGTGACGGCACTGCCCGGCATCAGCGAAAGCCTTGGCCGTCCACCGAGCCAGCTTGGCCTGCTGATCACGGTCTACGTCGCCAGCCTGATCATCTCGATGCCGCTCGGCGGTTGGGCTGCCGACCGCTTCGGCCTGCGCAACGTCTACTGCTTTGCGCTGCTGGTATTCGCCGCCTCGTCGGCGCTGTGCGGCCTGTCCGACAACATCTGGACGCTGGTCGGCGCCCGCGCGCTGCAGGGCTTCGGCGGCGCGCTGATGGGCACGCTCGGTCAGGTCGTCATCCTGTCGACCTTCCCTAGAAGCCGGACGCTGAAGATCAACATGTATATCTCGCTGGCCGGCCAGTCCGGCCCGCTCGTCGGTCCGCTCGTCGGCGGCGCGCTGACCACTTACATTTCCTGGCGCTGGATCTTCTTCATCAACGTGCCCTTCGCGCTGGCCGCGGCTGTCCTTGCCGCCTCGCTGTTTCCGACGGTGACCAAACCCGTGCGCACACCGTTCGATTTCCCGGGCTTCCTGCTGGTCGGCAGCGGCATGGTCCTGCTTGTCTTCGGCATGGATTCGCTGGCGGCGAAAGATGCGGCCGCCGGCGTGATCGCGGCCGAGCTTGCCCTGGCGCTGGTCATCCTGACGGTCGCCTCGTTCTATTGCCTGCGCGTGCGCAATCCCTTGCTCGACCTCAAGCTCCTGCGCATCCGCACCTTCCGCATCTCCTTCCTCACCGGCGGCGGTCTGGACACGATCGGCCTCAGCTCCGTCGTCTTCCTGCTGCCGCTGATGTTCCAGCTCGGCTTCGGCATGAGCGCGGTACAGGCGGGATCGCTGACCTTCGTCGCCGCGGTCGGGTCGGTGGTCATGCGTGTCTTCATGCCTCGCCTGCTCAACCGCTTCGGTTTCCGCCGCGTGCTGGTTTTCAACACGCCCGTCGTCGCGGCCATGGTTGCGGGCTTTGCCCTGATGCAGGCGACCACACCGGTGTGGATCGTGCTTGCCTACATCTTCATCTTCGGCGTCTTCCGTTCCGCGCAATGGGCGTCGACCGGCAACCTTGCCTATTCCGACATCGCGCCCGATCAGCTCGCCCGCTTCAGCGCGCTCTATTACATATTGTGGCAACTGGCGGTGGCGATCAGCGTCGGCCTGGCCGCCGCGGCACTATCGTTTCTGGCCGGCGGCGGCCCGGCCGTCGCCAATGACTTCCGGATACTGTTCGTGATCGAGGGTGTCATCACGCTGTGCGCGCTATCAGCCTATCTCAAGCTGACGCCGCAGGATGGCGCCCATGTCAGCGGCCATGGCGCCCAGATGAACACGGAATAGCGGATGTCGCAGCGCAGCAGCGGCCTACTCGCTGAACGTCACCCATTCCTCCAGCGGCACGCGGTCGGTTCGGAAGGCGTTTTCGGGCTTCGACGTATCTTCATAACCGAGCGCCATGCCGCAGACGACGATCTCCTCGTCGGGAATGCCGAGCACCGGCCTGATCTGCCGGTGATAGGGCGCGAACGCCGCCTGCGGACAGGTGTGCAAGCCCCTGCCCCGCGCGGCAACCATGATGTTCTGCAGGAACATGCCGTAGTCGATCCAGGAACCCTGGTTAAGCCGGCGGTCGATGGTGAAGATCATGCCGACCGGCGCGTCGAAGAAGACGAAGTTGCGGTCGTGCTGGGCACGCATCTTGTCGACCTCGCGGCGACCGATGCCGAGCGCGCCGTAGAGCCCGAAACCGTTGGCGCGGCGGCGGGTCAGGTAGGGTTCGAAGAACTGCGTGGGATAATAGCGATATTCGTCCCAATCGGCCTTTTCAGCACGGATGCCGGAATTCAGGATGGCATCCGATATCCGCTGCTTGGTGTCACCCTTGGTGACATAGACCCGCCATGGCTGCATATTGGTGCCGGAAGGGGCGCGTGCCGCGACCGCCAGTATGTCGCGGATCGTGTTGTCGTCGACCATGTCGGGCAGAAAAGCGCGCACCGACCGGCGCGATACGATCGCGTCGTCGACGATCTCGGCATCAACCGTGATTCGAGCCTTCTTTCCAAGCATGGGCCGTCCTTACCCTGTGTCCCGATCGGACGTCCCCACTCGCCGCTCGCGGCCGAGCCTTTGCATGAACCGCCAAAATCGCGCAAGCAAATCTTGTGCACCCGTGAAAATCCGCTTGATTTTTTCACCGCTCCGGCATCTCATGAAATTTGATGGGATTTTTTCACGAGAGCGCGATTTGCCTCCAACTACAGCGAAAGCATTGCAGGGAAATTACGAGCGATTGCTGGCCAGCGACATCAGGGCGCTGCGCAAGGCGCGAGGGTTGACGCTCGCCGAGATCGCCCTGAAACTCGGCCGGTCGGTCGGCTGGGTCAGCCAGGTCGAACGCGGCCTGTCGACACCGTCGCTCAGTGATCTCCGGGCTTTCGGCGAACTGTTCGGCGTGCCGGTCAGCCTGTTCTTCGGCCACGACGTGCCTGTCGAAAGCGAGCGCGGCGCGGTCGTGCGGGCCGGCAGCCGCCGCACCCTTGGCACAAGCGAATCCGGCCTCATGGAGGAGCTTCTGTCGCCCGATCTCGGCGGTAGCTTCGAGATGCTGCGTTCCGTCTTCGCGCCGGGCGCCGAGCTCAAGAGCGAGGCGCGCCGGCCGACCGAAGAGGCTGGATATGTCGTGTCGGGGACGTTCGACATCGAAATATCGGGGACATGGCATCGGCTCGGCGAAGGCGATTCCTTTCGCTTCGAGGGCAAGCCATTCCGCTGGCGCAATCCGGGAATGGAGCCGGCGGTCGTCATCTGGGTGGTTTCGCCGCCAGTTTATTGAATGAAATTGGACCAAGGGTTGGAGAAGAACATGGCCGGTTTGCCGAGCACGGCACGCGTGGTGATCATCGGAGGCGGTGTCGTCGGCGCCTCCTCGCTCTACCATCTCGCCAAGGCGGGCTGGACCGACTGCGTTCTCCTGGAAAAGAATGAACTCACCTCCGGCTCGACCTGGCATGCCGCCGGTAACGTGCCGACCTTCTCCTCGTCCTGGTCGCTGATGAACATGCAGCGCTATTCGACCGAGCTCTATCGCGGGCTGGCCGAGGCCGTCGACTATCCCATGAACTACCATGTCACCGGCTCCCTGCGGCTTGCCCACACGCAAGAGCGCATGCAGGAGTTCCAGCGCGCCAAGGGCATGGGCCGCTACCAGGGCATGGACATCGATATCGTCGGCACGGACGAGATCAAGCGCCGCTATCCCTTCATCGAGACGCATGAGCTGGAAGGCGCCCTCTACGACCCGAGCGACGGCGACATAGATCCGGCGCAGCTGACCCAGGCGCTGGCCAAGGGCGCGCGCGACATGGGTGCCCGGATCATACGCTTCTGCCCGGTGACAGGCGTGCGCCGCGAAAGGGACGAATGGGTGGTCGTGACGCCGCAAGGCGAGATCCGCTGCGAGATCGTCGTCAACGCCGCCGGCTACCGTGCCGCCGAAGTCGGAAAAATGTTCGGCCGCGAGGTGCCGATGATGGTGATGAGCCATCAGTATATCCTGTTCGAGGAGATCCCCGAACTCGCGGCATGGTCGAAGGAACAGGACAGAAAGTTGCCGCTGCTGCGCGACGTCGATACCTCCTATTATCTGCGCCAGGAAAAGAACGGCATGAATCTCGGTCCCTATGAGCGCAATTGCCGCGCGCATTGGGCTGGTCACAACGACCCGATGCCGGAGCATTTTTCCTTCCAGCTTTTCCCCGACGATCTCGACCGGCTGGAACACTATCTGGCAGACGCCGTCGCCCGCGTGCCGATCCTGGGTACCGCCGGCCTGTCCAAGGTCATCAACGGCCCGATCCCCTATGCGCCGGACGGCAATCCGCTGATCGGGCCGATGCCGGGCGTCCCCAATGCGTTCGAGGCCTGCGTCTTCACCTTCGGCATCGCGCAAGGCGGCGGTGCAGGCAAGGTGTTGGCCGAATGGGTCACGCAAGGCCAGACCGAATGGGACATGTGGTCTTGCGACCCGCGCCGCTTCACGTCCTTCGCTTCGGCTCCGGATTACTGCGTTGCCAAAGGCATGGAGATCTACGGCAACGAATACGCCATCCAGTTTCCGCGCCATGCCTGGCCGGCGGGACGCGACAGGAAATTGTCGCCGATCCATGATCGCATGAAGGCGTTCGGCGCGCGCTTCGACGCCTATAATGGCTGGGAGCGCGCCACCTGGTATGCGCAGGATGGCGACGACGTCTCGGAGGAAGCAACGCTCACCTTCCGTCGCGACGGGCCGTGGCAGCACCGCGTGCGCGAGGAATGCCTGGCCGTCCGCGACGCCGCCGGCATCCTCGACCTGCCGGGTTTTTCGCGCTTCAACCTCGAAGGTCCGGGCGCCGCCGAATGGCTTAGCCGGCAAGTGACCGGCCTCGTGCCGAAGCCCGGCCGCATCGGTCTCGTCTATTTCTCCGACGACAAGGGCCGCATCGTCACCGAAATGTCGGTGGTGCGCCACGGCGAGGAATCCATGACGCTGA
This sequence comes from Mesorhizobium sp. BR1-1-15, assembly GCF_020165475.1. Classification (NCBI taxonomy): domain Bacteria; kingdom Pseudomonadati; phylum Pseudomonadota; class Alphaproteobacteria; order Hyphomicrobiales; family Phyllobacteriaceae; genus Mesorhizobium; species Mesorhizobium sp. BR1-1-15. The sequence goes on along the minus strand of NZ_JAIUIF010000021.1, from coordinate 16,770 downwards.
TCACCGCGGCGGTGGCGCAATGGCATGATTTCGAATGGCTGAAATCGCACATGCCCGTCGATGCGACTTTCAAGCTGATCGACCGGACCGAGGAATTCTCCACCCAAATCCTGGCCGGACCCAAGTCGCGGGAAATCCTCGCCGCCGTCTGTGAGGCCGACCTGACCTTGCCCTGGCTCACGCATCAGGAAACCAAGATCGCCGGGCGCTGGGCGAAGCTGGTCCGCGTCTCCTTCGCCGGCGAACTCGGCTGGGAAATCCACACCAGGGTCGACGACACCGCCGCCGTTTTCGACACCATCTGCGCGGCGGGACAGCCGCACGGCCTGAAACCATTCGGCATGTACGCGCTGGATTCGTTGCGGCTTGAAAAGGGCTATCGCACCTGGAAAGGCGACCTCTCGACCGACTACTCGATCCTGCAAGGCGGGCTCGAGCGGTTCGTCAAATGGGACAAGCCCGAGTTCCGCGGCAAGGCGGCGCTCCAGAACGAGAAGCAGCAGGGCGTCAAGAAGCGCTTCGTCACGCTGGTGGTCGAAAACCCCGGCGATTGCGACGCCCCCTACATGTCGACGCTGTGGCATGACGGCCAGATCGTCGGCGAGACGACGTCGGGCGGCTGGGGCCATCGCGTCGGCAAGTCGATCGCGCTCGGCATGCTGCGTGCCGATCTGGCGGAGCCCGGCACCGCCGTGGAGATCGAGATCTTCGGCGACCGTTTCAAGGCGGTCGTGCAGAACGATGAGCCCTTGTGGGATCCGAAGAACGAAAGGTTGAGAGCCTGATGCCAAAACCATCATCGCGCATTTCAGGCATCGTGCCGTCGGGCAAGGATGGCTGGGAAGTCCACTTCGCCGCATGGGCCCGCAAGGAAGCCGGCGAGGACATCATCATGCTGTCGGTCGGCGATCACGATTTCGACACACCTTCCGAAACGATCGAGGCTTGCGTGACCGCGGTTCGCGGCAGCAATCACCACTATACCCCTTTGCCCGGCCTGCCGCGCCTGCGCAAGGCGATGGCGGCGGCCTCGGTCGCCTGCACGGGCGTCGGGACGACGCCGGACCAGGTCATCGCCACGCCGGGCGGCCAGGCGGCGCTCTACGCCGCCGTGCAGGCCGTGCTCGACCCGGGCGACCACGCCATCGTGGTCGCGCCATACTACGCGACCTACCCCAACACCTTCAGCGCCGCGGGCGCGACCTTCACGGTTGTCGAGACGCCGGCCGAGGACGGTTTCCAGCCCCGCGCCGACATGATCCGCGCGGCACTTCGGCCGAACACGCGCGCCATCCTGATCAACACGCCGAACAACCCGACCGGAGCCGTCTATTCGCGCGAACGGCTGGAACAGCTGGCCGAGGTCTGCCGCGAGCACGATTTGTGGCTGCTGTCCGACGAAGTCTATTGGACGCTCGGCGGTGGCGAGCACATCTCGCCGCGTTCCCTGCCCGGCATGGCCGAGCGCACGCTGGTCATCAATTCCATGTCCAAGAGCCACGGCATGACCGGCTGGCGCATGGGCTGGCTGACCGGCCCGAGCGAGATGATCTCGCTGCTGACCAACCTCAATCTGGTGACGACCTACGGCCTGCCGGCCTTCATCTCGATCGCCTGCACCGAGGCGCTGGAGAAGGGTTATGGCGTGAAGGAAATCGCCGAACGCTATGCGGCGCGACGCGCCGTCCTGCTCGACGCCGTGCGCGGCATGAACGATGTCGGCGTGCGCGGCTCCGAAGGCGGCATGTATGTCATGCTCGACATATCGGCCGTCGAATCCGACGACGAGAAATTCGCTTTCGCCTTCCTCGACAAGGAGAAGGTCGGCGTCATGCCCGGCTCCAGCTTCGGCGAGGCCGCGGCAGGCCATATCCGCGTCAGCCTGTGCCAGCCGGAACCCGTCTTGCGGGAAGCAGCACTCCGGCTGCGCCGCTTTGTCTCCAGCTACCGCCGCGAGGCCGCATGAACATCCCTTCCCCCAGAACCATTCCCGCCAAGGCAAGGGCCGTCATCATCGGCGGCGGCGTTTCGGGCTGCTCGGTCGCCTATCACCTGGCCAAGCTCGGCTGGACCGACATCGTCCTTCTGGAGCGCAAGCAGCTGACCTCGGGCACGACATGGCATGCCGCCGGCCTGATCGGCCAGTTGCGCGGCTCGCAGAACATGACGCGGCTGGCGAAATATTCGGCCGACCTCTACGTCAAGCTGGAAGCCGAGACCGAGGTCGGCACCGGCATGCGCCAAGTCGGCTCGATCACCGTCGCGCTGACCGAGGAGCGCAAGCACGAGATCTACCGTCAGGCGTCACTCGCCCGCGCCTTCGATGTCGACGTGCGCGAGATTTCGCCCAGGGAAGTCAAGGAGATGTACCCGCATCTCAACGTGTCCGACGTCGTCGGCGCCGTGCATTTGCCGCTTGATGGCCAGTGCGACCCCGCCAACATCGCCATGGCGCTGGCGAAGGGCGCGCGCCAACGCGGCGCCACCATCGTGGAGAATGTGAAGGTCACCAAGGTCCACACCAGGGACGGCCGCGTCACCGGCGTGTCCTGGGCGCAGGGCGAGGAGCAAGGCACGATCGAGGCCGACATCGTCGTCAACTGCGCCGGCATGTGGGCGCGCGAACTGGGCGCCCAGAACGGCGTCACCATCCCGCTGCACGCCTGCGAGCATTTTTACCTCGTTACCGAGCCGATCCCGGGGCTGAGCCGCCTGCCGGTGCTGCGCGTGCCCGACGAGTGCGCCTATTACAAGGAAGATGCCGGCAAGATGATGCTCGGCGCCTTCGAGCCAGTGGCCAAGCCGTGGGGCATGGATGGCATCCGTGAGGATTTCTGCTTCGACCAGTTGCCCGAGGACATGGACCATTTCGAGCCCATCCTCGAAATGGGCGTCAACCGCATGCCGATGCTGGCCACCGCCGGCATCCATACTTTCTTCAACGGCCCCGAAAGTTTTACGCCCGACGACCGCTACTATCTCGGCGAGGCGCCGGAACTGCGTGGCTACTGGATGGCGACTGGCTACAATTCGATCGGCATCGTCTCGTCAGGCGGCGCCGGCATGGCGCTGGCACAGTGGATCAACGACGGCGAGGCACCGTTCGACCTGTGGGAAGTCGACATCCGCCGCGCCCAGCCTTTCCAGAAGAACCGCCGTTACCTCAAGGAGCGCGTCTCCGAAACGCTCGGCCTGCTCTATGCCGACCATTTCCCCTATCGCCAGATGGCGACATCGCGCGGCGTGCGCCGTTCACCCCTGCATGAGCATCTGAAGGCGCGCGGCGCCGTGTTCGGCGAGGTCGCCGGCTGGGAGCGCGCCAACTGGTTCGCGCGCGAGGGACAGGAGCGCGAGTACCGCTATTCCTGGAAGCGGCAGAACTGGTTCGACAACCAGCGCGAGGAGCACCTCGCCGTCCGCAACAAGGTCGGCCTGTTCGACATGACCTCGTTCGGCAAGATCCGCGTCGAAGGCCGCGACGCCTGCGCCTTCCTGCAAAAACTCTGCGCCAATGACATGGACGTAGCGCCGGGCAAGATCGTCTACACGCAGATGCTCAACCGGCGCGGCGGCATCGAGAGCGATCTCACAGTGTCGCGCCTGTCGGACACCGCCTATTTCCTCGTCGTGCCCGGCGCCGCGCTGCAGCGCGACCTCGCCTGGCTGCGCAAGCACCTGACAGATGAGTTCGTCGTCATCACCGATGTAACCGCTGCCGAAAGCGTACTCTGCCTGATGGGCCCGGATGCGCGAAAACTGATCCAGAAGGTCAGCCCCAACGACTTCTCCAACGAGAACAACCCATTCGGCACGTTCCAGGAGATCGAGATCGGCATGGGCCTCGCCCGCGCCCACCGTGTCACCTATGTCGGCGAACTCGGCTGGGAGCTCTATGTCTCGACCGACCAGGCGGCCCACGTCTTTGAAGCCATCGAAGCGGCCGGCGCCGATGTCGGCCTCAAGCTGTGCGGGCTGCATGCGCTCGACTCCTGCCGTATCGAAAAGGCTTTCCGCCATTTCGGTCACGACATCACCGACGAAGACAATGTGCTGGAAGCCGGCCTCGGCTTCGCGGTGAAGACGGCCAAGGGCGATTTCATCGGCCGCGACGCGGTGTTGAAGAAGAAGGAAGCCGGATTGAGCCGCCGGCTGGTCCAGTTCCGGCTGAAGGACCCGCAACCGCTGCTCTTCCACAACGAGGCGATCCTGCGCGACGGCAAGATCGTCGGTCCGATCACCTCAGGCAATTACGGCCACCATCTCGGCGGCGCGATCGGGCTGGGCTATGTGCCCTGCCAGGGCGAGACCGAGGCGGATGTGCTGGCCTCGTCCTATGAGATCGAGATCGCCGGCGAGCGGTTTGCGGCAGAGGCATCGCTGAAGCCGATGTATGATCCGAAATCGGAACGGGTGAAGACGTAGCGCGGTTTTCCCTTCTCCCACAAGGGGAGAAGGGCAGTTCGCCCCCTCAAAACCGCTCCAGCTTCGCCCGCACCTTCGCCAGAAACGCTGCTCTCGTCTTCGGCGTCGAGGCGTCCATCAGATAGTGCGCCAGGAAGAAGGTCCGGCAGCGCGTGGCGCACAGCGCGCGCATGCCGCGCAGCAAGGTCTTGCGCCCGGGCTGGCCGACGACGACGCTCCACCATGTCGGCGCGCCGCAGGTGGTGATGACGCCGACTTTGGTCACATGCCGCATCAGCGACTTGATCCGCCCCTTGCCGGCCGGCAGCTTGAAGGCGACGTCCGTCGCCCACACCCGGTCGAGCCAACCCTTCAGCATCGCCGGCAGCCCGTACCACCAGGTCGGATAGACGAAGAGGATCGCCTCGGCCCAGTTGAGCAGCTCGAAATGCGGCTTCAGCGCAAGGTCCTGCGGCGCCTGGTTGTTGTAGAAACGCCGTTCCTCGCAGCTCATCACCGGATCGAACTTCTCGGCGTAGAGGTCGAGCAGCCGCACCTCCCAGCCCTTTCGCGTCAGCACCTCCACGGCGGTGTCGCGGATAGCGGCGCAAAAACTCTCCGGCACCGGATGGCAATAAACCACCAGCGCGCGCATCAGAATCTGTCCATGCTGGCCGTGACCTTGGCCAAGAACGCCTTGCGCGTCTCGTCGCTCGAAATGTTCATCGAATAATGCGCCAGATAGGAAACCGAAGCGCCCGGCTTTACCGTGGCGCGCAGTACGCGCTTGACCAGTTTGCGCGGCGGGTCACCCATCAGCATGGCGCGGAACCGGCTGCCGCCATAGGTGGTGACCGCCGCGATCTTCCTGATGTTGTGCAGCGACGGCTGCGCCTTGCCGTCGACCAGCTTGAACGACACGCCGGGCAGGAAGACGCGGTCGAAGAACCCTTTCAGAATTGCCGGAAAGCCGTAATTCCACACTGGATAGGAAAGCACCAGCGCATCGGCGCGCAGCAGGCGTTCGACATACGGCGCCGCAGGGTCGGCGGAGCCGCGCGGATTGTGATAGTCCAGCCGTTCCTGGCGAGAGAGCCGCGGGTCGAAGTCCTCGGCATAGAGGTCGCAGTCGTCAATCGCATGACCGGCAGCCGTCAGTCGCTCGACGATCGTCCGGTGCAGGCCGGCATTGAAGCTGGTTTCGACCGGATGGGCGTGGAGGACGAGGATGTTCATGGCGAGGCATTGCCTGGGTCAGCGCGAGGCACCCCCCTCTGCCCTGCCGGGCATCTCCCCCGCAAGGGGGGAGATCGGACTATCTCCTTGCTTTCGCCAATTGTCAGCGCGGCAGGTTGGCGGCAGCGCTTAAGCTGCCGATCTCCCCCCATGCGGGGGGTGAGGAGTGGTCCGCGCAGCGGACGGGAAGCCAATTTCTTGGCTTTCCGAGCGACGAACGCCCGAAGCGACAGCGAAGGGCCCGGGCCGGCAGGCCAGAGGGGGGTGTTCAAGCGCGAACCTCTCCTCATCCCGTCCTCTGCAGCCCCTTGAACAGAAAAGTTCGTCCCGAACGGTAGTCATAATCCGGATTTTCCCAGGCGATCATCTTGCCGGGATTGAGCAGTCCTTGCGGATCGGTCTCGCGCTTGAAGGCGAGTTGCACCGCATCGGTCTGCTTCATGCCGCCCTCTTCCAGCGTGTAACGATGCGGGTTGAAGATCGGGCAGCCATTCTCCTCATGCAAGCGGATGATCTCGTCGAGCCGCGCCTCGGTGGTGAATTTGATCAGCGGCAGGCCGAAGCAGGTGACGTTGCCATCCAGCCGCACGAACTCCAGATGCGAGAACACTTCGCCCGGAAACATCGCGTCCATTTTCTCGACCAGCGCCAGCTGGTTGGGAAAGGGATAGAGCGACTGCAGATAGGTGATGTCGGGGTCGACCCGCAGCGCTCTGAGCGTTGTGTGGTTCCAGGCCAGCTCATAGGCCGGCGGCAGACCCTTTTTCTCCTCCGGCGTCGCCGTCGCGGCATTGAAGACCACCTCGCCTCCAGCCCGCCGCGTGAAAGCGAGAAAGGCGTCCAGCCCATGCCGCGCCACCATGACGACGCAGATGCTCTGCCCATCCTTCAGGAATTTCTGGTGCCGTTTGAAATAGAGCTGCGGCACCGGTGCCGCGATCGGCGTGATCAGCTTGGTCAGGATGCCGTCCTGGCAGGCCAGCGCGTTGCCGTAGCGCGCCGCATTCATGAAGGCGTCGAAGCCGACAATGATGTCGATCCACTCATAGGCCGCGGTCAGCGGCATCTCGACTTCGGTGATGATACCGTTTGTGCCGTATGCATGCGTCACCTTGTGCAGATCCTCGCCGGTGAGTTCGAGCGCCCTCGGCTCGGCCTCCATGGTTACCACGCGCAGGCGCAGCACATTGCCGAAATCACGCAAGCCGCCGAAATTGATCGAACCGACGCCGCCCGAACCGCCGGCGATGAAGCCGCCGATCGAGGCGGTGTTGTAGGTGGAGGGTGAGAGCCGCAGTTCCTGGCCGGAATGCGCCCGCGTTGCCTTGTCGATGTCGGCCAGCACAGCGCCCGGCCCGGTCACCACACGCCCCGGCGCGATCGACTTGATCTCGTTCATCTCGGCGAGATTGAGCACGACGCCGCCCGAGAGCGGCATCGCCTGGCCGTAATTGCCTGTGCCGCTGCCGCGCGGCGTCACTGGCACGCCATGCCGGTGGCAGGCGGCGAGCACGCGGATCAGCTCGGCCTCGTTCTTGGGCGTCACGACCAGGTCGCCGGTGACGTGATCGAGCTGCTGCTTCAGCACCGGGCTGTACCAGTAGAAATCGCGGCTCTTCTGCTGGACGATGGCCGGATTGTCGTCGAGCTTTATCCCGTCGAGATCGCGTTTCAGCGCGGCGATATCCATCAGTCCACCATCAGCTCGTCGAGTTCGGCATAGTCGGGCAATTGGCGGTCGATCGCGCGCCCGGCGCGCACGACGATGCGATCCGATTCGGGCCGCGACAGCAATTCCGTCCAGCTGCGGCCCTTGAAGACAATGAAATCGGCATCGCCGCCGGCGGCAAGCGTGCCGAAACCATCGAGCCGCATCACATCAGCCGGCGTTGCCGTGACGGCCTGCGGCCAATCGGCGACCGGATGATCGAAATGCAGGATGCGCGTCGCCATGCGGTAGACCTCCAGCATGTCGAGGTCGCCATAGGCATAGAAGGGATCGCGCGTGTTGTCGGAAGCGACCGCGATCGGAATGCCCCTCGCCTTCATCTCGTGCAGCAGCGTTACCCCGCGCCAGCGCGGCGTGGTTTGATCGCGCCGCCGGTCCTGCAGATAGAGATTGCACATCGGCAGCGAGACGATCGCCAGCCCAGCTTTCGCCACCTTATCCAGAGTGTCCAGCACCTCGAGGTCCGGCTGGCGCGCCAGCGAACAGCAGTGGCCGACGAGGATCTTGCCCTCGAAGCCGTTCCACAGCGACGCCTCGGCGATCTTCTTCAGCGAGATCGCCGCGACGTCGTCGGTCTCGTCGGCATGGAAATCGAGGTCGAGGCCATGCTTGACGGCTTGGGAGAAGACATGGTCGAGCAGTTCTTCCAGATCCGGCACCATGTAGGTGACGACGCCAAGCACGCCCTTGGCGGCGGCCACCCTTTTGGCCAGCCTGTCGAACCAATTCTTGTCGCGCACGCCCTCGACGCCAATCAGGCAGGCGCCCTGCAACTCGATGCGGCCGCGCCACCTCTCGCGCATCGTCTCGAACACCGGCCAGGAGATTTCCTCCTGCGGCGGGACACTGTCCAGATGCGTGCGCAGTGCTTTGGTGCCATGCGCGTAGGCGCAGCGCAGCGAGAAATCCATGCGCCGCGCCACGTCCTCGGCACTCCAGCGGTCAGTGCGGTCGGCACCTGTGGCATTCAGCGCCCCGATGAAAGTGCCGTCAGGATTGGGTTTTCGCGGCCAAATATGGCCCTTGTCGATATGGGTGTGGCAATCGATGAAGCACGGCAGCAGAATCCGCCCGCCGAGGTCGATCGCATCGGCAGGTGCGTTCGATCTGCCAGGAACAGCAATGCTGGAAATCTTGCCGTCGCCCACCGCGATGTCGGCAAGTGCGAAACCGTCGCCGTCGACGGGCGCGGCAAGGCCAGGCGTGACGGACCGATGAACGCGTGCGTTGGCGAGCCGGTATGAACCTGTGTTTGGAATCAAGGCGCTACCGCTCCTGCTTCAGCGCGCTCTCGTGCCAGCGCCGTAAGATGAGATGCGAAATCAACGACAGCACGAGGAAGATCAGGATGCCGGTCAGCGAGATCAGGAACAGCGCCGCGAAGAGCCTGGGCGCGTTCAGCCGGTAGCCGGCCTCGATGATGCGCGAGGCGAGGCCCGAAGACTGGCCGGTGGCGCCGGCGACGAACTCGGCCACCACCGCGCCGATCAGCGACAGGCCGCCGGCGATCTTCAGCCCGCCGAGGAAATACGGCATCGCCGCCGGCAGCCTGAGATAGCGCAATTGCTGCCAGCGCGTTGCGCCGTTGAGCTTGAACAGGTCGCGCAGATTGCGGTCGACCGAGTTCAGGCCGAGGGTGGAGTTGGAGAGGATCGGAAAGAAGGCGACGATCCAGGCGCAGAGCAGAAGCTTGGTCGTCTGGTTGTCGACATAGATGTTGATCAGCGGGAAGATGGCCACGATCGGCGTCACCTGCAGCACGATGGCGAAGGGAAAGAACGACATCTCCACCCATTTCGACTGCGCGAACAGCACCGCCAGCCCGACGCCGCCGATGACGGCAAGGAGCAGACTGAGGAAGGTGATGCGCAAGGTGACCAGCAGTGCGGAGAACAGCAGGCCGGCGTCGTTGTAGAGCGTTGCCAGCACCACACCGGGACGCGGCAGGATGTATTGCGGAATTTCATTCCACACACAGATGCGGTCCCACAGCCAAATCGCCAGGATCATGATCGCCAGCGGCAGAACCCAGCGGCCGATCCGCTCGAGCCGCTCCTGGCGCGCGCGGCGTGCTTCCTCGGGGTCGAGTTTCAATGCACCGTCAATGGCCGTCATGATGCGAGCCTGCAATTGAGTTGATGGCCTTGACCAGCACGTCGGACGTCTGCCGGCACAGCGCCGCATAATCGGGTGAGGTGCGAAAGGCCTCGTCGCGCGGATAGGCCGCATCAATGGCAAGCTCGTCGAAGATCCTGCCTGGCCGCGCCGCCATCACGACAACCCTGTTGGACAAAAACACGCTTTCGAAGACGCTATGCGTGACGAAGACGACGGTGAAGCGCTCGTCCTGCCACAACTCCAGCAGATCGTTGTTGAGCTTGAAGCGGGTGATTTCGTCGAGGGCCGCGAACGGCTCATCCATCAAAAGCACGCGCGGTTTGGTCACCAGGGCCCGTGCGATCGAGACGCGCATCTTCATGCCGCCCGACAATTCGCGCGGCACGGCGTTCTCGAAGCCGGTGAGATGAACCCTTGCCAGCATCTCGGTCACCACCGGTGCCGCCTTGGCGCGGCTGACGCCCTTCAGCCTGAGCGGCAGCCAGACATTGTCGAAGACGCTGGCCCAGGGCAGCAATGTCGGCTCCTGGAACACGAAGCCGATGTTCGAGCGGTCGAGCGAACCGCCCGCACGCCAGTCGAGCATGCCGGAGGTCGGCGTCGACAGGCCGGCGATCAGCCGGAGCGCCGTCGACTTGCCGCAGCCGGACGGCCCGAGCAGGCTGAGGAAATCCCCTTCCCGGATCGTCAGGTCGACGTCGGCGAGCGCCGTCACGCCATTGGAAAAGACCTTGCCGACGCCCCGCAGCGCCAACAATGCCGGAGCCGTGTCGGACCCGTTCGCCGGCGCCTGCGCTACCTGTTCCCGCATCATGCTGGGACGGCCTATTTCTTCAGCTCGAGCCCGACGCCCTTGTTGACGAAGGCCAGCGTGTAGGCTTTCGTGATGTCGATGCCGGCGGGCGTGACCTTGGCCTTGACCATCTTGTCGTAAAAACTCTTGATCCGCGCCTCGTTCATGGCGCCGATGCCGAGCTTCTCGGTGTCGCCGGAATCGGCCAGGCCGAACTTCTTCATCTGCTCGATCGAGAAAGCGATCTGCTCATCCGTCATGTCAGGATTGTCTTTCTTGATCATGTCGTTGGCGGCCTTGTTGTCGCCGTAGAGATATTTGTACCAGCCCTTGGCCGAGCCATCGACGAAGCACTGGACCACCTCCGGCTTCTTGTCGATCGTGTCCTGCATCACCTCGATCGTCGTCGAATAGGTGTCCCAGCCATAGTCGGCGAGCAGGAACTGGTTGGGCACGAAGCCGCCTTCCTTTTTGACCGCAAACGGCTCGGAGGTAACATAGCCTTGCTGGATCGACTTCTTGTTGGCGAGGAAGGGAGCAGTGTTGTAGGTGTAGGGCACGCGCTTGGCCGCGTCGAAGCCGAGTTCGATAATCATCCACTGGAAGAAGGTCTGCGCGCCCTCGTCGCCCAGAATGTACTGCTCGGCGTTCTTCAGGTCCTCCCATTTGTCCAGCCCCTCGCCGGGATGGGACATGATGACCTGCGGATCCTTCTGGAAGTCCGCCGCCACCACGCGCATCGGAATGCCTTGCTGGACGGCGTCGAAGGCCGACAGCAGGTTGCCGCCCATGTAGAAATCGATCTTGCCGGCCAGGAGCATCGGCCGGCCGCTGACCTGCGGGCCACCCTGCATGATGGTGACGTCGAGGCCGCAGGCGGCATAGGTGCCGTCGGCCACGGCCTGGTAGTAGCCGCCATGTTCCGGCTCGGCCAGCCAGTTGGTGCCGAAGGTGACTTTTTCATTTGCCGCGGCACCAAGCGTGCTCGCTGCAAGCACGGCCACCGCCGCTACCGACATCTTCAGTTTTCCGTACATCGACACCACCACCCTTTGTTTGCTCCGGCGCGCCACGCGCCAGGCTCGACACCAGAGATTCAAGAAGCAAGACACATGCCACCGGCATCTCGCGCCGGGACCCGCCCGCCTGCACCACAGCCATCTGCGAACGCCGGAAAGGTCGTGCTGCACCGGAGGCATCGTGCCTATTTTTTAAACGCCTGTCCACAATCGCACCGGCGACATGCACCGCCATCTTGAAGCTGTGACGAATCCAGTCTTAGGCTGGCGGTATCCAGGAGATTGCCATGTTCAAGTTTCTCACCCCGAAGTCGATCAAGCCGCCTTTTGCTCGCTACAGTCACGGCGTCGAAGTGCCCCCGGGCAAGCGGCTGGTGTTGTGTTCAGGCCAGGTCGCGATCACGGCGGACGACCAGGTTCCCGAAGACGCCGGCGCCCAGGCCGAGCTTTGCTTCAAGAACATCGCCGCGATCCTCGGCGAGGCGGGGCTGGGGCTCGGCGATATCGTTCGCATCAACGCCTATGTCACCGACCGCGCGCATCTGCGACCCTATATGGATGTCCGCGACCGGCTTTTTTCGAACCCAGCGCCGGCCTCGACCCTGATGATCGTCAGCGGGTTTGCCCGGCCTGAATTCAAGGTGGAGGTCGAGGCCATCGCGGCCGGGTGATCGACACACCGCCTATCTCGCGGTAGGTCTCACCGTTCATCGAAGAGGCATGACATGACCGTAGCAAAAAGACGCGTGTGGTGGGGTGACTATCGGACCACCGAATATGCCTCGATCGATCCCGAAGCGACGATCGCCGTACTGCCGGTGGCGGCGATCGAGCAGCATGGACCGCATCTGCCTGTCTCGACCGACACCTCGATCATGAACGGCATGCTCGACACGGTGATCGCCCGCCTGCCCGACGATCTCGACATCCGCATCCTTCCGGTCCAGGCGGTGGGCAAATCGAACGAGCATCTTCACGCGCCGGGCACGCTTACTTTGCCGGCAACGACGCTGGCGGACGCCTGGACCGAGCTTGGCGTGTCGATTGCGCGGGCAGGCGTGCGCAAGCTGGTCGTCGTCAACTCGCATGGCGGCAACGAGGAGATCATGGGCATCGTCACGCGCGAATTGCGGGTGCGCGAAAAGATGCTGGCGGTGAAGACCAGTTGGCAACGCTTCGGCCGCCCGGCCGGCATGTACACCGAACTCGAGGACCGCCACGGCATCCATGGCGGCGACGTCGAGACCTCGCTGATGCTGCATTTCCGGCCGGATCTCGTCGACATGACCAAGGCCGACAATTTCGTCTCCAACGTCGCCAACGCGGAGCAGGAATTTTCGCTCCTGCGCCACACCGGCACCCACGCCTTCGCCTGGATCGCCAGCGATCTCAACCCGAACGGCGTGGTCGGCGACGCCAGCATTGCCACGGCTGAAAAAGGTCGGCTGACAGCGGAACATCAGGCTGATGGTTTTGTCAGCCTGCTTAGGGATGTACGCAAGGCGAAGCTCGCCGATTGGCTGAAGTAGCCCTACATATCGATCTTCAGTTCGAACGGTGTGCCTTCAAGGGCATCGGCGCCGCGCCCGATCGCTTCGATTGCCGCGATCATGCGGCCGCCTCGACCAAGCAGCGCGTCGGCCACCGCGATCAGCCGCGGATTGGGCGTCGCCGAAGGCGACAACCTCCGCAACGTCCGGGCCAGCTCGGCCTCGTCGCGTTTCGGCGCCAGCGCGGCAGCGATGATATAGGCGGAGGCTGTCGAGCGGCTGATGCCGGCATAACAGTGAACGACCATCGGCCTTGCGCGGTCCCAGCGGCGCGCGAAATCGAGCAGATTGCGCACATGCTCCTCGCCCGGCATGGTCATGCCATCCTGCGCCGCCGCGATGTCGTGCATGACCAGGTGCAGATGGTTTTCCCTCATGATCGAGGCCGGGCGGAGCACATCGGTGCCGGCGGCCAACAGCGACAGCAGCCGCTCGGCGCCGGTCCTCGCCACCGTTTCCTCGACCTTTGCCAGCGAGCAGACATGGATCATGGTTTGATACCTTCCGCTCGATCCTCGCGCCGCGCCGCCCATTCGGCAAGGGCGGATTCAAGCCGCAGCCACTCCTCCTCGTTCCCCGGCATGCCTGCCCGCAGGACGTGCGGGCGGTCGGTGAAATGGCGAAGCAGGATGCCGCGCTCGCCAAGCGCTGCAAACAAGCCGGCGGCATCCGGCAGGCTGAGATAGCGGAACAATGTGGTGCCGCCCGCGGCAGGCACGCCGAAACGACCGAACAGCCCGTCGAGCCGAGCCGATACCTCCGTCAGCGACGCGCGCATCGCGTCCTGCCAGCCGATATCGGCAAGTGCGCGAATGCCATATTCCAGCGCCGGGCCGGCGACAGTCCAAGGTCCGAATTGCGTTTCCAGCCGCTGGGCCGTCGGCGCATCGGCAAGCGCAAATCCAAGCCGCAGGCCGGCCAGCCCGAAAAACTTGCCGAAAGAGCGCAGCACGACGATGCCGCCCTGGCCGACATAGCCGGCAAGGCTGTGTTCGCGCGGGCCGACATCCATGAACGCCTCGTCGACGACCAGCAGCCCGCCCTTGGCGCGCAAACCGGCGGCCAGCGCCAGCAGCCGGTCGCGCTCGACGATGCGCCCATCCGGGTTGTTCGGATTGACCACGATGGCCAGGTCGGCATCCGCCAGATCAGCGAAATCGCTGACTTCGGTCACCTCGTGCCCCGTGATTGCCGCCGCGCGGGCATGTTCGGCATAAGTCGGCCCCAGCACGAGCGCCCTGCCCGGTGCGATGAGCGAAGCCACGCGTGGCAGCAGGATCTGCGTACCGGGCGCAGCGACGACATTGGCTGGCGAGGGCGCACCATAGCTAATGGCCGCGATCGCCGTCAGCTCACGCGCCCGCCCCGCTTCCGGCAATCGCGACAGCGAGGTGGCGGGCAGCTCGAAAAGCGGGTAGGAGTGCGGATTGATTCCGGTCGAGAGGTCGACGAAAGGCTGGGGGGCGTTGGGGAAAAGCGCCCTTGCCCGGCCGAGACTTCCACCATGGTCCACCGCTCCTTCAAGAAGCTTCATGTCAGTCCTGATCGCTTTCCTGTCATTGGCCATCGAATCCGCGCTGGGCTACCCCGACTGGCTGTTTCGCGCCATCGGCCATCCCGTGACGTGGTTTGGCAGGCTGATATCCTTTCTCGATCGCAGGCTCAACCGCGCCACTGATCCCGACGCACTGCGTCGCCAACGTGGTGTCCAGGCGCTTCTGGTCATCGTGCTGGTGCCGGCGCTAATTGGCCTGTGCGTGCAGATCCTGCTCTGGTTCATTCCCCTGGGACTGTTCATCACCGCCCTTCTGGCAACATCGTTCCTGTCGCAGCGGAGCCTTTATGAGCATGTCGAGGCCGTCGCCGATGCGCTCGACTCGGGCGGCCTCGACATGGGCCGCGCCGCCGTCTCGCGCATCGTCGGCCGCGATCCCGAAACCCTCGACAGGGCCGGCGTCTGCCGCGCGGCGATCGAGAGCCTGGCCGAGAATTTTTCCGACGGCATCGTTGCCCCCGCCTTCTGGACGGGCGTCGGCGGCCTCGCCGGCGGCGCCGCCTACAAGGCCGCCAACACCGCCGATTCGATGATCGGCCATCGCACGCCGCGCCACGAAGCATTCGGCAGGGCAGCCGCACGCTTCGACGATTGGATCAACCTGCCGGCGTCGCGGCTGACGGCGTTGCTCATCACCTTGGCGGCTTTCCTGGTGAAAGGCGCCGACGCGAAAGCCGCATGGCAGGCGGTGCGGCGCGACGCGAAAAAGCACCGCTCGCCCAATGCCGGCTGGCCGGAGGCGGCGATGGCCGGCGCACTTGGCCTGGCGCTCGCCGGGCCGCGCAGCTATGGCGGCGTAACGGTCGACGACGCGTTCATGGGCGAAGGCGGCCGGCGCGAAGCCGATAGCATCGACATAAGGCGGGCGCTGAAACTCTACCGCGTCGCCGACTGCCTGTTGATCGCGCTGTTCGGCGTGGTTTCGGCGATCGTCATTCTGGCATGATCTCACCCCCCCGTGAGTTCTCTCCCGAAGGGGAGGAAGGGAGCCGGGCTGCAACAGGTTCGCGCCTTTCCTCTCCCCCGTCGATCGGGGAGAGGTGGCTCGGCGAAGCCGAGACGGAGTGGGGGTCGACGAGTTCGGCAGTCGCGTTTCTCGCACCCGCCGGGTTGCGCCTGCCTGTCTGCGGACCGCGCGTTCGATAACCGCCTTCCCCCAATCCGTCGCTGCTTCGCAGCGCCACCTTTCCCCCCTCCGGAGGGAAAGGAAGTGAGCCCTGCTGGAAGCGTTTGGCGACCAGACTTGAATGCTCATCCACAAAAGGGGACAACAGCTCTCAAAACTCGATCCCTTGTTGCGCCTTCACGCCCGCCGCGAAGTGGTGCTTGGTCAGCCCCATCTCGGTCACCAGATCGGCCGCCTCGACCAGCGCCGGCTTGGCGTTGCGACCGGTGACGACGACATGCAGGCCCTCGCGGCGCGCTTTCAGCGCGGCAACCACCTTGTCCAGATCGAGATACTCGTAGCGCAGCGCGATGTTGAGTTCGTCGAGCACGACGAGACTGATCGACGGATCGGCCATCAGCTCCAGCGCCTTGGCCCAGGCGGCCTCGGCCGCCGCGATGTCGCGCTTCAGATCCTGTGTCTCCCAGGTGAACCCCTCGCCCATCGCGTGCCAGACGACGCGGTCGCCGAAGGCGGCGAAGGCCTCCTTCTCACCCGTATGCCATTTGCCCTTGATGAACTGGACGACGCCGACGCGCTTGCCATAGCCGAGCATGCGCAACGCCAGGCCAAAGGCAGCCGTGGTCTTGCCTTTGCCGGGACCGGTGTTGACGATCAGCAGCCCCTTTTCGACCGTCTTGCTCGCCACCTCGGCGTCTTGGACCGCCTTGCGCTTGGCCATCTTGGCGCGGTGGCGCTCTTCGTCCTTTTCGTCGATGTCGGTCATGTCACTTCACCTTGAGCGGCAGCCCCGCCACCATCAAAAGCACGGTCTCGGCAATCGCCGCGACCTGCTGGTTGAGCCGGCCGGCGGCGTCGCGGAACCGGCGCCCCAGCGCATTGTCGGGCACGATGCCTTGCCCGACCTCGTTGGATACCACGAACCAGGGTCCGCGCGGCCGCGACAGCATGTCAGCCAGCCGCCGGCATACGCCCTCTACATCATGTTCGGCCAGCATGTGGTTGGTCAGCCACAGCGTCAGGCAGTCGACAAGCACCGGCTGGTCCTCCGGTAGGGCCTCGAGTGCACCGACAAGGTCTAGCGGTGCATCGATGGTCGTCCAGCCCTCGCCGCGCCGCGACCGGTGCAACGCGATGCGCTGCCGCATCTCGTCGTCATAAGGTTGCGCCGTGGCGATGTAGGCCCATGGCGAAGGCAAGGCGGTCATCAGCGTTTCGGCGTGGGGGGGGGGGGGGGGGGGGG
>NZ_JAIUIF010000020.1:0-86754 GCF_020165475.1 Mesorhizobium sp. BR1-1-15 | reverse complement strand
CAGTAGTCAGTAGTCAGTAGTCAGTAGTCAGTAGTCAGTAGTCAGTAGTCAGTAGTCAGTAGTCAGTAGTCAGTAGTACTCACTACTCACTACTCACGATTCATCCCATCTCCGGCCTTGCCGAAAAAAATCTCCTCCACCTTTCGAACCTTTTCCCGCGCCGCGCCGACTGATGGTCAGAGGCGAATGGGTCGCCTCGATCAAAAGATCCAGGAGATCATCATGTTCCAGCGCACTCTCGTTTCAGGCCTCGTTGCCATTTTCGTCGCCACCGGCGCGCTCGCCGGCACCGTCGGCACGTCGTCGGCCCACGGCATGCACGGCCACCATCATCACCACAACCATCACAAGAAGCACTTCAAGAAGTTTTGGTGGAAGCACCACAACCATCATCACCACAAGCACGGCAAGGTGATCATCTTTCTTTGATGGAGGGACCCAATTCTCCCGAAAGGGCGGCTTCGGCCGCCCTTTTTCGTTGGGCGAAATGGGACGGTCATCAATGTCTAGCCAGGCCCTTGCAGGCCGCCGTCAGCATGACCTCCTTGGTTCACGTTCAAAAAAGATTTGAACCTTTTTCTTGTGCCGAACGACAGATGATCAAGAGGCGGATGAGTCGCCTCTCCAAACGAAGCAAGGAGATCGTCATGTTCAAGCGCGCACTCGTTTCCGGCCTCATCGCCACCGCTGTCGCCGCCACCGCACTGGTCGGCACCGTCCAGCCCTCGGCGGCTCATTCGCATCACCACCACCATGGCATCGGCATCGGCATTGCCGCCGGCGTCGGCGGTTTTGTCCTGGGCAGCCTGCTTGCCCAGCCCCGCACCGTCTACGTCGACGAGGGCGGCGGCTCGTGGCACGTCCGCCGCTGCTTCGATCGCTATTCGAGCTACGATCCGGACTCCGACACCTACATCGGTTACGACGGCTATCGCCATTACTGCCGTCTCTGAGAGGAGGAGCACCGTTCAGCACCAGAAGAGGGGCTCAGGCGAGCCCCTTTTCTACGCTTGGATGGCGGCACACCTGTTGGATTAGCCGACTTTCACGGAGACGCCTGAACCCTCGGTCATCGGCTTTTGTCGATGCGATCGGCAATGTACAGGCATTTCCCGAAGGCCTAATCTGCTGGGCGATAATCTGCGGGCGATATGGGGGAGGGTGATCCTTGGACGAGCAGGACCCGAAAGAGGAACAGGTCGAAATCATTTTCCGCAACGGCACGGTCACGGCCGTTGGCATCCTGCTGGCGTTTTCCCTGGGCTTCATCACGCATTGGGCCGCCAATCCGATCCCGTGGCAGACCTATCATCTCGTCGCCGTGCTGCCGATCCTGGCCGGCATCGCCTTGCAGATGCGGGCATTGTCGCTTCTGCTCGACACAAAGTGCCTGCGGCTGAGCGCCTATGAACGCGCCAACCGCATCTTCATCACCGGCCTCGTCTTCACCGCCTGCGGTGTCGGCATGGCGATCCTGCTCGATTTCTTCGATCTTGCGAGCAGAAGCGCGCTGCCCGGAGCAGGTTGATCATCCGGTTTGCACGCCGCCGATCATCTTTGTGACCTCGGCCGCGGCGCTGTGCACCAGCGGGCCGATCTCGGCCAGCCGTTCAGGCGTCACCCGAACCGTCGGGCCCGACACCGAGACTCCGCCGATCGGCTCGCCGAATTCGTTGAAGATGGCTGATGCCACGCAGCGCATGCCTGGATGCCGTTCCTCGTCATCGACCGACCAGCCGCGCAGCTTGATCGTCGCGAGATCATGCGCGAGGGCAGGGATGTCGGACAGCGTCCTGTCGGTAAAGCGCTGCAGGCCGGCCTTGCGCAGGATGGCTCCGACGCGCTCCGGCTCGAGATGGGCCAGCACCGCCTTGCCGATGCCGGAGGCATGAAAAGGGCTGCGCGTCCCCGGTCGGAAGAAGGCGCGAATTGCCTGGTGCGTCTCGACCTGGCTGACGAACACCACGCAATCGTCCTCGGCGACGCCGAGATTGGCGGTCTCGCCGGTTTTCTCCATCAGCTCCTGCATGACGATGCGCGCGCGGTCGACCAGCTTGCGGCGGCGCAGGAACGCCGCGCCCATCCGATAGGTCTCGACGCCGATCGACCAAAGCTGGTCCGAACTGTCGAACTCGACCATGCCGTGGTTTTCGAGCGTCGTCAGCATGCGGTAGGCGGTAGAGGCGGCCAGACCGCTTTGCGCGGATATCTCGCTCAGCGATAGGCCGCTGCCTTCGGCAACGATGGCCAGGATGCGCAAGGCCCGGTCCAACGACTGCACCGAAGCCGCTTCCGAGGGGCCGTTGAAGGCGCGCGGCCGGCCGCGCTGGCGTTTTTCAGCGGTTTCCATTTACGCCATCATGCACGATTTTCCCGAACGGACAATGAAAAAGTTTTTCACGCGTTCTGCATTGCCACTTTTTGGAAAACAAAAAGAGAAAGGAAATCAATTGGCAACGGCAGCTTCCTAGAAATGAAAAAATATTCTGAAAAAATTGAAAAATAGCCGGCTTGCTGACATTCTCGGTCATCCAACAATCACAACCCTGTGGAGGGTCGGAACAATGGCCAGGATGCGCGCTGTCGATGCTGCGGTTCTCGTTCTCGAAAAGGAAGGCATCGCCTGCGCCTTCGGTGTGCCGGGCGCGGCGATCAATCCGCTCTACTCGGCCCTGAAGGCGAGGGGCACGATCCGCCATGTGCTGGCCCGTCATGTCGAGGGCGCCTCGCACATGGCCGAAGGCTTCACCAGGGCCAAGGCAGGCAATATCGGGCTCTGCATCGGCACGTCTGGCCCGGCCGGCACCGACATGATCACCGGGCTCTACTCGGCCGCAGCCGATTCCATCCCGATCCTCTGCATCACCGGCCAGGCGCCGCGGGCGCGGCTGAACAAGGAGGATTTCCAGGCCGTCGACATCGCCGCTATCGCGTCGCCCGTCGCCAAATGGGCGGTCACCGTCATGGAGCCTTATCTCGTGCCGATGGCGCTGCAGAAGGCATTCCACCTGATGAGGTCTTCGCGCCCGGGACCGGTGCTGATCGACCTGCCGGTCGACGTCCAATTGGCCGAGATCGAGTTCGACATCGACGCCTACGAGCCGCTGGCGCCGTTCAAGCCGGCGATGACGCGCGCCCAGGCCGAAAAGGCTCTGGCGATGCTCAACGCCGCCGAAAAGCCGCTGATCGTCGCCGGCGGCGGCATCATCAATGCCGATGCGTCGGACCTGCTGATAGAATTCGCCGAGATTACCGGCGTGCCCGTCATCCCGACGCTGATGGGCTGGGGCGCGATCCCCGACGACCATCGGCTGATGGCCGGCATGTGCGGCCTGCAGACCTCGCACCGCTATGGCAACGCGACGATGCTGGAAGCCGACTTCGTCTTCGGCATCGGCAACCGCTGGGCCAACCGCCACACCGGTTCGGTCGATGTCTACACCAAGGGAAAAAAGTTCATCCATGTCGACATCGAGCCGACGCAGATCGGCCGTGTGTTCGCCCCGGATCTCGGCGTCGTCTCGGATGCGGGGGCTGCGCTGAAGATGCTGCTCGACGTCGCCACCGAGTGGAAAACGGCCGGAATACTGCGCGACTGGTCGGGCTGGGCGAAGGAATGCCAGGACCGCAAGAAGACCATGAAGCGCAAGACGCATTTCGACCAGGTGCCGCTGAAGCCGCAGCGCGTCTATGAGGAGATGAACAAGGCGTTCGGGCGCGACGTCACCTACGTCACCACGATCGGCCTGTCGCAGATCGCCGGCGCGCAGTTCCTGCATGTCTACAAGCCCCGCAACTGGATCAATTGCGGCCAGGCCGGCCCGCTCGGCTGGACACTGCCGGCAGCCCTTGGCGTGCGCGCCGCCGATCCCGACCGCACCATCGTGGCGCTGTCGGGCGACTATGACTTCCAGTTCATGATCGAGGAACTGGCGGTCGGCGCGCAGCACAAACTGCCCTACATCCACGTCG
Source organism: Mesorhizobium sp. BR1-1-15 (assembly GCF_020165475.1). Taxonomy (NCBI): domain Bacteria; kingdom Pseudomonadati; phylum Pseudomonadota; class Alphaproteobacteria; order Hyphomicrobiales; family Phyllobacteriaceae; genus Mesorhizobium; species Mesorhizobium sp. BR1-1-15. The sequence goes on along the minus strand of NZ_JAIUIF010000020.1, from coordinate 82,782 downwards.
TCGTGAACAATGCCTATCTCGGCCTGATCCGCCAGGCGCAGCGCGGCTTCTCGATGGATTACGAGGTCAGCCTTGCTTTCGAGAACATCAACCGGTCGGACGATCCCGAGGCCGGCTACGGCGTCGACCACGTCGCTGTTGCCGAGGCGATGGGCTGCAAGGCGGTCAGGGTGCGCAAACCGGAAGAATTCGCCGGTGCCTTCAAGGAGGCGCAGCGGCTGATGAAGGAGCATCAGGTTCCCGTAGTGCTCGAATTCATCCTCGAACGCGTCACCAACATCTCGATGGGCACCGAGATCGACAAGGTCACCGAATTCGAAGACCTTGCCGAACATCAAGAGGATGCCCCGACAGCGATCGTCATGCTCGACTAGAACGGAAGAAGGACAAAAAGAATGCCGCGTTTTTCAGCCAATCTTTCGATGCTCTTTGGCGAGCATGACTTCCTCGAACGTTTTGACGCAGCTGCCCGCGCGGGCTTCAAAGGCGTTGAATATATAGGCCCCTACGACCATGCGCCCGAGGTGGTGGCCGCGCGGCTGAAGAAGAACGGTCTGACGCAGGTGCTGTTCAACCTGCCGGCCGGCGACTGGGGCAAGGGCGAGCGCGGTATCGCAGTGCTGCCGGACCGAGTGCCGGAATTCCGCCAGGGCATCGCCAAGGCGATCACCTACGCGCAGGCGCTCGGCTGCTCACAGATCAATTGCCTGGCCGGCATCGCGCCCGCCGGTGTCGACCGCAAGGTGCTCGAGGATGTCTTTGCCGAGAACCTCGCCTTCGCGGCGGAGAAACTGGAGCAGGCCGGTATCAAATTGCTGATCGAGCCGATCAACACGCGCGACATTCCAGGCTTCTTCCTCAATTATTCCGACCAGGCGCTGGCGCTGATCGACCGCGTCGGCTCGAAGAACCTGTTCCTGCAATACGACATCTACCACATGCAGATCATGGAGGGGGATCTCGCCCGTACCATCGAGGCAAACCTCGGCCGCATCGCGCATATCCAGCTTGCGGACAATCCCGGCCGTCACGAGCCGGGGACGGGCGAGATCAACTATCCCTTCCTCTACGAGCATATCGACCGCATTGGTTATTCCGGCTGGGTCGGCGCGGAATACAAGCCGAAGGCCGGAACTGAGCAAGGGTTGGGGTGGTTCCGGGAACTGGCCGGGCAGGGAAGCGCGGCGGCTTAGCTGTCGAAATCGAACTCGCGTTCCTTCACGCCCTCCTCTGGCCTGTCGGCCATCTCCCCCACCAAGGGCGGAGGTTGGATGTCACCGGCGGCTTCGCTAAATTTTGAACCGGGAAAGTTGGGGCCAGCGCCGAAACTGCCAATCTCCCCACCTGTGGGGGAGATGGCCGGCAGGCCAGAGGGGGGCGTGAAGGAACGCAACCTCAACAAGACGGAGAACCACAATGGAAACCATCGGCTTCATCGGCCTTGGCATCATGGGCGCGCCGATGGCGGGACATTTGCTGGACGCCGGCTACACGGTGATCGCCAGCGACCACCGCTCCAAGCCACAGGCCGAACTGGTGGCCAAGGGACTGAAAACTGTCACCGGCCATGCCGCCGTGGCGAAGGCCGCCGATATCATCATCACCATGGTGCCCGACACACCGCACGTGGCCGAGGTGCTGTTCGGCGACAACGGCGTCGCATCAGGTCTTTCCAAAGGCAAATTGGCCATCGACATGAGCTCGATCTCACCGATCGAGACCAAGGTCTTCGCCAAAAAAATCAACGAACTGGGCTGCGACTATCTCGATGCGCCGGTCTCGGGCGGCGAGGTGGGAGCCAAGGCCGCATCGCTCACCATCATGGTCGGCGGCGAGGAGAGGGCGTTCGAGCGCGCCAGGCCCGTTTTCGAGAAGATGGGCAAGAACATCACCCTGGTCGGACCGAACGGCGTCGGCCAGACCACCAAGGTCGCCAACCAGATCGTCGTCGCGCTGACCATTGAAGCCGTCGCCGAAGCGCTTGTTTTTGCTTCAAAAGCCGGCGCCGACCCCGCCAAGGTCAGGCAGGCGCTGATGGGCGGGTTGGCCGCCTCGCGCATCCTCGAAGTGCATGGCGAACGCATGGTCAGGCGCACCTTCGCGCCGGGTTTCCGCATCGAACTGCACCAGAAGGATCTCAACCTCGCCCTGGAAGGCGCAAGGGCGCTCGGCGTCTCCCTGCCCAACACGTCGACCACCCAGCAACTGTTCAATTCCTGCACCGCCAATGGCGGCGCCAGGGAGGATCACTCGGCCCTGGTCAGGGCGCTGGAGCGGATGGCCGGGCATGAGGTAGGGCAGTAGGGCAGTAGGAGCCGCCCGTTCCGGCCGATTTGGAAACCCTACTGCCGTACTGCCCTACTGCCTCAAGAATTTCCGTGCCGCATAAAGGCTTACCGCCGCCGCGTTCGACACGTTGAGCGAGCGGATCGCGCCGGGCATGTCGAGGCGAGCCAGTGTCGTCACCGTCTCGCGCGTCTTCTGGCGCAAGCCCTTGCCTTCCGCGCCCAGCACCAGGGCAAGCTTGTCGCCGGCAAAGCTCGTTTCGAGTTCGGCCGGGCCGTCCGAATCGAGACCGATTGTCTGGAAGCCGGCCTCGTGCAGTTGCGCGAGCGCGTCGGCCAGGTTCTTGACCTCGATCTGGTCGATATGTTCGAGCGCGCCCGAGGCTGATTTCGCCAGCACGCCCGATTCCTGCGGGCTGTGGCGCGCCGTGGTGATCAGCGCGCCGGCATCGAAGGCGACCGCCGAGCGTAGGATGGCGCCGACATTGTGCGGATCGGTGATCTGGTCGAGCACCAGCACCAGCTTTGTATCGCCGAGAGCGTCGAGTCGCTTGGGCTTCAGCGGCTCGGCCTCGATCAACGCGCCTTGGTGCACGGCATCCGAACCCGTGATCTTGTCGATGTCCCTGGGTTCGACCAGTTCCGCCTTGAAGGGCAGAGCCGCGAGGTCGGCCAGTCCCAGCCGCTCGGCGGCATTGCGCGTCACCAGCATTTTCCGGATCTTGCGGCGCGGATTGTCGAGTGCCGCGCGCACCGTATGCAGGCCATAGAGCCGCACCAGCCCGTGGGCTGCGTTCTCGCCCGGCGGCATGGGCTGGCGCGGCCGGAACGCCGGCGCGCCGCCGCTCTTTTCGTCGCGGTGTGCACGACGCAGCTTGGCGTAGTGGGTGTCTTTCGGGGTGCCGGTCTTGTTGCTCATGGCCGGCTTCTATAGCGGTCTCCGGCGGCCAGGGATATGGCCCGTCGCCGCAGCCGGCGAACAACATCGAAAAACCCTTCCCACGCGGTTGACACCCACTGACCTTGCCGCCATAAGGCGCTTCGCTGATTTCGGAGAAGTGATACTCGGGTCCGGATCGGCAAGAATGCCTCGTTGCATGGCTCCGGCGGCAGACTGGAGAGGTGCCCGAGTGGTTAAAGGGGACGGACTGTAAATCCGTTGGCTTAGCCTACGTTGGTTCGAATCCAACCCTCTCCACCACTGCCGGCCCGGAAGCCCTGAAACGTGAAAGCATCGGAGGCGAAAAGCGCATGGCGCTTTTCCGCGGAATCCGGTACTTCAGTGCACGGCGCGGGTATAGCTCAGTGGTAGAGCAGCAGCCTTCCAAGCTGAATATGCGGGTTCGATTCCCGCTACCCGCTCCAGATTTCCAACCCATGCCATCGGCAAGCTGAAACGCTGCGCGGCCAAGTCGCGCAGCGCTCCAGAGGATGGCTGTCCACTGGCTTCAGCTGTTGAAGGCCGACGCGACCTGGTGTTGCTGCGGCACCTGGCCGTTCGGCGTCAGCTTGTCGACGATGCCAGGCAAGGCTGCGGACAATTGCTTGAGCAGTTCCTGCTCGTCGAGTCCCGTCCGTTGCGCGATCTCGTGGATGACCTGCGGTCCGATCGCGTTGCCCAGGTCGTTGGCGTTGATCGGTTGGTTCTGGCCGGTGCCGACCCAGGAATCGGCGACGTTGCCGTGGCCGGAGTTCTTCAATTTGTCGAGCAGGCCGCCCAGTCCGCCAAGCAGGCCGCCATCGCCGGCAGTGGTTTCACTGGGCTCGGCCGGTACGGGAGCTTGGGGTTGCTCCGGCTGTTCGGCACTCCTGCCGCTGAGCATCTTTCCGACCAGCAGCGCGCCGAGCGCGATCATCAGGGGTTTGGTGATGTTGCCGCCCGGAACGGCATTGTCAAACAGTCCCATCGTGGATCTCCTTGTCAACCAAGCCCGTCCCATCGTCACAATGACGCAATCGGGCGGAATTTCAAGCTGGCTTGAGCTTTTGACAATCATATGAAAATGATGGACGCGGCAGGGGATTGGAGAGGAAAAATGTCAATCATCAGCTGGATTATTCTGGGAGTCATCGCCGGCTTTCTTGGCAGCAAGATCGTCAACAAGAGCGGCCAGGGCATGATCATGGATATCGTGCTCGGCATTGTCGGCGCCATTGTCGGCGGCCTGATCTTCAGCGCTTTCGGCGCGTCGGGCGTCACCGGTCTCAACATCTACAGCCTGATCGTCGCGGTGGTGGGCGCCGTGGTCGTGTTGTGGGCTTACCACCAGTTCGCCGGCAAGCGGACTATTTAGCACCAGTCCCATTCCGAAGGTTCGGGATGGGATTTTATCCGTTCGCTTGTCCATGACCTTTCCCGAAACCGGATCCCGCCTTTCGGGTCATGCGCCGTCGTCTGTCCATCATCGGCGGTGTTTGCCACCGCGGAGCGCCGTCTGGCGCGTCCTATCTGACCCTCTTGAGGATCTCGCGGGCAGCGTGTTGAGCTTTGCGGCGAGACCCCCGGCGATAATCGGCCGCAACTGGAGCCGACTTAGGCCACGACAGTCAGCCGGCGCTTGCGCTGGTCGAGCGAGACGATGGCCAATCCGCTACCGACAACCAGAAGGATGCCGCAAATCGCCAGCGCGTTTGGGAATTGTCCGAACACCAGCAGGCCCGAAATCATCGCCCAGACGGTGAAGCAGTAGTAGAACGGCGCCACTGCGCTGGTCGGCCCGACGCGATAGGCCATGAAGATGAAGAAATGGCCGAAGATCAGGAAGAACCCGGCTCCGGCCATGAGCAGCAAATGATGTGCTCCGGGCATGATCCAGCGCTCTGAAACCAGGTGTGCCGCACCGGCGCCGATCAGCACCACGACGACGGCGGAAATCGCCACGATCATTCCCGGCACCTCGGCCGGAACCCGCCTGCCGGTGAGATCGCGCGCGGCCGACAATGCCGCGTTGCCGAGTGCCAGCAGGGCATAGACCGAGATGCCCTGCATTGTCGGTTGCGCCACCATCAGCGCGCCGATGAAGCCGAGGCCGATCAGCGCCATGCGCTGGCCGCCGATGCGCTCGCCGAACAGGATAGAGGAGCCGACCAGCATCAACAGCGGCGTGACCTGTCCGAGCGCGGTGGAATCGGCAATCTGCATGTTGGCGAGCGCCACGACGTAACAAAGGATGGCGGCCAGTTCGAGCAGGTTGCGGTGCAGCACGCGCTTGTCGAAGATCAGCGGGATCTGTTTGCCATAACCAAGCGCAAACAGCAGCGGAAAGCCCCAGAGCGCTGCCGCCGCGCCGCGCAGGAACAGCACTTCATAGGACGGCAGGCCCGCCGTAGCGAGCTTCATCATCGTATCGTTGACGAGATACGACCCGGTCGAGACGATCATGAACAGAGGGCCGCGAACGGCTGTCGGGATGAAATGCATCGGTGCAGGAAATCAGAGCGGGAACACCGCCGCAATGGGCCATGAAGCGCCGACAAATCCGACAGCGACCGACGAGCGGGGCGCGGGAGGCCGGCGCGATTGCGCAGGGGTTTAGGCCATTCCATTTCACGCGACACGTTCCTATATCAGCGCCATATCCCCGCAATCGGATCACGGGTTCGGGCCGAGTGAGAAGGCGCCCGGGCAAAAGACGCTTGTGTTTTTTGGCCTTTGTCGCTAATCGCCCCGCATTCGACTGAACTGAAGGTCCAGGCCGTCCAAGGAAAGAGACTATGGCAAAAGGTAAATTCGAGCGCACCAAGCCGCATGTGAACATCGGCACGATTGGCCACGTTGATCATGGCAAGACGTCTTTGACGGCAGCGATCACCAAGTATTTTGGCGAATACAAGCGCTATGACCAGATTGACGCGGCGCCGGAAGAGAAGGCGCGCGGCATCACGATTTCGACGGCTCACGTCGAGTACGAGACGGAGAACCGCCACTACGCCCATGTCGACTGCCCCGGCCACGCCGACTATGTGAAGAACATGATCACCGGTGCGGCGCAGATGGACGGCGCGATCCTGGTTGTGTCGGCCGCCGACGGCCCGATGCCGCAGACCCGCGAGCACATCCTTTTGGCCCGCCAGGTCGGCGTGCCGTCGATCGTGGTGTTCTTGAACAAGGTCGACCAGGTCGACGACGCCGAGCTGCTTGAGCTGGTCGAGCTCGAGGTTCGCGAATTGCTGACCAAGAACGAGTTCCCCGGCGACGACATTCCGATCGTCAAGGGTTCGGCGCTGGCGGCGCTGGAAGATTCGGACAAGAAGATCGGCGAGGACGCGATCCGCGAGCTGATGGCTCAGGTCGACGCCTACATCCCGACGCCTGTTCGTCCGCTGGACAAGCCGTTCCTGATGCCGATCGAGGACGTGTTCTCGATCTCGGGCCGCGGCACGGTCGTGACCGGTCGCGTCGAGCGCGGCGTGGTCAAGGTCGGCGAGGAGCTGGAGATCATCGGCATCCGTCCGACCACCAAGACGACCTGCACGGGCGTCGAGATGTTCCGCAAGCTGCTCGACCAGGGCCAGGCCGGCGACAACATCGGCGCGCTGCTGCGCGGTGTCGACCGTGAAGGTGTCGAGCGCGGCCAGGTTCTGGCCAAGCCCGGTTCGGTGAAGCCGCACAAGAAGTTCGTGGCCGAAGCCTACATCCTGACCAAGGACGAGGGTGGCCGTCACACGCCGTTCTTCACCAACTACCGTCCGCAGTTCTACTTCCGCACCACCGACGTGACCGGCATCGTGTCGCTGCCGGCCGGCACCGAGATGGTGATGCCTGGCGACAACATCACGGTCGACGTCGAGCTGATCGTGCCGATCGCCATGGAAGAGAAGCTGCGCTTCGCCATCCGTGAAGGCGGCCGCACCGTCGGTGCCGGCATCGTCGTCACCATCAAAGAGTAATCGACACCGGCATCAGCCGGATCGAGAAGGAAGGGCGGTCCTCGGGCCGCCCTTTTTGTCGGCGACCGAAGATCAGCGCTGGCATGGCGGGGCCGACACGCGGTCGAACGGTAGCCGTGTCATCGAACTGGCCATCGAGCCAGGTTGGGGCTTGCTCGATTTTTCCGCTATCGTCGCTGCAGGCGGCGCTGGGCGGAGGTCAAGTATGAGCCAGGATGTTCCGACACTGTACGAATGGGCCGGCGGCAGCGAAGCGCTCAACCGGCTGACGCAGACCTTTTATGACAAGGTGGCGCGGGATCCGGTCGTCGGGCCGGTGTTCAAGCATATGTCGCCCGACCATCCCGCCCATGTCGCGGCCTTTATCGGCGAGGTTTTCGGCGGGCCGAAAACCTACAGCGAAAAATTCGGCGGCCACCGCGAGATGGTGATGCATCATCTCGGCAAGCATTTGACGGAGGAGCAGCGCCGCCGCTGGATCAACCTGCTGGCCGATGCCGCGGATGCCGTCGGGCTGCCTGACGATCCGGAGTTCCGTTCCGCCTTCATGGGCTATATCGAGTGGGGATCGCGGCTCGCCAGGATGAATTCCAATCTCGGCGAAACGTGCGACCCGGAGACCGAGCCGATGCCGGCCTGGGGCTGGGGCGTGCCCGGCGGGCCTTACCGGGTCCCGGACACCAAATAGCGTCCAACGGATACACGGGCCGGCAGGCAAGATCTCCGCGAACAGCATGCCGGCGCACTTGAGCATGAAACCGGAGATCGATGGCGGCGGGCTGGTCGTCGACCATCCCGATTTCCGGGAAAGGGGATGAAGGCGCGTTTGCTTGCAAACCGCTCTTTACAGAGCGCGCGGAAGCTTTTAGGAAGCCCGTGCTGCGCCGAGGCGCACGTGTACGGGCATAGCTCAGTTGGTAGAGCGGCGGTCTCCAAAACCGCAGGTCGTAGGTTCGAGCCCTGCTGCCCGTGCCATTTCAAGAAATGGCACGTCAAAACAAAAACACAGCCATTTCCAAAATGGCCATCGAAACGATCTTTTGCAGGCTGCCCTTTGAAAATCGGCGACCGGCTTGCCATATTAGGCTGATTGAGGCATAAGGGCGCCATAGCCGGGACGGAACGACTGGATGGTTCCGAGGCGGCGTTTGGTCATAAAGCGGACACTTGCCACTTGCGTGGATCAAGAATCGGTTTTATGTAGACGAAACAGACACGCGACGCGTGGAGCTGGGAAGCCGGCTTTACGCGTCTGATTTGCATGGGCGAAATGATTGCGCTGATTCGGCGCGAAAATGGACCCAGGCGGCACGTCCCGGCCAGCGGGATCATCCAGGAGACCCGGCCAACGGGTCTTGAAGACAGAGCGGCATATGGCTTCGAAAACCACAAATCCTTTCGTCTTTCTCCAGCAGGTTCGCGCGGAGACCGCCAAGGTGACTTGGCCGTCGCGACGCGAAACGATGATCTCGACAGTGATGGTTCTGGCTTTCGCTGTGATCGCGATGGTCTTTTTCTTCACCGCCGATCAGCTCATGGGCCTCGCGGTCGAACAGATTCTGGGCATTGGACGCTAAGTCCGGCGATTACGGAGAAGTCGTGAAATGACTACGCGCTGGTACATCGTCCACGCCTATTCGAACTTTGAGAAGAAGGTCGCCGAGGACATCGAGAACAAGGCCAAGCAGAAGGGCCTGTCCGCCGATATCGAGCAGATCGTCGTGCCGACCGAGAAGGTCGTCGAGGTTCGTCGCGGCCGCAAGGTCGACGCCGAGCGCAAGTTCTTTCCGGGCTATGTGCTCCTGAAGGCCAACTTGACCGACGCCGTGTTCTCGCTGGTCAAGAACACGCCGAAGGTCACCGGGTTTTTGGGCGACTCCAAGCCGGTGCCGATCACCGAGGCCGAGGCGCAGCGCATCCTGAACCAGGTGCAGGAAGGCGTCGAGCGGCCGAAGCCCTCGGTTACTTTCGAGATCGGCGAGGCGATCCGCGTCTCGGATGGCCCCTTCGCGTCCTTCAACGGCTTCGTCCAGGAAGTGGACGAGGAGCGGGCGCGGCTCAAGGTGGAAGTTTCGATCTTCGGGCGCGCCGTGCCTGTCGATCTGGAATTCGGACAAGTCGAAAAAGGCTGATCCGAAATCCCTGGCGCCGTTCCGGTGGTCAGGGGAGGCGGCGCGGCAACGCGCGGGCCTGAGAACGGTGGGAGGCGAATGCGGCTTTAGCCGGCCGCAGGAACCGCACCACCAGACTGCAACAGCCGGTGTTTTCCCAGATCGAGGGGCCGGCATAGACAAAGGCAGGAATAGAGATGGCTAAGAAAATTGCAGGCCAGCTCAAGCTCCAGGTTGCCGCGGGCTCGGCTACGCCGTCGCCCCCGATCGGCCCGGCGCTTGGTCAGCGCGGCATCAACATCATGGAGTTCTGCAAGGCGTTCAACGCGCAGACCCAGGAAATGGAAAAGGGATCGCCGATTCCGGTCGTCATCACCTACTATCAGGACAAGTCGTTCACCTTCGTCATGAAGACGCCGCCGGTGAGCTACTTCCTGAAGAAGGCCGCTAACCTGAAGTCGGGCTCCAAGGAGCCGGGCAAGGTCAAGGCCGGCACGATCGGCCGCGACAAGGTCCGCGCCATCGCCGAGCAGAAGATGAAGGATCTGAACGCAAACGACGTCGAGGCGGCCATGCGCATGGTCGAGGGCTCCGCCCGCTCGATGGGTCTGGAAGTGGTGGGCTGAGATCATGGCAAAGATTGCAAAGCGTGTATCGAAGACCCGCGAAGGCATCGATCCCAACAAGGCTTATACCTTGGGTGACGCGCTGAAGCTGCTCAAGGATCGCTCGACGGTTAAGTTTGACGAGACGATCGAAGTCGCGATGAATCTCGGCGTTGATCCTCGCCATGCCGACCAGATGGTCCGCGGCGTGGTCAACCTGCCGAACGGCACCGGCCGCTCGGTCCGCGTCGCCGTGTTCGCCCGTGGCGACAAGGCCGAGGAAGCCAAGGCCGCCGGCGCCGACATCGTCGGCGCGGAGGACCTGGTCGACATCGTCCAGAAGGGCACGATCGATTTCGATCGCTGCATCGCCACGCCGGACATGATGCCGCTCGTCGGCCGTCTGGGCAAAGTGCTCGGCCCGCGCGGCATGATGCCGAACCCGAAGGTCGGTACCGTCACCACCGACGTCGCGGCCGCCGTCAAGGCATCGAAGGGCGGCGCTGTGGAGTTCCGCGTCGAGAAGGCCGGCATCGTTCACGCCGGCGTCGGCAAGGTCTCGTTCGACGTCAAGGCGCTGGAAGAAAACGTCCGCGCCTTCGCCGATGCGGTGACCAAGGCAAAGCCGGCTGGCGCCAAGGGCAACTACGTCAAGAAGGTGTCCGTCACCTCGACGATGGGCCCGGGCCTCAAGCTCGACGTCTCGACGCTCGCGGCGTCCTGATTAACCGTTTGGATCGGCCGCTGAACGGGCCGATCCGTAAGTGAATTCCGGGCCTGGATCGTTCTGGGCCCGGTACCGGGAGCCGAAAGGTTTCCGGACATCCTGTCCGAGATTGCAGGCGGCCCGGCCTTGATTGAAAAGGGCGGCCTTAATTCATGTGGGCCTGCATGAGACGGGTGAAGACCTGACAACGGAGCAAGCGCTCCAATGAAAGGTTCGAACCGTGTTTGCCTTTTGTCTGCGCATCGTCCGGCTTGCCGGCGATGTGGCGAAAGGGGGCAGGATCCTCGAGCGCTGTTCGGGAGATCCGTTACTGGATGGCCCGGCCGGCAAAAGGCAACCCGACGCCTGTCCTCGTGAATGGGAATGTTCCCGTTAGCAGGATGGGGGTCAACTGGAGATAGGCAGTGGACAGAGCGGAAAAACGCGAACTCGTCACGGGCCTGAACGATGCGTTCTCGAACGCGGGTTCAGTGGTCGTGGCCCACTATGCCGGTATCACCGTCGCGCAAATGAACGACCTCCGGTCGAAAATGCGCGCTGCCGGTGGCACCGTTAAAGTCGCGAAGAACCGTCTCGCCAAAATCGCTCTTCAGGGCACGGACTCCGCATCGATCATCGATCTGTTCAAGGGACAGACGCTGGTCGCCTATTCGGAGGATCCGATTGCGGCGCCGAAGGTCGCGTCCGATTTCGCCAAGGGGAATGACAAGCTCGTCATTCTCGGCGGCGCAATGGGCACCACCTCGCTCAACGCCGACGGTGTGAAGGCACTCGCCACACTTCCGTCGCTCGACGAGCTGCGCGCCAGGCTGGTTGGCATGATCGCCACGCCGGCAACCCGGATCGCCCAGATCGTCAATGCGCCCGCGGCTTCGGTCGCGCGTGTCATCGGCGCTTACGCCCGGAAGGACGAGGCGGCATGAGGCCGTTCCTCGCTATCACAAACACACGTTCGAACCTTATGAAGGAATACAACAATGGCTGATCTCGCAAAGATCGTAGACGACCTTTCGAAGCTGACCGTCCTTGAGGCGGCTGAGCTGTCGAAGCTTCTGGAAGAAAAGTGGGGCGTTTCGGCTGCTGCTCCCGTGGCTGTTGCCGCTGCCGGCGGCGCTGCCGCTGCCGCCGCTCCGGTCGAGGAAAAGACGGAATTCGACGTCGTCCTCACCGATGCCGGCGCCCAGAAGATCAACGTCATCAAGGAAGTCCGCGCCATCACCGGCCTTGGCCTCAAGGAAGCCAAGGACCTGGTCGAAGCGGCTCCGAAGCCGGTCAAGGAAGCCGTTTCCAAGGCCGACGCCGACAAGTTCAAGGCCCAGCTGGAAGCAGCCGGCGCCAAGGTCGAGCTGAAGTAAGCGTAACAATCGGCGGACGGCCTCGCGCCGTCCGCCACTCCCTCGGGCGACCTGGGGAGGCTGCCTAGCGCGAGATGCACGAAAACCTCTTTCCTGAGGGCCGGAAACCGGCTCTCAGGAAACGGGTTTTCTCCCGTTTTAGCCGGCCGCCGCCAAGTAGTTTGGTAATGGGGCCGGAGAACAGACAGAGAGCCGCTGCCCAGGCGGTTCGGATGCAAGGCGAGCCGCGGCGAGGCTCGCCCCGAGTTTAGAGCTAAGGAGCGACGATGGCCCAGACCCAGACTTTCAATGGCCGCAGACGCGTACGCAAGTTCTTCGGAAAGATCCCGGAAGTTGCGGAGATGCCGAACCTCATCGAGGTTCAGAAGGCGTCCTATGACCAGTTCCTGATGGTGGACGAGCCCAAGGGCGGACGTCCGGACGAGGGACTGCAGGCTGTTTTCAAGTCGGTCTTCCCGATCTCCGATTTTTCCGGCTCCTCGATGCTGGAGTTCGTGAAGTACGAGTTCGAAGGACCGAAATTCGACGTTGACGAATGCCGTCAGCGCGACCTCACCTATGCCGCACCGCTGAAGGTGACGCTGCGCCTGATCGTGTTCGATATCGACGAGGATACCGGCGCGAAGTCGATCAAGGACATCAAGGAGCAGGACGTCTACATGGGCGACATGCCGCTCATGACCTCGAACGGCACCTTCATCGTCAACGGCACCGAGCGCGTCATCGTCTCGCAGATGCACCGCTCGCCGGGCGTCTTCTTCGACCATGACAAGGGCAAGTCGCACTCGTCGGGCAAGCTCCTGTTTGCCGCGCGCGTCATCCCCTATCGCGGTTCGTGGCTCGACATCGAGTTCGATTCCAAGGACGTCGTGCACGCCCGCATCGACCGTCGCCGCAAGATTCCGGTGACGTCGCTGCTGATGGCGCTCGGAATGGACGGCGAAGAGATCCTGTCGACCTTCTACAACAAGATCACCTACAAGCGCGCCGGCGATCACTGGCGCATTCCGTTCAACGTCGATCGTTTCCGCGGCCTGAAGGCCGTCGGCGACCTGGTCGACGCCGACACGGGTGAGGTCGTTGTCGAGGCCGGCAAGAAGATCACCGCCCGCCAGGCCCGCCAGCTCGGCGAAAAGGGCCTGAAGGCGATCAAGGCGACCGACGAGGACCTGCTCGGCAACTATCTCGCCGAGGACATCGTCAATTACGCCACCGGCGAGATCTTCCTCGAGGCCGGCGACGAGATCGATGACAAGACGCTGAAGGTGCTGCTTGGCACCGGCGAGGACGAGATCCAGATACTCGACATCGATCACGTCAATGTCGGCGCCTACATCCGCAACACGCTCGCCGTCGACAAGAACGAGAGCCGCCAGGACGCGCTGTTCGACATCTATCGTGTCATGCGCCCCGGCGAGCCGCCGACGCTCGAAACCGCTGAAGCCATGTTCAACTCGCTGTTCTTCGACAGCGAGCGCTACGACCTGTCCGCCGTTGGCCGCGTCAAGATGAACATGCGCCTCGAACTCAAGGCCGAGGACACCGTGCGTGTATTGCGCAAGGACGACATCCTGGCCGTGGTCAAGACGCTGGTCGAACTGCGTGACGGCAAGGGCGAGATCGACGACATCGACAATCTCGGCAATCGCCGCGTGCGTTCGGTCGGCGAGCTGATGGAAAACCAGTACCGCGTCGGCCTGCTGCGCATGGAGCGCGCGATCAAGGAGCGTATGTCCTCGATCGAGATCGACACGGTCATGCCGCAGGACCTGATCAACGCCAAGCCGGCGGCTGCCGCCGTGCGCGAGTTCTTCGGTTCCTCGCAGCTGTCGCAGTTCATGGACCAGACCAATCCGCTGTCGGAGATCACCCACAAGCGCCGTCTCTCCGCGCTTGGACCGGGTGGTCTGACCCGCGAGCGCGCCGGCTTCGAGGTGCGCGACGTGCACCCGACGCATTACGGCCGCATCTGCCCGATCGAGACGCCGGAAGGCCCGAATATCGGCCTGATCAACTCGCTCGCCACCTTCGCGCGCGTCAACAAGTACGGCTTCATCGAGAGCCCGTACCGCAAGATCGTCGACGGCAAGCTGACCAATGACGTCGTCTATCTGTCGGCGATGGAAGAGGCCAAGCACCATGTCGCGCAGGCCAATGCCGAGCTCGACAAGGATGGTCGCTTTGTCGACGAATTCGTCATTTGCCGCAGTGCCGGCGAAGTGATGATGGCGCCGCGCGAAAACGTCGACCTGATGGACGTTTCGCCCAAGCAGATGGTGTCGGTGGCCGCGGCCCTGATCCCGTTCCTTGAGAACGACGACGCCAACCGCGCGCTGATGGGCTCGAACATGCAGCGCCAGGCCGTGCCGCTGGTGCGCGCCGAGGCGCCGTTCGTCGGCACCGGCATGGAGCCGATCGTCGCTCGTGACTCGGGCGCCGCCATCGGCGCCCGCCGCGGCGGCATCGTCGACCAGGTGGACGCGACGCGTATCGTCATCCGCGCAACGGAAGACCTCGATCCGGGCAAGTCCGGCGTCGACATCTACCGGCTGATGAAGTTCCAGCGTTCGAACCAGAACACCTGCATCAACCAGCGTCCGCTGGTGCGCATGGGCGACCGGGTCAACAAGGGCGACATCATCGCGGACGGTCCTTCGACCGAGCTCGGCGATCTGGCTCTCGGCCGCAACGTGCTGGTCGCGTTCATGCCGTGGAACGGCTACAACTACGAGGACTCGATCCTCCTGTCCGAGCGCATCGTCGCCGACGACGTCTTCACCTCGATCCACATCGAGGAGTTCGAGGTCATGGCGCGCGACACCAAGCTCGGACCGGAGGAAATCACGCGCGACATTCCGAACGTCTCGGAAGAAGCGCTGAAGAACCTCGATGAAGCCGGCATCGTCTATATCGGTGCCGAAGTTCAGCCGGGCGATATCCTGGTCGGCAAGATCACGCCGAAGGGCGAAAGCCCGATGACGCCGGAAGAAAAGCTTCTGCGCGCCATCTTCGGCGAAAAGGCATCCGATGTGCGCGACACCTCGATGCGCATGCCTCCGGGCACCTTCGGCACCGTCGTCGAGGTGCGCGTGTTCAATCGCCACGGTGTGGAGAAGGACGAGCGCGCCATGGCGATCGAGCGCGAGGAGATCGAACGCCTCGCCAAGGACCGTGACGACGAGCAGGCGATCCTGGATCGCAACGTCTACGCGCGCCTTTCCGACGTGCTCGTCGGCAAGGAAGCGATCGCCGGACCGAAGGGCTTCAAGAAGGGCTCGACGCTGTCGAAGGACACGCTCGACGAGTATCCGCGTTCGCAGTGGTGGCAGTTCGCCGTGGAGAACGAAAAGCTCCAGAGCGAACTGGAAGCCCTGCGCGGCCAGTACGACGATTCCAAGAAGGCACTCGAACAGCGCTTCATGGACAAGGTCGAGAAGGTGCAGCGCGGCGACGAAATGCCTCCGGGCGTCATGAAGATGGTCAAGGTCTTCGTGGCGGTGAAGCGCAAGATGCAGCCGGGTGACAAGATGGCCGGCCGTCACGGCAACAAGGGTGTCGTGTCGCGCATCGTTCCGGTCGAGGACATGCCTTTCCTCGAGGACGGCACGCATGCCGATATCGTGCTCAACCCACTGGGTGTGCCGAGCCGCATGAATGTCGGCCAGATCCTGGAAACGCATCTGGGCTGGGCTTGCGCCGGAATGGGCAGGAAGATCGGCGAGATGATCGACGCCTACAAGTCTGCCGGCGACATCAAGCCGCTGCGCAAGACGCTGGAGAGCTTCATGCCCGCCAACGACCGCAACGAGCCGGTCCGCGAGTATGACGACGAGAGCATCGTTCGCCTGAGCGAGCAGATGCGCCGCGGCGTCTCGATCGCAACCCCGGTGTTCGACGGCGCGCACGAGGCCGACATCAACGTCATGCTGGAGCAGGCGGGCCTGCACACCAGCGGTCAGTCGCAGCTCTATGACGGACGCACCGGCGAGCCGTTCGATCGCAAGGTGACGATGGGCTACATCTACATGCTCAAGCTTCACCACCTCGTGGATGACAAGATCCACGCGCGTTCGATCGGTCCGTACTCGCTCGTCACCCAGCAGCCGCTGGGCGGCAAGGCGCAGTTCGGCGGCCAGCGCTTCGGCGAAATGGAGGTCTGGGCGCTGGAAGCCTACGGCGCCGCCTATACGCTGCAGGAAATGCTGACGGTGAAGTCGGACGACGTCGCTGGCCGCACCAAGGTCTACGAGGCGATCGTCCGCGGTGACGACACCTTCGAGGCCGGCATTCCCGAGAGCTTCAACGTTCTCGTCAAGGAGATGCGGTCGCTCGGCCTCAACGTCGAATTGGAGAACACCAAGCTCGACGAAGCCCCGGTTCGGCTGCCCGACGCAGCGGAATAAACAAGACACCCGGTCGCGGGAGAGGCTCCCGCGACCGGGTGCACCAAATTCTTCGGCCGGTGGGCCGACCACTCAGCGGGCATTTGCCCCGCATCAGATGCAAGGGGTTTTCGAGGACCCCGAAAGGAGAACGGCATGAACCAAGAGGTCATGAATCTCTTCAATCCCCAGGCGCCGGCGCAGGTGTTCGATTCCATCCGGATATCGCTCGCCAGCCCTGAGAAGATTCTGTCCTGGTCGTTCGGCGAGATCAAGAAGCCGGAGACCATCAACTACCGCACCTTCAAGCCGGAGCGTGACGGTCTGTTCTGCGCGCGCATTTTTGGCCCGATCAAGGACTACGAGTGCCTGTGCGGCAAGTACAAGCGCATGAAGTACAAGGGCGTCATCTGCGAAAAGTGCGGTGTCGAAGTCACGCTGTCGCGCGTTCGCCGCGAGCGCATGGGCCATATCGAGCTGGCGGCACCCGTCGCCCATATCTGGTTCCTGAAGTCGCTGCCCTCGCGCATCGGCACGCTGCTCGACATGACCCTGAAGGACATCGAGCGCGTCCTCTACTTCGAGAACTACATCGTCACCGAACCCGGCCTCACCGCGCTGAAGGAGCACCAGCTGCTCAGCGAGGAAGAGTACATGATCGCCGTCGACGAATATGGCGAGGATAGCTTCACCGCCATGATCGGCGCCGAGGCCATTCATGACCTTCTGGCCGGCATGGACCTGGAGAAGATCGCCGGCGACCTGCGTTCGGAGCTGGCTTCGACCACGTCCGAGCTGAAGCAGAAGAAGTATCTGAAGCGGCTCAAGGTCGTCGAGAACTTCATGGAGTCCGGCAACCGTCCGGAATGGATGATCATGAAGGTGGTTCCGGTGATTCCGCCGGACCTGCGCCCGCTCGTCCCGCTGGACGGCGGACGTTTCGCGACGTCGGACCTCAACGATCTCTATCGACGCGTCATCAACCGCAACAACCGTCTGAAGCGGCTGATCGAGTTGCGTGCCCCCGGCATCATCGTGCGCAATGAAAAGCGCATGCTGCAGGAAGCCGTCGACGCGCTGTTCGACAACGGCCGCCGTGGCCGCGTCATCACCGGCGCCAACAAGCGTCCGCTGAAGTCGCTCTCGGATATGCTCAAGGGCAAGCAGGGCCGGTTCCGCCAGAACCTGCTCGGCAAGCGCGTCGACTATTCCGGCCGTTCGGTCATCGTCACCGGTCCGGAGCTCAAGCTGCACCAGTGCGGCCTGCCCAAGAAGATGGCGCTCGAACTGTTCAAGCCCTTCATCTACGCCCGCCTCGACGCCAAGGGTTACTCCTCGACCGTCAAGCAGGCCAAGAAGCTGGTCGAGAAGGAGCGTCCGGAAGTCTGGGATATCCTCGACGAGGTCATCCGCGAGCATCCGGTGCTCTTGAACCGCGCGCCGACGCTGCACCGCCTCGGCATCCAGGCGTTCGAGCCGATCCTGATCGAAGGCAAGGCGATCCAGCTGCATCCGCTGGTCTGCACGGCCTTCAACGCCGACTTCGACGGCGACCAGATGGCGGTCCACGTGCCGCTGTCGCTGGAAGCACAGTTGGAAGCCCGTGTGCTGATGATGTCGACCAACAACATCCTGCACCCGGCTTCGGGCGCGCCGATCATCGTGCCGTCGCAGGACATGGTTCTGGGTCTCTACTACCTCTCGATCGTCAACCAGAACGAGCCGGGCGAGGGCATGGTGTTTGCCGACATGGGCGAACTCCAGCACGCGCTCGAGACCAAGGCGGTGACCCTGCACGCCAAGATCAAGGGCCGCTTCCGCTCGGTCGACGCCGAAGGCAAGGTCGTGTCGAAGATCTACGACACCACGCCTGGCCGCATGATCATCGGCGAGCTTCTGCCGAAGAACGTCAACGTGCCTTACGAGACCGCCAACCAGGAGATGACCAAGAAGAACATCTCCAAGATGATCGACACCGTCTACCGCCATTGCGGTCAGAAGGAGACGGTCATTTTCTGCGATCGCATCATGGCGCTCGGTTTCGCCCATGCCTGCCGCGCCGGCATTTCGTTCGGCAAGGACGACATGCTGATCCCGGATACCAAGATCAAGCTGGTGTCGGACACCGAGGCCTTGGCCAAGGAATACGAGCAGCAGTACAATGACGGCCTGATCACGCAGGGCGAGAAGTACAATAAGGTCGTCGACGCCTGGGCCAAGTGCTCGGAAAAGGTCGCCGACGAAATGATGGCCCGCATCAAGGCGGTCGAGTTCGAGGACAATGGTCGTCAGAAGCCGATGAACTCGATCTACATGATGTCGCACTCCGGTGCGCGCGGCTCGCCCACCCAGATGCGCCAGCTCGCCGGCATGCGCGGCCTGATGGCCAAGCCGTCGGGTGAAATCATCGAGACGCCGATCATCTCCAACTTCAAGGAAGGCCTGACCGTGCTCGAGTACTTCAACTCGACCCACGGCGCCCGCAAGGGTCTGGCAGACACCGCCTTGAAGACGGCGAACTCGGGCTATCTCACCCGTCGTCTGGTCGACGTGGCGCAGGACTGCATCGTCAACTCCGTGGATTGCGGCACCGACAAGGGCCTCACCATGCAGCCGATCGTCGATGCCGGTCAGGTCGTCGCTTCGGTCGGCCAACGCGTGCTGGGCCGCACCGCGCTCGACGACATCAACCATCCGGTGACCGGCGAATTGCTGGTCAAGGCCGGAACGCTGATGGACGAGCGCGACGTGGAGCAGATCGAGAAGGCCGGCGTGCAGTCGGTCCGCATCCGCTCGGCGCTGACTTGCGAAGTCAGGGTCGGCGTCTGCGCGGTCTGCTACGGACGCGATCTGGCCCGGGGCACCCCGGTCAACCAGGGCGAGGCCGTCGGCGTTATCGCGGCGCAGTCGATCGGCGAGCCGGGCACCCAGCTCACCATGCGTACCTTCCACATGGGCGGTACGGCGCAGGTGGTGGATAGCTCGTTCCTTGAAGCCTCCTATGAGGGCAAGGTCGAGATCCGCAACCGCAACGTGGTGCGCAACTCGGACGGCCAGCAGATGGTCATGGGCCGCAACATGGCGGTGCTGATCCTCGACGAGGCCGGCAAGGAGCGCGCCACGCACCGCGTCACCTATGGTTCGCGCATCTTCGTGGACGATGGCGACAAGGTGAAGCGCGGCCAGCGCATCGCCGAGTGGGATCCTTACACCCGCCCCATCCTCACCGAAATCGAGGGCAAGGTGGCGTTCGAGGATCTGGTCGACGGCATTTCCGTCCAGGAAACGGCCGACGAGTCGACCGGCATCACCAAGCGCGAGGTCATCGACTGGCGTTCGACGCCGCGCGGCAACGACCTGAAGCCGGCGATCGTCGTTCAGGACGCCAAGGGCAAGGTCGGCAAGCTGTCGAAGGGCGGCGATGCCCGCTTCCTGCTCTCGGTCGAGGCCATTCTCTCGGTCGAGCCGGGTGCTCAGGTTCGCCCCGGCGACGTCCTGGCGCGTATCCCGATGGAAAGCGCCAAGACCAAGGACATCACCGGCGGTCTGCCGCGTGTTGCCGAGCTGTTCGAGGCCCGTCGTCCGAAGGATCACGCCATCATCGCAGAGATCGATGGTACGATCCGCTTTGGCCGCGACTACAAGAACAAGCGCCGCATCATCATCGAGCCGCATGACTCGACGCTTGAGCCTGTCGAATACCTGATCCCGAAGGGCAAGCCGTTCCATCTCCAGGACGGCGACGTCATCGAGAAGGGCGACTACATCCTCGACGGCAATCCGGCGCCGCACGACATCCTGGCGATCAAGGGCGTGGAGGCGCTTGCGTCCTACCTCGTCAACGAGATCCAGGAGGTCTACCGTCTGCAGGGCGTGTCGATCAACGACAAGCACATCGAGGTGATCGTTCGCCAGATGCTGCAGAAGGTCGAGATCACCACGCAGGGCGACTCGACCTATATTCCGGGCGACCACGTCGACGTGATCGAACTGGAAGAGGTCAACGAGCGCCTGATCGAGGACGGCAAGAAGCCGGCCGAAGGTCAGCCGGTGCTGCTCGGCATCACCAAGGCCTCGCTGCAGACGCCGTCCTTCATCTCGGCCGCCTCCTTCCAGGAGACGACCAGGGTGCTGACGGAAGCCGCGGTTGCCGGCAAGACCGACATGCTGCAGGGCTTGAAGGAAAACGTCATCGTCGGCCGGCTGATCCCGGCCGGTACCGGCGGCACGATGAGCCAGATCCGCCGCATCGCCACCTCGCGCGACGAACTGATCATCGACGAGCGCCGCAAGGCCTCCGGTGTCGAAGTCGCCGAGCCGATGCTGGCCGACATGACAACCGCCGCGCAGTAAGCGCGGCGGCACGAAATCTCAGGCAACAAGGCCGCCGGGGCAACCCGGCGGCTTTTTCGTTTCAACGAACAATCGAGGAAGGCAGATGAGCATGAAAACCTGGACGGCTGTCGATAACTACATCGTTTCCTCGCTCTTCGAGGCGGATCCTGTTCTCGACGCGGTCCTGGCGGCCAACCGCGACGGTGGCTTGCCGGCGATCGACGTCTCGGCGACGCAAGGAAAGCTGCTCTCGCTGCTGGTGCGCATTCGCGGCGCGAAAAAGGTGCTCGAGATTGGTACGCTGGGCGGTTATTCCACCATCTGGATGGCGCGGGGATTGCCGGCCGGCGGAAAAATCGTGACGCTCGAACTCGATCCGCACCACGCCAAGGTCGCGCGTTCGAATTTCGAGCGGGCAGGGGTTTCCGAACAGGTCGATCTGCGGGTCGGGCCGGCGCTGCAGTCGCTCGCTGCGCTGGGGGCCGAAGACGCCGGGCCGTTCGACCTCGTTTTCATCGACGCCGACAAGCCTAACAACCCCAACTATCTCTCCTGGGCCATGCGGCTGTCGCGCTCGGGAACGGTCATCGTCTGCGACAACGTCATTCGCGAAGGCACGGTGCTCGACGAGGATGGTCGCGACGCCAACGTCGAAGGTGCACGCGCGGCGTTCTCCTTCATCGGCGGCGACAAGCGCCTGGACGGCACCGCGATCCAGACTGTCGGCGCCAAGGGCTATGACGGGTTCGCCATAGCGATTGTCGATTGAGTTGTTGCGATAGGCGGACCGGATCCGCGATCCGGGCGACAGTCGCTATTCAGTCGAAGAACGCCTCGACCACATTGCGCTTGCCGAGCATGAAGGCGTCGGCGACATGCTGGAGGGGCGCGAGATCGACATCGGAAGTGCCGGCGCGCACGATTTCGGCGAAACGCCTGTAGAGTTCAGGATATTCCGATTCCGGTTCTTCATGGACGACGCGGCCGTCGATGGAGAGTTTCGAGCCACCGCCCGAGAGCACCATCTTGCCGGCATCGGTATCGGCGAGAATGTCCCAGCTCTGCGGCCCGGTCTGGAGCCAATCCAGATCCATCGTCACCGCCGACCCGTTCGCCGCGCGGAAGGCGACCTGGGCGGCGATCGGCGCGTCGCGGTTCTCCGGGAAGTCGAGCGCGGCCGAGGTGATGTACATGGCGGGCAGGATGTAGGTCGCGATCGACAGCGCGTTGATGCCTGGATCGAAGACGCCGAAGCCGCCTGGCTGCCAGATCCAGTCCTGGTTCGGGTGCCAGCGGCGCACGTCTTCCTTCCAGACGATTGCCGCTGATTTGATTTGCGTCGCGGCCAAAAAAGTCCGTGCCGCTTCAACCGCCGGCGCATAGCGCGAATGCCAACTGGCGAACAGCGACACGCCCTGTTTCGTCGCCAGCGCCTTCAGGTCCTCGACCTCGCTGACCGTGGCGCCGGGCGGCTTTTCCAGGAACACGTGCTTCTTCGCCTCGAGCGCGGTGCGCGCCGCAGCGTAGCGGAATTGCGGCGGCATGCAGAGTGAGACGGCGTCGAGTTCGGGAACGGCGCCAAGCATCGTCTCGATATCGGGAAAATTATGGATGTCTTCAACCTTGCCATGCCGGCTGGCAGCGGCGATCAGCCGGTAGTCCCGGTCCTTGGCGAGCGCCGGAAGGTGTTGGTCGCGGACGATCTTGCCGACACCGACAATACCTATCTTGATGGGCTGGGACACGGCCGCTCCGTCTGTGGATGATGGTGAGCGCTTCTTATCAGAACACTTGCCCCGGACAAGCCGAAGCCGAAAGGTCAACTCCGTCTTTGCCGGAGCTGCAGCGTGGGCCTTTCACTCGTTGGAAGGCTTCAGCGGCGATTCGAACGGCAAGGGCCGGCACGCTTTCAGATCGGCACGTCAAAGGTCACGATCGACACTTCGCCTTCGAGCGCGCCCTGGAAGGCCGAAAGATGCGGCTCCTCGTCGGGCTCGCCCTCCATGTCGCCGATCTGGTCGAGCTCGGCTTCGGCGTAACCCTCCGCCGCCAGCGATTCGAGCGCACGGCGCACCGCCGAATCGTCATCAGGCGCAACCAGCATGACGTGCACGCCTTCCGGCTTGCCGCCTTTTCTCTTCCACACCCGGCCGGTGATGATGGTGACCGGGCGTTCCTCGTTGTCGTTCACGGGCCGATTCCTTCGCGGCGAGGGGCTTTGACTGTTCATGCGGCTTTTTCGCATGAAGCCGCGCCGCGCAACAGCCAAAACCCGGTCACTTTCTTCCTCGCCCTTGCAAAATGACGAAAGAAAATTACATGCGGTTTACGCATGGCTGCCAAGCCCCGGCTTCAATGCAATATTTGCCGCTCCGGGGTTGACGGTACGCGGGCTTGCGAGTAGAAGCCGCCCAGTCAGAACCGATGTGAGGCTCTCCCTTCCGAAGCGACACGCTTTGGAGTTTGCCTCAAACAGGGTTCGTTTTACGAGCGAAAAGACATTTCCGGCGTGCACGAAGCGGTATCCGCTTCCTCTGCGATTTGTTCGGGCAAGACCGCAAGGCGCGGTTTGTGGCCCGAATTTGCGTATGGAAATGACGCTTTGAGCGAGCCTTGACCGGCACGAGACACGGAATTGAGAGACAAGAGGGTTTAATGCCTACCGTCAACCAGCTGATCCGCAAGCCGCGCATTGCGCCGGTGAAGCGCAACAAGGTCCCGGCCATGCAGCAGAACCCGCAGAAGCGGGGCGTCTGCACGCGCGTCTACACAACGACGCCGAAGAAGCCGAACTCGGCGCTGCGCAAGGTGGCCAAGATCCGCCTGACCAATGGTTTCGAGGTGATCGGTTACATCCCCGGCGAAGGTCACAACCTTCAGGAGCACTCCGTGGTCATGATCCGCGGCGGCCGCGTCAAGGACCTTCCGGGTGTCCGTTACCACATCATCCGCGGAGTGCTCGACACGCAGGGTGTGAAGAACCGCAAGCAGCGCCGTTCGAAATACGGTGCCAAGCGTCCGAAGTAAGGTTTTCCGGCTTCGGCGCTTTTTTGACTGCGCCGGGCTATGAGAGATTGAGAGACAAAAGCCATGTCCCGTCGTCACAGTGCAGAAAAGCGTGAGATCAATCCGGACCCCAAGTTCGGCGATCTGATCGTCACCAAGTTCATGAACGCCGTCATGTATGACGGCAAGAAGTCGGTTGCCGAGACCATCGTCTACGGCGCGCTCGACCAGGTCCAGTCGAAAACCAAGCAGGAGCCGGTCACCGTCTTCCATCAGGCGCTCGACAATGTCGCGCCGCATGTGGAAGTGCGTTCGCGTCGCGTCGGCGGCGCCACCTACCAGGTTCCGGTCGACGTGCGCCCCGAGCGCCGTCAGGCGTTGGCCATCCGCTGGCTGATCGCCGCGGCCCGCAACCGCAACGAGACCACCATGGTCGACCGCCTCTCCGGCGAGCTGATGGACGCGGCCAACAACCGCGGCACCGCCGTGAAGAAGCGTGAAGACACCCACAAGATGGCTGAAGCCAACCGCGCCTTCGCGCACTACCGCTGGTAAAGCGCGAAAGAGACTGAGAGGCAGTTACGATGGCCCGCGAATATAAAATCGAAGACTACCGCAATTTCGGTATCATGGCGCATATCGACGCCGGCAAGACGACGACCACCGAGCGCGTCCTCTATTACACGGGCAAGTCGCACAAGATCGGCGAAGTGCACGACGGCGCCGCGACCATGGACTGGATGGAGCAGGAGCAGGAACGCGGCATCACGATCACGTCGGCCGCGACCACGACCTTCTGGAAGGGCCGTGACGGCAAGATGCACCGCTTCAACATCATCGACACGCCCGGACACGTCGACTTCACCATCGAGGTCGAGCGTTCGCTGCGCGTGCTTGACGGTGCCATCGCGCTGCTCGACGCCAATGCCGGTGTGGAGCCGCAGACGGAAACCGTCTGGCGCCAGGCCGACAAGTACCGCGTGCCGCGCATGATCTTCTGCAACAAGATGGACAAGACCGGCGCCGACTTCTACCGCTCGGTCGAGATGATCGGCTCGCGCCTTGGTGCGCAGGCTGTCGTCATGCAGCTGCCGATCGGCGCCGAGACCGAATTCAAGGGCGTTGTCGACCTGGTCGAGATGAACGCGCTGGTCTGGCGCGACGAGACGCTGGGCGCTGCCTGGGATGTCGTCGAGATCCCGGCCGACCTCAAGGCCCGCGCCGAGGAATACCGCGAGAAGATGATCGAGGCCGCCGTCGAGATGGACGAGACGGCTCTTGAAAACTACCTCGAAGGCAAGATGCCGTCGAATGACGAGATCCGCGCGCTGATCCGCAAGGGCACCATCGCGGTCAAGTTCTTCCCGATGTTCTGCGGCTCGGCATTCAAGAACAAGGGCGTGCAGCCTCTGCTCGACGCGGTCGTGGAATACCTGCCGTCGCCGGCCGATGTGCCCGCGATCAAGGGTGTCGATGCCAAGACCGACGCCGAGATCGAGCGTCACGCCGTCGACGACGAGCCGCTGTCGATGCTGGCGTTCAAGATTATGAACGACCCGTTCGTCGGTTCGCTGACCTTTGCCCGCATCTATTCGGGCAAGCTCACCAAGGGCATCTCGGTCGACAACACCGTGAAGGGCAAGAAAGAGCGCATCGGCCGCATGCTGCAGATGCATGCGAATTCCCGTGCCGACGTTGAAGAGGCCTATGCCGGCGACATCGTCGCTCTCGCAGGTCTCAAGGACACGACCACCGGCGATACGCTGTGCGATCCGCTTCATCCGGTCATCCTCGAGCGTATGGAATTCCCCGATCCGGTCATCCAGATCGCGATCGAGCCGAAGACCAAGAACGACCAGGAAAAGATGGGCCTCGCGCTGCATCGCCTGGCTGCCGAGGATCCGTCCTTCCGCGTCAAGACCGACGAGGAAAGCGGCCAGACCATCATTTCCGGCATGGGCGAGCTGCACCTCGACATCATCGTCGACCGCATGCGCCGCGAGTTCAAGGTCGAGGCCAATGTTGGTGCGCCGCAGGTGGCTTATCGCGAGACGATCACCCGCAGGCACGAGCAGGACTACACGCACAAGAAGCAGACCGGTGGTACCGGGCAGTTCGCCCGCGTGAAGATCGTGTTCGAGCCGAACCCCGATGGCGAGGATTTCGTGTTCGAATCCAAGATCGTCGGCGGCGCTGTGCCGAAGGAATACATCCCGGGTGTCGAGAAGGGCCTGCTGAGCAAGATGGGTTCCGGCCCGTTTGCCGGGTTCCCGATGATCG
Organism: Mesorhizobium sp. BR1-1-15; assembly: GCF_020165475.1. NCBI lineage: Bacteria > Pseudomonadati > Pseudomonadota > Alphaproteobacteria > Hyphomicrobiales > Phyllobacteriaceae > Mesorhizobium > Mesorhizobium sp. BR1-1-15. Next base: position 56,806 of record NZ_JAIUIF010000020.1, on the reverse strand, counting down.
GCGTCAAGGCTACCTTGATCGACGGCGCTTTCCACGACGTCGACTCTTCGGTGCTCGCATTCGAAATCGCTTCCCGCGCTTGCTTTATGGAAGCTTCGCCGAAGCTCGGCGTGCAGCTGCTCGAGCCGATCATGAAGGTCGAGGTCGTGACGCCGGAAGATTATGTCGGCGGTGTCATCGGCGACCTCAACGGCCGTCGTGGCCAGATCCAGGGCCAGGAAGCCCGCGGCGTGGCAGTCGTCATCAACGCGATGGTGCCGCTCGCCAACATGTTCAAGTACGTCGACAATCTGCGCTCGATGAGCCAGGGCCGTGCGGCCTACACGATGCAGTTCGACCATTACGAGCCGGTCCCGACCGCGGTCGCCCAGGAAGTCCAGAAGAAATACGCGTAACCCGGCAGGGTGCTGCGGCAACTTAATTAAGAGCCCGTACGGGCGAGCAGGAATGGAGACATCACATGGCAAAAGGTAAATTCGAGCGCACCAAGCCGCATGTGAACATCGGCACGATTGGCCACGTTGATCATGGCAAGACGTCTTTGACGGCAGCGATCACCAAGTATTTTGGCGAATACAAGCGCTATGACCAGATTGACGCGGCGCCGGAAGAGAAGGCGCGCGGCATCACGATTTCGACGGCTCACGTCGAGTACGAGACGGAGAACCGCCACTACGCCCATGTCGACTGCCCCGGCCACGCCGACTATGTGAAGAACATGATCACCGGTGCGGCGCAGATGGACGGCGCGATCCTGGTTGTGTCGGCCGCCGACGGCCCGATGCCGCAGACCCGCGAGCACATCCTTTTGGCTCGCCAGGTCGGCGTGCCGTCGATCGTGGTGTTCTTGAACAAGGTCGACCAGGTCGACGACGCTGAGCTGCTTGAGCTGGTCGAGCTCGAGGTTCGCGAATTGCTGACCAAGAACGAGTTCCCCGGCGACGACATTCCGATCGTCAAGGGTTCGGCGCTGGCGGCGCTGGAAGATTCGGACAAGAAGATCGGCGAGGACGCGATCCGCGAGCTGATGGCTCAGGTCGACGCCTACATCCCGACGCCGGTTCGTCCGCTGGACAAGCCGTTCCTGATGCCGATCGAGGACGTGTTCTCGATCTCGGGCCGCGGCACGGTCGTGACCGGTCGCGTCGAGCGCGGCGTGGTCAAGGTCGGCGAGGAGCTGGAGATCATCGGCATCCGTCCGACCACCAAGACGACCTGCACGGGCGTCGAGATGTTCCGCAAGCTGCTCGACCAGGGCCAGGCGGGCGACAACATCGGCGCGCTGCTGCGCGGCGTCGACCGTGAAGGTGTCGAGCGCGGCCAGGTTCTGGCCAAGCCCGGTTCGGTGAAGCCGCACAAGAAGTTCGTGGCCGAAGCCTACATCCTGACCAAGGACGAGGGCGGCCGTCACACGCCGTTCTTCACCAACTACCGTCCGCAGTTCTACTTCCGCACCACCGACGTGACCGGCATCGTGTCGCTGCCGGCCGGCACCGAGATGGTGATGCCTGGCGACAACATCACGGTCGACGTCGAGCTGATCGTGCCGATCGCCATGGAAGAGAAGCTGCGCTTCGCCATCCGTGAAGGCGGCCGCACCGTCGGTGCCGGCATCGTCGTCACCATCAAAGAGTAATTTGGACTTAAACCGATCTGTCGCGGGCGCGGGTGCCCGCGCCGCGCCAGAACAAGGAAGTGACGCATGAACGGACAGAATATCCGCATCCGCCTGAAGGCGTTTGATCACCGGGTGCTCGACGCCTCGACGCGCGAAATCGTGTCGACGGCCAAGCGCACCGGTGCCAACGTCCGCGGCCCCATTCCGCTGCCGACGCGGATCGAAAAGTTCACGGTCAACCGGTCGCCTCACGTCGACAAGAAGAGCCGCGAGCAGTTCGAGATGCGCACGCACAAGCGTCTGCTCGATATCGTCGATCCGACCCCGCAGACCGTCGATGCTTTGATGAAGCTCGATCTGGCCGCCGGTGTCGACGTCGAGATCAAGCTCTAAGGGAATGAGAGCGCGGTAAGGGGCGGTGCCCCTGGCCCGGAACTCTAAAGGAATTGAACCGATGCGTTCAGGTGTGATTGCAAAGAAGGTGGGAATGACCCGCATCTACAACGATGCCGGGGAACATGTTCCCGTCACCGTTCTCCAGATGGAGAACTGCCAGGTCGTGGCGCAGCGCACGCAGGAGAAGAATGGCTATACCGCCGTTCAGCTCGGCGTTGGCCTTGCCAAGGTGAAGAACACGTCGAAGGCGATGCGCGGCCATTTCGCGACCGCTTCCGTCGAGCCGAAGGCCAAGCTTGCCGAGTTCCGCGTCTCCGCCGACAACATGATCGATGTCGGCGCCGAGATCACGGTCGAGCATTTCGTCGCCGGCCAGAAGGTCGACGTCACCGGCACGACGATCGGCAAGGGTTTCCAGGGCGTCATCAAGCGCCACCACATGGGTGGTGGCCGCGCGACCCACGGTAACTCGGTCTCGCACCGCACGCACGGCTCGACCGGCCAGCGCCAGGACCCCGGCAAGGTGTTCAAGGGCAAGAAGATGGCCGGCCACATGGGCGACACGCGCGTCACCACGCAGAACGTCGAGATCGTCTCGACCGATGCCGACCGCGGCCTGATCCTGATCCGCGGCGCGGTTCCCGGGTCGAAGGGTGCCTGGATCCTGGTTCGCGACGCCGCCAAGGTGGCGCTTCCGGCCAATGCGCCGAAGCCCGCCGCGATCCGCCCAGTTGCTGCCGGTATGGGCACGAAGAATGAGGCTCCGGCCACAGAGGGAGCGGAATAATGGATCTCAAGATCACAACGCTGGGCGGCAAGGACGCCGGCAAGGTGAAACTCTCCGAGGAGATTTTCGGCCTTGATCCGCGCGAGGACATTTTGCAGCGCGTCGTGCGCTGGCAACTCGCCAAGAAGCAGCAGGGCACGCACAAGGCCAAGGGCCGCGCCGAGATCGCGCGCACCGGCGCCAAGATGTACAAGCAGAAGGGTACGGGCCGCGCCCGTCACCATTCGGCACGCGCTCCGCAGTTCCGCGGCGGCGGCAAGGCTCACGGCCCGGTCGTTCGCAGCCACGAGCACGAACTGCCGAAGAAGGTCCGCGCGCTCGGCCTCAAGCATGCTCTCTCGGCCAAGGCCAAGAGCGCGTCGATCATCGTCATCGACGAGCTGAAGCTGACCGAGGCGAAGACCAAGGCGCTGATCGCGAATTTCGCGACGCTGGGCCTGACGAACGCCCTGGTGATCGGTGGCGCCGAGCTCGACCGGAACTTCAAGCTGGCCGCGACCAACATCCCGAACATCGACGTGCTGCCCATCCAGGGCATCAACGTCTACGACATTCTGCGCCGCGGCACGCTGGTCCTTTCGAAGGCCGCCGTCGAGGCTCTCGAGGAGCGCTTTAAATGACCGACCTTCGTCACTACGACGTAATCGTCAGCCCGGCGATCACCGAAAAGTCGACCATGGCTTCCGAGCAGAACCAGGTCGTCTTCAACGTCGCCAAGAAGGCGTCGAAGCCGGAAATCAAGGCCGCCGTCGAAGCGCTGTTCGGCGTCAAGGTGATGGCCGTGAACACGCTTGTCCGCAAGGGCAAGATCAAGCGCTTCCGCGGCACGATCGGCCGCCAGAGCGACGTCAAGAAGGCGGTAGTGACGCTGGCAGATGGCCAGTCGATCGACGTCGCGACGGGTCTCTGAGCAAGGCCGCGAGGACAGGACAATGGCACTTAAAAAATTCAACCCGATAACGCCGAGCACCCGTCAGCTGGTCATCGTCGACCGCTCGGGCCTCTACAAGGGCAAGCCCGTCAAGGGTCTGACCGAGGGCCTGACCAAGTCGGGCGGCCGTAACAATTACGGCCGCATCACTGCACGCTTCATCGGCGGCGGTCACAAGCGTTCGTACCGCATCATCGATTTCAAGCGCCGCAAGTTCGACGTCGTCGGCACGGTCGAGCGCATTGAATACGATCCGAACCGCACCGCCTTCATCGCGCTGATCAAGTATGACGATGGCGAGCTGTCCTACATCATCGCTCCGCAGCGCCTTGCCGCAGGCGACAAGATCGTGGCTGGCGAAGCGGTCGACGTGAAGCCGGGCAATGCGATGCCGCTGGCCTCGATGCCGGTCGGCACGATCGTCCACAACATCGAGCTGAAGCCGGGCAAGGGCGCCCAGGTCGCCCGTTCGGCTGGCGGTTACGCCCAGCTCGTCGGCCGCGACCAGGGCATGGCGATCCTGCGCCTCAACTCGGGCGAGCAGCGTGTCGTTCACGGCTCCTGCATGGCTACCGTCGGTGCCGTGTCCAACCCGGACCACGGCAACATCAACGACGGCAAGGCCGGCCGCACGGTTTGGCGTGGCAAGCGCCCGCACAATCGCGGCGTGACCATGAACCCGGTCGACCACCCGCATGGCGGTGGTGAAGGCCGCACCTCCGGTGGCCGCCATCCGGTCTCGCCGTGGGGCAAGCCGACCAAGGGCAAGAAGACGCGGTCCAACAAGGCGACCGACAAGTTCATCCTGCGCTCGCGCCATCAGCGCAAGAGCTAAGAAGAGGTAACGCCAAGTGACTCGTTCTATTTGGAAAGGCCCCTTCATCGACGGCTACCTTCTCAAGAAGGTGGACAAGGTTCGTGAAGGTGGTCGCAATGAGGTGATCAAGATGTGGAGCCGTCGCTCCACCATCCTGCCGCAGTTCGTCGGCTTCACCTTCGGTGTCTACAACGGCCAGAAGCATGTTCCCGTCTCGGTGAACGAGGACATGGTCGGTCACAAGTTCGGTGAATTCGCTCCGACGCGGACCTATTACGGTCACGGCGCGGATAAGAAGGCGAAGAGGAAATAATCATGGGCAAGGCCAAAGCTCCGCGCAGGCTTGCTGACAACGAAGCGCGCGCCGTACTGCGCACGATCCGTATCAGCCCGCAGAAGCTGAACCTGGTTGCCGCGCTGATCCGCGGCAAGAAGGTCGCGACAGCGCTTTCCGACCTGGAATTCTCGGCCAAGCGGATTTCCGGCACGGTCAAGAAGACGCTGGAATCGGCGATCGCCAACGCGGAAAACAATCACGACCTCGACGTCGATGCGCTGATCGTGGCGGAAGCCTATGTCGGCAAGTCGATCGTCATGAAGCGGTTCCATGCCCGGGGCCGTGGTCGCGCCAGCCGTATCGAGAAGCCGTTCTCGCACCTCACGATCGTCGTTCGTGAAGTCGAAGAAAAAGGGGAGGCCGCATAATGGGCCAGAAAGTCAATCCGATCGGTCTTCGCCTCGGCATCAACCGCACCTGGGATTCGCGCTGGTTCGCGAACACCGGCGAGTACGGCAAGCTGCTGCATGAGGACATCAAGATCCGCAAGTACCTCGAGAAGGAGCTCAAGCAGGCTGCCATCTCGAAGGTCGTGATCGAGCGTCCGCACAAAAAGTGCCGCGTCACCATCCATGCCGCGCGCCCGGGTCTGATCATCGGCAAGAAGGGCGCCGACATCGAGAAGCTTCGCAAGAAGCTGATGGAGATGACCAAGTCCGAGACGCACCTCAACATCGTCGAAGTGCGCAAGCCGGAAATCGACGCGACCCTGGTCGCCCAGTCGATCGCCCAGCAGCTCGAGCGCCGCATCGCGTTCCGCCGCGCCATGAAGCGTGCCGTGCAGTCGGCGATGCGCCTCGGTGCCGAAGGCATCCGCATCAACTGCTCGGGCCGTCTCGGCGGCGCTGAAATCGCGCGCATGGAATGGTACCGTGAAGGCCGCGTGCCGCTGCACACGCTGCGTGCCGATGTCGACTACGGCACGGCCGAGGCGAATACGGCGTACGGCATCTGCGGCGTCAAGGTGTGGGTGTTCAAGGGCGAGATCCTCGAGCACGACCCGATGGCTTCGGAGCGCCGCGCGACCGAGGGCGATCATGCGCATGGCGGTGGTGGTGGTGATCGCGAACGCGGTCGTCGTCGCGAAAACGCCTGAGACATTTAGGAATTTGGAGTTAGAACGATGCTGCAGCCAAAGCGCACAAAGTTCCGCAAGCAGTTCAAGGGCCGCATCCACGGTACCGCCAAGGGCGGCACCAACCTGGATTTCGGTGGTTTCGGGCTGAAGGCGCTTGAGCCGAACCGCGTCACCGCGCGCGAGATCGAAGCGGCCCGCCGCGCGATCACCCGCGAGATGAAGCGCGCCGGCCGTGTCTGGATCCGTATTTTCCCGGATCTGCCGGTCACCTCGAAGCCGACCGAAGTCCGCATGGGCAAGGGCAAGGGCGCGGTCGACTACTGGGCGGCGCGCGTCAAGCCGGGCCGGATCATGTTCGAGATCGACGGCGTCAATGAAGAAACCGCCCGTGAGGCACTGCGTCTCGGCGCGGCCAAGCTCTCGGTCAGGACGCGCTTCGTACAGCGCATCGCAGAATAAGGACGGGCTGATCATGAAAGCCGAAGACATCCGGACCAAGACCCAGGACCAGCTGACCGACGACCTGGCCAGCCTGAAGAAGGAGCAGTTCAACCTGCGCTTCCAGAAGGCGACCGGCCAGCTCGAAAAGACCGCGCGCGTGAGGCAGGTCCGCAAGGACATTGCGCGTATCAAGACCATCGCTGCGGAAAAGTCCGCGGCTAAGAAGGCTTAAGGACGAAAACCATGCCAAAGCGCATTCTGCAGGGCACCGTCGTCAGCGACAAGAACGAGAAGACGGTTGTCGTCAAGGTCGAACGGCGCTTCACGCATCCCGTGATGAAGAAGACCGTGCGCATGACCAAGAAGTACAAGGCGCACGACGAGAACAACGCCCACAAGGTTGGCGATCAGGTGTTCATCCAGGAATCGAAGCCGATTTCCAAGGACAAGCGCTGGATCGTCGTGTCTTCGGACCAAGCCTGATCTCTGGGCGTAAACAAACGAATTTTGGACAGACCGGGGAGGGGTGAAGAACCCGTCCCGTTAGAAAAGAAGAAGGCGGCCAGTCATGATTCAGATGCAAACAAACCTCGACGTCGCGGATAATTCCGGCGCCCGTCGTGTCATGTGCATCAAGGTGCTGGGCGGCTCGAAGCGGAAATACGCTTCCGTAGGCGACATCATCGTGGTGTCGATCAAGGAAGCCATCCCGCGCGGCCGCGTGAAGAAGGGCGATGTGATGAAAGCGGTCGTGGTTCGCACGGCCAAGGACATCCGCCGCCCGGACGGCAGCGTGATCCGTTTCGACAAGAACGCGGCCGTTCTCGTCGACAACAAGAAAGAGCCGATCGGCACGCGTATCTTCGGACCGGTTCCGCGCGAACTCCGCGCCAAGAACCACATGAAGATCATCTCGCTCGCGCCTGAAGTGCTGTAAGGAGCCGGACCAATGCAGAAGATTAGAAAAGGCGACAAGGTCGTCGTGCTGGCTGGCAAGGACAAGGGCCGTTCGGGCGAAGTCCTGTCGGTTCAGCCGAAGGACGACACCGCGCTGGTGCGCGGCGTCAACATGATCCGTCGTCACCAGAAGCAGTCCCAGTCCCAAGAGGGCGGGATCATCACCAAGGAAGCGCCGATCCAGCTGTCGAACATCGCGCTGGCCGACCCCAAGGATGGCAAGCCGACCCGCGTCGGCTTCATCTTCCAGAAGGACGGCAAGAAGGTGCGCGTCGCCAAGCGCTCGGGAGAAGTCATCAATGGCTAAGGCTCAAACCAAGCAGGCGACTGCCCAGAACACGCCGCGCCTCAAGCAGGTCTACAACGAGACCATCCGCAAGGCCTTGCAGGAGCAGTTCGGCTACGACAACGAGATGCAGGTTCCGCGCATCGACAAGATCGTGCTGAACATGGGCGTTGGCGAAGCGACCGGCGATTCGAAGAAGCCTTCGATCGCGGCCGAGGATCTGGCGATGATCGCCGGCCAGAAGGCCGTCGTCACCCGCGCCCGCAATTCGATCGCAGGCTTCAAGGTCCGCGAGAAGATGCCGATCGGCGCCAAGGTCACGCTGCGCAAGGAACGCATGTACGAGTTCCTCGACCGCCTCGTGAACATCGCGCTGCCGCGCGTCCGCGACTTCCGCGGACTGAATCCGAAGAGCTTCGATGGCCGTGGCAACTACGCCATGGGCATCAAGGAACACATCGTGTTCCCGGAGATCAACTACGACAAGGTTGATCAGATCTGGGGCATGGACGTCATCGTTTGTACGACTGCGAAGACGGACGACGAAGCCAGGGCACTGCTCAAGGCCTTCAACTTCCCCTTCCGCCAGTAACGGCAGCGAGAAAAGGAAAAATCTGAAATGGCAAAGACCAGCTCAGTCGAGAAGAACAACAGGCGCCGCAAGCTTGCCGACCAGTACGGTCCCAAGCGCGCTGCCCTGAAGGCGATCATCATGGACCAGTCCAAGCCGATGGAAGAGCGCTTCCGCGCTCAGCTCAAGCTTGCCGCCATGCCGCGCAACTCGGCCAAGATCCGCATCCGCAACCGCTGCGAAGTCACCGGCCGCCCGCGTGCCTATTATCGCAAGCTCAAAGTATCGCGCATCGCGCTTCGTGATCTCGGCAATAACGGCCAGATCCCGGGCCTGGTCAAGTCGAGCTGGTAAGGAGGACATAACATGTCATTGAGCGATCCTCTCGGCGATATGCTGACCCGCATCCGCAACGCCTATGGCCGCAAGAAGTCGAGCGTGTCGACGCCGGCCTCGCGTCTGCGCACCCGCGTCCTCGACGTGCTGAAGGCTGAAGGCTATATCCGCGACTACAGCCAGACCGACTTCGACAACGGCAAGTCCGAAATCGAGATCGAGCTGAAGTATTTCGATGGAGCGCCGGTCGTGCGCGAAATCGCCCGCGTCTCGAAGCCGGGCCGCCGCGTTTACGTTTCGGCCAAGTCGATCCCGCATGTCGCCAACGGCCTCGGTATCGCCATCCTTTCGACGCCGAAGGGCGTGATGGCCGACCACGAAGCGCGCGAACAGAACGTCGGTGGCGAGATCCTCTGCCAGATCTTCTGATCCGGCAGCGTGATCCCGAAAAATGGAATCCGGTCTTCGGATCGTTCCGAAGACAGAGACCTGAAACAAGAGAAGTGACGAGGACAACAAAATGTCTCGTATTGGAAAGAAACCCGTTTCGCTGCCGCAGGGCGTGACCGCGACCGTCAACGGCCAGACCGTGACGGCGAAGGGCCCCAAGGGCGAGCTGAAGTTCGTGGTCAACGACGAAGTGCTGGTCAAGATGGAAGGCAGCGAGATAGCTGTCGAGCCGCGCGACCAGTCCAAGACCGCCCGCTCCAAGTGGGGCATGTCGCGCACGCAGATCGTCAACATCCTGCAGGGCGTCAAGGACGGCTTCGAGAAGAAGCTCGAGATCACCGGCGTCGGCTATCGCGCCGCCTTGCAGGGCAAGAACCTGCAGCTGGCGCTCGGCTTCAGCCACGACGTCGTCTACGAGACGCCGCAAGGCATCACCATCACCGTGCCGAAGCCGACCGAAATCACCGTGGCCGGCATCGACAAGCAGCAGGTAGGCCAGGTGGCTGCGGAAATCCGCGAATACCGTGGTCCCGAGCCCTACAAGGGCAAGGGCGTCCGCTACGCAGGCGAGAAGATCGTCCGCAAGGAAGGCAAGAAGAAGTAGTGGGTTTGGCCCCGGGAAGGTGCAGACTTTTCGGAAGGGGCCAAGCCAGGAAGTGTAACGCCGCGGGGAGCGGTCGCGGGAGGCGCTTTCGCCTACCGCACAGGGCGGCCCCCGTTTTCTGAAGGCAAGGAAGACCATCATGGGTACCAAGGAAGCCACTCAGCGCCGCGCGCAGCGCGTCCGCCGCCAGATCAAGAAGGTCGCCGGCGAGCGTCCGCGCCTGTCGGTTCACCGCACGTCGAAGAACATCTACGTCCAGGTCATCGACGACGCCAAGGGCCACACCATCGCTGCCGCCTCGACCCTCGAGAAGGACCTCAAGGGTTCGCTCAAGACCGGTGCAGATACCGCTGCCGCTGCCGCGATTGGCAAGCTGATCGCCGAGCGTGCCGCCAAGGCGGGAGTCAAGGAAGTCGTCTTCGACCGCGGCCCGTACATCTATCACGGCCGCGTCAAGGCGCTGGCCGAGGCGGCTCGTGAAGGCGGCTTGAGCTTCTAAGCCTGATCCGGACCGAAAGTCGGCAGAAAGTTGCAGACTTTTCGAAACGGATCATGCAAGGGAGTGATGATTTTCACCGTCGGCGACCCGCAATGAGGCGTCGGCATTCAGCAACCCGTGCTTCCGGAAAAGAACAAGGAACAGGATATGGCACAGGAACGTAGGGATGGCGGCCGCGGCCGCGATCGTGAAGAACGCGATGACGGCATGGTCGACAAGCTCGTCCACATCAACCGTGTCGCCAAGGTCGTCAAGGGCGGCCGCCGCTTCGGTTTTGCAGCACTCGTCGTCGTCGGCGACCAGAAGGGCCGCGTCGGCTTCGGTCACGGCAAGGCGCGCGAAGTGCCGGAAGCCATCCGCAAGGCAACCGAATCGGCCAAGCGCGACATGATCTTCGTGCCGCTGCGCTCGGGCCGCACGCTGCACCACGATGTCGAGGGACGCTGGGGCGCCGGCCGTGTTCTCCTGCGCGCCGCCAAGCAAGGTACCGGCATCATCGCCGGCGGCCCGATGCGTGCCGTCTTCGAGACGCTCGGCATGCATGACGTGGTCGCCAAGTCGATGGGTTCGTCGAACCCTTACAACATGGTTCGCGCCACTTTCGACGCGCTGAAGAGCCAGATGCATCCCAAGGATGTGGCTGCCGCGCGCGGCATCAAGTATTCGACCCTTCAGGCCCGCCGCGGCACCGCCGTCGCGGCTGAAGAATAGTCGATCTGACCAGGGATTTTGACCATGGCCAAGAAAGCAACCAAGACCATCACCGTTGAGCAGATCGGTTCGCCGATCCGCCGCCCGAAGGAACAGCGCGCGACGCTGGTCGGCCTCGGCCTCAACAAGATGCACAAGCAGCGCACGCTGGAAGATACGCCTTCCGTGCGCGGCATGATCGCTGCCGTCCAGCATCTCGTCCGCGTCGTGGACGAGGGCTGAGCACAGGCGCAGGAGAAGCAAGATGAAACTCAACGATCTGCGTGACAAGGACGGCGCGACGCATTCGAAGAAGCGTCTCGGCCGCGGCATCGGCTCCGGTTCCGGCAAGACTGCCGGTCGCGGCGTCAAGGGCCAGAAGGCGCGCTCCGGCGTCGCCGTCAACGGTTTCGAGGGTGGCCAGATGCCGCTCTATCGGCGCCTGCCGAAGCGTGGCTTCAACAACATCTTCGCCAAGAGCTTCACCGTCGTCTCGCTGGCCCGTATCCAGGCCGCTGTAGACGCCAAGAAGCTCGACGCGAAGGCGACCGTGACGGCCGAGGCGCTGGTAGCCGCCGGCGTCATCCGTCGCGTGAAGGACGGCGTGCGCGTGCTGTCGGACGGCGATCTCAAGGCGAAGCTCGCCTTTGACGTCGCCGGGGCCTCCAAGGCCGCGATCGAGAAGATCGAAAAGGCCGGCGGTTCGGTCAAGCTGCCGCAAGAGGCGGCCGCCGAGTAACAGCAATTTGAAGCGCGGTCGGCAAGGCCGATCCGGTTTTGCTTTCGATCACGCTTCGACCTGTTCAATATGGCGGCCGCGTCAACGCGGCCGCTTGCATGTTTACAGTCCGGAGCTTATCTCGTGAGCTTCGGTGACACGCGCCGCCTGACCTTAGGGCCATCAAGCGTGACCAAGCGGAGAATCGGGCATGGCTTCGGCTGCTGAACAACTAGCCTCGAATCTGAATTTCTCAGCCTTCGCCAAAGCGGAGGACCTGAAGAAACGAATCTGGTTCACCGTCGGCGCGCTGCTCGTCTACCGCCTCGGCACCTACATCCCGCTTCCCGGCATCAATCCCGATGCCTTCGCGCAGGCCTTCTCTTCGCAGAGCAAGGGCGTGCTGGGCATGTTCAACATGTTCGCCGGCGGCGCCGTGCAACGCATGGCGATCTTCGCGCTCGGCATCATGCCTTACATTTCCGCTTCCATCATCATGCAGCTGATGACCTCGGTCATCCCGTCGCTGGAAGCGCTGAAGAAGGAAGGCGAGCAGGGCCGCAAGGTCATCAACCAGTACACGCGCTACGGCACGGTGCTCCTGGCGCTGGTGCAGGCCTATGGTATTTCGGTCGGGCTTGAAGGCGGCAACGGCATCGTCAGCGATCCCGGCATGTTCTTCCGCATCTCGACCGTCGTCACGCTGGTCGGCGGCACCATGTTCCTGATGTGGCTCGGCGAGCAGATCACCGCGCGCGGCATCGGCAACGGCATTTCGCTGATCATCTTCTCCGGCATCGTCGCCGGCCTGCCGCATGCCATTTCCGGCACGCTGGAACTCGGCCGCACCGGAGCGCTGTCGACCGGCCTGATCCTGGCGATCATCGTGCTGGCCATCGTCGTCATCGCGCTCATCGTCTTCTTCGAGCGCGCCCAGCGGCGTCTGCTGATCCAGTATCCGAAGCGTCAGGTCGGCAATCGCATGTTCCAGGGCGACACTTCCCACCTGCCGCTCAAGCTCAACACGTCGGGCGTCATCCCGCCGATCTTCGCCTCGTCGCTGCTCTTGCTGCCGGCCACCGTCGCCGGCTTCTCGCAGACCACGAACATGCCGGCCTGGGCCAGCACCATCCTGGCCTCGCTCGGCCATGGCCAGCCGCTCTACATGTTGTTCTACGCGGCGATGATCGTGTTCTTCGCCTTCTTCTACACCGCGATCGTCTTTAACCCGAAGGACACCGCCGACCAGCTCAAGAAGCACTCCGGCTTCATCCCCGGCTATCGTCCGGGCGAGCGCACCGCCGACTATATCGACTACGTTCTTACCCGCATCACTGTCGTCGGTGCCATCTATCTGGTGCTGGTCTGTCTGCTGCCGGAGTTCCTGATCTCGGCGACTGGCGTACCATTCTACCTTGGTGGCACATCGCTTCTGATCGTGGTCAGTGTCACGCTCGACACGGTTGCGCAGATTCAGGGCCACCTGATCGCGCACCAGTATGAAGGCCTGATCAAGAAGTCGAAGCTGCGCGGGGGGAAGAAAGCCAGATGAGGTTGATTTTGCTTGGGCCGCCAGGAGCGGGCAAGGGGACACAAGCACAAAGACTGGTAGAGAGGCACGGCATCCCCCAGCTTTCCACGGGCGACATGCTGCGCGCCGCGGTCCAGGCCGGCACCGAGGTCGGCAAGCGCGCCAAGGCGGTCATGGATGCCGGCGAGCTGGTCTCGGATGCCATCGTCAACGCCATCGTGGCCGAGCGCATTGACCAGCCCGATTGCGCCAATGGTTTCATCCTCGACGGCTACCCGCGTACGCTGGTGCAGGCTGATGCGGTTGAATCGATGCTTGACGAACGTGGCATTGCGCTCGACACCGTCATCGAGCTTGTCGTCGACGACAAGGCGCTGGTCGGCCGCATCGTCAAGCGAGCCGATGAGGCCAAGGCAGCCGGTCAGCCGGTGCGCAAGGACGACAATCCGGCGGTGTTCGAGGAGCGGCTGCGGGAATATTACAAGAAGACCGCTCCGCTGATCGGCTATTATTATGCCAAGCGCCGGCTGAAGAGCGTGGACGGCATGGCTGGTATTGATGCCGTGACGTCGGAGATCGAAGCCGTGCTCGCGGCGACGGTGAAAGAGGCCGCCTCGGCCAAATAGCGATTGTGCTTGACTGAAGCGGTCCGCTGGGGTATGGCGGCCCGTCTTCCTGTCAGGCATGGAGTTTGCTTGCCCGCAAGGGCAGGGCAGCCGTTTTTGACCAGGAAACTCCCGCAAGGGCCGGCCTCCACCGGACGCGGGGCAACGCAGACAGCGCCGGCTCGTCCGGCCTATATGGAGATGAGAAGAACATGGCTCGTATAGCCGGCGTCAACATTCCGACCAACAAGCGCGTTGTCATCGCGCTTCAGTACATTCACGGCATCGGCAAGAAGTTCGCCCAGGAAATCGTCGACAAGGTCGGCATCCCGGCCGAGCGCCGCGTCAACCAACTGACCGACGCGGAAGTGCTGCAGATCCGCGAGACGATCGACCGCGACTATCAGGTCGAGGGCGACCTGCGCCGCGAAGTGTCGATGAACATCAAGCGGCTCATGGACCTCGGCTGCTACCGCGGCCTGCGTCACCGTCGCTCGCTGCCGGTTCGCGGCCAGCGCACGCACACCAATGCACGCACCCGCAAGGGCCCGGCCAAGTCGATCGCCGGCAAGAAGAAGTAATTTAGGGCAGTAAGGGAGTAGGGGAGTAAGGCAGTAGGGAATGCCCGGCAATCGGGTCGCACTTTCCCTACTCCCTTACTGCCCTATTCCCCACTCCCTTACCAAGGTGGAGCCGCTGGCATTACGGCGGTGTAGAGATCAACTGAAAGGAATACCATGGCCAAGGAAGCCGCTCGTGTTCGCCGTCGCGAACGCAAGAACATCTCGTCGGGCGTTGCCCACGTCAATTCGACCTTCAACAACACCATGATCACCATTACCGACGCGCAGGGCAATTCGATCGCCTGGTCGTCGGCCGGAGCCCAGGGCTTCAAGGGTTCGCGCAAGTCGACCCCCTTCGCCGCCCAGATGGCTGCCGAGGATGTTGCCAAGAAGGCCCAGGAACACGGCATGCGCATGCTCGAGGTCGAGGTCTGCGGACCCGGCTCCGGCCGTGAATCGGCGCTGCGCGCCCTGCAGGCGGCTGGTTTCACCATCACCTCGATCCGTGATGTGACCCCGATCCCGCACAATGGCTGCCGTCCGCGCAAGAAGCGTCGCGTCTAAGGAATTACCGAACGCCGCGTGAACGCCAGAAGCGTTCCTCCGCGGTTTTCCAGGTCGCCCGCCACGATTGGATGGTGGCGGGTCAACGGAAGGAAAGCATCATGATCCAGAAAAATTGGCAGGAACTGATCAAGCCGAACAAGATCGAGTTCTCGTCGAAGAAGAAGACGCTGACCACGCTGGTGGCCGAGCCGCTCGAACGCGGCTTCGGCCTCACCCTCGGCAATGCGTTGCGCCGCGTGCTTCTGTCTTCGCTGCGCGGGGCGGCCGTCACCGCCGTACAGATCGACGGCGTCCTGCATGAATTCTCGTCCATCGCCGGCGTGCGCGAGGACGTGACCGACATCGTCCTCAACATCAAGGAAATCGCCATCCGCATGGAAGGCGACGGCCCCAAGCGCATGGTTGTGCGCAAGCAGGGCCCGGGTGCGGTTCTCGCCGGCGACATCCAGACGGTGGGCGACGTCGAGATCCTCAATCCGGATCACGTCATCTGCACGCTGGACGAGGGCGCTGAAATCCGTATGGAATTCACTGTCGATACCGGCAAGGGTTACGTGCCGGCCGACCGCAACCGCGCCGAGGATGCGCCGATCGGCCTGATCCCGGTCGACAGCCTCTATTCGCCGGTCAAGAAGGTCTCCTACAAGGTCGAGAACACCCGTGAGGGCCAGGTTCTCGACTACGACAAGCTGACCATGACCATCGAGACCGACGGTTCGATCTCGGGCGAGGACGCGGTGGCTTTCGCCGCCCGCATCCTGCAGGACCAGCTTGGCCTGTTCGTCAATTTCGACGAGCCGCAGAAGGAAGTCGCCACCGAAGCCGTCACCGAGCTTGCCTTCAACCCGGCGCTGCTCAAGAAGGTCGACGAACTCGAGCTTTCGGTGCGTTCGGCCAACTGCCTGAAGAACGACAACATCGTCTACATCGGCGATCTCATCCAGAAGACCGAAGCCGAGATGCTGCGTACCCCGAACTTCGGCCGCAAGTCGCTGAACGAGATCAAGGAAGTCCTGGCGGCGATGGGCCTGCACCTCGGTATGGAAGTGCCGGACTGGCCGCCGGAAAACATCGAAGACCTCGCCAAGCGTTACGAAGATCAATATTGAGGCTCCGAGGAGCTTCTCGAACCCGGAATGAAGGAGAAGAGCCATGCGCCATGGATTTAAAGGCCGCCGGTTCGCCCGCAGCATAAGCCATCGCAAGTCGATGTTTGCCAACCTTGCCGTGTCGCTGCTCGAACACGAGCAGATCGTCACCACCTTGCCCAAGGCGAAGGACCTGCGTCCGATCGTCGAGAAGCTGGTGACGCTCGGCAAGCGCGGCGACCTGCACGCCCGCCGCCAGGTGATCGCGCAGATCGGCAATGAAGGCGTCGTCAAGCGCCTGTTCGACACCATCGCGCCGCGCTACGCCACCCGCAACGGCGGCTATCTGCGCATCATGAAGGCGGGCTTCCGCCACGGTGACAATGCCGCGATGGCGGTCATCGAATTCGTAGACCGCGACACGGAGGCCAAGGGCGCCGGCGACCGCGCCCGCCTCGAAGCCGAAGGCACCGATGCGGAAGCCGCAGCCGCTTAAGGCTTCGCTTTTCAAATGATTTAAAGGGGCCTGCGGGCCCCTTTTTCATATTCTGGCCGCCTCGGCTGCTCCTGCGTCAAAATAATTCGATTTAATCGCCTTAGCCTTTCATTTTGCACATTCGTCGGGACAATGCGCCCCAACTCGCACGGAGGATTCGCAATGCGCGCTAAAAGACTGTCCCTGGTTCTGCTCTGCGCCTTTATGGCGTTCGCAACCACGCCGACAGTCCGGCAGGCATTGGCCGAGGATGCCCCCAAAGCCGATCCGGGCCTCTCCGACGTGCTCACCGACCTGCTGCACGGCGTCGAGGGCGAAAACGCCACCTCGGGCCCCGACAAGCGCGTGCCGTTCGGCCGTGAGGAAGTGCAGTTGTCGTTCGCGCCATTGGTCAAGCAGACGGCGCCGGCCGTGGTCAATGTCTATGCCTCGCAAACGGCCAAGGTCGTTTCGCCCTTCGAAGGCGATCCGTTCTTCGAAGAATTCTTCGGTCGCGCGCAGCCGCGCGCGCAGTCCTCGCTGGGCTCGGGCGTGCTTGTCGATCCGAGTGGCGTCATCGTCACCAATTTCCACGTCATCAAGAATGCCGACGAGGTGAAGGTCGCGACCGCCGACGGGCGCGAATTCACCAGCAAGGTGATGCTCAAGGACGAGACGCTCGATCTTGCCGTGCTCAAGATCGAATCCGACAAGCCATTCCCGGTCATCGCCATCGGCGATTCCGATGCGCTCGAAGTCGGTGACCTGGTGCTGGCCATCGGCAATCCTTTCGGCGTCGGGCAGACCACCACCAGCGGCATCGTTTCCGCACTTGCCCGCAGCCATATAGGCGTTTCGGATTCGGGTTATTTCATCCAGACGGACGCTGCCATCAATCCCGGCAATTCCGGCGGCGCGCTGATCAACATGGGCGGCCAGCTGGTCGGCATCAACACCGCCATCTTCAGCCGCAGCGGCGGCTCGATCGGCATCGGCTTTGCCATTCCTGCCAATATGGTGCGCGCTTTCGCCGATGCCGCCAAGGCCGGTCTCGATTTCTTCGAGCGGCCTTACATCGGGGCCGAGTTCGAAGCGGTGACGCCGCAGATCGCTGAATCGCTCGGCATGGAAAAGCCTGCCGGCGCGCTGGTCTCGTCCGTTGACGCGTCCGGACCGGCCGGCAAGGCCGGATTGAAGCCTGGCGATGTCGTCCTGCAGATCAACGGCAAGCCGGTCGAGAGCATCGAGGCACTGGACTATCGCATGGCGACGCTGTCGATCGGTACAAAGGCCAATTTCGCGGTGCTGACCAAAGGCCAGCAGGCAGCGATGGACATCGCGCTGGAACGCGCGCCCGAGGGTGCAAAACCCTCGGAGGTGACGCTGCATGGCCGCAGCCCCTTCTCGGGCGCCAAGGTTGCGGAATTATCGCCGCGGCTGGCTCAGAAGCTCGGCCTGCGCACCGACATCAAGGGCGTCACCGTGGTCGACATCAATCGCGATTCGCCGGCCGCCGATTTCGGCTTCCAGCCGGGCGACATCGTGCGCGAGGTCAACGGCACGACAATCGATACGGCGGCGACGCTGGCGCAGGCTTCCCAGCAGGATACGCGCTGGTGGCGCTTTACCGTCGAGCGCGGCGGGCAGATACTGCGCCAGGTGTTGCGTTACTGAGCTCGATCGCTGAAGAGATCGCGCTCCAAACCCAAAAAGAAGTGCATGGCCGATCTGTTCAGTGTCGATGAACCGGAAAAGGCGCCGCCAGGCCGGCCGCTGGCAGACAGGCTGCGCCCGAAAAACCTTGGCGAGGTCGTCGGCCAGGAGCATCTGACCGGCCCCGATGGTGCGCTGACCCGGCTGATTAATTCCGGTTCGCTCGGCTCCATGATTTTCTGGGGGCCGCCCGGCACCGGCAAGACCACGGTGGCGCGCCTGCTTGCCGGTGAAACCAGCCTTGCCTTCGAGCAGATTTCGGCGGTTTTCTCCGGCGTAGCCGACCTGAAGAAAGTGTTCGAGGCGGCCAAGCTGCGCCGCGCCAATGGCCGCCAGACCCTGCTGTTCGTCGACGAGATCCACCGCTTCAACCGCGCCCAGCAGGACGGCTTCCTTCCAGTCATGGAAGACGGCACCGTCGTGCTCGTCGGCGCTACCACCGAAAATCCGTCCTTCGAGCTCAATGCAGCTCTGCTGTCGCGTGCGCGCGTGCTGGTTTTCCATTCGCTTGGCGAGGAAAGCATCGCAAAGCTTCTGGCCAGGGCCGAAGAGACGGAGGGCAGGGCGCTGCCGCTCGATGATGAGGCGCGAGCGATGCTCATCCGCATGAGCGACGGCGATGGCCGGGCCTCGCTGACGCTGGCGGAAGAAGTTTGGCGCGCCGCCAAACCAGGCGAAGTGTTCGGTCCCGAAGGCTTGCAGCGCATCATCCAGCGTCGGGCGCCGATCTACGACAAGGGCCAGGACGGTCATTACAATTTGATCTCGGCGCTGCACAAATCCGTGCGCGGCTCCGATCCCGATGCCGCGCTCTACTACCTCGCGCGCATGTTCGACGCCGGCGAGGATCCGCTCTATCTCGGCCGCCGGCTGGTGCGCATGGCGATGGAGGACATCGGGCTGGCCGATCCGCAGGCATTGGTCATCGCCAACGCGGCCAAGGACGCCTACGATTATCTGGGTTCGCCCGAAGGCGAACTCGCCTTCGCCGAGGCCACCGTCTATCTCGCCACGGCGCCCAAATCCAACGCGGTCTACACCGCATTCAAAGCCGCCACGCGCGCCGCCAAGGAGCACGGTTCGCTGCTACCGCCCAAGCACATCCTCAACGCGCCGACAAAGTTGATGAAGGACGAAGATTACGGGGCCGGCTATCGCTACGATCATGACGAACCGGACGCGTTTTCCGGCCAGGACTATTTTCCGGAAAAGATGGGCCGCCAGACCTTCTACGACCCACCCGAACGCGGTTTCGAGCGCGATATCAGGAAACGGCTCGACTACTGGGCAAAGCTGCGCAAAGAGCGGGAATAGCAGGCTTGCGACGGCCGGTGGCGGTTGCGGTCCGAAACGAGGTTTCACCTGGGGTATTTCCACGTCGGTTCTTCTGCACGCGCTGCTCGCGGCCACGATTATATCGATGCCAATGCCGCAGCTTCCGAGCCGGCCGGAGGAAGAGCAGGTAACGGTCGACATCCTGACCCCGCGACAGTTCGAGGTCTCGGCAAGGCAGTCAGCCGGCCACGATGCCGTGGCCGTTGTGCGGCAACCCAAAAGACCTTATCAAGGCGCACGGCCGGGCGGTGGTCGTTGTCGTGATTTTGGCACTATTCATTCGCAACAGGATCGCGCTCGGCGCGTGGAAAAATGACAAAAACCCTTCGCAAGACCCTTCGCAAATTCGCCATTGCCATCCCGCTCCTTGCCCTTGGCTTCTATTTCATTCCGATCCTAACGACGATTTTCGTCGTTTGCGGCCTGATCGACGTGCTGCGCAACGACCGCAAGAATCTGTCCCTGTTCAGCGGCTATTTCCTGGGCAATGGCCTCTTCACCTGGCTGCTTTCGCCATTCAACCTGCTGGTCGACCTCCTGTGCTACAGAAATCCGGGCGTGTGGAAGCTGGAGCAGTTCCCTCAGGATTATCAGCGCGAAGTCAACGAGGTCTTGGATGTCTTCAAGGCGCGCAAGGCCGAAATCATCGCCGACATCGACGCCAATTTCGGCGCCGGCCGGCGCGGCATGTATGTCTACCAATGGTATGGCAAGAACAGGATAGACAACGTCGCCGAGTTCAACAAGGATTTCAAATACATCAAGACGATTGCCGTCTCGGTCTTCAGCAAGCGCGAATCGACCTCCTGGCACTTCGGACCGTTGCGGCTCAGCCTCCGCATCCTCTACAACCTCATTCCGATGAAGTCAGAGATCTTCGTCGAGTGCGGCAACGTCAAGAACTACTGGTACGACAATCCGCTGTTCATTTTCGACGACACGCTGCTGCATCGCTCGGTCAACGAGTATGACGGTCGTCGCTACTGCGTATTCATGGACATTATCAGGCCGTCCCCGGTCCCCAGGCTCATCGCCGGCCTTCTCGCCATCGTCTCGGTGAGCGTCGAGAGGATCAATTCGATGTTCTACAAGAACTGGAAGATGATCGGCTCGACCAAGCCGAAGAAGGCCGAAACCACCTGAGCTGGCAAGTTTTCGAACGTAGCCGGCGCGCCGGATAGGTATGAATAGTCGGGGACAGTATACGGCGATGTTCAATCTGCTTCTCGTGGCCGCCGGCGGCGGCATTGGCGCCGGCGTTCGCCATCTGACCAATATGGGCTCGCTGCGCCTTGTCGGCCCCAACTATCCCTGGGGCACGATGGCGATCAACATCGTCGGTTCGTTCGCGATGGGCCTGTTCATCGCCGCCCTGGCGCGCCGCGGCGGGTCTAACGAAGTCAGGCTGTTTGTTGCCACCGGCATCTTAGGCGGCTTCACGACGTTTTCCGCCTTTTCGCTCGACTTCGCGACCTTGTGGGAGCGGGGAGCCACCTTGCCGGCGTTTGGATATGCGCTGGCCAGCGTGATTGGCGCCATCATTGCCCTGTTTTTGGGTCTTTGGCTCGCAAGAAGCCTGCCTTAATGCTATTGCCGCGCCGAGAGCAGGCCTGGGCCTGCCAGGAAACGGGTAAGCGAAAACAATATGGCAGGCGTTGAACAGATCACGGTGGAGGCCGGCGAGGCGGGCATGCGGCTCGACCGCTGGTTCAAGACCCATTTCCCGGGCCTTGGCTTTGGTCATCTGCAGAAGCTGCTTCGGTCCGGGCAGATCCGCGTCGACGGCGGCCGCGTCAAGGCCGACACCCGTGTCGAGCCTGGCCAGACGGTGCGCATTCCACCGCTGGAAGTGGACAAGAAGGGCGACAGCCCGCTGACCGGCCATTCGATCCGCAACCAGGGCGATGCCGAAGTCCTGGCAAAGATGCTGATCCATGAGGATCCGAAGGTCTTCGTCTTCAACAAGCCGGCTGGCCTTGCGGTGCAGGGCGGCTCGGGCGTCACCCGTAACGTCGACGACATGTTGGAAGCCTGGCGCAACCAGAAGGGCGAGAAGCCGCGGCTGGTGCACCGGCTCGATCGCGACACGTCTGGCGTGCTGGTCGTCGCCCGCACCAGGCTGGCGGCGATGAAGCTCTCCGAGGCGTTTCGCGCCCGCGAGACCAAGAAGACCTACTGGGCCCTGGTCAAGGGCGTGCCGCCCAAGCGCGAGGATAAGATATCGACCTGGCTGATCAAGGAAGCCACGCCGGATGGCGATCGGGTGCGCATTGCCAAGCACGGCGAAAAGGGCGCCGACCATGCCGTATCCTACTATCGCATCATCGAGCAGGCGGCGCAGGCGCTGACCTGGCTGGAGATGGAGCCCTATACCGGCCGCACCCATCAGTTGCGCGTTCATGCCGCCCATATCGGTTGTCCCATCATCGGCGATCCCAAATATTTCGAGGCCGACACCAACTGGGATTTTCCGGGCGGGATGCAGAATCGCCTGCATCTGCACGCGCGCCGCATCGTCATCCCGCATCCGGACCAAGGTTTCATCGACGTCACCGCGCCTATGCCGCCGCATATGCGCCAGAGCTGGAACCTGATCGGCTTCGACGACGCCAGTGCGGAGGATTGACCATGAGCGGCGCTGCCGATGCGCTCGACCGTCGCGATGCGGTCGACATGGCGGCCGCCGCCATAATGGTCGGCCTGACGTTCTCCTGGGGCCTGAATTATGTCGCCGCCAAGATCTCCTATGCCGGCTATGATCCGGTTTTCCTGTCGATCGCGCGCTCGGTTATCGGCGGGCTCTGCGTCTTCCTCTGGTGCCGCTGGCGCGGCATTTCGCTTTTCAAGAGGGACGGGACATTGCTCGCGGGCATTGCAGTCGGCGTGCTCTTCGGCATCGAGTTCCTCTGCCTTTATGTCGGGCTGGAGCACACCACGGTCGCCCGCAACACGCTGCTGGTCAACACCATGCCGTTCTGGATGCTGCTGGGAGGGCATTTCCTGCTCGGCGAGCCGATCAGCCTGCGCAAATCCCTTGGCCTTCTGCTTGCCTTTGCCGGCCTCGCCGCGGTCTTTTCCGACAAGCTCGGCGGCAGCGGGGACATGCTGTTCGGCGATCTGCTGAGCCTTGGCTCCGGATTCGTCTGGGCCTTGACCAATATTCTCATCAAGCGCTCGAAGCTGGTCGAGACGAGCGCCGAAAAGCTGCTGCTCTATCAACTCTCCGGCGCTGCGATCGTCGGCGTCCTGGTGTTGCCTCTGGCCGGCCCCTCCGTGCGCGATCCCACGCTGTTGCCAACTTTGGCCCTGCTTTTCCAGGCGCTCTATATCGTCGCCTTCACCTATGTGTTGTGGTTCTGGCTGCTGCGGCGCTATCCCGCCTCCAGCCTGTCGAGTTTCACGTTCCTGTCGCCGGTCTTCGGCGTGCTGTGCGGCGCCCTGTTCTTGAACGAGCCGCTGACCATACGCATTTTTCTGGCACTTGGTCTCATTGCCGCCGGTCTGGTCATCGTCAACAGGCCGCCGCGCCAGCAGACGGCCGAAGGAGGCTGACATGCGCGATATCCTCAGCGATCTCGAGGCGGGGAAACTGCTCTCCGACCCCGATCCGGTGCGCCGCGCCCAAATCCAGATGAAGAAGCCGCTGCCGAAACGTTTTTACAAGACCGTTTCGGTCGCGCCCGCCGATGGTGGCTTTGCCGTCCATCTCGACGGAAAGCCGGTGCGCACGCCGGGCAAGACGCTGCTGACGCTGCCGACCGAGAAGGCGGCATCGCTGGTTGCCGATGAATTCGCCGCCCAGGGCGAGACCATCGATCCGGTGTCGATGCCGGTGATGCGTCTCGTCAACACCGCGCTCGACGGCGTCGCCAGCGATCCGCAGGCGGTGGTGGAGGACATACTGCGCTTTGCCTCGTCGGATCTGCTCTGTTATCGCGCCGACGCACCACAAGGCTTGGTCGAGCGGCAGAACGAGCTGTGGGATCCTGTCCTCGACTGGGCGCAGGCAGCACTCGGCGCTCGCTTCAACCTTGCCGAGGGCATCATTCACGTCGAGCAACCGCGCGAAACTATTGCTGTGCTGGGTGTGCATCTTGCCCAGCGCACCGAGCCGCTGCGCCTGGCAGCGATCCACGTCATGACCTCGCTGACCGGTTCGGCGCTGCTGGCGTTGGCCGTGGAGTTCGGCGAACTCGGCGGTGAGGCGGCCTGGACTGCCGGCCATGTCGACGAGGATTGGCAGATCGAGCATTGGGGACAGGATGCGGAAGCTGTCGCGCGCCGCTCCGCCCGCAAGCGCGACATGATGGCTGCCGTCGGTCTGATCGAGGCGCTCGAAGGCTGACCGGCCACCGCACCGCACCTAATACCAAAGTCATAATCCCAAAGTCATCTGCCGTTGGCAGGCGCTTTCTGTCATTTTTCCCGTGATTGCTGCCGCGAGTCTGCGTTCGGAAGAGAATGCGAACGCAAGGGCGCTGCATCGAGCACAAGGGTCTCACGGGAGGAGCATCTCAATGGCTATCGCATCGACCGCCAGCGGAAAGAGCCGCGGCATGACGCGAGAGGAGAAGAAGGTCATCTTCGCTTCTTCGCTCGGCACCGTTTTCGAGTGGTACGATTTTTATCTCTACGGGTCGCTGGCGGCTTTTATTGGTTCGACCTTTTTCAGCCCGACCATTCCGGAAGCGACGCGCAATATTTTCGCGCTGCTGGCTTTCGCCGCCGGCTTCCTCGTCCGTCCGTTCGGCGCTTTGCTGTTCGGCCGCATCGGCGACCTTGTCGGCCGCAAATATACCTTCCTCGTCACCATGACGATCATGGGCCTGTCGACCTTCCTGGTGGGCTTGCTGCCTGGTTATGCGAGCCTCGGCATCGCGGCTCCGGTGATCCTGATCATCCTGCGCATGCTCCAGGGCTTGGCACTGGGCGGCGAATATGGCGGCGCGGCCACCTATGTCGCCGAGCATGCGCCGGACGACCGGCGCGGCTACTATACGTCGTGGATCCAGACGACCGCCACACTCGGCCTGTTCCTGTCGCTGATCGTCATCCTGATCGTCCAGGGCTCCATGAGCAAGGAAACCTATGCCGCCTGGGGCTGGCGCGTTCCTTTCATCGTGTCGTTCCTGTTGCTCGGCATTTCCATCTGGATCCGGCTGTCGCTTTCCGAATCCCCCACCTTCCAGCGCATGAAGGAAGAGGGCAAGGGTTCCAAGGCACCGCTCTCGGAAGCCTTCGGCCAGTGGAAGAACGCCAAGATCGCGCTGCTGGCACTGCTCGGCCTTACGGCTGGCCAGGCCGTGGTCTGGTATAACGGCCAGTTCTACGCCCTGTTCTTCCTCCAGAACGTGTTGAAGCTGGACGCACAGTCGGTCAACATCATGATCGCCATCGCGCTTGCGCTGGGCTCCATCTTCTTCGTCGTGTTCGGCTGGCTCTCCGACAAGATCGGCCGCAAACCGATCATCATGGCCGGGCTCGCACTGGCGATCGTCTGCACCTTCCCGCTGTTCAAGGCATTGACCTGGGCCGCCAATCCGGCCCTTGCCGAGGCACAGCAGAGCACCCGCGCGACGGTGACCGCGGCACCCGGCGACTGCAGGTTCCAGTTCAATCCGGTGGGCACCGCCAAGTTCACGACGTCTTGCGACATCGCGACCTCGTTCCTGACCAAGAACTCGGTGCCCTATGACGTCGTTTCCACGGCGGCACCCGGTACGGCTGCTTCGGTCAAGATCGGCAATGAAACGGTGGCATCCTACGATGCTGTCGCCGCGGGCGACCAGGCCAAGGCCAAGGAGGCCGCCTTCGTCAAGGCCGTCAACATGTCGCTGCAGGACGGCGGATATCCGCTGAAGCGTGCTGCGATCAAGATACCGGACCAGAAGCTCGACGCGTTTGTCGCTGCCAATCCCGAACTGAAGCTCGACGCCGCCGCCATCCGCGCCGGCGAGAAGGCGACGGTTCCTACCGATCAGGCTATCAAGGACAAGCTTTTGACCGCCGACGAGGCTGCCGGTGCGCCTGAGGTCACCGTCTACAACATACCCGGCGGCGGTGCCTTCGCCATGTTCGCCGACCCTGCGGCCGTGAACTGGCCTATGACGATCGCCATCCTGTTCGTCCTCGTCCTGTTCGTGACCATGGTCTACGGTCCGATCGCGGCCATCCTGGTCGAGATGTTCCCGACCCGCATCCGCTACACCGGCATGTCGCTGCCCTACCATATCGGCAATGGCTGGTTCGGCGGGTTGCTGCCGGCGACGGTGTTCGCGCTCAGTGCCTACAGGGGCGACATCTATTATGGCCTCTGGTATCCCGTGATAATCGCGGCGATGTCGCTCGTCATCGGCATGATCTTCGTCAAGGATACGCTGGGCACGAACCTGGAGACCAAGCAGTAACGGGTCGGATCCACATGCATGAGAAAACCCGGCGCGAGCGATCGCGCCGGGTTTTCATATCGAGGCTGAAGATGCGTTCAGCTCTTCGGCTGCTGGTTTTCGTCCTCGACAGCGGCCTCGTGATACCAGCCATCGAAATCGGCATGCGTGTTACGCAGCGAGGCAAGCTCTGCCGCGAACTTGGCCTTCGCGCCTAAATTTGAGGCAGATACGCGGCCTGCAAGCGGGAACATCAGGATCTTTGCCGACGGACGGGCGAGGGTGACTTCCATTGGCGGTCTCCTTTCTTCTCCGAGGGTCAGTTGATTCAGCTTTTCCTCAAAATAGGTTCTGCGATTCATTTAGGCAATATGCTTATGAAAAGATCAGTTATTGCCTATTATTTGCGCAATCTCTGCGTCTGATCGATCCCGGCGCATTGCTGGGGCGGTGCAGTGAATTCACGGGAATCTTACGACCATTTTGTCGCACCGGTCGATGCCAGAGTGGCATATGAATTGCTTTTTACCACTCGGCAGGTCGGCTTGCTCCGGCCATGCGTCGACACCGCGTGCGGTGGTCAAGCACAACGAGAGGCTCTAGAATGACCAAATACAAGCTCGAGTATATCTGGCTCGACGGATACACCCCGGCCCCCAATCTTCGCGGCAAGACCCAGATCAAGGATTATGCCGAGTTCCCGAAGCTCGACCAGCTGCCGCTGTGGGGCTTCGACGGCTCGTCCACCATGCAGGCCGAGGGCCGAAGCTCCGATTGCGTGTTGAAGCCGGTCGCGCTTTATCCCGATCCGGCCCGCACCAACGGCGTTCTCGTCATGTGCGAAGTCATGATGCCCGATGGCGTCACGCCGCACGTGTCCAACAGCCGCGCGACCATTCTCGACGACGAGGATGCCTGGTTCGGTTTCGAGCAGGAGTACTTCTTCTACAAGGATGGCCGTCCGCTCGGTTTCCCCGAGAGCGGTTATCCCGCCCCGCAGGGCCCGTACTACACCGGCGTCGGCTATTCGAACGTCGGCAGCATCGCGCGCCAGATCGTCGAAGAGCATCTCGACCTCTGCCTTGCCGCGGGTATCAACCATGAAGGCATCAACGCCGAAGTGGCCAAAGGCCAGTGGGAATTCCAGATTTTCGGCAAGGGCTCCAAGAAGGCCGCCGATCAGATGTGGATGGCCCGCTACCTGCTCCAGCGCCTCACCGAAAAGTACGGCATAGATATCGAGTTCCACTGCAAGCCGCTCGGCGACACCGATTGGAACGGCTCGGGCATGCATTGCAACTTCTCGACCAAATATATGCGCGAAGTCGGCGGCAAGGGTTATTTCGAGGCCCTGATGGCGCAGTTCGAAAAGAACCTGATGGACCATATCGCCGTGTACGGCCCGGACAACGACAAGCGTCTGACCGGCAAGCACGAGACGGCCCCCTGGAACAAGTTCAGCTATGGTATCGCCGACCGCGGCGCCTCGATCCGCGTGCCGCACTCGTTCGTCAAGAATGACTACAAGGGTTATCTGGAAGACCGCCGCCCGAACTCGCAGGGCGACCCCTACCAGATCGCTTCCCAGGTCCTGAAGACGATCTCGCAGGTTTCGACCGGCGCATCGGTTTCGGCCGCTGCTTGATATTTCACGTCGGGCCTCAAGATCCCCGACAACCATGACGCGAGCCCCGGCGGGAGTTGCCGGGGCTTTTTCGTGTGACGATGGCGGGCACTATCGCATGCCGCTGTTTCCGTTCGCCGCTCCTCGTCTTCCTGGCTCCTGGCCTGGCAAAGCAAATTCCCCCAAAAAAAGTCAGGTTAAGAAGGGCGGCTCAAACCCATCCCGACAAGGCGGCTTTGGGCTGACGAAAGCATACCTTGGCGCCGGGCCGCAGGCTTCGAAATCCTCGAAAAAGCCCGGAAATCCGGCCATTCCGGCAAGAATGCCTGTCGACCGATCCTTTCATAAGCCCCTGTTCATACACCAAAATCGACCGTCTCGACGCCCGGCAGGCGACATTGACAGGCTGCGGCGCAACATGCGTATTCGCAGGCATTGGGGGATACGCCAAGCGGTGCTGTTCGAAGGGGCGGGGTTTCTTGAACGACAGCATTGGCGGGGGCGCCGGACGAGCGGGCATTGCAGCCTGAGGCAGTGTGCCGCTCGCTCCTGGCTTATCCTTTACTTGCAAAAAGCGCATGCCGGATCGCCTGGCAGCCCAGCTTGGCTGGCTCAAGCCGGTCTGTGCCTCAGCGCAATCGACACGTGTGACGTGACCAGCCGACGGAACCTCAGCAGCCGGTGCGCCTTTCCAGTCGCTGGATCGGGCAGCATCCGATCGAACGCGTCGGTGTCCGCGGATTTGGCTGAATGGAAGCCTCGATATGAGCAAACAAAGAGGCCGGAAGAGGTTCATCTTCCGGCCTCGCATTTGCAGGCTGAATTGAAGCCGCTGGATCCGGGTTATGCCGGGTCCAGGGAGATCAAAAATCAGACCGAATAGTACATGTCGTATTCGACGGGATGCGGTGTCATTTCGAAGCGCATCACCTCGGCCATCTTCAACTCGATGTAGCTGTCGATCTGGTCGTCGTCGAAGACGCCGCCGGCCTTCAGGAATCCGCGGTCCTTGTCGAGGCTCTGGAGCGCCTCACGCAGCGAGCCGCAGACGGTCGGGATCTTCTTCAGCTCCTTCGGCGGCAAATCGTAGAGATCCTTGTCCATCGGCTGGCCGGGATGAATCTTGTTCTTGATCCCGTCGAGGCCGGCCATCAGCATGGCGGCAAAGGCGAGATAGGGGTTCGCGCCCGGATCGGGGAAGCGGACCTCGACGCGCTTCGACTTTGGCGACGAGCCGAACGGGATGCGGCAGGATGCCGAGCGGTTGCGCGCCGAATAGGCGAGCAGCACCGGCGCCTCGTAGCCCGGCACCAGGCGCTTGTAGGAATTGGTCAGCGGGTTGGTGAAGGCGTTGATGGCCTTGGCGTGCTTGATGATGCCGCCGATATAGAACAGGCAGCTTTCCGAGAGGCCGGCATACTCGTTGCCGGCGAAGGTCGGCTTGCCTCCTTTCCAGATCGACTGGTGGACATGCATGCCCGAGCCGTTGTCGCCGAAGATCGGCTTCGGCATGAAGGTGGCGGTCTTGCCATAGGCATTGGCGACCTGATGCACGACATATTTGTAGATCAGCATCTTGTCGGCGTTGCGGACCAGCGTGTCGAACTTGATGCCGAGTTCGTGCTGGGCCGCAGCCACCTCGTGGTGATGCTTCTCGACCCGCACGCCCATCTCGGCGAGCACGGTCAGCATCTCGGAGCGCATGTCCTGCGCCGAATCGATCGGCGGCACCGGGAAATAACCGCCTTTGACGCGCGGACGGTGGCCGAGATTGCCGGTTTCGTAGTCGGTGTCGTCATTGGACGGCAGTTCGGTGGAATCGAGCCTGAAGCCGGTGTTATAGGGATCGGCTTTGTACTTGACGTCGTCGAAGACGAAGAACTCGGCTTCCGGGCCGACATAGATGGTGTCGCCGATGCCTTCCGACTTCATGTAGGCCTCGGCCTTCTTGGCAGTGCCGCGCGGGTCGCGGTTATAGGATTCGCCCGAAACCGGATCGAGGATGTCGCACAGGATGACCATGGTCGACTGAGCGAAAAACGGATCCATATGGACCGTTTCAGGATCGGGCATCAGCACCATGTCGGACTCGTTGATCGCCTTCCAGCCGGCGATCGAAGAACCATCGAACATCACGCCATCGGCGAACATGTCTTCCTCGACCTCGATGACATCCATCGTCACGTGCTGCAGCTTGCCCTTCGGGTCGGTGAAGCGCAGGTCAACGAACTTCACATCGTTGTCCTTGATCTGCTTCATGATGTCTTTGGCTGTCGTCATGTCATGTATCCCTGTGTGACGTTTTTTAATAATGACGTTTCGGATGGGCGAGGTATCAGACGGCATCCATGCCGGTTTCGCCGGTGCGGATGCGCACGACTTCCTCGACGTTGGAGACGAAGATCTTGCCGTCGCCGATGCGCCCGGTCTGGGCCGCCTTGCGGATGGCTTCGATGGCGCCTTCGACGGCATCGTCGCCGAGCACGACCTCGATCTTCACCTTGGGCAGGAAGTCGACGACATATTCAGCGCCGCGATAAAGCTCGGTGTGGCCCTTCTGTCGTCCAAAACCCTTGGCCTCGGTCACGGTGATGCCTTGTAGCCCGGCCTCCTGAAGCGCTTCCTTCACTTCGTCCAGCTTGAATGGCTTGATGATCGCTTCGATCTTTTTCATGTAAAAAGTGGCCTCCACTGCCAAAAAACGGGTTGTTAGCCCCGCTTGCGCCTCCATCAAGCACGAATTGTGCCAATTGGCGGGATTTCAAGCGGTGTCATTCGATTCCAGAACATGCCGCACGAAGATGCAAATTCGCATCGTTCACTGCATCCAGCGCGCGACGGATGGCTGCAGCCTACGCGGCGTCGGTGTTTATGTCTGCCCGATATTTAGGCGTATTGCTTATTTGGTAGGCATTGCTCAGCTTGGCTGGGACCGCGCCAACTCCTCTGCGTTTGCGTCGAGCCGAAAACTGGACAATGCTTTATCGAATGCGGATCGGCAATCCATGAGCAACGAACTTCTTTCTCCCGAGGAGATGAGCGAGGCGGATCGATTGACGATTGCCGCCGGCGCAATCGACGGCATCGGCCTGATGCGCCGTGCAGGCGAAGCCGTCGCGGCTGAAATTTTCAGCCGCCATCCGGCGGCGAAGCGGGTCCATGTGCTTTGCGGTCCCGGCAACAATGGCGGCGATGGCTATGTCGTGGCCCGCTGCCTGGCAGCCGCTGGCGTCGACACGATGGTGTGGGCGTCGGGCACGCCGAAGCCGGGCAGCGATGCCGCGCTCGCCGCCGGTGAATGCCCGGTCAAACCTCGGCCGCTGGCGAATTTCGCGACCGAAGCCGGCGCTGTCGTCGTCGACGCTCTTTACGGAGCAGGGCTGTCCAAACCGCTGTCCGGTGAAGCGGCGAGAACGGTTGGCATTGTGGCAAGCCTGGCCTTGCCGGTCGTCGCGGTCGATCTGCCATCAGGCGTTTCCGGAGGCAGCGGCCAAGTGCTCGGCCAGGCTTTTCGCGCTGGGGTCACCGTCACCTTCGCACGCAAAAAGCCTGGCCATCTTCTGCTCCCCGGGCGCAAGCTGTGCGGGGAGGTCGTGCTGGCCGATATCGGCATCACCGACGGTGTCATTGCGCGGATTCGACCCCAGGCGTTCGAGAACACGCCGGCGCTTTGGCTCGACGTTTTTCCGATTCCGGGTGTCGATACGCACAAGTACAAGCGCGGCCATGTCGGCGTCTTTTCCGGCGGCCCGAGCGCCACCGGCGCGGCGCGGCTTGCGGCGCTTGCCGCGGCGCGAAGCGGGGCAGGGGCGGTCACCGTCCTGTCCCCGGCGAACGCCATGCAGGTCAATGCCGCGCATCTGACCTCGATCATGCTGCGCAAGGCCAATGACAGCGGCGACATCGACGCCTTCATCGGCGAACGCCGGCCCTCCGCCTTTGTGCTGGGGCCTGGCTTCGGTGTCGGTGAAAGAACGCGGAATTTTGCGCTTACGCTGCTTGCCGCCGGCCAGCAGCGGAACGTTGCGGCCCGGGTTGACGGCCTGGTGTTCGACGCCGACGCGATCACTTCGTTTCGCGAGGCGCCGGACGTCCTGTTCGAGGCCGTGCGCAAGCCGGGCGCACCGCCGCTGGTGATGACGCCGCATGAGGGGGAATTTGCCAGGCTGTTTGCTGACATTGCGGGCGGCGCCGTTTCGTCCAAACTGACCAGGGCCCGTATGGCCGCCACCCGTGCCAACGCCGTGATCGTCTACAAGGGCGCCGACACCGTAATCGCTGCTCCCGATGGCAGGGCTGCGATCAACTCCAATGGCGCGCCATGGTTGGCAACCGCTGGTTCGGGCGACGTGCTCTCGGGGCTCGTGGCCGGCTTCCTGGCGCAAGGCATGCCGGCCTTCGAGGCGGCATGCGCGGCGGTATGGATCCATGCCGAGTCCGGCAGCCGGTTCGGGCCGGGGCTGATCGCCGAGGACTTGCCGCTGGCGCTGGTGCCGGCGTTGCACGAACTGGTGGCGGCTCGCGGCGCGCGCTGACCGGCTCGACATTCAGCTCACAGCGGAATGTTGTCGTGCTTCTTCCAGGGGTTCTGCATGTCCTTGTTGCGCAGCATTCGCAGAGCGCGGGCAATGCGGCGGCGCGTCGAATGCGGCATGATCACCTCATCGACATAGCCGCGCTCGGCGGCGACAAAGGGTGACAGGAAGCGGTCTTCGTAAGTCTTTGTATGGGCAGCGATCTTTTCGGCGTCGCCGATGTCCTTGCGATAGATGATCTCGACCGCGCCCCTGGCGCCCATCACGGCGATCTGCGCCGTCGGCCAGGCATAGTTCATATCGCCACGCAGGTGTTTCGAAGCCATCACGTCATAGGCGCCGCCATAGGCCTTCCTGGTGATGACGGTGATCTTCGGCACGGTCGCCTCGGCATAGGCGAAGAGCAGTTTGGCGCCGTGCTTGATCAGCCCGCCATATTCCTGCGCCGTTCCCGGCAGGAAGCCCGGAACGTCGACGAAGGTGACGATCGGGATTGAAAAGCAATCGCAGAAGCGCACGAAGCGCGCTGCCTTGCGGCTGGCGTCGGAATCGAGCACGCCGGCCAGCACCATGGGCTGGTTGGCGACGAAGCCGACCGTGCGGCCTTCGATGCGTCCGAAGCCGGTGACGATGTTCTTGGCGAAACTTTGCTGGATCTCGAAGAAATCACCCTCGTCGGCGACTTTCAGGATCAGCTCCTTGATATCGTAAGGCTTGTTGGCGTTGTCGGGGATCAGCCGGTCGAGCGACAGATCGTGATCGGTGACCGACTGGTAGCATTCGATCTCGGGAATCTCCGATGTGTTCGAGGCCGGCAGCAAATCGACCAGCCGGCGCATCTGCAGCAGTGCTTCGACGTCGTTGTCATAGGCGCCGTCGGCGATCGAGGATTTCGTCGTGTGAACGGAAGCGCCGCCGAGGCTCTCGGCGGTCACCGTCTCGTTGGTGACGGTCTTCACCACGTCCGGTCCGGTGACGAACATGTAGGAGGTGTCGCGCACCATGAAGATGAAGTCGGTCATGGCCGGCGAATAGACGTCGCCGCCAGCGCAAGGCCCCATGATCACGGAAATCTGCGGAATGACGCCCGACGCCAGCACATTGCGCTGAAAGATCTCGGCGTAGCCGCCGAGTGCAGCCACGCCTTCCTGGATGCGGGCACCGCCGGCATCGTAGAGGCCGATGATCGGCGCGCGGTTGCGCAGCGCCATCTCCTGCACCTTGATGACCTTTTCGGCATGCGCTTCCGACAGCGAGCCGCCGAACACGGTAAAATCCTTGGCGAAAAGGTAGACGGGACGGCCGTTGACGGTGCCCCAGCCGGTGACAACGCCATCGCCGGCGATCTTGGTCTTTTCCATCCCGAAGTCGGTCGAACGGTGCTCGACATACATGTCGAACTCCTCGAACGAACCCTCGTCGAGAAACACCTCGATGCGTTCGCGGGCGGTGAGCTTGCCCTTCTTGTGCTGCGCGTCGATGCGAGCCTGACCGCCGCCCATGCGGGCGATCTCGCGACGACGCTCGAGTTCCTTCAGCACGTCCTTCATTCTCGATCTCCTGCGCGGGCTGCTTTGTGGTAATGATGCCCGCAGGTGAGCGCAAGCGTCGCTTTTTCGAGGCGTTTTGTTGCGCTGCAACATGATGCCCTTGCATTTCAGAGCGAACTCAGCCATATGCACGGCATAGGCGCTTGGGCCGGACCGATCCGGCCTTCTCCTCGAATGAGACTGGTTGCGTCTGTTTTCCCTCTTTCCTGCTGATCGGCCCCGATTGGTTAGCAAGGTGGCGAAAAAGCCCCGTGGCATGATGCCTGCGGGCACGACAGCGCAGCCGCGCGGACGAACACGTCCGCCGCCTTGTCGTTCCATGACAATTGATTCGACGGCAGGTTGCGCCCTGCCGCCATTGATGTTTGCGGCCAGAGGCCGCGTGAAAGAAGAATATTTTGACCAACGAAAACACTTTGCCCGGCAACGACACTGGAGAACTCTCCGGTTTCGCAGCACTGGGAATCACGGGTGCGCTGCTCAAGGCCACCCATGCCGCCGGCTTCACCGATCCGAAGCCGATCCAGGCTCAGGCGATCCCGCCGCAGATGGAAGGCCGTGACATTTTCGGCATCGCCCAGACCGGCTCCGGCAAAACTGCGGCCTTCGCGCTGCCGATCCTGTCGAAGATCATTGCGCTCGGCACCAAGCGCCGGCCGAAGACGGCACGCGCGCTGATCCTGGCGCCGACTCGTGAGCTCGCCGTGCAGATCGAGGACACCATCAAGATCCTCGCCAAGGGCGCGCATGTCTCGACCGCGCTCGTGCTGGGCGGCGTCTCGCGCTTCAGCCAGGTGAAGAAGGTTGCGCCTGGTGTCGACATCCTGATCGCCACGCCTGGCCGGTTGACCGATCTGGTGCGCGAAGGCGACCTCATGCTTGCCGACACCAAATGGCTGGTGCTCGACGAGGGCGACCGCATGCTCGACATGGGCTTCATCAATGACGTCAAGCGCATCGCCAAGGCGACCGCGCCGGACCGTCAGACGGTGCTGTTCTCCGCGACTATGCCCAATGAAATCGCCGAACTGGCGAAAGGCCTGCTGAAGAACCCAATCCGTGTCGAAGTCGCGCCGCAAAGCACGGCGGCGGCCGAGATCGCGCAGAGCGTCGTCCTTGCCCGCACCAAGCAGAAGCGCCAAGTGCTGTCGACGATGCTCGCCGACGAGGCGATGAAGTCCGTCATCATCTTTTCGCGTACCAAGCACGGCGCCGACCGGGTAACCAAGGACCTCGAGCGCGACGGCTTCAAGGCCGCTGTCATCCACGGCAACAAGTCGCAGAATGCGCGGCAGAAGGCACTGAACGATTTCCGCGAGGGTTCGGTGCGCATTCTGGTGGCCACCGACATCGCCGCGCGCGGCATCGACGTGCCCGGCATCAGTCATGTCGTGAATTTCGACCTGCCTGATGAGGCGGAGAGCTATGTCCACCGCATCGGCCGCACCGGCCGCAACGGCCGGGACGGCATTGCGATTACGCTCTGCGATCCGTCCGAGAACAGCAAGCTGCGCCAGGTCGAACGCATCATCCGCGCCAAGCTGCCTGTTGTCGCCGACCATCTCGGCAGCCCCGATCCGCAGCGCAACCCGGCTGAGAAGAACGAGCGCTTCGAGCCTGCCAATGACCGCAACGAGCGCAATGGCCGTCGCGACGGCAGGCGGCCGGGCGGCCAGAACAACGGCTCCGGCAAGAAGCGCTTCGGTGACAAGCCGGCCTTCGCTGGCGACCGCAAACCGGAAGGCGCCAAGCCCTTCAAGGGCAACAATAAACGCCGCTTCGGCGGCAAGCGGCCCGCGGCGCGGGCCGCGTAGGCAGGCCGCTTCGTATTGGCCGGGCATTTGCGTGCCCGGCTGGTCACCAGTGAGATAAAGGGCGACCGCGGTGAGGCTGCGGTCGCCCTTTCCGTATGGAAGCTCGGGCTACTTCGCGACCGCCTCGATCCAGACGGCAATTCTTTGTGCAAGGAAGGTCGTGGTCGATGGCGACAGGGCGTCGCCGGCGATGACGTGGTTGTCGGGATCGCCGGTATCGTCGACCGGAACCAGCTCGTGCGGCGCGCCCCAACGCCCGGCGATTTCACGCGTGCGGTCAGGCCGCACCACGCTGTCCGAATCCGAAAAGATGAAGAGGGCAGGGACCACCGCTTTCTCCACCGGCGCGCCATAGGCAAGTTCCGTCAGCGCCTGCATCGGCAGCGTCGCGGCAAGGGGATATCTGGTGGTCCAGAATTTCTCGTGCAGCGCGTTGCGCGGCATGAAGCTGCGCTCCTTGCCGGCGACGAGTTCGGCTATTTGTTTGCCCCATCGCATGGTCAGGATCCGGCGCCCGACGCCTTGACGCCGAAATTCGGCGAGATGAACGCGATCGCCGCCACGCCGTCCGAAGCGCCCGGCTGTGTTGCCGCCCAGGCCGCCAGCGAGCCGCCGGTCGAGGTAGAGATGACGATCACCTTGTCGCCGATGGCCCGGCCGATCGCGAGCGCCTCCTCATAGTCGTTGATCCAGGCATTGAGGCTGCCTTGCGTCATGGCCGCGCCATCCTGCCCGTGGCCGGTGAGGCGGGTGAAGAACAGATTGGCGTCGAGTTGGTCGGCAACCTCGTCGGGCAGCGGGCGGAGCTCGCCCTTCGACGCCGAAAGGCCGTGGATATAGACGATGGACAGCCGTGTCCTGGCATGCACCATCGGATTGGCCCAGATGATCTCTTTCTCCAGCCCGTCACGGATGCCGGATATCGCCGCTTCCGTCCTGGCCACGTAGGCCTGCGGATCGTCGCCGATTGCGGATGGATCGAAGCGGATCGTGGTGTCGACGGGAACCCGCGGGCCGAGCACGAAGGCCAGTGCGAGGATGGCGACTAACCCCAGCACAGCAAGCACGATTCGTCGCCCCATCGCAGACTCCAAACGCAACAACAACAAACCTACGGCGGTGGCGGGGAACAGGCAACGACCGGCCGGCGATGAAGCCGCCGATCCGCTGGCTTCTATTCGCTCGGCGGCTTGCGGTCGTAATTCAGCGGCCGTGCCTTCCAGCTCGTCATGAGGCTGATCACGCCTCGGTACACCGGTCTCGGCAACAGGCTGAGCAGCTTCAGGGGCCAGCTCGTCCGGCGCGGGAATGTGACCTCGAAGCCGCCGGATTTGATACCCCGCACCATGCGCCGCGTCGCTCGGCTGACCGGCATCAGCCCCGGCATGGGCAGCATGTTCTTCTCGGTCAGCGGTGTGTCTATGAAGCCCGGATTCATGACCTGGACGCGCACGTTCATCTTGTCGAAATCGTATTTCAGCGATTCGGCCAGGATGTTGATCGCCGCTTTGGTGCCGCCATAAGCGGCGGTCGTCGGCCAGCCGAAATAAGCGGTGACCGAGCCGACCAGCACAATATGACCGCGCGCCCGCACGCGCATGCGTTCGACGACCGGCACAAGCCCGTTGATGATGCCGAAATAGTTGACCTCGAAAGACCGGCGAAAATCGCTGACGACGAGAGCCTCGCCAGGCGTGGAAATGTAGTTGCCCGCGTTTAAGACGGCGAGCACGATGGGGCCAAGCTCGTTCTCGATTGCAGCGACGGTTCTTGCCATGCGCGGCTCGTCGGTCACGTCGCAGGGAAAAGCCTTGACCTTGCCTGGCATCTGCGCGGTCTCGACAATCAGCGTGTCGATGGGATCGCCATCGGGTGCCGTTACGGCCACCGCATAGCCCTGGGACGCAAGGTCCCTGGCCAGCGAACGGCCGATGCCGCTGCTGCCTCCCGTGACCCAGGCGACGCCATGCTTCGGGTCGGCCCGATAGAGTGTCATGCTGCGCCCCCGTCGAATTGTTCTTGGCTTTTGCTCTAACCGCGAAGAAATCGAATGAAAAGAGCGGTTTTCGACGCCGGCCGCAAATGAACAACGCGGATAGGCCCGGCACCAAGGTGACGCCGGCGCAAATGCAGTACGGAAAATGCGACTGGACCAGGCAAATTCTTGCCTTGAAACCGAAGCTTCGGGTTTCTAGGGTTTCGCGCAGCTACACAAGGACTCCCGAATGCCCCGCTCCGTGATCGACGCTATCGGCAACACGCCATTGATCCGCCTCAACAGGGCTTCGGAAGAAACCGGCTGCGAGATCCTGGGCAAGGCCGAATTCATGAATCCCGGACAGTCGGTCAAGGACCGCGCCGGCCTGTTCATCATCCGCGATGCCGAAGAGCGTGGGCTGCTCAGGCCGGGCGGCGTCATTGTCGAGGGCACGGCCGGCAATACGGGCATCGGGCTGACGCTGGTCGCCAAGGCGCTCGGCTACCGCACCGTCATCGTCATTCCCGAAACGCAGAGCCAGGAGAAGAAGGACACGATCAAGCTGCTCGGCGCCGAGCTGATCGAGGTTCCGGCCGTGCCGTACAAGAACCCCAACAATTACGTGAAATTGTCGGGGCGGCTGGCTGAGCAAATGGCGCGTTCGGAGCCGAACGGCGCTATCTGGGCCAACCAGTTCGACAATGTCGCCAACCGCGACGGGCACATCCGCACCACGGCGCAGGAGATCTGGAGCCAGACCGGCGGCAAGGTCGACGGCTTCGTCTCGGCGGTCGGCTCGGGCGGAACGCTGGCCGGCGTCGCTTTCGGACTGAAGGCGAAAAACAGGGACGTCAAGATTGCTCTCGCAGATCCGCTGGGCGCCGCGCTCTACAGTTTCTACACCAGCGGTGAGCTGAAGTCGGAAGGCAGTTCGATCACCGAAGGCATCGGGCAGGGGCGCATCACAGCCAACCTCGATGGGTTCACGCCCGACTTTTCGTTCCAGATTCGTGATGAGGATGCGTTGCCGATCGTCTTCGACCTGGTCCAGGAGGAAGGCCTTTGCGTCGGCGGTTCGACCGGCATCAACATAGCGGGCGCGATCCGACTGGCGCGTGAACTCGGCCCCGGCCATACCATCGTGACCATTCTTTGCGACTACGGCACACGCTACCAATCGAAACTGTTCAATCCCGAATTCCTGCGCGAAAAGAAGCTGCCGGTGCCCGGCTGGATGGAAGAGAAATCAGATATTTCCGTGCCGTTTGAAAAGGTCGTGTGATGGCGCACAAGACCGAAGCGCTGTTTCGCGACGACGCCTATCTCAGGACGGCCGATGCCGTGGTGGTCGCCGTCAACGAGCGCGGCGGCATCGTTCTGGACCGCACCATCTTCTATGCCACCTCGGGCGGGCAGCCGGGCGATAGCGGCCATCTCCAGCGCGCCGATGGCAGCCGCATCGTCCTGGCCGCCACCATCACCGGGGAAACAAAGGACGAGATCATCCACGTGCCGGCGCCGGAACAAGCCGCGCCTGCGGTCGGCGAGCGCCTGAAGCTCGCAATCGACTGGGAGCGACGTCATCTCTTGATGCGCATGCATGCCGCTTGCCATTTGCTCACCGTCGTCTGCCCGTTTCCGATCACCGGCGCGGCGGTTTCGGAAGACGACAGCCGTGTCGATTTCGACATTCCCGACGCCAGCTTCAGCAAGGAAGACGTGACGGCTGGCCTGATGGGCCTGGTGCGGGCCGATCATCCGATCTTTACCAGGCTGATCAGCGACGAGGAACTGGCCGCCAATCCGGGTCTGGTGAAGTCCAAGAATGTCCGTCCGCCGCTAGGTACCGGCAAAATCCGGCTGGTCTGCATCGGCGAGAATGCTTCGGTGGACAGTCAGCCCTGTGGTGGCACCCATGTCAAAAGCACCGGCGAGATCGGCGAAATCCATATCGGCAAGATTGAGAAGAAGGGGCGTGAAAACCGGCGCTTCCGCATCCGGTTTGGACCGATGCCCCAAACATGATCTCGAAAGCTACGATGTTTTCGGACAAGATCATGCGGCAAGGCAAGACAACGTCTGGTCAATGGCGGCAGGAGAACCACAATGGCTGAAGACAGTCCTTTCACCGTCGACGCTGACTGGTTGCAGGAGCGTTTGGGCCAGCCTGGCCTGACGATTGTCGATGCATCCTGGTATCTTCCGGCGCAAAACCGCGACGCGCGCGCCGAGTATGACGCTGGGCACATTCCGGGCGCCCGCTTCCTGGATCAGGACGCGGTCTCCGATCCGGACGCCGCGCTGCCGCATACGCTGCCGTCGCCGCAGCATTTCGCGCAGTATGTCGGCGCGATGGGCGTTTCGGCAGATGACACGATCATCGTCTATGACGGCCCGGGCTTTTTCTCGGCACCTCGGGCATGGTGGATGTTCCGGGTGATGGGCGTCTTCCAGACGTATATCCTTGACGGTGGTTTCGATGGCTGGAAAGCGGCCGGCCGGCCGGTGACGGCCGAACCGACCAAAATCGCGCCCAGCGTGTTCCACGCCGATTTCGACGCCGGCCGGGTCGCCAGCCTTGCCGATATGCGCCGCATCGTCGGAACCCGGGAAAGCCAGATTGCCGATGCGCGCGGGGCAGGGCGCTTCACCGGCGCGGAGCCGGAGCCGCGCGCGGGCGTCCGTTCCGGCCATATGCCGGGCGCGCGCAACTTGCCTTATTCGGCGCTGTCGGAAAACGGCGTGCTTCTGCCGAAGGAGCGGTTGCGCAAGGTGGTCGAGGACGCCGGCCTCGATCTGTCGAAGCCTATCGTCACTTCCTGCGGCTCCGGCGTTACGGCGGCGGTGATCACGCTTGCGTTGGAAACGCTTGGCCATACCGACAACAGGCTTTACGACGGCTCATGGACCGAATGGGGCGGTCTCTCCGACACACCAGTCGTGACAGGCAAGGAATGACGATGGAAAACGGCGAGCTGAAGGACATCGAAGTCACGGTGACGTTCCTCGAGATGCATGCGCCACCGGCCGTGTCGCCGCCCATGCCCTACAACCGCCAGGTCGCACTCCTGAAAACTAAAGACATTCCGCTGCATTTCTACCGGTACCTGATGGATCGGGTGGGGCGTAAATGGCACTGGGTCAATGTGCTGAGGCTGGATGACGACGAGCTTTCGGCCGGCATCCACCGCGAGGATCGCGACATCAGGGTGCTCTATCTCGATGGCGCAC
The DNA here is from genome assembly GCF_020165475.1 of Mesorhizobium sp. BR1-1-15. Classification (NCBI taxonomy): domain Bacteria; kingdom Pseudomonadati; phylum Pseudomonadota; class Alphaproteobacteria; order Hyphomicrobiales; family Phyllobacteriaceae; genus Mesorhizobium; species Mesorhizobium sp. BR1-1-15. The sequence goes on along the minus strand of NZ_JAIUIF010000020.1, from coordinate 16,295 downwards.
CCGCCGGTTTTTTCGACCTCAAGCCGCATCTGCCGGAAGAAGTCGAGCTCGCCTATTTCGGCATGATGGAACACGCCACCGGGCAAGGCATCGGCCGCTGGTTCCTGGGATCGGCGATCGCCGCGGCTTGGTCGTATGGACCGAAGCGGGTGACGGTGCAGACCTGCACGCTCGACCATCCTGCTGCCTTGCCGCTCTACCAGAAGCTCGGCTTCGCGCCGGTGGCGCAGAAGAAGGAGACCGTTCACCCTCTGCCCTTCGCCGAGCGCTCGGCCAGCGTCATGCGGCCATAGCGACGCCCTCACAAAAGCTGAACCTCTCGTTCATCCGCGCTTCAGCCTGTCTCTGCCATCTTGCCCGCACATAATACGGGCCGAAGGAGAAAAGACATGCTGACCCGCCGTACCCTTGCCGCCGCGCTGATCGCGGCAATCGCAATGCCCGGTCTCGCCGCCGCGCAGGCGACAACGCCTTCGGCCGCAACCATCGAACGAAAGCTCGAGGCGGCACCCCGCGTGAAGCTGCGCCCGAACGAGCGCGTCACCATCCGTGAGTTCAAGCGCCGGCCGGACCTGCGCCGCATGGCCCGGTCGATCGATATCCAGTCGATCAATTTCGCTTTCGGCTCGGCCGCGATCTCCAGCTCGCAATACGACAAGATCGACACTATCGCCGATGCGTTGCAGCGTATCCTGCGCCGCAACCCCGGGGCGCGCGTCCTCATCGAGGGCCATACCGACGCCGTCGGCTCCTTCCAATCGAACCGGATCCTGTCGGAACAGCGCGCCGCCTCGCTGAAGCGCACGCTGGTGCGCGAGTTCGGCGTGCCGGCCTATGCTTTGGAGACGGTCGGTTATGGCGAGGAATTCCTGCTGGTGCAGACGCAGAACGAAAACTGGCGGAACCGGCGGGTCACCCTCCGTCGCTTTGACGACTTCATTCGCTGAGGGAGTTCCGACAATCCGGTAAAGTTCGCCTTGCCTTGGTCGGCTGGAACAAGCCGACCAAGGGCCAATGATTGTCAGGAATCGGGTGGGAGGCGGGGGCTGATGCGCATAATTTCCGATCAACGACATCGGAGATTTTCGCCATGACCATCCAGTTCAAAGCCTTGCCGACACAAGATGTACGAGCGCTTCAGCGCGGCGGGCCCGATGCCTATGGAAACACGCCCGAGCGTAAGGTCTCCGACGGCGACGGCATGCCATGCCGGCATTGCCTGAAGAACATCGCCGACGGAGACGACTATCTCATCCTGGCCTACCGGCCATTCCCCAAACTTCAGCCCTATGCCGAGACCGGACCGATCTTCCTTCACGCGCAGGAATGCGAGCGCGCCGCGGAATCTCAGGCACTTCCCGAAATTCTCGAAGGCCCGGACTATATAGTGCGCGGCTACGGCAGGGATGACCGCATCGTCTATGGCAGCGGTGGCGTCATTGCGACCGATGCGATCGCCGCGCGCGCCGAGGCTCTCTTGGAACGCGACGAGATTGCCTACGTGCATGTCCGCTCGGCGCGCAACAATTGCTTCCAGTGCCGGATCGAACGTGTCTGACGGGCGCATGTGGCGGTGCGATAGCGGAGCGCTGTCGTACTCCTGTCATACCATTGCGGTACACGGGTAGCCGTCGATCGATTTGTCGACCGCGGATGAACCGGCGGCAAATCTCGACCTCGAGGAAGCGGGGCCTTGGCTCCGCTTTTTTGTTTGCCTGAACCTTCCACAGAAATTTTCTGCGCAAAGAAGCATATGGGCTTCGACTATTTGCCTGGAGGGCTCAGTTAAACTTGCAATTGGCGCCGAGACGCAGGTTGCGGCACATGTTTTAAGTCCGAGCCGGGTGCAGGCCTGACAGCCGCCAATCCGGAAAGAAAAAACCCGCCGGGAATGACCGGCGGGCTGACGGGAGGCAGGTATCCTCTCAGGAGAATCAGGCCGCGAGAACCGCCTTCGGTTCGACCAGTTCGTAGCCGAGCGCTTCGGCGACCGCACGGTTGGTGATCTTGCCTCTGTGGACGTTGAGTCCATTGCGCAGATGATGGTCGTCGACCAGCGCCTTCAGGCCCTTGTCAGCGAGCTGAAGGCCATAGTGCAGAGTCGCGTTGTTGAGTGCATGTGCTGAGGTGACCGGCACGGCGCCCGGCATGTTGGCGACGCAATAGTGGATGACGCCGTCGACCTCGTAGGTCGGCTCGGCATGCGTGGTCGCGTGCGAGGTCTCGAAGCAGCCGCCCTGGTCGATGGCAACGTCGACCAGCACCGACCCCTTCTTCATGCCCGAAAGCATTTCGCGCGAGACCAGCTTCGGCGCCGCAGCACCCGGGATCAGCACGGCGCCGACAACGATGTCGGCGGAAAAGCACTCTTCTTCCAGAGCCTCCACGGTCGAGTAGCGGGTATGGACGCGGCCGGCAAAGAGGTCATCGAGCTGGCGCAGGCGCGGGATCGAGCGGTCGATGATGGTGACGTCGGCGCCCAGGCCAGCCGCCATCCTGGCTGCGTGCAGGCCGACGACGCCGCCGCCGAGCACGGTGACCTTGCCGGGCAGCACGCCGGGCACGCCGCCGAGCAGCACGCCGCGGCCGCCATTGGCCTTCTGCAGCGCCGTGGCGCCGGCCTGGATCGACAGGCGGCCGGCGACTTCCGACATCGGCGCCAGCAACGGCAGGCCGCCCCGGTCGTCGGTCACCGTTTCATAGGCGATGGCGGTAACGCCCGAAGCGAGCAGGCCCTTGGTCTGTTCCGGATCCGGAGCAAGGTGAAGATAGGTGTAGAGGATCTGGCCATCGCGCAGTTGGGCCCATTCGTTAGGCTGCGGCTCCTTGACCTTGACGATCATATCCGACTTGGCGAACACATCGGCCGCCGTCTTGGCGATGGTGGCGCCGGCAGCGCGATAGGCGTTGTCGTCGGCTCCGATGCCGGCCCCGGCGCCGGTCTCGACCAGCACCTCATGTCCGTGGGCGACATATTCGCGGACCGAGCCGGGCGTAAGTCCGACGCGATATTCATGATTCTTGATTTCCCGGGGGCAGCCGACGCGCATTTTCTTTTCTCCTGACACGGCCCTTCGGGGCTCGTTCCCTGTATTGACGCAGTCAACCACGAATCGTTGCGTAAGTGTTTGCGAATGCACTTGCAGGAGGGTTCGCTATTCGATAATTGTTGCGTAGAATGCGCAAAAATTCGCAGGAATCACGAAGAATGCCACTCGACAGGATTGATATCGCCATTCTGGAGACCTTGCAGAAGGATGGCAGGATGCCGAACGCCGCCCTTGCCGAAAGGGTCGGCCTGTCGCAGTCGGCCTGTTCGCGCCGGCTCGACAATCTGGAGAAATCCGGAACCATCCGCGGCTATCATGCCCGGCTTTCCAATGCAGCACTTGGTCACCAGATGACGGCGATCGTGCACATATCGCTGTCGGGCCAGTTCGAGAAGACGCTGTCGGATTTCGAGGCTGCGATCAAGCGCTGCCCGAACGTGCTGTCCTGCCACCTGATGTCGGGCGAGTACGACTACATCCTCAGGATCGCGGCCAAGGACCTTGCCGACTACGAACGCATCCACAAGGAGTGGCTGTCGGCGATGCCGCATGTGACGAAGATCAATTCGTCTTTTGCCCTGCGCGAAATCGTCGACCGGACGGCGATGGGCCTGAAGCCCGAAATGGCCTGAGCATTCTCAGCCTTCCACGCCTTCAGCCGTCTACGCCTTGGCAGCCTCCGTCACGATCCGGTCCATCGGGATATCGTGCGGCTGCGGGTAGATGGTGGCGATTCGCTGCAATTCGTAGCCGACGCCGATGACCAGCGGCTTGAACGGCATCGCCGCCAGCGTTCGGTCGTAGAACCCGCCGCCATAGCCCAGGCGATAATTGCCGGAATCGATGCCGACGATCGGCGAGATGACGATGTCGGGCAAGACCGGTTCGCCCTCGGCCGGAATCGGAATGTTCCACACGCCCTTCTCCAGCCGGTCGCCCGGAACATAGGCCCGGAAGATCAGCGGCTGTGCCTTTTCGATGACGACGGGCAGCGCGGTGCGCCCGCCTCGTTCATTGATGGCGGCCATCCATGGCCGCAGGTCCGGCTCGCCGCGAAACGGCCAATAGAGGCTGACCATGCGGCCGGCGATATCGCCGATCGCCGCGTCGAGGGCTCCGGCGATGCTCTGCGACATCGCCGTTCGCGCATCGGCGGAAACCGCGAGACGCGCCGCGATCAGGCGTTCCCGTTCGGCCTTGCGCCATCGTCTGACGTCGGTCCAATCGGATATCGGCGCGTGAAACGCGGGATCGAGTTCGTGCATGAAGCATGGCGGCGAGGAATATTGCGCCGGACCCTGGTCGTCGTGATCGTTGGCCATGCTTCACCTCATCGCTGTTTTCCATAACGCTATACCCGGCGGGGGGATGCGACATGTGCATTCACGACATGGAACGACGAGTCTCGGGCACGGCCTTCGTGTTGTTGCATTGCACAAAAGCTCCTACATCAAAGGCATGCGATATTGCTGGTCAGGGTGAATGCGATGGATCAAGCCAATCACCATGTCGTCGTCGTAGGGGCGGGGTTCGGCGGCCTCGAATTCACCCGCGCTCTCGCCGGTGCGCCCGTGCGCATCACCATGATCGACAAACGCAATCACCATCTTTTCCAGCCGCTGCTCTACCAGGTCGCAACGACGGCGCTGGCGACCTCGGAGGTCGCCTGGCCGATCCGCCACCTGCTGCGCAAGCGCAAGGACGTGACGACGCTGCTCGCCAATGTCACCGGCATCGACCGAGCCGGAAAACGCGTGCTGCTCGATGACGGCAGCACCGTCGCCTACGACACGCTGGTGCTCGCCACCGGCGCCCGACACGCCTATTTCGGCCACGACGAATGGGAGCCGTTCGCGCCAGGGCTGAAGACGCTGGAGGACGCCACCACCATTCGACGGCGCATTCTGCTCGCCTTCGAGCAGGCCGAGCGGGAAACCGATCCTGCCAGGCGCCAGGCGCTGCTGACGATTGCGATCGTCGGCGGTGGTCCGACCGGTGTCGAACTTGCCGGCACCATTGCCGAACTGGCGCACGACACACTGCGCGGCGAATTCCGCAACATCGACACGCGCGAGACGCGTGTGGTGCTGATCGAGGCTGGCGACCGCATACTGGCCAATTTTGCGCCGAAACTGTCCGATTATGCCGGAAAGGCGTTGAAGCGGCTCGGCGTGACGATCGAACTCGGCCGGGCGGTCACGCGCTGCGACGCCGAGGGCGTCGTCTTCGGCGACACGCATCTGCCGGCGAGGACCATATTGTGGGCGGCGGGCGTTGCCGCTTCGCCGGCAGCCGAATGGCTGGGCGCCGCCGCCGACCGGGCGGGAAGGGTGCTGGTTGAACCCGATCTCACCGTGCCGGGCAGCCCCGAGATTTTCGTCATCGGCGACGCCGCTCTCGTGCTGCGGCCCGATGGACGGCCCGTTCCCGGCGTGGCGCCTTCCGCCAAGCAGGAGGGCCGCCATGTTGCCGCGACCATCAAGGCCAGGCTTGCCGGTGATACGAGCGTACGGCCGTTCCACTACAAGCATGCCGGGGACCTGGCCACGATCGGCAAGCGCGCCGCGGCGATCGATTTCGGCTGGATCAGGCTGACCGGCTGGCCGGCCTGGTGGCTGTGGGGACTGGCGCACATCTATTTCCTGATCGGCTTCCGCAACCGGCTCGCGGTGTCGCTGAGCTGGCTATGGATCTACGTCACGGGCCAACGCAGCGCCCGCCTGATCACGCAGGGCGACGACGACAAGGGCTGATCTTCCGCGCTTGCGACCGTTCATCCGCGCGTCATCTGTTGCTGATCGACTGACAGCTCCGACGCGCGCAACTTCTTGAATGGACTCGAATAGGTTTCAGCGCGAAGTTCGCTTCGGGCAGGGTCTTTCGTGTCGTCGAAAAGGAGAAAACATGTCGCAGCCGCTCCATTCCGTCTCCCGCCGCGGTCTCCTCGCGGGCGCCGCCGCCACGGGCGCGCTAATTGCGCTTCACCCTTTCTCCGCCCGCGCCCAGGCCAACCAGGCGCATCTCCGGATCATGGAGACCACCGACATCCATGTGAATGTGCTGCCCTATGACTATTACGCCGACAAAGCGAATGACACGATGGGACTGTCGCGCACGGCCTCCCTGATCGACGCGGTGCGCAAGCAAGCCGTTAATTCGATGCTGATCGACAATGGCGACCTGCTGCAGGGCAATCCGATGGGCGACTACATCGCCTATGAAAAGGGCATGAAGGACGGTGACCTGCATCCGATCATGAAAGGCATGAACCTGCTCGGCTACGAGTGCTCGACGTTGGGCAACCACGAATTCAACTACGGCCTGTCCTTCATGGACAAGGTTCTGGCCGGCGCCAATTTCCCCTTCGTCTGCGCCAACCTGATCCGCGGCACCGAGCTTGCCGCGAACCCGCGCGACGACAAGCTCTACCTCAAGCCCTACGTCATCCTCGACAAGAAGATCAGCGACGGTTCAGGCACCGAGCAACCGATCAGGATTGGCATCATCGGCTTCGTGCCGCCGCAGATCATGGTCTGGGATCTCAAGAACCTCGAAGGTAATGTCAGAACGCGCGACATTGTCGAGGCCGCCAAGGCCTGGGTGCCGCAGATGAAGGAAGAGGGCGCCGACATTATCATCGCGCTCTCGCATTCTGGCATCGACGTCAAGCAGGGCGATATGATGGAGAACGCATCGTTCTTTGTCGCCGGCGTCGAAGGCATCGACGCGGTGTTCACGGGTCACCAGCATCTGGTGTTCCCTGGCAAGAAGGATTTTCAGGCGCTCGAAGGCGTCGATGCGCAAAAGGGTACGCTGCAGGGCAAGCCGGCCGTCATGGGCGGCTTCTGGGGCTCGCATATGGGCCTGATCGACCTGATGCTGGAGCGCGACGGCTCGAAATGGAAGATCGTGTCCGCCACCTCGGAAGCGCGGCCGATCTTCGAACGTGTCGACAACAAGAACAAGCCGACTGTCGCGGACGACAACCGCATCATCGCCGCGCTCGAGCAGGACCATCAGGCAACGCTCGCCTATGTGCGTCGTCCCGTCGGCAAGACCGCAGCGCCGCTCTATTCCTATTTCGCGCTGGTCGCCGACGATCCGTCGGTTCAGGTCGTCAGCCAGGCGCAGACCTGGTACCTCCAGGACATCCTGAAAAACACACAATGGAAGGACGTGCCGCTGCTGTCGGCGGCAGCCCCCTTCAAGGCCGGCGGGCGCAACGGCGCCGACTACTACACCGATGTGCCGGCAGGCGACATCGCCATCAAGAACGTCGCCGACCTCTACCTTTATCCCAACACCGTGCGGGCCGTTGAGATCACCGGAGCGCAGGTCAAGGAATGGCTGGAAATGTCGGCCGGCATCTTCAACCGGATCGAACCTGGCAAGGCCGACCAGGCGCTCATCAACACCGACTTTCCGTCCTACAATTTCGATGTTATCGACGGCGTCACCTACAGAATAGATCTGTCGCAGCCGCCGAAATACGATGCCAAGGGCGGGCTGGCGAATGCTAGTGCCAATCGCATCGTCGGCCTGATGTTCGACGGCAAACCGATTGATCCCAATCAGAAATTTGTCGTTGCAACGAACAACTACCGGGCCGGCGGCGGCGGCAATTTTCCTGACATCGACGCTTCCAAAATTATCTACGAAGCGCCAGACACCAACCGCGACGTCATCGTCCGCTACATCGTCAAGCAGGGCACCATCAACCCGTCGGCGGACGGCAACTGGTCGTTCGCGCCGCTGCCCGGAACCAGCGTCGTGTTCGAGACAGGGCCCAAGGCGAAGGACCTCATCGCCGAAGTGAAGTCATTGAAGATCGAGCCGGCGGGCGCCGGCGAGGCAGGATTTGCGAAATACCGCATCCTTCTCTGACCGCCATTCGCAATTGCGCCGCGGGCCATTTCTGGATCATGCCCGGCCAGTCGCCCGGCGACGAGATCGAAGGCGCGCCGGCATTGATTTGGCAGTTCCAGGTGCCGAGAGTTCATATACCGGACGAGGGTCGACACGGATCCCGTCTTTGCCTGGCGGAAACGTCTATGAGCACAGCCGGGCTTATGCGATAGATTAGCCATGCGTTATGTCATCGTCATCGCCGCCGTTGCGTTTTTCCTGATCTGGGACGGTCTCTACAACCAGGGCCGGTACCTCGATATGACGGTGAGGAATGTCTCTCACGTGGTGCGTTACGTCACCGGCAAGGCCTAGTTCCCGTTCAGGTCTCGTGCATCCCGGGCGCGTCGCAAGGACGCGCGGCACCCTGAACGGTTGACCTGACGGTTTCGTCGTCACAAAAGACCCCGGATTTTTGATCGAGGAGGCGGGGTTGATCCGGCATATCGTTTTCTTCAGCGCGCGGCGTGGCGAGGATGTGGAGGCAGTGCGCTCTGGGCTGCTGGCGCTCGGCGGCATTCCCCATTCCAGCCTGTTCGAGGTGACGCTGAACACCAAGGTCGATCCGCTGTCGGATGAGATCGACGTGGTCGTCTACGCCGAGTTCACCGATGCCGCCGCATTGGCCGCCTACAAGGCGCATCCGCTCTATGCGCAGACCACCAGCAGGGTCAAGCCATTGCGCGAACTGCGTTATTCCGCCGATGTGGTGGCCGGAAGCTGATTCGAGCGCCCTTGAACCCTTTTGCGCAATGATGCACACCGCGCTGGCATGATCCAAACACCACCCACAGGCACTCATCCGCTCGATCACCTCGTGCTGCCGACCTCGAGCCTGGATGTGGCGCGGGCGCGGCTAACGGCCCTCGGCTTCATCGTCGCGCCGACAGGCATCCATCCATTCGGCACGGAAAATTGCTGCGTCTTCCTCGCGGACGGCACCTATCTGGAACCGCTGGCTGTAGGCGATGATCAGGCCGCGATGAAGGCCGCCGGCCAGGGCAATGTCTTCGTCGCGCGCGACCGGCTCTATCGTGACCGCAATGGCAATGAAGGTTTTTCCGCCGTGGTCCTGACCACGGACGACGCCGATGCGGACCATGCACGCTTTGTCGATGCGAGCCTGTCGGGCGGGGACATGCTGGGCTTTTCGCGGGCGTTCACCGACGCTGCCGGCAAAAGCGACATGGCGTCATTCAAACTGGCCTTCGCGTCGACCGGGGGTTCAACCGATGCGTTCCTGTTCGCCTGCCAGCGCGTCAACGCGCCGGAAGTGGACCGCACAGCGCTGCAGGCTCATGCCAACGGTGCCACGGGAATTGTCGAGATCGTGGCGATCAGCGACGAGCCCGCCGAGCAGCGCCGGCTGATTTCCGTGGCAGTAAACGATCCGACGGCTGACGCGCGCGCCTCCATTTTTCGTCTACCTAACGCTATCTTGGCTGTACTCGACCCGGCCTCTTTCACGGCACGCTTTGGCGTGCCCGCCGGTAAGCCGACGCAACTCCGCTTCGCGGCAGTCGTCTTTTCGGTTCGGCGTGCCGCTGTGGCGGCAGGTCTGCTTGCAGCCAATTCCATCAGATACGATATGTCGGGCAGTGATATCGTCGTGCAGCCGACATCCGGGCAGGGCGCGGCCTTCATCTTTCGGGAGATACAATGAGCAACGCCTTGGCGCCCAATTCATCGGTAACCGTCGGCAATGTCGTCTTCGACAACGCAGCACCGCTGTCGCTGATTGCCGGCCCCTGCCAGTTCGAATCACGCCAGCATGCCTTCGACATGGCCGGCGCGCTGAAGGAATTGACAGGCAGGTTGGGCATCGGCCTCGTCTATAAGACCAGCTACGACAAAGCCAACCGCACCTCCCTGTCGGCAACGCGCGGTGCCGGCATGGAGGCGGCGCTCCCGGTCTTCGACGAGTTGCGCAAGGAATTCTCCTTGCCGGTACTGACCGACGTCCACACCGAGGAACAGTGCGCCATCGTTGCGCCGCATGTCGACGTGCTGCAGATCCCGGCCTTCCTGTCGCGCCAGACCGACATGCTGGTTGCCGCCGCAAGGACGGGCAAGGTGATCAACGTCAAGAAGGGACAGTTCCTCGCGCCCTGGGACATGAAGAACGTGGTGGCCAAGATCACCGGCTCCGGCAACGCCAATGTCTTGACCACCGAGCGCGGCGCCTCGTTCGGCTACAACACGCTCGTCTCCGACATGCGGGCCCTGCCCATTATGGCCGACATCGGCGCGCCTGTGATTTTCGACGCCACCCATTCGGTCCAGCAGCCGGGCGGGCAGGGCGGTTCGTCCGGCGGCGAACGCCGCTTTGTCGAGACCTTGGCCCGCGCGGCTGTCGCCGTCGGCGTTGCCGGCGTCTTCATCGAGACCCACCAGGATCCGGATAATTCGACCTCGTCCGACGGACCGAACATGGTGCCGCTGAAGGACATGCCGGCACTTCTGGAGAGGTTGATGGCGTTCGACCGGGTGGCGAAGGCCCGCTGACCCGGCGCAACTGAAGGTCGTCGCCGCGGAGGGCATATATCGGCCTGCCACGTCAGTGAGAAGTCACCTTCATACAGGCGGAAAAAGTCGAACAGACCGGCGGAAAAGTCGGGAACCTTCGATCTCGCCCCTCATTGTGAAAGTCCAGAGCAACGACAATGAGGAGCACATCATGACAACCCAGGCAGGACACACAGAGGCTATCGCTGCTTCGCGGGTCATCGGCACATCCGTCTATAACACCGAAGGAACGAAGATCGGCAGCATCGAGGACGTCATGCTCGACAAGCTGTCCAACGGCATCATGTTCGCTGTGATCGGTTTTGGCGGCTTTCTTGGCATGGGTGAAAAATATCACGCCATCCCGTGGGCGAGTTTGGATTACGATGAGGATAGGGGCGGCTATGTCGTGCCATTCTCGAAGGACCAGCTGAAAGCCGCTCCCGCCTATTCGATCAACGAGCTGACGGGCGCCGATGGCGAGGCCGCACGTGACGCCTCCTACAATTACTACAAGGTCGAGCCTTACTGGCATTGACCGGCCAGCCTGACGTGAAAAGGCCCCCGCAAAACGCAGCGGGGGCCTTTTACATGATCGCCTGCCGTGCTTACTCCGCGCTGCGGAGGGTCGACAGTTGCACCGCGCCCTGTGGAGGCTGCTGGTTGTCGCAGGACGTCAGGAACGCCGCCGCGATCAGGAACAAACTCACGATACCGCTTAACTCGGACATGGCGAAACTCCTCCTGTTTCGCCCCGCGCAGCCGCCATCATAGACCGGCGGCCATCCTATGGCGCATGACTTATGATGACAGGAATTTGCGCTTCGTGAATCGCGCCGGCGGCAATAATTGGCGGTGGCCCGATTGCCTTTTGCGCCGCTTTGGCTAAGACGGGCGCGACGTTTCGTCAGATCAATCGGGGACATCGCAATGACCGCCATCATCGACATTGTCGGGCGTGAAATCCTGGACAGCCGTGGAAATCCGACCGTCGAGGTCGATGTCGTGCTCGAAGACGGTTCGATGGGCCGCGCGGCCGTGCCGTCTGGAGCTTCCACCGGCGCGCATGAAGCCGTCGAACTGCGCGACGGCGGCGCCCGCTATCTCGGCAAGGGCGTGCTGCGGGCCGTCGAGGCGGTCAACGGCGAACTGTTCGAGGCAATCGGCGGCATGGAAGCCGAAAACCAGATCCACATCGACCAGACCATGATCGAACTCGACGGCACGCCCAACAAGAGCCGGCTCGGCGCCAACGCTATTCTCGGCGTGTCGCTGGCGGTGGCCAAGGCCGCGGCCGAAGCCGCCGGCCTGCCGCTCTATCGTTACGTCGGCGGCACCAAGGCGCATCTGCTGCCGGTACCGATGATGAACATCATCAATGGCGGCGCCCATGCCGACAACCCGATCGATTTCCAGGAATTCATGATCCTGCCGGTCGGTGCGCCAACGCTGCGCGAAGGCGTGCGCTGGGGTTCTGAGGTCTTCCACACGCTGAGGAAGAAGCTGAAGGACGCCGGCCACAACACCAATGTCGGCGACGAAGGCGGCTTTGCCCCGAACCTGAAGAGCGCGCCGGTGGCGCTCGATTTCATCATGGAGTCGATCGAGCAGGCCGGCTTCAAGCCGGGCGAGGAGATTGCGCTCGGCCTCGATTGCGCTGCGACGGAATTCTTCAAGGACGGCAACTACGTCTATGAAGGCGAGAAGAAGACACGCGATCCGAAGGCGCAGGCGAAATACCTGGCCAAGCTCGCCGCCGATTATCCGATCATTTCGATCGAGGACGGCCTTGCCGAGGATGACTGGGAAGGCTGGAAATATCTGACCGACCTGATCGGCAAGAAGACGCAGCTCGTCGGCGATGATCTCTTCGTCACCAATACGGCGCGCCTGCGCGATGGCATCCGCATGGGGGTCGCCAATTCGATCCTGGTCAAGGTCAACCAGATCGGATCGCTGACCGAGACGCTCGATGCCGTCGAGACCGCGCACAAGGCCGGCTACACCGCCGTCATGTCGCATCGCTCGGGCGAGACCGAGGATTCGACCATCGCCGACCTCGCCGTCGCCACCAATTGCGGGCAGATCAAGACCGGATCGCTGTCGCGTTCCGACCGCATGGCCAAATACAACCAGCTCATCCGCATCGAGGAAGAACTCGGCAAGCAGGCGCGCTACGCCGGCAAGTCGATGTTGAAGGGCTGAGCCGGAGCATCTGACACAGGGATGGCGGTGAGGGGCGGGAATTCCCGCCCTTTTTCGTTGGAGCGCCTGTGGACGCGTCATCCGTAACCGTCCGTTAAGCACAATGGAGCGAAAAAGACCGTGGTCGCCCGAGTTCGCGACTGCGAGGGAACGGACGATGTGGACGCGTCAGCACAAACAGAGAAACACCGGCCGGCTGATTATCCCCTCGCTCTGCGCGGTGTTCCTGGCCTATTTCGGCTTTCATGCCTATCACGGCGAGTTCGGCATCAATTCGAAATACCAGCTGGAGGCCGAGACTGTTGCCCTGCAGGCCCAGCTCGATGCGATCAAGGCGCGCAGGATGGAGCTGGAACGGCGCGTCAAGCTGATGCACGACGGCACGCTGGAGAAGGACATGCTCGACGAGCAGGCGCGTAAGGCGCTGAATTTGTCCCAGGCCGACGAAATCACCATCATGTTGCCGGTCTCGGCAAAGTAACCAATATCAGGTTAATCACCAATATTTTCAATGATTCTAATTGCTTAGTCGCATGCCAGCTATGCAATTTCGACATGGCGGAACACGTTCTCACGTGTTAGCCTCCCCAAAATCAGTGGGGAGAGCTGATCTCCCCTGAGCAGATTTCATCTTGCTCGAGCAGATTTCATCTTGCTCGAAATGTCCGCGAAGAGACGCCAACAGGGAGTGATGCATGGCAACCGCAGCCAGGAAAGCGCCTGCCAAATCGAAATCCGACGGCAAATCGGGCCTTTCCGCGCCCAAACCAGTGGAATTCACCAAGGACGAGGAGCTCGCCGCCTACCGGCACATGCTGCTTATTCGCCGTTTCGAGGAAAAGGCCGGCCAGCTTTACGGGATGGGCTTCATCGGCGGCTTCTGCCATCTCTACATCGGCCAGGAAGCGGTCGTCACCGGTATGAAGATGGCGCTGATCGACGGTGACCAGATGATCACGGCCTACCGCGACCACGGTCATATGTTGGCGATGGAACTGTCGCCGCGTGGCGTCATGGCCGAACTGACCGGCCGCCGAGGCGGCCTGTCGAAGGGCAAGGGCGGCTCCATGCACATGTTCTCCAAGGAGAAGCATTTCTACGGTGGCCACGGCATCGTCGGCGCGCAGGTGTCGCTCGGCACGGGCCTGGCCTTCGCCAACCGCTATCGCGGCAACAACAATGTCACGCTGACCTATTTCGGGGACGGGGCCGCAAACCAGGGCCAGGTCTACGAAAGCTTCAACATGGCCTCGCTTTGGAAGCTGCCGGTGATCTACATCATCGAGAACAACCGCTATGCCATGGGCACCTCGGTATCGCGCTCCTCGGCGGAGACCGACTTCTCGAATCGCGGCGCCTCGTTCAAGATTCCCGGTATCCAGGTCGACGGCATGGACGTGCGTGCTGTCAAGGCCGCCGGCGATCTCGCTACCGAATGGTGCCGTGCCGGCAATGGGCCGCTGATCCTCGAAATGCAGACTTACCGCTATCGGGGCCATTCGATGTCCGACCCGGCGAAATACCGCTCCAAGGAAGAAGTGCAGAAGATGCGCTCCGAGCATGACCCGATCGAGCAGGTCAAAGCGCGGCTGATCCAGAAGAAGTGGGCAAGCGAGGACGAATTGAAGACCATCGACAAGGAGGTTCGCGACGTCGTCGCCGATGCCGCCGAGTTTGCCCAGCACGACGCCGAGCCGGATCCGTCCGAGCTCTGGACCGACATCGTATTGTAACGGGAGGGCAAGGACATGCCGATCGAAATTCTCATGCCCGCCCTTTCGCCGACCATGGAAGAGGGCAATCTTTCCAAGTGGTTGAAGAACGAGGGCGACAAGGTCGTCGCCGGCGACGTCATCGCCGAGATCGAAACCGACAAGGCGACGATGGAAGTCGAAGCTGTCGATGAGGGCACGCTTGCCAAGATCGTGGTTCCCGCAGGCACCGAAGGCGTCAAGGTCAACGCGGTGATCGCCGTGCTGGCTGTCGATGGCGAAGACGTCGACAAGGCCGGCGAAGGCATCGGTGAAGAGCCCGCCAAGACTGAGGCAAAGGCGCCGACACCGGCACCCGCTGCGGCCAAGAGCGAGGCAGCGGCGCCTGTGGCGGCCGCGCCGAAGACGGAAGTCGCCGCCGATCCTGACATACCCGCCGGGACCGAGATGGTCTCGACCACGGTGCGCGAAGCGCTGCGCGATGCGATGGCGGAGGAAATGCGCCGCGACGGCGATGTCTTCGTCATGGGCGAGGAAGTTGCCGAGTACCAGGGCGCCTACAAGATCACCCAAGGCCTGCTGCAGGAGTTCGGACCGCGTCGCGTCGTCGACACGCCGATCACCGAGCACGGCTTTGCCGGCGTCGGGGTCGGTGCGGCGATGGCTGGGCTGAAGCCGATCGTCGAATTCATGACCTTCAACTTCGCCATGCAGGCGATCGACCAGATCGTCAACTCGGCCGCCAAGACGCTCTACATGTCCGGCGGACAGATGGGCGCGCCGATCGTCTTCCGCGGGCCGAACGGCGCGGCGGCTCGCGTCGCCGCCCAGCATTCTCAGTGCTACGCCGCCTGGTACAGCCACATACCAGGCCTGAAGGTGGTGATGCCTTATACCGCCGCCGACGCCAAGGGACTGCTCAAGGCGGCGATCCGCGATCCGAACCCGGTCATCTTCCTCGAAAACGAAATCCTCTACGGCCAGTCCTTCGACGTGCCGAAGCTGGACGACTTCGTGCTGCCGATCGGCAAGGCGCGCATCCACAAATCAGGCAAGGACGTCACCATCGTCTCCTTCGGCATTGGCATGACCTATGCGGTCAAGGCCGAAGCGGAACTGCGCGGCATGGGCATCGACGCGGAGATTATCGATCTCAGGACCATCCGTCCGCTCGACTTCGACACCATCATCGCCTCGGTGAAGAAGACCAACCGGCTGGTCGTGGTGGAAGAAGGCTTCCCGCAGAACTCGGTCGGCGACCATGTCGCCAACCAGGTGTCGCAGCGAGCCTTCGATTTCCTCGACGCGCCGGTCATCACCATCGCCGGCAAGGACGTGCCGATGCCCTATGCGGCCAATCTCGAAAAGCTGGCTTTGCCGAATGTCGGCGAGGTCATCGAGGCCGTCAAAGCCGTCTCATATCGCTGAACCGGGCGGGAGGACACAATGCCAATCAACATCACCATGCCGGCCCTCTCGCCCACCATGGAAGAGGGCAATCTGTCGAAGTGGCTCGTGAAGGAGGGCGACAAGGTTTCGCCCGGCGATGTCATTGCCGAGATCGAGACCGACAAGGCGACGATGGAAGTCGAAGCCGTCGATGAGGGCACGGTGGCGAAACTGGTCGTTCCCGCCGGCACCGAAGGCGTCAAGGTCAATGCGCTGATCGCCGTGCTTGCCGCCGAGGGTGAGGACGCAAGTGCCGCCGCGAAAAGCGGTGGCGATGCCGCACCGGCGAAAGCGGAGCCTCCCAAGGCTGAGACATCGAAGACCGAGAGTCCCACCTCTCCGTCCGATGGGGGAGGTCGCGCCGCGGGTGAACCCACCGCCGCGCCCCCCACCCCGGCCGGAAGGCCTGCCGACCCTCCCCCCAAGGGGGGGGGGGGAGGGCGCCCCGTTGCTTCGCCGCGCGCGCGCC
>NZ_JAIUIF010000002.1:0-505559 GCF_020165475.1 Mesorhizobium sp. BR1-1-15 | reverse complement strand
TGAACCGCTTCGACGCCAAAACAGAAGCGGACAGATCATGTGCTACCAAACCGGACAACTTGATTAGCTACCGACAGGCTTTGCTTGATTTCTTGCGCTTGCCATCGGCGCGGACAAGATCAAATCAGCCGGTTGGTCTCGGCCGTCTGCCTGGCGCGCCGAACCGTTCCGTCAGTATCGGCGATCGTCCGCCTTTCAGCCTCGTCGCTTCTGATGGTCAGCCGCGCCGACTTGACGATCATAGGTTTGCCGGTACGCCCGATGGCGACGGCATATGCGGTGGCCGGCCTGATGGGCGGGTTGATCGCTGTGGTATTGCCTCTTGAGCTTCTCGCAGAAACCATGGTTTTTGTCCTTTTTGGAGAAATAAAACGCAAATTTCGGGAGTGGACCCCAAAATGATTTTTTGAGAATTTTTGGAAAATATCATCAAACCATAGCAGAGTTTTTCAAATGAACGCAGCAATCTTTTTCCTTTGGCTACTTATTTTTCCAAATCTTCTTGAAAACCATGCAAAGTCGAGCTACATATATACGAGCGTTTGGGCCAGAATTGGCATTTCGCGGCGTCAGAGGTTCTCGACCCGCCAATCTCACTCCAAATCATCGATATCGGCAGCGCGGCGCATTTGCTCCGCGACCGTTCTCATTCTTCGAAAGATACCCATGAACACCGGAACCGTGAAATTCTACAATGGCCAGAAGGGTTTTGGCTTCATTCAACCAACCGACGGCGGCAAGGACGTTTTCGTCCACGTCAGCGCATTGGAACGCGCGGGCTTTCCTGGCCTCGCCGAAGGCCAGAAGCTGCAATTCGAGTTGGAGCGTGATGCCAAGGGCCGCGAGTCGGCCGCCAATTTGCAACTGATCTGATCCGGCCGAATTCGATGACCGCTGACCACGGATGTACTGGCAGCTCTCGAAAATGGCTTATTTCCAGCGATTGCCGGAAATAGGAAAGCGGGGCTCGTCCCCGCTTTTTTGCTTTGAGGCTCTCCGCCTCGCATGTCGCCACAGGGCTTAAAACATCAAGGCAGGACAATGCCGGACCGCACGACCCATTCCGTCGCACATTTCATGGCTCCTTTCGTACTCGGCGGGCTGGAAGGGCAACTGCCGGCGGGCGACTACGACATCGATCACGACGAAGAGCTGATCGAGGGCATGTCGCGGCTTGCCTGGCGCCGCGTCGCCACCTTCATCCATTTGCCGGCAAGGGCGGTGAAAAACCCGACCACCAGTCAACTCGTCGCCATCGATTACCTGGACCTCGAAACAGCGCTGAAGCGCGACAGGGAGAATGCAGCATGATCCGTTTCCAGCAGAATGCGCGTCCGCGCACCGACACGCCCTCGCATCTCTTCGCCGTCGGCCAGACCGTGCGCATGAAGAGCCGCACAGGGCTCCTCAACAAGACTGCGGAGCTGTTCGAGATCAAGAGCAGGCTGCCGGTCAAGGACGGCTCCCCGCAGTACCGCATCCGCAGCGAGCAGGAGACCCACGAGCGGGTCACCACGGAAGACAATCTCGAACCAGCCGACAATCCGATTGGTGACAATCCGACTGTTGGCAACAATCCGGCGGTCTGAGACCCCGGCGCCGCCAGACCACCAGCACGAGGAGCAGACAAGATGGCCAAGGGTCAACAGCGCAGCAACCGCGAAACACGAAAGCCCAAGAAGGACAAGGTGGTGGCCAAGCCCGCCTCCCCGTTCGGCTCGTCGGTCAAGCAGGCCGAGAGCGGCCTGAAGCCTAAATCGAAGAGCTGATCGCGGACGACTTCTTCCGCGCCCATCCCTGCCGCAGAATCTCCTGCCGGAGAATCTCCCTGGCGGAACAACGCATCATGGAGGCGTCCTTGAATTTCGTCATCGAGTTTTACCGATCGCGCGAAGCCGAGGAAGCGACGCTCGACAAGGTGTCGCTGGAAGCCCCTACCCTGCGCGCAGCCTGGCAGGGCGCCACCGCGCTCTTCCATACGCTCGCAATGCCGCAAATCCCCGACCGCGTGCGCATCTGCGATGAGCACGGCAGCGAGCTTTACTCCGGGCCGGCCGACGGCGCCTATCCATCCGCGTTGTGACCGTCACACGTCCCCGAAATTTGTTTTAGACGGCATCCGCGTTTTCCCAAGGTGCGGAAAAGACGAACACCCGGCCTTTCAGCAGCGGCCCCCGCCAACGATGCGGTAGTCGGCGGCGCGTGCCTCGCAGGCGTTGGGGAAGGTTCGCAACTCTCCGCCGCGCCGGGCGCAGACCGGCGCGTATTCGCGGGTGCAGAAAGTCTGCTCGCCGCCACCCTCGCCGCCGTCACGGCAGGGACCGTCGCGCACGATGCGATAACCCGCCCGGTCGGCAAGACAGGCATTGGCGAAGGTCTGGCGGTCGCCACCGCGCCGGGCGCAGACGGGCTCGTACTGTTTGGTGCAGAATTGCGGTCCCGGCCGCGGCGGCCGTGGCCGCGGTCCCGGGCCGTCGTCGACGACCACTGTACAGGCGGCAAGAACAGCCGACAGGAACAGGACGACAAAACCCTGTCGCGAGAAGATTGCCGCAAGAAACCTCATGATCGTCTCTCCCTCGATCCTCGCCTCGCTGCGTGCCGCTCCAAATACGCAGCTGTTCGGGACAATGATATTCACGAAGCAAAGGCTCAAACCAGTCGCGCTGTTGCGATCCTCCGCATTCCATCGCCGATTGCAACCCTCGTTTGCAGCCGGCTGCTAAAAAGAACGTCGCCTGGATTATCCCGGCGCCTCGCACCGCCAGCCGTCGCCGCCGCTGGCCCATGCGTGACGGGGCTGTGGCCGATGACCCCTCAGGCAACGAGGCCTATTTGCGGCGCGTCGATGCTCGGATTGGTCGATTCATGCGTCGGGACGCGCCCATCGGGGGCGGCCCGCGGCGCTATCTTGCAACCTTCACTTTTCCGTGCGATAAATTCCGTGTTCGGGCATTTGCGACCCGGAGAGCGGAACGTTTTGGACGACCTTTCCCCGATACTGTGAATCTCTGACGGCCCCGTTTTTCGGCGGGGGGTTTGACCATGCGCCAATGCATGACTGCCGAAAGCTACCACCGGGAACTGCCCTCGACGCGAGGTGGCGGGCAGGACCATCAAGACTGAACGGGTGAAGGAGTTTCCCCAATGGCCCAGACCGGCACCGTTAAATTCTTCAACGCGACCAAAGGCTTCGGTTTCATCACGCCCGACGGTGGCGCCAAGGACGTATTCGTCCACATTTCCGCGATCGAGGCCTCGGGCCTGCGCACGCTCGTCGACGGCCAGAAGGTCACCTTCGACGTCGAGCCGGATCGCATGGGCAAAGGCCCCAAGGCCGTCAACCTCCGCGCCGCCTGAGCCATCGGCCAGCAGCACGCCCTTCCTGGCCGTGCGACTGAGGCTCCGAAGCTTGAATGACTTCGGAAGAGGCAAACGAATTTTGAAGGCGCGGCGATTTTCGTCGCGCCTTTTTCATGTCGCAGCGCAGCAAAAATGCTGTCGCCCCAAAGTGGATCCGGTGTCGGGTCAACGACATGCATCATAATGAAAACTTAAAGCGCGACGCGCTTTAAGTGCCCGCAAAACTTTCTCTTGCCGATGACGCTAAAATAAAGGACAAATTTCCATTCGGGCATTTGCCGGCCCGAGACTGGAGTTTATGGGATCAAAGGAGCTTCCCATGCCGCAGACCGGCACCGTCAAATTCTTCAACCATGCCAAAGGGTTCGGCTTCATCACACCGGATGATGGCGCGAAGGATGTCTTCGTTCATATTTCGGCCGTGCAGGCGTCGGGTCTTCCCGGTCTTGAGGATGGGCAGAAAGTGACATTCGACACCGAGCCTGACAAGCGCGGCAAGGGCCCCAAGGCCGTCAACCTGTCGATCGGCTGAGCCTGCTCCGGAACGGCGGCTGTTCTGGCAGGACAGCTTCGCTCCCTGGAGCGTTCGATAGTTGATGCCCGTGCCCTCCGGTCAGGCAAAAATTCGTTCAGCCCCCGTTCAGCCACGGTCTCATATTAATCTTTCGTAAAGCCGGACCGCATCCCCGGAATTCTTACGGGCCGGCACGAAGGAGATCGACATGAACCGAATTTTCAAGACAGCCGTGCTGTCCGCCGCAGTGGTTGCCACCACGTTCGCGGCCTTGCCCGCGGCCAATGCGGGCGATTGGCGTCACCGCCACCATCATGACCATGGCGATGCCATTGCCGCCGGCGTCCTCGGCCTCGCGGCCGGCGCGCTGATCGGCGGTGCGTTGGCCAACCAGCAGCCGCCGCCCCGCGACTACTACGATGACGGTTACTACGATCGCGATGTGCGGATTCGCCCGGCGCCGGTCCGTCGCTACTATGCCGAACCGCAAGTGGTCTACGCCGACCGCTATGCCGAACCGTGGACGCGCGGCTGGTACGACTATTGCTCCGACCGGTACCGCACCTTCAACGCCCGCACCGGCACCTTCACCGGCAATGACGGCGAGCAGCATTTCTGCACCGCTAACTGATCAAGGGCTTCCCTGCCTCAACAAAAAGCGCTGACCGCAAGGCCGGCGCTTTTTTGTCAAGCCGGCACCGGCTTCGGCGCGACGCGCTTCACGTCAAAAACGGATTGCTCCGCCGCTCCTCGCCGAAACGCCCGCCCGGACCGTGGCCGCAGATGAAGCCGATGTCGTCGCCGAGCGGCAAAAGCTTGTCCTTGATCGAGGCGATGAGTGCCGCATGATCGCCGCCCGGCAGGTCGGTGCGCCCGATCGAGCCGCGAAACAGCACGTCCCCGACATGGGCGAATTTGGCCGGGCGGTTGTAATAGACGACATGGCCGGGCGCGTGGCCGGGGCAATGCAGCACCTCGAAGAGATGCGAGCCGAACGAGACCGTCTCGCCTTCGGTGAGAAACCGGTCGGGCACGCAGTTGCGCACGCCGGCAATGCCATAGCGCTCGCCCTGGTTCTCAAGATTGTCGAGCAACATCCTGTCGGCCTCGTGCGGGCCGATGATCTCGACACCGAGCGCTTCCTTCAACTCCATCGCGCCGCCGGCATGGTCGATATGACCATGCGTGATCCAGATCGCGCCGGCCGATATCGCATTGTCCTTCAGCGCCGCCAGCACCTTGTCGATATCGCCGCCCGGATCGACGACGACACCGTGCTTGTCGTCCATGTCGAACAGGATCGTGCAATTCTGCTGGAAAGGCGTGACCGGCACGATGCCGGCATTGAGCTGACCCATGATCGTCCTTTCGATGTTCACGCCGTGATGTAGAGGCGCGAGCGAAGGGCGTCCACCCTTGGGATCGGTCGTTCCAAAGCGCGTCGCGTCGAAACGCATTCATGCGGCGCGCTCTGGAAACAGAAATGGGCGGCCGAAGCCGCCCATTTGGCCAGCCCGAGATCGCAGGCTTACTTCTTCATGGCGCCCATGACCGCGCCGATAATGCCGGTCAGGATCGCGCCGCCGCCGGCGCCGCCGACGATGTTCTGCAGGTTGAGCGCGCTGCCCAGACCACTCGTCGCTGCCGCAGCCGCTGCCGGATCGACTGTGCCGCCGAGCAGGCTGCCGAGGATCGCCGCGCCGCCGACGCCGCCAATGGCGCCGCCCAGGATCTTGGGAAGCTGCCCCAGCGCCGCCGTCTTGATCGCCGCGCCGACCGCCTGACCACCGATGATGCCTGTAATGATCTGAACGATGATCGGAAGAAGCGTATTCATGTCCATCTTACCAGTCCCTCCATAGCTGCCAGCCTCCCGGGCCGACACCATCATGGAGACGCTGAATTCGGCGAAAGTCAAATGCAGAAACGCTGAAATAAAAGGGGCGGCCCGAAAACCGCCCCTGCTTGCGTGAAAAGCTGTGACTTTCGTTATTCTGCGGCGATCGCGTGCTTCGGCTGAACGGCCGCAGAATAGTCATTCATCAGAGTCTTGGCGATCTCGCCGACCTCGAATCGGTACGGCCCGATCTCCGAAACCGGGGTCACTTCCGCTGCCGTTCCAGTCAGGAAGCACTGCTCGAAGCCCTCGAGTTCTTCCGGCATGATGGCGCGCTCCACCACCTCCAGGCCGCGGTCCTTGGCGAGGCCGATGACCGTGCGGCGGGTGATGCCGTCGAGGAAGCAGTCCGGCTTTGGCGTGTGGATCCTGCCGTCCTTGACGAAGAAGATGTTGGCGCCGGTGGCTTCCGCGACCTGGCCGCGCCAGTCGAGCATCATGGCGTCGGCATAGCCCTTGGCCTCGGCGGCATGCTTGGACATGGTGCAGATCATATAGAGGCCGGCAGCCTTCGATTTGGACGGCGCCGTGCGCGGGTCGGGCCGGCGCCACTCAGCCATATCGAGACGTATGCCTTTCAGCTTCTGCGCCGGATCGAAGTAGCTAGGCCACTGCCAGATGGCGATGGCGCAATTGATGCGGTTGTTCTGCGCCGAAACGCCCATCTGCTCGCTGCCGCGCCAGGCGATCGGCCTGACATAGGCATCCTTGAAGCCCTGCTTCTTCAGCAGGGTACTGGAGGCGTCGTTGAGCTCGGCCACCGAATAGGGGATCTTGAAGCCGAGCAGCCGCGCCGATTCATGCAGGCGCTCGGTATGCTCGTTGAGCTTGAAGATCTCGCCGCCATAGGCGCGCTCGCCCTCGAACACCGCGCTGGCATAGTGCAGGCCGTGGGTCAGCACATGGATCTTGGCCTCGCCCCATTGCACGAACTCGCCATTCATCCAGATGAAGCCGTCCAGTTGATCAAAGGGAACGGATGCCATGGTAACCTCCCGCGGGCGGCAGCCCGCATATCGTTGTTCGTTGCGTGCTCTTGTCGGCCGCGCCAACTGGTTGGGGCGCCTGCCGCTGTCTGGAAAGGTAGGCGGATAATCGTGCTCTGGCAAACTCAGGAAGTTCCGGAAAACCCGGCCTGTCTTGCCTTTTCGTTCGCAATCCGCCCAAAACCTTGTCAAAAATTACCATTGCAGAGAAATTACGTCAATAGTACTGACATAATCTTCCCTGCCCATGGAGAAAAGATGACGGATCGAAGCCGAGCAGCCGGGACACCGATCAGGACCGCGATGTCAATCGAGGATGGCATTGATTTCGCCCTCATCGAGCTGTTTTTCTTCGCCTATCGCGATTTCACCTCGGATCCCGATCAGATCCTGGCCGACTATGGCTTCGGCCGCGCCCACCACAGGGTGCTGCATTTCGTCAACCGCAGGCCGGGCCTGACGGTCGCCGAACTGCTCGATGTCTTGAAGATCACCAAGCAGAGCCTGGCGCGCGTGCTGAAGCAGCTGATCGACACCGACCATGTCGTGCAGTTGCAAGGGCCGCGCGATCGTCGCCAGCGCGAACTGTATCCGACCGCCAAGGGCCGCGCGCTGGCGCTGGCGCTGGCACGGCCACAGTCGCGCCGCATCCATGCTGCATTGGAAGATTCCGGAGCCGCCGAACGGACCCAGGTGGAACGCTTCCTCGAAGCAATGGTCAATCCGGAACTGAGAGCCCAGATCGACGTTGGGTCCGCAAAAATGTCAGGGAAAAGCCATGGAGAGCACTGAACGCGCTGATCACGCGGCCGCACCGGACGACGATGCGCCGCATTTGCTTGTGGTCGATGACGACACCCGCATCCGCAACCTGCTCAAGCAATATCTGACCGAAAACGGTTTTCGCGTCACCGTCGCCGGCAATTCGGGCGAAGCCCGGCGCAAGCTCGCCGGTCTCGACTTCGATCTTCTTGTGCTGGACGTGATGATGCCCGGCGAAAACGGCGTCGATCTGACCAAGGCGCTGCGGGCCGAGAAGAACGTGCCGATCCTGATGCTGACGGCGCTATCGGAGACCGATAGCCGCATCACCGGCCTGGAGGCCGGCGCCGACGATTACCTGCCAAAGCCTTTCGATCCGCGCGAATTGATCCTGCGCATCAACAACATCCTGCGCCGCGGCGGCCCTGCGACCACGCCCAAGGTGGAGCAGCTCGTCTTCGGTCCCTACACATTCCAGATCGCCAGGCGCGAATTGAAGCGTGGCGGCGAGGCGCTGAAGCTGACCGATCGCGAGCAGGAGATCCTGGCGATATTCGCCGCGCGCGCCGGCGAAACCATTCCACGCCACGAACTGGTCGGCGACGAATCGGATGTCGGCGAACGCACCATCGACGTCCAGATCAATCGGCTGCGCCGCAAGATCGAGCGCGATCCCTCCAATCCGGTCTGGCTGCAGACGGTCCGCGGTATTGGGTATCGGCTCAGCGTCGAATAGACTACCGCCTTCGGCCTGCCTGACGGCCACGGAGCGAGCGAAAGGTGAATGGCGACCACGGAACTGGAACAGCCGGAATCTGACGGCTTGAGCACCCGCTCCACACGGCTGCTCAAGAGGGGTCCGCGCGTCTGGAACCGGTTCTGGCGCCTCGTTTCGCTCTACATGCCCAAGCGCCTCTACGCGCGCTCGCTGATCATCGTCATCGCGCCGATGATCCTGCTGCAATCGGTGGTCGCTTTCGTCTTCATGGAGCGGCATTGGGCGACCGTGACGCAGCGCCTGTCGCAGGCGACCGTGCGCGACATCGCCGCCATCATCGACCTGATCGAGACCTATCCGCACGACGCCGACTACGCCAACATCATCCGCATCGCCCAGGACCGCATGCAGTTGAAGGTCGACCTCCTGCCGCCCGACCCGCTGCCGCCGCCCGGGCCGAAGCCGTTCTTCTCCATCCTCGACGACGTTCTCTCCGCCGAGATCACCCGCCAGATCAACCGGCCGTTCTGGATCGATACGGTCGGCAACTCCAACATCATCGAGGTCCGCGTCCAGCTCGAAGGCAAGGTGTTGCGCGTCTTCGTGCGCCGCAGCCAGGCCTATGCTTCGAACACGCACATCTTCCTGATCTGGATGGTCGGTACCTCGCTGGTGCTGCTGATGATCGCCATTCCCTTCCTGCGCAACCAGATCCGGCCGATCCTGACGCTGGCCGAAGCCGCCGAAAGCTTCGGCAAGGGCCGGCCGATGCCGCGTGATTTCCGCCCGCGCGGCGCGGAGGAGGTCCGCCGCGCCGGTTTTGCCTTCATCCAGATGCGCGAGCGCATCGAGCGCCAGATCGAACAGCGCACTGCCATGCTCACCGGCGTCAGCCATGACCTCAGAACCATCCTCACCCGCTTCAAGCTGCAGCTGGCGCTGGCGGGCGGCAAGGCCGAGACGAAGGCCGCGCTCAACCAGGACATCGACGACATGCAGTCGATGCTCGAAGGCTATCTTGCCTTTGCCCGCGGCGAGGCCTCGGAAGACACCGGGCGCTTCGATCTCGAAGCCTATTTCCAGAAGCTGAGCGAGGAAGCTCGGTTGCGCGAATGCAAATTGTCGACGACGCTTTCCGGCGATCCGACCGTGCATGTGCGGCCGAACGCCTTCGCCAGGCTGATGTCGAATGTCATCGGCAACGCCTTCCGCTACGCCAAGACGGTGGAGGTGGCCGCCAATCATGGCCGCGGCTCGCTTGTGGTCACCATCGACGATGACGGTCCGGGCATTCCGGCCGAAAAGCGCGAAGAGGTGTTCAAACCCTTCATGCGGCTCGACGAGGCCCGCAATCTCGATGCCAGCGGCACTGGCCTCGGCCTGTCGATCGCCCGCGACATCGCCCGCAGCCATGGCGGCGACATCACGCTCGACGTCAGCCCGCTCGGCGGCTTGCGCGCCGTGATCAAGGTTCCGGCCTGACAGGGATTCAATCGCGGGAAGCGGAAACCGTTTCCGGACGAGGTCATGTTCGGCCGATTTCATTGGCGCGTCATGAAACCATGCTGAAGAGCGCGCATGAAGCGCGCGACCTCACTTGATTCGAGCCCGCCGTCTGACTTCGATCCCGTACCCGCCCGGGTGTGCTGGAGCGAAGCGAGGGCAGCAGGCTGGTCGCCGTCCGGGCATCGGGCCGAGGCAACCGCCGACCTTTCGAGCAAAGGCCCGTCATGCGCATATTGATGGTCACCGACGCCTGGCGCCCACAGGTCAATGGCGTCGTCCACACGCTGGAGCGGCTCACCGAAACACTGAAATCGTTCGATGTCGCGGTGGATTTCCTGACGCCCAACATCTTTCGCACTTTGCCCTTGCCGACCTATCCCGATATCCGCCTGGCGTTGACCACGCCAGGTCATGTCGCGCGCCTGATCGAGGCCTACAAGGCAGACCACATCCACATCGTCACCGAAGGTCCGCTCGGCATCATGGCGCGGCGCTACTGCCGCAATGCCGGCCGGCCGTTTACCACCAGCTACCACACACGCTTTCCTGAATATCTCAGCGCCCGGCTGCCGGTGCCGGAAAGCTGGGCCTATCGCTGGCTGCGCGATTTCCACAATTCCGGCCAAGGCACGCTGGTCGCGACGCAGTCGCTGGCGGATGATCTTGCAGCGCGCGGCTTCAACAAGCTGAGGCCATGGACGCGCGGCGTCGACACCGATCATTTCCGGCCCGACAAGAGGAAGGATCTCGGCTTCCCCGGCCCGTTGTTCCTCTGTGTCGGCCGCGTCGCCATCGAGAAGAACCTCTCCGCCTTCCTCGATCTCGACCTGCCCGGCAGCAAGGTGATTGTCGGCGAGGGCCCGGAACTGGCGAAGCTCAAGGCGCGCTACCCCGCCGCGCATTTTCTTGGCCACCGCCCCAACGATGAACTGGCCGAAATCTACGCCTCGGCCGACGTTTTCGTCTTTCCGAGCCGCACCGACACCTTCGGCAACGTCATCATCGAAGCGCTGGCCAGCGGCACGCCGGTCGCCGCCTTTCCGGTCACGGGACCGATCGACATCGTCGGCGACGGCTTCGGCGGCGCGGTCTCCAACGACCTGCGCGCGGCATCGCTCGCCGCCCTCGATGTCGACCGCGCCCAAGCGCGAGAACGCGCTATGCGCTACAGCTGGAAAGCCTGCGCGGAAATGTTTCTCGATACGGTCCAGGAGGCGCTGGGCACGACGCGGAAACTGGCGGCCTGACGCTACCTCTCGGCTAAAACAGCCGCCCGCCGTCCGGCACCTTGCGCTCGATGGCGCCGAGCACCACGGCGCCCTCTTCGTCGGGAAAGCCGAGCGTCAGCACTTCCGACATGAACGGCCCGATCTGGCGCGGCGGAAAATTGACCACCGCGAACACCTGCCGGCCGATCAGCGTCTCGGGCGTATAATATTTGGTGATCTGTGCCGACGATTTCTTCACCCCGATCTCGGGGCCGAAATCGATCTTGAGCTTGAACGCCGGCTTGCGCGCCTGCGGAAACGGTTCGGCCTCGATGATCGTGCCGGCACGGATGTCGACACGATCGAAATCGGCGAAACTGATCTCGGGCTTGCGCTCGCTGCTTGAACTCATGTCGAAGGCATCTTGGTCAGGCGTTGCCGAAAGTCTCGAACAGCACCCCGGCCAGCGCGTCCTTGGCCGATGTGCCGGACCAGACGACGAACTGGAACGCCTGGAAGTAGCATTCGCAGGCCTCCAGCGCCGACGACAGCAGCACCTCCACCTGCTGGCTCGAAGGCTCGACCCCGCCGGCCAGAAGCAGCGACTGGCGGAACATGATCGCGCCTTCCTGCTCCCACAGGTCGAAATGGCCGAACAGCATCTGTTCGTTGATCAGCGACAACAGCCGCATCACTTCCAGCGCGCGCGCCTCCGGCACCTTGATGTCGAAGGCACAGGCCAGATGCAGCGCCTCGAAATCCTCCATCCACGAGAAGGAGACGTGATAGTCGGTCCAGCTTCCGGCGACCGAGATCGAGATTTCGTCGTCGCCGGCCCGTTCGAAGGACCAGTCATTGTTGTGGGCCACCTGCTCAATGACATCCACCGGATGGATTTCGCGGGAGAATTCGAGTTCGAGAAGTTCCATGGAATGCTTCCTGTGTTCAGGGGAGCGCCACACGCTCCGCGGGGCACACACGACGAACAATCTGATCTAGAACTCGGACGGCCAGGACTTCTCGACGCAAAGACCCCAGACCGGACCCCACCGCCCGGCGCATGACCCTGCTCCGAATCATGCAACAAATTCAGTCTATTGATCGGGAGTCGCGTGAACAGCCCATTTTTTCGCGCTGCGTCATTCGCATGTGGAAAGGCGCTGTCACACAGAGTCACGCAATGCCGGTAAGCGATTCACGGCAAAGCGCTTTTCAGGCTGGTGCTTTGTGGAAAAGTTTAACGAATTATTTTTTCGGCCTGGGCTTTGCGGAAGCCGCAGGTGTGGCCTGCCCGGTCAGTTCGGCAAGCCTGGCCTCAAGCGCCTCGATGCGGTCGGCAAGGCGAGCATTCTCTTCCCTGGCCTTGGCGGCCATCTCGCGCGCGGCCTCGAACTCCTCGCGCTGCACCACGTCCATCGAATTCAGGATGCGTTCGGCCTGTCCCTTGAAGGCGGTCTCCACCTCGCGCCGCACGCCCTGCGCGGCGCCCGCAGCATCGGTCATCAGCTTGGCGAATTCGTCGAGAATGCGGTTCGGTCCGGTCGACATGGCAAATCCTCGGTTGCTGAAATTGAGTTAGTAGTGCCGCGCGCCGAATGCAAGAACGTTGAGGGTTGCCGTTCCATCTGCGTTGCTGTGGCGCATGGCAGTGCCATTCCTGTAAGAAGCTCCCGAACGGCGCCAGAGCTGTACTTGAGGGCGCAAGCTCGCCTATTGTGTTCTCGTCTCGTATTGCCTCAAGCACACTTCAGTCAGGTCACCAATGGCAACCCCTCCGCGCCGACCGACCAATCCGATGGCAGCCGCCGAAGCTGCCTTCAAACCGGTGAAGAAGCCGGCACCGCCAATTCGCGAAGCTTCGGCCGCGCCGAACGTCCGCGAGCTTGTTTCGATCCGGATCGACCGGGCCGTGCTCGATCATTTCCAGGAAGATGGCCCCGGCTGGCAGGACAGGATCAACGACGCGTTGCGGCAGTTGGTGGCCGCCAAGCCAAGGGATTGAGCTCACCGCCCGCACGGCGCGATGGGCCTGCAAGCGGTGATCCGATCCGATCTTTGAGGCCGACCACCTTGCCTTGACCCCGCCAAAACCCTGCCGCATGGTCCGCGCCAAACGCAACCGAGAGCTCCCCGTTGAACGAATATTTCCTGCTGCCGCTGGCCTCGTTGCCCTTTCCCAACATCGACCCGGTGCTGATTCAGATCGGGCCGCTGGCGGTGCACTGGTACGGCGTCGGCTACATCGTCGGCATCCTGTTCGCCTGGTGGTACGCCAAGCGGCTCGCCGCCAATCCGAAACTCTGGGCCGACGGCATTCTGCCTATGAAGCCGGAGGACCTCGATGATTTCATCATCTGGGCGGCCATCGGCGTCGTGCTGGGCGGACGCACCGGCTACGTGCTGTTCTATGACCTGCCGCGCTATATCGCGCACCCGCTCGACATCTTCGCCGTCTGGCAGGGCGGCATGTCGTTCCATGGCGGCCTGCTCGGCGTCATCCTCGCCATGACGCTGTTTTCGATCAAGCGCGGCATCCGCACCTGGTCGCTGTTCGACGTCGTGGCCGCCGGCGTGCCGGTCGGTCTTGGCCTCGTGCGCGTCGCCAACTTCATCAACTCCGAGCTCTGGGGCCGGCCAACCGACGTGCCGTGGGCGATCGAGTTTCCCAATGGCGGGCCGTTTACCCGCCATCCGAGCCAGCTTTACGAGGCCCTGCTTGAAGGCCTGGTGCTCTTTCTCGTGCTGCGCTTCCTCACCCATTCGCGCCTCAAGCTGAAGACGCCGCGCTTCGTCGGCGGCGCCTTCATCTGCGGCTATGGCCTGTCGCGCATAGCAGTCGAATTCTTCCGCGAGCCCGACCAGCAGCTCGGCTATCTCCTTGGCACCAACTGGCTCACCATGGGCATGATCCTGTCCTCGCCGATGGTGCTGGCCGGCATCTGGGCGATGACGACAGCCAAGCCGGTGCCGCAGTCACGGCCGCAGGCGACATGACGCGGCTGAAGGCACGCATCGTCGATCTGATCGAGGCGACAGGGCCGATCCCCGTCAACGAATACATGGCATTGTGCCTGTTCGATCCCGAGGCGGGCTACTACACCACGCGCGAACCGTTCGGCGCCGCCGGGGATTTCGTCACCGCGCCGGAGATCAGCCAGATGTTCGGCGAGCTCGTCGCCGTCTGGCTCTACCAGGCCTGGCTGGCGGTCGGCCGGCCGACGCCGGTCACCATCGCCGAGATCGGCCCCGGCCGCGGCACGCTGATGAAGGACATGCTTCGCACCCTGTCGCGGCTTGAACCGGCACTGGCCAACGACGCCGCTTTCGCCATGATCGAGACCAGCCCGCGCCTGACCGAGGTGCAGAAACAGACGCTCGGCGCCACACCGTTCTCGATTCGCTGGCACGAGACCATCGACACGCTGCCGCCACAGCCGCTCCTCATCGTCGGCAACGAATTGTTCGACGCCATCCCCATCCGCCAGTTCGTCCGCGCCGGCACCGGCTGGCGCGAGCGCGTGGTCGGTCTCGACGGCGCTGACAATCTTACCTTCTTCGCCGGCGCCGGCTCGCTCGACCCGACGCTGCTGCCCGCCGATGCCGGCGAGGCGCCGCAAGGCGCGATCGTCGAAGTGGCGCCGGCGCGCAGCGCCCTGATGGCGACCATCGCCGAGCGCATAGCGGCTCATGGCGGCTCCGGCCTGTTTGTCGACTATGGCCATCTGCGGCCGGGTGTCGGCGACACGTTGCAGGCCTTGCGCCGTCATGATCACGAAGATGTTCTGGCCAATCCCGGCGAAGCCGACCTCACTTCCCATGTCGATTTCGCCGCCCTTGCCGCGGTGGTGCGCGCGCAGGGTCTCGACGCCCATCTGTCGACGCAGGGCGATTTCCTGCTCGGCCTGGGCATTCTGGAGCGCGCCGGCCGGCTTGGCGCCGATGCCAGCCAGGCGGCACGCGACAAGATCGCTGGCGATGTCGAACGCCTCGCCGGGCCGCAGGCCATGGGCGACCTGTTCAAGGTGCTTGCCATAGTGCCGCGCGGCGTTGCCGTTCGCCCGTTTGCCCAGGCACCGAGCTCGGATTGACAAGGCGTGACGACGGCCAGTCCGGTTGTGTCGGTAGCTGTTCATGGCCGGCAACTTCTCATGATAGGAATTTTTTCTTGACAGGGTGAAGGCAACTATGGTAAATATTTGGTTATGGTGCTGAGTTGCGCCAGGGACCCGCCGCACAGGCGGGTTTTTCCGTTCAATGCTCCCTCACCGCACAGCGGCGAAGGAACCGTTACCCCGGATTCGTTGCGTTGCCCCTTCGCAACGCCGGATTGACTTTTCATCGTCACCCCTCCCAATCTCCCGTCCGGTAAAAGAGCGGCTGAACGCCGGCCGTCTCGCTTCGGACTTTTTCTTGACGAAACCGCCCACACGGACAACAACGCCCACATGCTGAATCAGACCAAACTGGATCCCGTGCGGTCGCCGCTGCTGGACCTGGCGCAGGCACAAGGCATCCGCCACGGTTATTTCACCCGCGTCGGCGGCGTCTCGCCCGGCATCTATCAGGGCCTCAACATCGGCACCGGCTCGGATGACGACCAGGCGCTGGTCGCCGAGAACCGCCGCCGTGTCGCCGCCTGGATGGGCGTGCCGGCGGACCATCTCCTGACCGCCTGGCAAATCCATTCGCCTGATGTCGTCGTCGCCAGGGGACCCTTTGCAGGCGAGCGTCCCAAGGCCGACGCCATCGTCACCGACCGGCCGGGCATCGCCATCGGCGCCTCGACCGCCGATTGCGGCCCTGTGCTGTTCGCGGATGCCGCGGCGCGTATCATCGGCGCGGCGCATGCCGGCTGGAAAGGCGCCTTCACGGGGGTGCTCGAGAACACCATTGCCGCCATGGAAAGTCTCGGCGCCAGGCGTGAAAACATCGTCGCCGTGCTCGGCCCCTCGATCGGCCCGGAAAACTACGAGGTCGGGCCTGAATTCGTCGCCCGCTTCGTCGAGGCCGATGGCGAAAATGACAGATATTTCGCGCCTTCGGCGAATCCCGGTCATTCGATGTTCGACCTCAACCGCTACACGGTGGACCGGCTCGACAGGGCGGGTGTGACCGCGCAAGGTCTCGGCCGCTGCACCTATGCCGAGGAAGATCTGTTTTACTCCTACCGGCGCACGACGCACCGCAAGGAACCCGATTACGGCCGGCAGATATCGGCAATCGTTTTGGAGAGTGAATAATGGCGCTGCATTTTGAACGATCCGAATTCGACGCGCGCCGCGACCGGCTGGTGATCGAGATGGCCGAGAAGAAGCTCGACGCCATCCTGCTCTTCGAGCAGGAAAGCATGTATTGGCTGACCGGCTACGACACGTTCGGTTTCTGCTTCTTCCAGTGCCTGGTGGTGAAAGCCGACGGGTCCATGGTGTTGCTGACCCGCTCGGCCGACCTGCGTCAGGCGCGCCACACCTCGATCATCGACAACATCGTGCTGTGGACCGATCGCGATGGCGCCAATCCGGCCGTCGACCTGCGCAATCTGCTGAACGAGCTCGACCTGCTCGGCGCCCGCATCGGGGTCGAATACGACACTCATGGGCTGACCGCCTATAATGGCCGCCGCCTCGACGAGCAGCTGCAGACCTTCGGCCAGATCGCCGATGCATCCGGCATCGTCGGTCGGCTGCGCCTGTTCAAGAGCCCGGCCGAGATCGCCAAGGCCGAGAAGGCGGCGAACCTGGCCGACGACGCGCTGGATGCGGCCTTGCCGCTGATCAAGCAGGGCGGTGACGAGGCGCTGATCCTTGCCGCCATGCAAGGCGCGATCTTTGCCGGTGGCGGCGACTATCCGGCCAACGAATTCATCATCGGCTCCGGCGTCGACGCGCTGCTGTGCCGCTACAAGGCCGGTCGCCGCAAGCTCACCAAGAACGACCAGTTGACGCTCGAATGGGCGGGAGTCTTTCATCACTATCATGCGCCGATGATGCGCACGGTGCTGACCGGCAAGGCCTCGAAGCGTCACCAGGACTTGTTCGACGCGGCCCGTGCCGCGCTGCTGGCGGTCGAGAAGGCGATGACGCCGGGCAACAGTTTCGGCGACGTGTTCGACGCGCATGCCCGTGTCATGGAGGCGCGTGGACTGACCAAGCATCGGCTGAATGCCTGCGGCTACTCGGTCGGCGCCCGCTTCACCCCGTCCTGGATGGACATGCCGATGTTCTACCAGGGCAATCCCGAGCCGATCGCGCCGAACATGACGTTGTTCGCCCACATGATCATCATGGATTCCGAAACCGAGACGGCGATGACGCTTGGCCGCACCTATCTCACGACCGAATCACAGCCGAAGCCGCTTTCCCGCCATGATCTCGACTTGATCGTACAGTGAATCCACGATGGGAGGCGTTCTTCGCCAAGGAGTTAGAAGGCAAATGAGACGATCGCAGCTGACGACCGTGTCATTGCTCGTGGTCCTGGCGCTCGCCGCCTGCACCAACGCAAAAGACGTCCTCGAACCCTCCGCCATCACCCCGCCCACGGCCGCGGCGCCGGCCACGCCGGCAGCCCAGGGCAGCGCCGCCACCCCGGCGCCCGCTGGCCCTGCCACGACCACGGCGGGCGCTCCAGCAACGACCACGACGTCAGCCACGCCCGCACAGACCGCCGCAATCCTTGCCAGGACGCGCCTGCAGATCGCGCCGATCGTCGGCGCTTCGGTGGAAGCGGCGACGCCGCTGACGGCGGAGTTGCAGACGCGCGCTAGGCAGCGCGGCATCACGCTGGCCGGCAGCGCCGACCAGACCGCGACCCATGTGCTCAAAGGCTATTTCTCGGTGATCTCCGAAGGCAAGGACACCACCGTCATCTATGTGTGGGACGTCTACGATCCCTCGGGCAACCGCCTGCATCGCATCAACGGCCAGCAGAAGGCGGCTTCGGCCAATTCCGGCGCCAGCGCGGGCGGCGACAGTTGGAAAGCGGTGGCGCCAGCCACCATGCAGGCGATCGCCGACCAGACCATCGACCAGTTCGCGGCATGGCTCGGCGGCAAGGCGGGCTAGACCATCGGACCCGAATGGAAACGGCCGCGGGGAAATCCGATGCTTGAACAAGGGGAAGGAGCAGCGGCGCCGGGTCCGCTGCCCGGTGTTGTCCATACGCGATGGCGCGAACATTTCCCAGGATTAGCCGGCGGATTTCCAATCACGGTGCTTGCAATAGCCGCGCGGGCCGCTAAAAGCCCGGTTAAAGGGCGTAGGCGAGTCTGTTGGGGCTCTCCATCCTCCACCAGGAACGGTGCATGAAACTCTTCGCGGGCAATTCCAACAGGGTGCTGGCCGAGGCGGTCGCCCGCTATCTCAACATCCCGCTGGGCAAGGCCAGCGTCAGGCGCTTCGCCGACCAGGAAATCTTCGTCGAGATCCAGGAAAACGTGCGCGGCGAGGATGTCTTCATCCTGCAGTCGACTTCCTTTCCGACCAACGATCACCTGATGGAACTGCTCATCATGATCGACGCCTTCATGCGCTCGTCGGCCAAGCGCATCACGGCGGTGATCCCCTATTTCGGCTATGCCAGGCAGGACCGCCGCGCCTCCGGCCGCACGCCGATCTCGGCCAAGCTGGTCGCCAACATGATCACCCGCGCCGGGGTCGACCGCGTGCTCACGCTCGACCTCCACGCCGGCCAGATCCAGGGCTTCTTCGATATTCCGACCGACAATCTGTTCTCGGTGCCGGTCATGGCCCGCGACGTGAAGGCGAAATACAAGCAGCTCGGCAACGTCGTCGTGGTGTCGCCCGACATTGGTGGCGTGGTGCGTGCACGCGCGCTGGCCAAGCGCTTCGACGCACAGCTCGCCATCGTCGACAAACGCCGCGAGCGTCCCGGCGAATCGGAGGTCATGAACATCATCGGCGCGGTCGCCGGCAAGGACTGCCTGCTGATCGACGACA
The DNA here is from genome assembly GCF_020165475.1 of Mesorhizobium sp. BR1-1-15. Taxonomy (NCBI): domain Bacteria; kingdom Pseudomonadati; phylum Pseudomonadota; class Alphaproteobacteria; order Hyphomicrobiales; family Phyllobacteriaceae; genus Mesorhizobium; species Mesorhizobium sp. BR1-1-15. Next base: position 486,647 of record NZ_JAIUIF010000002.1, on the reverse strand, counting down.
TCGTCGATTCCGGCGGCACGCTGTGCAACGCCGCCGATGCGCTGCTGGCCAACGGCGCCACCAGCGTCACCGCCTATATCACTCATGGCGTGCTGTCGGGCGGCGCGGTCGCCCGCATCAGCGGCTCCAAGCTGCAGGAACTGGTGATCACCGACTCCATCCAGCCGACCCAGGGCGTGCTCGACGCCCCCAATATCCGCGTCATCTCGATCGCCGATCTGATGGGCGAAGCCATCTCGCGCACGGCAACCGAGGAATCGGTGTCGAGCCTGTTCGACTAATTGTCGATCCCGGCGGGCGCGTAGCGCAGCAAAACCGATTACAACGTGCAATCAGTGCTCCTGCAAATGGACCTTAGACCGAAGGTTGGCGCATCAGCTTGATGCTATCGGCGCTGTCTCAAGCGGCGATCGGACCGCCTATGCGCCGCGGGTTTTCGCCGGCATCTCGCGCGCCGCGCATATAGCCGCGCGGCGACGCGCCCAGCATTCGCTTGAACATGGTGATGAAGGCCGGCACGCTGTCATAGCCAAGGTCGAGCGCCACCCGGGTGATCGGCTCGCCATCGGCGAGCCTCGGCAGCGCCGCGAACAGGCATGCTTGCTGGCGCCATGTCGATAGCGACAGTCCGGTCTGGCGATGAAAGGCGCGCGTGAAGGAGCGTCGGCTCATGCCGGCGGCGTCCGCCCACTCGTCGATCGTCGCGCGCGGCGACGGTGCCGCCACGAAACGCCGGCACAGCGCGGCCAGCCTGGGATCGGAGGGGAACGGCAGGCCAAGCGGCCGCTCCGGCAAAGTCGGGATTTCGTGCAGCAGAAGATTCATGATCAGCCCGCCACGCCCTTCCAGCACGCCCCCTTGCGGCAGTTTTTCCGATTCAACGATCAGGCTGTGCATCAGGTCGGTGACGCCGACGACGCGCAAGCCTTCCGGCAGTCCGGGGATCGCTCCCGGCATGACATAGACCGAGCGCATCGAGACATCGCCCAGCATCTCGACGGAATGCTCGGTGCCCGCGGGAATCCACATGGCGTGATCGGGCGGGACCATCCAGCGCCCGTGCCGCGTCGTCACCAGCACGACACCGACCAGCGCATGCAGCAACTGGCTGCGGCTGTGGCGGTGCCGCGGCACATGGTAGCCGTCGGGATATTCGGTCGGCAACGCCACCGCCGGCCCGGCCACTTGCTCCAGCCATAGCCAGCGGCGCTCGTGCAACTGCTCGAGGTCGGCACTACCAGCGTGAAAAATTTCCCTGCCGTGCGGCATAAGCTATGGCCCACTTGCGAAACTATTGGACCAAACCACGAAAGAAGTCGTCCCGCAAGCAGCCTATAAGCCATCCGTTTCCAAGGCGGCCGCAGGAGCGTCCGCCAGCTTGCCCGCGGGTATGCCCGCCAAAAAGACTACGGAGCCTACCTTGACCGATACGACAGCCGTCGCCCCTCCCGCGACCGCCAGCCATGCTTCAGCCCAGGCGACGGCCTTCACCGTCATCCTGGCGGTGAGTTTTTGCCATTGCATCAACGACATCATGCAGTCGCTGCTATCGGCCATCTATCCCTTGCTGAAGGAGAATTACGGCCTCGATTTCTGGCAGATCGGTCTTCTCACCTTCACCTTCCAGGTAACCGCGTCGCTGCTGCAGCCGGTGATCGGGATGATCACCGACAAGCGGCCAATGCCCTATTCCCTGCCCTACGGCATGGCCTCCTCGCTGATCGGCCTGATCGTGCTTGCCTATGCCGGCCACTACACGCTGCTCCTGATCGGCGCTTCGCTGATCGGCATCGGCTCGGCGATCTTCCATCCGGAATCCTCGCGCATCGCGCGCTTCGCCTCCGGCGGCCGTTTCGGCCTGGCGCAGTCGCTGTTTCAGGTCGGCGGCAATTTCGGCCAGTCCATGGGGCCGCTGCTGGCGGCGTTCATCGTCGTGCCCTTCGGCCAGACCAGCATTTCATGGTTCGCCGTCGGCTCGCTGATCGGCATCGTCGTGTTGTGGCAGGTCGGCGGCTGGTACAGCCGCTTGCGCGCCACGCAGGCGAACCGCAAGACGTCCAGTTTCGTCTCGCCCTTCCCGCGCCGCAAGGTGATGGGGGCCCTGGCGGTGCTGACGCTGCTGGTCCTGACCAAGAACGCCTACATCGCCAGCCTCTCCAGCTACTACACCTTCTACGCCATCCATAAGTTCGACGTCTCGGTGCAGATGTCGCAGGTCATGCTGTTCCTCTTCCTCGGCGCCTCGGCGCTGGGCATCCTGCTCGGCGGTCCGTTCGGCGACCGCTACGGACAGAAGGCGATGATCTGGTTTTCCATCGTCGGCGTGCTGCCCTTCACGCTGGCGCTGCCCTACGCCAACATGGAATGGACGATGGTGCTGACGGTGCTGATCGGCCTGATCCTGTCGTCGGCCTTCTCCAACATCGTCGTCTTCGCGCAGGAACTGGTGCCGGGCCGCGTCGGCATGATCGCCGGCATCTTCTTCGGCTTCGCCTTCGGCGTCGGCGGCATAGCGGCAGCCGTGCTCGGCATCGTGGCCGACATGAAGGGCATCGACTTCGTCTTCCAGATCTGCTCGTATTTGCCGTTCCTGGGCCTGTTGACGGTGTTCCTGCCCAATATGAAGGAAGCACGAAAGGCCTAGCCTGGGAAAGCGTCTCGACACGTGCGAGCGCGTCGAGGCCTCAGTGCAGGCCGAATTCGCGCAGCAACTCTTCACGGTGGCGCACGAAGCGGCTTTCGCTGCGATCACGGGGGCGCGGCAGGTCGACGGTGATCAGACGCGCCGCGCCGCCCTTCTCCTTGGGCAGGATCAGCACTCTGTCGGCCAGATAGATCGCCTCCTCCAGATCGTGGGTGACCATGACCATGGTGACGTTTTCCTCGCTCCAGATGCGCGCCAGTTCCTCCTGCATGGAGATCTTCGTCATGGCGTCGAGGGCGCCGAGCGGCTCATCGAGCAGCAGGATCTCGGGCTGCACCGTCAGAGCCCGGGCGATGCCGACGCGTTGCGCCATGCCGCCCGAAAGCTGCCGCGGGTAAGCATCGCTGAACTCGGCAAGACCGACCAGCGCTATGTAGAAGCGCGCCCTCTGCTCGGCCTGCGCCTTGGGCACGCCGCGAACTTCGAGGCCGAAGGCGACATTGCCAAGCACGCTCAGCCAGGGCAGCAAGCGCGGTTCCTGGAAGATCACCGCCCGCTCCGCGCCGACGCCCTCGATTTGCTTGCCGTCGATCGCAACGGCGCCTTGGTCGGCGGTTTCCAACCCGGCAAGGATGCGCAGCAATGTCGTCTTGCCCGATCCGCTGGCGCCGACAATGACCAGGCACTCGCCGGAGCGGATGTCGAGATTGAGCGAACGCAGCACGGCGAGCGAGCGCCCGCCGAGCGCAAAGGACTTCGACAGGTCGCGGATCGTGACCTCGCCGCGTGCTGTGGCCATGCTGGGTGCCTCCTTGCTCAATTGGTCTTGCTTTCGCCTGGCCGGTAGAGGATGTCGGCAGCCTTGAGTTTGCCTCTCGGCAGGCGACCGTCGCGCTCGAGCACGGCCACCCAGAAGTCGATGTCGCGGTCGGTCGCCACCGCCTTTTCGCGCAGGCCGAAGCCCGTCCAGTAGCGCGCCAGTTCGCCGTTCTCGCCGCGTTTGTCGAGGATTTCGGCCAGCACCTTGCGGGCCTCGTCGGGATTCTGCCGCGACCAGTCGGCCGCACGCGCGGACTGTTCGACGAAGTTCTTGGCGGCGTCGCGATTGGCGGCGATGAAATCCCGCCGCAGCACGATGAAGCCGCCCGCGATCTCGCCCAGCACGTCGGCGTCGTTGAACACGCCGCGCACACCGCCATTGGCCACCAGGGCGCCCGCGAAAGTCGCCTGCCAGTAGCCGAGCCCGGCGACATCGACCTGATGCGAGCGCAACGTCTGCTCGAGTTGCGGCCCCGGCACCACGACGAGCTTCGCGGCGTCCGGCGGCAGGCCGAGGCTGTGCAGCGCCTCACGCACCGCGTAGTCGAGATGGGCGCCGAGCGTGTTGACGGAGATCGTCTTGCCGGCGATGTCCGCGATCGACCTGATCGGGCTGTCCTCCAGCACATAGAAGACGCTTTTGACCTGGCTGTTGATGCCGTTGCTCGGATAGGCGGCGACGAAGTCGTTGCCGCCGGCGATCGAGTTGATCACGGCCGGCGTGGCGGCCGAACCCAGGTCGACGCTGCCGGAGGCGAGCGCAAACAGCGATTCCGGGCCGCCGCCGGCATAGCCGACATTCTCGAGCTCGATGCCGAGGCCCCTGAAGTAGCCGAGTTGGTCGGCAAGCTCATGCGGCGAGATGCTGCCGCGGCTGGCGAGATAGCGTATCTTGACGGAAGCGGCCTGCGAGCGCGCGATCGATGGTAGCCCGACGGCGATGATGCCGGCGGCAAGAGGGGCGCGCAGAAGCAGCGAGCGGCGTGTGATGGTCATGATCCGGCCTTTCACTTTTCAAAAATGACGATGATGGGGGCGGCTGTTCAGCCGGCGGAACTGCTCCAGCGGCAAAGCCGCCGCTGCAGGCTGACCAGCACCTGGTTCGCGATCAGGCCGAGCGCGGCCAGGATGACGATCGACGCGAACATCAGCGGGATCTGGAAATTGTACTGCGCGTTCATCACCTGGAAGCCGATGCCTTTGTTGGCGCCGATCATTTCCGAGGCAATCAGCAGCAGCAGCGCGGTGGTCGCGCCGAGCCTCAACCCGACGAAGATCGAAGGCACGGCGCCCGGCAGCACGACGCGCCGGAATATGGTCAGCCGCCGGGCGCCGTAGACGCGCGCCATTTCGAGCAGCTTCGGATCGACCTCCTTGACGCCGCTGATCGTGTTGAGCAGCAGCGGAAACAGCGTTGCCCAGAAGATGACGAACACTTTGGAGGCTTCGCCTAGCCCCAGAAGCAGGATGAAGACGGGATAGAGTGCCAGGGCCGAGGTCTGCCGGAACAGTTGCAGGATCGGATCGAGCGCCGTCTCGACGCTGCGGGTCTGACCCATGACGAGGCCGAGCGGGATGGCGACCGTAGCCGCCGCGGCGAAGGCGAGGCCGGCGCGCTGCAGGCTGATGGCGATGTCGCCGAGCAGGCTGCCCCCGGCGAGGCCCTTCCAGAGCGCTACGACGATCATGTCGATCGGCGGCAACACCGCGGCATTGACCCAGCCGCCACTCGCCGCCGCCTGCCAGAGCGCCAGGAACCCCAAAAGCACGCCATAGCGCGACAGCAGACGCGTGAGGGTTCGGCCAGCCAGGCTCAGAATATCGGCGCCGAGCCCGTTGCCGTTTTCATGCGCGCCGATGCCGGTCGGCCGTTCAATGTGCTGCAAAGTCATCGTCATGCCTTTCGCTTCAACGCATCATTCGGCGGCGAGCACGGTCGAACGGGCAACCGTCCAGGGGTTCTGCGGCCGCTTGAGGCCAAGATTCTCGCGCAACGTCCTGCCCTCGTAAGCAGTACGAAACAGGCCGCGCCGCTGTAATTCGGGGACCACCAGGTCGACGAAATCGTCTAGCGCGCCGGGCAGCCATGGCGGCAGGATGTTGAACCCGTCGGCGGCTTCGTTGCTGAACCATTCCTCCAGCTGGTCGGCGACCTGAATGGCGCTGCCGATCACGGTGTAGTGGCCTCGTGCGGTCGCGACCCATTGATAGAGCTGGCGGATGGAGAAGTTGTGCTCGTCGGCGATCTGGCGGATCAGCGCCTGGCGGCTCTTCATGCCTTCGGTTTCGCGGCTCGGCGGCAGCGGTCCGTCGAGCGGATAGCCCCTGAGATCGAGCGTTTGTCCGGCAAGTCCGTTGAGCAGCGCGACGCCGTCCTCGGGCAGGATCAGGTCGTTCAATTGCTGATACTTGGCTCGCGCCTCTTCTTCGGTGCGGCCGACAAAGGGCGCCACGCCGGGCATGATCAGCACCTGTTCGGGATCTCGGCCGGCCGCCGCCACGCGGGCCTTGATGTCGCGATAGAATTCCTGCGCGGAGGCAAGGTTCTGATGCGCGGTGAAGATGACCTCGGCCGAGGCCGCCGCGAGCTTGCGCCCATCCTCGGACTGGCCCGCCTGCACGACCACGGGGTGGCCCTGCACCGGGCGGGGCACGTTGAGCGGCCCTTTGACACTGAAATGCTCACCCTTGTGGTCGATGTCGTGAAGCTTGTCCTTGTCGTAGAAGCGGCCCGTTTTCTTGTCGCGGATAAAGGCGTCGTCCTCCCAGCTGTCCCACAGCGCCTTGACCGTCTCGACATGCTCATGCGCTCGTGCGTAGCGCTCGGCATGGTTGGGCTGGATGTCGCGGTTGAAGTTGCGCGCCGTGTCGTCGCCCGCCGAGGTGACGACGTTCCAGCCGGCCCGGCCATTCGACAAGAGGTCGAGCGAGGCGAATTTTCGGGCAAGCGTGTAGGGCTCCTCATAGGTGGTCGATGCCGTGGCGATGAATCCGAGATGCGTCGTCAGCGGCGCCAGCGCCGCAAACAACGTCACCGGTTCGAAGCCCGCGATCTTGGCGTTGCCGCCTTCGCGGGCGCCAAGCCCGACCGTCAGGTTGTCGGCGAGGAAATAGGCATCGAACAGGCCGCGTTCGGCAGTCAGCGCGAGCTGCTTGTGAAACTCGAAATTGGTCGCGCCGTCGGCCGGAGCGTCGGGATGGCGCCACGCGGCGACATGCTGGCCGCCACCGGGTAGAAAGGCGCCGAGCTTGATCTGTCTTGATTTGATGGTCATGGCTGGGTCCCTCTGTTCGAAAACCATTTGGAGTTCAGGCGGCGAGGCCGACGCTGCGTGCCGACCCGACAACGCGGGAAACCTCGGCAACCGCCTGCCGGGCGCGGGCATGGATGGCCTCCGACACCAGGACGCCGTCGGCGAAATCCCTGTCCGATGCGTAGATCGCGGTCGGCACGGTCAGCGCCTCGAAAAAACCGAACAGCGGCCGCAGCTGATGTTCGACGATCAGCGAGTGGCGTTCGCCGCCGCCCGTCGCGGCAAGGATGACCGGTTTTCCGCGCAGCGACGACGGATCGAGCAGATCGAACAAATGCTTGAAGAGCCCGGTATAGCTGCCTTTGAAGGTCGGCGACCCCGCGACCAGCACGTCGGCGCCGACCAGTTGTTCGATGATGGCGCGGGCCGCCGGATCGAGATCGCCGAGGCGCCGAGCCGCGGGCAGCGACGGACCGAGATTTTCAATGTCGTATATAGCCGAGGTCGCCCCGATGCGGTTCGCCGTCTCGCCGGCGATATGGCTGATAAAGGCCTTGGTCTTCGATGGGCGGGTCAGGTTGCCGGATATTCCCACCACCAGCTTGTTCGTCATCGGGCTCTCCTCGCGGTCCTTATTCATTAAGACTACCGATTTTGTAGAATTAAATGAGCGAGAAGATTTCAAAACTGGCGGAATAGAGAGATTGAGTTTGCGCCGCGGCGCCCTTCAGTGGTTCGGCAGATGCGCGGTTTCGGCCAAGGGCGTCGCCATTCTCGGACGCCAGGCCGACGAGCGACAGATACAGGTCGACCCGACCGCCGCCGCAAGCTGCCCGTCCACTGCAACGCCCGAATGAGACCCCGACCGAACGCTCGGGCATGACGCTGGCCGAACTCGATGCCTGAACCGAGAGATCCAGGCGCTGTGCGCGGCGTTGACGAGCGATCGTTGGCCACACCCGCGCCTGGCAGCCGTTCCGACGGTGAATTGTGCGGGGCGAGGATCAAATCGACGACCCGCCGTGCGGGTCGGCGGGACCTGAGCCAAGACTGATCAGGCGGATTTCAGCACGGTGAATGGGCGCTTGACGGTCCGTTTAACCTGGAAACTCCCGGCCGGAGCGGGACGGCCGACATGAAAACCCTGGACCTTGTCGATGCCGAATTCGCGCATGAGAGCCATCTGCTCGTCCGTTTCCACCCCTTCGACCAGGATTTTGTGGCCGCGGTTTCGGACCAGGGCGACAATGTCCTGGAGCATTGCCTTGCCGTTCGGGGTGGCGCAGTCGTGAAGGAAGGAGCGGTCGATCTTCACCGTATCGAAATCGATCAGGCGAAGCCACGAGAGGCCAGCGAAGCCGGTGCCGAAATCATCAAGCCAGATCTTGATCCCCAGCAGCTTCAGGTCGCTGATGCAGCGAAGAATGTCCGAGTGCATCTCCATCTCCAGCCCCTCGGTGATCTCGAAGGCCAGCCTGTTGCCGGTTACGCCGGTCTCGCCCAGGATGGTCGCGACCGACGCCGCGAAGCCGGGGGTCTTGAGCTGAATCGGAGAGACGTTGACGCTGACGACGCGCACATGATCGTGCGCCAGGAGCTCGGCGCAAACAGTCCTGATGGCCCAGCGCCCGAGTTCCAGGATGGCGCCGGTTCGCTCCGCTACGGGAATGAACAGGCTCGGCGGAACCGATGTGCCGTCCAGCATTTTGAGGCGCATCAGGGCCTCCACCGCTTCAACCCGGTCCGTCGCGACATCCTGGATAGGTTGATAAACGAGTGAAACGAGATCCTGGCCGATCGCGATCTTCAGCAAAGCCGCAATGTTCTCGCTCTCGTCGCTGCTCTGGGGATCGGTTGGGTCGAACAGCCGGGCACAGTTTCGACCGCCTGCCTTTGCCAGATAGAGTGCGCGATCGGCCTCGTGGATGATCTTCTCCAGCTTGGCACCGGTCTGCGTCCTGGTGAATGCAGCGCCAACGCTTACCGTCACAACCGAGATACCGTCGCGCCGCAATTCGTGGGTAAGCGCCAGGTTCTCGACGGTGCGGCAAATGGCTTCCGCGATATCTATGATCTGATCCTTGTTCTCCATGCGGGCCAGGACGATGAATTCTTCACCGCCGTAGCGGCCGATCGAGCCATTGTATTCCCTGATCATATCCCGGAGGGCATTGGCGACATGGATAAGGCAACGGTCGCCTTCCTGGTGGCCGTAGCAGTCATTGAACTTCTTGAAGAAGTCCACGTCGATGAGCATCGCCACGAAACTGGTACCGACCCTTTGCCACTCCCCCCAGTAGTCCCTGAGCTTTTCATCGATCGCCCGTCGATTCTCCAGACCCGTAAGCGGATCGGTCCGCGACAGCCGCAGCAGGGCCTTGCCGCGTTCGGTGGCTTCCTTGTGCTGGATTTTGGCTTCCAGCGCGTTCAGGAAGACGTTGTAGCGCTCCTCGTTCAGCTTCCAGTTCACATAGGACGTGAATGTGAAACACGAAACGTAGAAGGCGCCAAATACCATCTTGTATGTTACCGTGGCGGGCACAAAATAATTCACGGCATACAAGACACACATGATGATGGTTGATGTCACGATCGATAGATTGAAACTGAATGTGAAGAATAGATTTGCACTCATCATGAAGATGGTGCCGAATACCATATAGTAGGCGACGCTTTCCTTGTCCGCGCTCATAAAGGCCGGGAACAACCAGCCGATATAGCCGAAAATGATGGCCCCGGCGCAAGTCACGTCGAGCCATTCCGTGGCCACTCCCCGGCGAAGTTGCGCCTCCAGGATCGACAGTGCGGTCACGCCGACGGCGAAGCGCGCCATGATCGTATAGGCCGCCACGTCCGGGATCAGCAGCAGATCCGTTGCCGAAAACAGGAGATAGATGGCCACGGCGATCCAAAGCCCAGGCCGGGCTTCCAGTCTTCGCTTCGCCTGGGCTTCCCTTCGGTAAAGGACGCGGAGCTCGTCGGGCCCCGGCTCGTAGCGGGCTTCGTACGGCTCTACATGCGCCATGTCGGCCAGTCTGGATGACACGCGTTCGCTCTCGACAAATCCTGGTTGAAGGGGATTTTGCGTTCCAAGTTCTTTTTTGGCTTCTGCCCCCACGCGGGCCAACTCCTTGGACGCGACGGCGACTGCGCACCTCGCACGACAATGCAACGGCGCGAAACAAATTTCGGTTAATTCAGGCCGGGAATCCAATGCGGCAGGTTTTAACGCGCGAACATGGTTGGCGGGAAATTAAGCATACCGTTAAAATGCGTTCGGGACGACATTGGCAAATCGAGCATTGTACGCAATAAGTTAACTGACTGTTAACTATGGAGTGCTCGAGTGCAAAGTGTCTTTGATGGCAAAAGCCTGATTACTGCCGAGATGATTGCCGGCAGTTTTCCTCGAAGAAAGCCCGAGCATCACGGCGAGGCGTTCGAAACCGCCCGCGCGGAACTCGCGCTCATTCTCCACGCGACACACCAGCAGGTCGAGGAAGAGAAAGACCCTGCCGAGATCGTTCGTCGCCTGCTGTCCTATCTCAACGCCCTGCGGGCCAAGGTTCACCCCGACGTTTGGCAGTCGTTGATACCGGTGGCGCAGAACCATCCGATCCTTGACTACTTTCTCCAGGACCCGCTCACCCGGTGGTCATTCACCAAGCCCAGGGGCTATTCCGGCGACGCGCAGTTGCTTGACTACATCTATTGTGATCCGCACGTGGCCGAAAGCGTGGCGAGCGCCTCGGACACAGGGAAGGCACTCTACAGCCATACCAAGGACGTACCGTCCTGCGTGGCGGCGCGGGAACGGCGCGATCTCTTGACCCGGTATGTCGACGAGACGGCGGACAAGAGCGGACCGCAAGCCGAGGTCCTGGCGATCGCCGCCGGTCATTTGCGCGAGGCCAATCGTTCGACCGCCTTGGCTGAGGGCCGCCTCAATCGTTGGGTTGCGCTCGATCAGGATCCCCAGAGCGTTGGATTGATCGCGCGAGACTTCCAGGGCACCGCGGTCGAGGCCGTCGACGGCTCGGTGCGGACCGTGCTCACCAGGGGCCACAAGCTGGGCAAGTTCGACCTCATCTACGCCTCCGGCCTTTACGACTACCTCCAGCACAACGTCGCCGTGAAACTCACGAAGACTTGCCTGCAGATGCTGAAGCCGAACGGCAGGTTCCTTTTTGCCAACTACGCCGAGGGCAATCCCGACGCCGGCTATAGGGAAACGTTCATGGACTGGGTGTTGCTGCTGCGCTCCGAGGCCGACATGTGGAACATCATCAATGCCAGCGTCGACCGCAACACCGTCGAGGCGCAGGTGTTCTTTGGCGAAAACCGCAACGTGCTGTATGGCGTCATCGAAAAGCGCGGATAGGGCAATTCCAGGAAAAATGTGCAGCGGTTTTCCCGGAGAAAGTGCGTAGCGCCTTCCCGGGCAATTGCCTAAGACAAAGAACTGGAGCGGGTCGGCGATCCTATCGACGCTGAACCGCTCCAGTGACAACCTTGGACCGGCGCCGGCGTGAAGCCTCGAGCGCTTTCGGCCGGGCGAGGCGTCCCGTCCCGGACCATTGCCTTTGGATGACTGCCTTTGGCTTGCACCTCCGGCCGCCTTCCGCTATAGAGCCGCCACCCGCGTAGACACCCTTGGAGGCAACGCGGCGGAAGGCCGCCTCACCCGGCGGCTTTCGACGTTTACGGTCCAGGCCCATTGCCAACCGCAAACGCTCCAGAACAACGCGAAAGGAAGTGCCATGAGCCACGATACTTACGAGCTCAAGGCCGAAGCGCGCGAACAGGTCGGTAAGGGGTCCGCCCGTGCAGTTCGCCGCAACGGTAAAGTGCCTGCAGTAATTTACGGTGACAAGCAGCCTCCCCTGGCGATCGCTCTCACCTACAAGGACATCTACTACAAGATCCACGGCGGCGGGTTCCTGACCACGATCGCCACGATCGATGTCGACGGCAAGAAGATCCAGGTCCTGCCGAAGGACTTCCAGCTCGACCCGGTCAAGGATTTCCCTGTCCATGTCGACTTCCTGCGCATCGGCAAGGACACCGAGGTCAATGTCGACGTGCCTGTCCACTTCATCAACGAGGACAAGTCGCCCGGCATCAAGCGCGGCGGCGTGCTCAACATCGTGCGTCACGAGGTCGAGTTCCACTGCCCGGCCAATGCGATCCCGGAATTCATTACCGTCGATCTCACCGGCGCCGACATTGGCGATTCGATCCATATCTCGTCGGTCAAGCTGCCGGCCGGCGTCAAGCCCGTCATCTCCGACCGCGACTTCACCATCGCGACCGTCGCCGGTTCGTCGGCGATGAAGCCGGAGACGGAAGAGACGGTCGAGGCTGCACCTGAGGCGGCTCCCGCCGCCGAAGAGAAGTAACTTTTTCACGCCCGGAGCTGACGATGCCGCTTGTCTTCGCAGGCCTCGGCAATCCGGGCGCGAAATATGCCGCCAACCGGCACAATGTCGGCTTCATGGCGGTGGACGCGATCGCCCGCCGCCACTCCTTTTCGCCCTGGTCTAAGAAATTCCAGGGATTGATCGCCGAGGGCACGCTCGGCGGTGAAAAGATCATCCTGATCAAGCCGCAGACCTTCATGAACCTGTCCGGCCAGTCGGTCGGCGAAGCGCTGCGCTTCTACAAGCTCGCCCCTGCGGCGCTTACCGTCTTCTATGACGAGATCGATCTTGCCGAAGGTAAGCTGCGCATCAAGACCGGCGGCGGCGCCGGCGGCCACAACGGCATCCGCTCGATCGACGGCCATGTCGGCAACGCGTATCGGCGTGTGCGCATCGGTGTCGGCCATCCCGGCGTCAAGGAGATGGTGCAGCATCATGTACTCGGCGATTTCGACAAGACCGACCGCGACTGGCTGGACCCGCTGCTCGACGCGGTTGCCGACAACGCGGCGATGATCGTCAAGGGCGACGAATCCGGCTTCATGAACAAGGCCGCCCTCGCCCTTCAGGGCAAGGCCGGCGTGGAACCGGAAAAGCCGGCGCCCAAGCAGCAAAGCCATATCCGCCAAGCACGGCCGCAACAGGCGCCCGCCAAGCTGCCGGAGAGCGGCCCGATGGCCGCCATGCTGAAGAAGCTGTTCGGCAACAAGGACTGAGCTCGGGTCCATACGGCGTTACAGGGCTTGACGTTCATCACCCCTATCGCCCATAGCCCTCACCAAATCTCAAATTCCCGATAGGACCGGACAAAATGGGTTTCAAATGCGGCATCGTTGGCTTGCCCAATGTCGGCAAGTCGACGCTTTTCAACGCGCTGACGAGGACGGCCGCCGCGCAGGCCGCCAACTACCCGTTCTGCACCATCGAACCGAACACCGGCGAGGTGGCGGTGCCCGATCCGCGTCTGCAGAAGATCGCCGCGATCGGCAAGTCGAAGGAGATCATCCCAACCCGCATCTCCTTTGTCGACATCGCCGGCCTGGTGCGCGGCGCCTCGAAGGGCGAAGGCCTGGGCAACCAGTTCCTCGCCAACATCCGCGAGGTCGATGCCATCGTGCATGTGCTGCGCTGCTTCGAGGATGACGACATCACCCATGTCGAGGGCCGCATCGACCCGGTCGCCGACGCCGAGACGGTCGAGACCGAACTGATGCTCGCCGACCTCGAGAGCCTCGAACGCCGCATCGCGCAATTCCGCAAGCGCGCGTCCGGCAAGGACAAGGAAGCCTTGACCGTGCTGCCGATGATGGAGGCAGCGCTTGAGCTTCTGCAGGCCGGCAAGCCGACCCGCATCCTGCTCGACGGCATCTCGGCGGAAGACCTGCGCATCCTGCAGGGCTTGAACCTTCTGACCTCGCATCCCGTGCTCTACGTCTGCAACGTCGCCGAGGCGGATGCTGCCACCGGCAACGAGCACACCAGGGCCGTGGAGCAGATGGCCGCCGCGCAGGGCGCCCGCACCGTCGTTATTTCGGCCGCGATCGAAGCCGAGGTTGCGCAGCTCTCCGACGAGGAAGAGATGGAATTCCTGTCCTCGCTCGGCCTCGACGAGCCCGGCCTGAACAAGGTGATCCGCGCCGGCTACGAATTGTTGCAGCTCATCACCTATTTCACCGTCGGGCCGAAGGAGACACGCGCCTGGACTGTGCACAAGGGCGCCAAGGCGCCGCAGGCCGCCGGCGTCATCCACACCGATTTCGAGCGCGGCTTCATCCGCGCCCAGACCATCGCCTACAATGATTTCGTCACGCTGGGCGGCGAAGTAGCGGCCAAGGAAGCCGGCAAGGCGCGCGACGAAGGCAAGGAGTATGTCGTCCAGGACGGCGACATCATGCTGTTCAAGTTCAACACGTGATCCTTCGGTCATCTCCGCAGGGACCACAGGCCGGACTGTGAACAGACCAAGCCGGGTCGCATTCCCGACAGGGTAAGGCCGTGCACGGGCTGCCCTCGCTAGGCCTTTCCGCTATTGGCTCAGTGAACGCGGAAGGGGACCATATGAAAAGGACCATCCCGACCCTGATCGGCTTCTCGGCCATTCTGACCTGGTCGTTCCTCGCGCTGCTGTCGACCGCCGCAGGGCCGATCCCGCCCTTTCAATTGGCGGCAATGACGTTTCTGCTGGGAGGCTCAGTCGGGGCGGCCAGCTGGATTGTCCGCCCGTCGGCGCTCAAGTCGCTACGGCAGCCATGGCAGGTCTGGGCAATCGGCACGGCAGGGCTGTGCATCTATCACTGCGCGTACTTTTTCGCCATCCAGTCCGCCCCGCCCGTCGAGGTGAGCCTGATCGCCTATCTCTGGCCATTGCTGATCGTCGTCTTCGCCGCCTTCCTGCCGGGAGAGCGGCTGAGGTCTCACCACATAGCCGGTGTGATGCTCGGCCTGGCGGGTGCCATCGTCGTCATCACCAAGGGCAGCAGCGTGGGGCTTGCTGACGGCGTGAAGCCGGGCCACGTCATTGCCCTGTTCTGCGCCTTCGTCTGGTCCGGTTATTCCGTCCTGTCGCGCCGTTTCGGCCAGGTGCCGACCGATGTGGTGGCGGTGTACTGCCTGATCACCGCGGCCGTGGCCTTCACTCTCCATCTCGCGCTCGAGATCACTGTCTGGCCGCAGACGATGACGCAATGGAGCGCTATCGTCATTCTAGGCATGATACCGCTCGGCGCCGGCTTCTACGCATGGGACCATGGCTGCAAGCGTGGAGACATCATGATCCTGGGCGCGCTTTCCTATGCCGCGCCGCTGTTCTCGGTGATCGTGCTGCTGCTGGCCGGGTTCGGCGTCTTCCACTGGTCTGTTGCGCTCGCTTGCGTCCTGATCACGGTCGGCGCGGTGATCGCCGCCAAGGACGTGTTGCTGAAGTCGCAAAAACAACCTCTTACCGAGGAACCATCGCGCGCATAGGGCCCGATCTGAGACTGCGACGTGGCTACTGCCCCACCACCGCCCGTCCACTCACCCAGACAGCAGCGATGTTGGCGCGTGCCGCGTTGAGCACGATCTTCTGGAAGACATCGTCGAGCGTGTCGTCCGCCATGCTGACATGAATGTTCGAGGCCTTCGCCGTCGTGTCGATCAGCAGCGCGTCGAATTCATGGCCGACGCGAAAGCTGCCCGTCGGCAGGTCGAGCGCTTCGGCACCGCCGGCGGTGGCCAGCCAGAACGCCTCCTGATGCGTGATCGGCGCGCCGGGCGCGCCGCGCTGCGCTGCGTCCAGGCCGGCATGGACACCGCTCTGCAGCGTCCTCGAGGCTGACAGCGCATGCCGGCAGCCGTCGAAGAGCGACGGGCTGTAGCCGCCGGAAATGTCCGTCCCGAGCCCGACATGCATGTGCCGGTCAAGCGCGTCGCGCAGCGGAAACACCGCATTGGCGAAATAGAAATTGGAAAGCGGGCAATGCGCGACGCCAGCCCCCTTCCCCTTGATGAGGTCCATATCCTGCCCGTCGATGAAGTTTGAATGCGCCAGAATGGTGCGGCGCGTCAGCAGGCCGAAATCGTCCAGGCTAGCCGCGTCGGTGCGGCCGAAGCGCGTCTCGACGAATTTTTTCGCCCAATCGCTCTCTGAGCAATGTGTCTGCACGTGGCAGCCGAACTCGGAAGCGAGTTCGCCCAGGCCTTGCAGCGCCGCATCCGTGCAGCTTGGGATGAAGCGCGGCGTGATCACCGGCCGGACCAGCGGTCTTTCGCCGGTATCCAACGATCTGACCGCCTCGATGAAGCGTCTGGTGTCGGAAATGGCGCTTGCCGCGTCGGCATCGCGATAGAAAGACGGGCACTGCTCGGGATCGTCCATCGCCACCTTGCCGACCAAAGCGCGCTGGCCCTTTTCGAGGCATATCTCGGCAAGCGCCAAGCTGGCCTCGACATGGACGGTGGCAAAATAGAGTGCCGTGGTGGTGCCGTTGGCGAGAAGATTGTCGACCAGGTCGGCATAGACCTCACGGGCGTAGCCGGTGTCGGCATAGCGCGCCTCGAGCGGAAACGTATATTTTTGCAGCCAGACCTCGAGCGGCACGTCCAGTGCCTTGCCCATTTGCGGCCATTGCGGCGCGTGGATGTGCAGGTCGATCAGGCCGGGCAGCAGGAACTGGCCTTCGCCGAGCTCCACTAGGCTGCCCGCCTGGCGGGCATCGCTCTTCCTCGCCGCGTATTCGGGATGGCCGGGTGCGACAATCTCCGCGATCCGTCCCTGTGCATCGATGCTGAACAGATGGTCCTTCAGCACCTCCAGCCGGCCGCGCTCCGGCGTGTGGAAGGCGGTGCCAAGCAGCGTGAAGGCCTCTCTTGTCATGGATCGCTCCGGTTGCGCTGGCGCGTATGGCCGTTATTGCATGGCGCGCAAGAAAACAGTTGGCAAACCTTTGCGCCGCTGTCCTTTGGCGCCGACTGATCCCATGATCGGCAGGGAAATTCCAGAGGGGACATCATGGAACGCACTGCACCGGAAATCACTTTGATTGCTCAGCCGGACGATCCGCTGCCACTGGGCAAGGCCGCCCTGCTCGGGCTTCAGCACGTGCTGGCGATGGATGTTTACATCGTGCCGTTCATCATCGCATCGGTCCTGGCCTTCAGCGCGGGCGATGCCGGCGCCTTCATCCAGTCGGCCTTCGTCGCGGCGGGCATCGCCACCCTGATCCAGTCGCAGCTTCTGATGCGCCTGCCGGTGGTGCAGGGGCCGTCTTTTGTGCCGATCGGCGCGGTGCTGGCTATCGCCTTCGGCGCCGGCGGCGGCATTGCCGGTCTTTCCGCGGTGATCGGAGCGCTCATTCCCGGCGCCATACTGGTCATGCTGCTCGGTTCGCCCACGGGAATCTTCCATCGCTTGGTGGACCGCTTTGTTCCGCCCATCGTCGGCGGCGCCATCATCATCGTCGTCGGCATCGCGCTGATGCCGGTCGCACTCCGCGAAAGCGTGTTCGCGGTCCACGGCACGGCCACCGTCGGCGGCAATATCATCCTTGCCTTTGTTGCGGCGGCGGTGCTCGTCGGCTGCATGCTGACCGGCATGGCACTCGGCGCAAAGGGCGCCTGGCTGCGCCTGCTCTCCGTAATCATCGCACTTGTGGCCGGCTGCGTGGCCGCCGCCTCCATGAGCCAACTCAACATGGGAGCGGTCTCCGAGGCGACCTGGTTTTCGATGCCGCGCATCGCCTTCCTCAATCTTGACGTGACGTTCTCGCTCTCGGCGACGCTCACGATGCTCATCGTCTATATCGTGGTCCTCGCCGAAACCACCGGCACCTGGTTCGCGGTCGGCGCCGTCATCGACAAGCCCCTGTCGAACGAACAGCTCGACAGGGGCGCCACCGGCGAAGGCCTCGGCTGCCTGGTCAGCGCACTGCTTTGCAGCACGCCGGTCACCGGCTATTCGTCGAATGCCGGCATCATCGCCATCACCGGTATCGCCAGCCGCGCCGCCTTCGCCGCGGCAGGCATCTTCCTGATCCTGTTCGGACTGATCGGCAAACTGTCGGCGGTGATCGCCTCGATCCCGGGCCCGGTCATCGGCGGCGTGTTCGGCGTGCTCTGCGTCGTCATCGCCATGAACGGGTTCCGCGTCGTGCGCGGCACGCCGCTGACGGAAAGGAACATGCTGGTCGTCGGCCTGCCGATCCTGATGGCCCTGTTTGCTACGCTTGCGCCGCCGGATTTCGTCAAGACGCTTCCCGATATCGTGCAGTACATTCTGGGCTCGTCCATCGCCTTTGGCGCCGTCTGGGCCATCGTGCTGCACCAGATCCTGCCGAGCGCCCGATAGGGGCATTCGCAGGCCGGCCCCCGCGGGTCCGGCCTGCTCTCCCCGATAAGCCCGAAGCGCGGTCGATGACCCGACCCGTCGAAGCTTTCATGCTGCCGGCTGCTCGACGGATTTTTCTGAGCGCCCCTGGTGTCGGCCCCAAGTCCGGCTTGTCTTGATTTTGTCATGCCGCAAGTCTAAGCGGCGGGCACAGGCTCGGCGCACGAAGGCTAGTGCGATCCGATACGACGCAGCAATCCGAACGCGCTTTCCGGCAAGGAGATCTGGCGATGATCAAGGCTTTCGTCGTGGACAATGATCGCCTGCGTCTCACGGACGATCTCCTGGCCAATGGCGACAAGGTCGTCTGGGCCGATCTCTTCAATCCGACCAAGGACGAAGAGGCAACAATCGAGAATTGGCTCGGCATCGCCGTTCCGACCCGCGAGGAGATGGAGGAGATCGAGATTTCCAGCCGCCTCTATATCGAGGACGGCGCCTACTTCATGACCGCCACCTTGCCCGCCCAGACCGACGTCGACGATCCCCTGATCTCGCCGGTCACCTTCGCGCTCGCCGGCAACAGGCTGGTCACCGTGCGCTATCACGAACCGAAAGCGTTCAAGACCTTCCCTTTGCGCGCCGAGAAGGTGGCGACCGGCTGCACCAGCGGCGACACCATCCTGATCGGCCTGCTGGAAGCGATCGTCGACCGGCTCGCCGACATCCTCGAGCGCGCCGGCCGCGACGTCGAAGCGATCTCGCGCGACATTTTCGAGGCGCGATCGACCAAGGTGTCGAAGCGCAACCGTGATTTCCAGGAGCTCTTGAAGGGCATCGGCCGCAAGGAGGACATCGCTTCCTCCGTGCGCGACAGCCTGATCTCCTTGCAGCGGCTGGCCGGCTTCCTCGCCCATGTCGCGACCCAGGCCAAGATGAGCAAGGACGTCCGCGCCCGCATCAAGACCTTGTCGCGCGACGTGCTTTCTCTTGCCGACCACGCCACCTTCCTGTCGCAGAAGATCTCCTTCCTGCTCGACGCCACGCTCGGCATGATCTCGATCGAGCAGAACGCCATCATCAAGATCTTCTCGGTCGCCGCCGTCATCTTCCTGCCGCCAACGCTGGTCGCCTCGATCTACGGCATGAATTTCGACGTTATCCCCGAGCTCAAATGGGAGCTCGGCTATCCGTTCGCAATCGCCATGATGGTTCTGTCGGCGATCCTGCCCTTCTGGTATTTCCGCCGCCGCGGCTGGTTATGACGCAACGGCCGGCCGGGCGCCCGCGGCTGGCTCACCAGAAAGGGCTTGACCAAACGCCGTCCGGCCTGCATCCGGGTTGCCGATCCATGTGGATCGCGCGTTCGGCAACCGGATTCCACGCCATGACTGGAAAGACATGGGCCTATGAGGACTTCGTCGAAGGAGCCTCGTTCGACCTCGGCACCAAACAGGTGAGCGCGGCCGAGATCATCGAGTTCGCCAGCGAATTCGATGCCCAGCCGATGCATCTCGACGAGGAGGCCGGCAAGGCAAGCATCCTGGGCGGCCTCTCGGCCTCGGGCTGGCATACCTGCGCCATGTTCATGCGCATGCTGTGCGATGCCTTCCTGCTGGACTCGACCTGCCAGGGCGCGCCCGGCGTCGATCAGGTCAAATGGAAGAAGCCGGTGCTGGCCGGCGACACGCTCAAGGGCAGCCTCGTCGTCCTCGCCAAGCGCCCTTCGAAATCGAAGCCGCAGCTCGGCTTCGTGACCATGCGCAGCGAACTGGTCAACCAGCGCGGCGAGAGCGTGTTCGAGCTCGAGAATTCCGTCATGTTCCTCATGCGCAATGCCGCGGGGAGCCTTGCATGACGCTGGACGAATTCTTCCGCGTCGGCACCACCGTTACGCTGGGCTCGCATACGTTCGAAGCCGAGGCGATCAAGGCCTTCGCCCGCAAATACGACCCCCAGGTCTTCCACGTCGATGAGGACGCCGCGAAGAAGAGCGTGTTGGGCGGGCTTTGTGCATCCGGCTGGCACACCGCCGCCACCTGGATGAAGCTCAACCTCGAAACCCGCATGGGCGCCGAATGGAGCGGCCCCGGCCCGACGCCCGAATTCGGCCCCTCGCCCGGCTTCAAGAACCTGAAATGGTTGAAGCCGGTCTATGCCGGACAGACCGTGACCTTCACCCGCACCGCCCTTTCCCACCGCGCGATCGCCTCACGTCCGGGCTGGCGGGTGCTGACCTTGCGCTCGGAAGCCTTCGATTCGACCGGCGACAAGGTACTGGAGTTCGAGAGCGCCGTGCTGGTCAAGGTGGAGTAGGCGCCTCTTCCTTCTCCCCAGGGGGAGAAGGAAGAACTGCTCTCTCAATGCCCCTCGAACCCGATCAGCGTCCGCACCGGCACGCCGAGCGCTTCCAGCTTGGCGCGGCCGCCGAGATCCGGCAAGTCGATGACGAAGCAGGCGGCAAGGATATCGGCGCCGATCTGGCGCAGGAGATTCACCGCCGCCTCCGCCGTGCCGCCGGTGGCGATCAGATCGTCGACCAGGATCACTTTCTCGCCCGGCGACACGCCGTCCTTGTGCATCTCCATCTCGTCCAGCCCGTATTCCAGGCTGTAGGCGACGCGCACTGTCTCATAAGGCAGCTTGCCTTTCTTGCGGATCGGCACGAAACCGGCGGAGAGCTGATGGGCGACGGCGCCGCCGAGGATGAAGCCGCGCGCTTCGATGCCGGCGATCTTGTCGATCTTCTCGCCGGCATAGGGATGCACCAGCTCATCGATGGCGCGGCGGAAAGCGCGCGCATTGCCAAGCAGCGTGGTGATGTCGCGGAACAATATGCCGGGCTTGGGATAGTCCGGAATGGTGCGGATGGCCGCCAGCAGCGTGTCTTCGAGCGAAGGTTTCATGAGGCGGCTCCGGGTGGTCCAGTTTCGGCGGAAAGGCGTGAAATGGCGCAGCGCCAAATCCTAACCCGGCGCGACCGACAACGGCTAGCGCGATGTGGCGGCCGAGACAAGCGCATCCGGCGAAAGGAGCATATAGGTCCAAGGGCTTGCCTCTGCCTGCGCTGCGATCTTTCGCATCGAAGCAATGGCCATCTACCGAAAACGCAAATTCCGGCGGGTCAACTGTTCGATCGAGCTGCACCCCATCAGCTTCATGCCGCGTTCGATCTCGATGCGCATCTGTTCGAGTGCGCGTTCGACGCCAGGCTGGCCCGCCGCCGCCAGCGGAAACAGATAGTAGCGTCCGACGCCGACGGCCTTGGCGCCGAGCGACAGCGCCTTTAGCACATGCGTGCCGCGCTGCACGCCGCCATCCATGAGGACGTCGATCTGGTCGCCGACCGCATCGACGATCTCGGCGAGCTGGTCGAAAGCCGCGCGCGAACCGTCCAGTTGCCGGCCGCCATGGTTCGACAGCACGATGCCCTTGCAGCCGATCTCGACGGCGCGTCTGGCATCCTCCACCGACATGACGCCCTTGAGGCAGAACGGTCCCGGCCAAAGCCTCACCATCTCGGCGACGTCGTCCCACGTCATCGACGGATCGAGCATTTCGGTGAAGTAGCGGCTGATCGACATCGTGCCGCCGCCCATGTCGATATGCTCGTCCAGCTGCGGCAGCTTGAACGCCTCATGCGTGAAATAGTTGATCGCCCAGGCAGGCTTCATCGCGAACTGCGCCATTCCCGCCAGGTTGAGCTTGAAGGGAATCGCAAAACCGGTGCGCTTGTCGCGCTCGCGGTTTCCCCCGGTGATGCTGTCGACGGTCAGCATCATCACTTCGACGCCGATCTCCCGTGCCCGCTGCATCATCGCCCGGTTGAGGCCGCGATCGCGATGGAAGTAGAACTGATAGACCTGCGGGCCGCTGCTGATTTTTCGGACTTCCTCGAGGCTGACCGTGCCGAGCGAGGAAACTCCGAACATGGTGCCGTATTTTGCAGCGGCCCTGGCGACCGCCCGTTCGCCCTGATGGTGGAACAGCCGCTGGAGAGCGGTCGGCGAACAGTAGAACGGCATCGCCAGCTTCTGGCCCATGACGGTCACCGACATGTCGATCTCGTTCACCCCGCGCAGCACGTTGGGAACGAGATCGCAGGTTTCGAAGCTCTCGGTGTTGCGGCGATAGGTGATCTCGTCGTCCGCCGCGCCGTCGATGTAGTTGAAGATCGGGCCCGGCAGTCGCCGCTGCGCCATGCGGCGGAAATCGGAGAAGTTGTGGCAGTCGCTGAGCCGCATCATGGAACCCCAAACGCCCTATAGGCGGCAAAGCTTTCGCCGCCGTCGGGGCGTCGAATAGCAATCGCCTGCCGCGCTGCCAACCGGCTTGTTCGACAACAAAGCGATCACCTCACGCGCCAGCCTCTTCGGCAAGCAAAAAGGGCGCTTCGCGGGCGCCCTTTTCTTAATCTCCGGCCGCGCGGCTTAGTGCGCGACGGCTTCCCAAACCTTGCGCTTGGTCATGTAGACCAGTGCGCCGAACAGGAGCAGGAACACCAGCACCCGGAAGCCGGTTTTCTTACGGGCTTCCATATGCGGCTCAGCCGCCCACGCCAGGAAAGCGGCGACGTCGCGGGAGTACTGGTCGACGGTCTGCGGCGCGCCGTCGTCATAAGTCACCTGGCCGTCGGAAAGCGGCTTGGGCATCTTCAGCGACACGCCGGACATGAAGTACGGATTGTAGTGCGTGCCTTCCGGGATGACCATTCCAGCCGGAGGCGTCTGGTCGTAGCCGGTCAGCAGCGAGTGGATGTAGTCGGGGCCGCCGGCATCATACTGGGTGAAGATGTCGAAGACGAACTGCGGAAAGCCGCGCTCCACGCCGCGCGCCTTGGCCAGCAGCGACATGTCGGGCGGGGCTGCGCCGCCATTCGAGGCTGCCGCGGCTTCCTCATTGGCGAACGGCGCCGGGAAATGGTCGGACGGCTTGCCGGGACGGTCGAACATGTCGCCGGCGTCGTTGGGGCCGTCATGGATGGTGTACTCGGCCGCCAGCGTCTTGATCTGTGCGTCGGAATAGCCGAGGTCCGAAAGCGTGCGGAATGCCACCAGGTTCATCGAATGGCAGGCCGAGCAGACTTCCTTGTAGACCTTGAGGCCGCGCTGCAGCTGCGCCTTGTCGTAGGTGCCGAACGGGCCGGTGAAGCTCCAGTCCATTTCCTTCGGTTCGTTGATCGGGAAATGCGTCGGCGCCGCCGCGTTATGCGCCTCTTCGGCCGCGGTCGCCCAGGTGCCCGTGGCCCCAAGGCCGGCGGCCACAAGGCCGATCAGCGCAAGCGAGGTGAGAATCTTTTTCATGCCAAATCCCCTTAGATTCTCTACCGCTCAGCCCTTGGTCTCAGGTGCGGCCGTGGCGCCCGCCGGATGCCCGCTGCCGCCCTTGTTCTTCTCGAGCACCGCCTCGGTGATCGAGTTCGGCAGCCTGCGTGGCGTCTCGATCAGGCCGAGCACCGGCATGATGATCAGGAAGAAGGCGAAGTAGAACAGCGTCGCCATCTGCGCCATGAACACGTAGCTGCCTTCCGCCGGCTGCGAGCCCAGCCAGCCAAGCAGGATGGCATCGGCCACGAACAGCCAGAAGAACAGCTTGTACCAGGGCCGGTAGACCGCCGAGCGCACCTTGGAGGTGTCTAGCCACGGCACCAGGAACAGCATGGCGATGGCGCCGAACATGCACAGCACGCCGCCGAGCTTGGAGTTGATCGGCCCGATGTTGAAGGTAATGGCGCGCAGGATCGCGTAGAACGGCAGGAAGTACCATTCCGGAACGATGTGGGCCGGCGTCTTCAGCGGGTTGGCGACCGTGTAGTTGTCGGGGTGGCCGAGATAGTTCGGCAGGTAGAAGACGAAATAGGCGAAGAAGAACAGGAACACGATCATGCCGAACGCGTCCTTGATGGTCGCGTAAGGGGTGAAGGCGACGGTGTCGGTCTTCGACTTCACCTCGATGCCGGTCGGGTTCGACTGGCCCACGACATGCAACGCCCAGATGTGCAGCACGACCACGCCGGCGATCATGAACGGCAGCAGGTAATGCAGCGCGAAGAAGCGATTGAGGGTCGGATTGTCGACCGCGAAACCGCCGAGCAAAAGCTGCTGGATCCAGTCGCCGACTAGTGGAATGGCGCTGAAGAAGCCGGTGATGACGGTGGCGCCCCAGAAGCTCATCTGGCCCCACGGCAGCACATAGCCCATGAAGCCGGTCGCCATCATCAGGAGGTAGATGATGCAGCCGAGGATCCACAGCAGCTCGCGCGGCGCCTTGTAGGAGCCGTAATAGAGGCCGCGGAAGATATGGATATAGACCGCGACGAAGAAGAACGAGGCGCCGTTGGCATGCATGTAGCGCAGCAGCCAGCCGGAATTCACGTCGCGCATGATCTTTTCGACCGAATCGAAAGCCAGATTTGTGTCGGACGTGTAGTGCATGGCCAGCACGATGCCGGTCAGGATCTGCGCCACCAGCATGATCGACAGGATGCCGCCGAAGGTCCAGGCATAGTTGAGGTTGCGCGGCACCGGATAGGCGACGAAGCTGTCATAGATCAGCCGCGGCAGAGGCATGCGCGCATCGAACCAGCGCTCGATACCGGTCTTGGGCGTATAGGTCGAGTGTCCCTCGCTCATCGAAATATCCCCTGCCTCAACCGATAAGGATCTTGGTATCGGAAACGAACTTGAATACCGGCACAGCCATGTTCTCGGGCGCCGGGCCTTTGCGGATGCGGCCGGCGGTGTCGTATTGCGAACCGTGGCAAGGGCAGAACCAGCCGCCGAAATCGCCTTCCTGGCCGAGCGGAATGCAGCCCAGATGCGTGCAGACCTGAACCATCACCATCCAGGCTTCCTTGCCGGGCGTGGTGCGGTTGGCGTCGGTCGCCGGCGCGTCGGCCGGCAGGTTGGCGTTGCGGGCGATCGGATCCTTGAGATCGGCGAGATTGACGGCCTCGCCGTCCTTCATCTCCTTTTCGGTGCGGTTGCGCACCACCACCGGCTTGCCGCGCCACTTGACGATCAGCGACATGCCCGGCGTCAGCGAGGAGACGTCGACCTCGACCGAGGCGAGCGCCAGCGTCGAGGCATCGGGGCGCATCTGGTCGATGAACGGCCACGCGACGGCGCCCGCGCCGACCACGGCGGCCATGCCGGTGGCGACGTAGAGAAAATCTCGACGGTTGGGATCCTGGGTGTCGGTTGCGCTCACGGGTGCCTGATCCTTTCGCCTCTTCCGTGCCGGTGGGCGAGCCTTGTTCCCCGCTCATTCACGCCAACCCGACAGCGCATGGCGAACAGGCTAGCGAATTCCTCCGGCATTTGGACTTCGGTTTATGCGTGAAGCCCGTTTTTGTCCAGACGGGTGAAGGCACAAGGGCAGATTGTCGCGGGGACGAAATCCGGCACCGCGCGACAAGGCGGCGGATGACCGTGAAACACCGCCAAACAGCCGGGAAACAGTAGCGAATCCGGGGGCCAGCCTCGCCTCGACACCTGGCTCCGGGGGGTCTATCCTGCCCCCATGGCGCATGTCATAGACCGCGAGGAATGGGCTGTTCGCCCCGACCGCTGGAAGGGCGAGTTGCAATGTGCCCCCTACGGTTCCAACTCCTGCCTGATCTTCAACTACCTGCCGGAGACCGGCGGCGGACCGCGCCTGCATTCCCATCCCTACGCCGAGATCTTCATCATCCGCCAGGGCATCGGCCTGTTCACGGTCGGCGGTGAGGAGATCGAGGCCTCTGCCGGCCAGATCGTCATCGTGCCGCCCGGCACGCCGCACAAATTCACCAATCTCGGCCCCGGCCCGCTGGAAACGACCGACATCCACGAGAACGGCACTTTCATTACCCAGTGGCTGGAGTGATCCAGGACCAGGTGATTCCTGGAAAAGCGCAATTCCTGGAAAAGTATGAAACGGTTTCCGTCCGCAAACGGGTCAAACAATCCAGCCCTGTCGGTCTTCCGATCGCCGCCTAGATCTATGGCATAGGCAGCCGGCAGGGTCAGGACATGCAAACCTCGAACATCGAAATCGAAGGGCTTAGCATAGCGATCCGCGAGGCGGGCCCGGCTGAAGCGCCTGCATTCCTGCTGCTGCACGGCTGGCCGCAAAGCTCCTATGCGTTCGAAGGGGTGATCGGCCGGCTGGCTGCCGAGTACCGTGTCGTCGCACCTGACCTGCCGTGCATCGGCGGCTCGCAAGGCATGCCTGAGGCCGGCGACAAGAGAACTCTGGCGAGGCTGATGAGAGGCGTTGCCGAGGCCTGCGGGCTGCGGCACCTCTTGGCGGCCGGTCATGATGTCGGCGGCCAGATCGTGTTCGCCCTGCTGCGCGACCATCCCGAGATCCTTTCCGGCGCGGCGATCATGGATGTCGCTGTTCCGGGTGTCGCGCCATGGGAAGAGGTCATTCGCAATCCGCGGATCTGGCACTTTGCCTTCCATGCCGTCCCGGCGCTGCCGGAAACGCTGGTGAGCGGCCACCAAAGCACCTATTTCGACTTCTTCTTCAATGTGCTTTCGAAGGATCGGACATCGATCCCGGCGCAGGCCAGGGAAATCTATGCGAGAGCCTATTCCCGGCCTGAAAGCCTCCAGGCCGGTTTCGATTGGTATCGCGCCTTCCCCGAAGATGCCAAAGCCAATGCCGCGCGGCCCGCGACGCCGACAGCGATTCCGGTGCTGTATCTCAGGGGCTCGGCCGAGTCCGGCGACATCGGCGACTATGTCGAGGGCCTCAGGGCCGCCGGGCTGTCGAATGTCGAGGGCGACATCATTGCCGACAGCGGGCACTTCGTCCCCGATGAGAACCCCGAAGCGCTCGCCAGCCGCCTGGCGAGATTCCACAGGGAGATCGGCGCGGCAAGCGCCAACCCTACATGGCGCCGAGCCTGACCAGCACCGCCTTCGGGATGTTGTATTCGCGGATGACGGCATCGTGCTTTCGAAGGCCGCACAGTTCGCGCTGGATGAAGTAGCCATGCACCGCCACCGCCGCCTCCTTGAGCAGCCGGGGACGCAACTGCTCGTCGCCATTGTTGCGCAGTCGGGCCAGCGTTTCTTCGACGCGTTGTCCGGCGCGGCCGAGTGCCGCCGCCTTCTCGGCAAGGACTTCATGGCCGAGCGCGTCGAAGGCGGCTTCGGCGGCCGAGGCACTGGTCAGACGGGACGGCGGGCGCAGGGACATTTTCAACCTCCTTTCTCGAAGATCATCCGGTGCGTGACGAATTCTTCGCCCGCCACCGGCGCGAAGCCAAGCCGCTCATAGAAGCCGAAGGCTTCCTGCGGCGCACGGGTGTTGAGCACGGTGAAATAGTGGCGTGCCCTGTCGACAACGGTCTCAACCAGCATGCGGCCAAGGCCGGTGCGCCGATGGCGCGCGCCGACGAACAGATGCCGGACCCGGCCATGGTTCCTGCCCTCGAAATAGGGATCGATGTTCAGCCCGCACACGCCGGCGAGTTCGCCGCCCTGCCATGCTCCGAACAGTGCCTCGCCGTGTTTCAGGAACTTGTTG
This sequence comes from Mesorhizobium sp. BR1-1-15, assembly GCF_020165475.1. NCBI lineage: Bacteria > Pseudomonadati > Pseudomonadota > Alphaproteobacteria > Hyphomicrobiales > Phyllobacteriaceae > Mesorhizobium > Mesorhizobium sp. BR1-1-15. The sequence continues at coordinate 459,188 of NZ_JAIUIF010000002.1, read as the reverse complement.
CGGCCGCTTGTCCAGCCGTCGCGAAGCCGCACCAGCATCCAGTAGCCTTCCCGCCGGCTCTCTTCCATCAGCGCATCGAAGGCCGGTGTCGTCGGCCGCAGCCGTTTCAGCAGATAGTCGGTCTCATGCGTCGCGCCCATGCCTCTACTCCGCCGGCCGCGTCTCTTCCAGCACGGCTTCCTCATGATAGAGGAAGCCGCCGGACTGACGCTTCCACAGCCGCGCGTAGAGCCCGTCGAGCGCCACCAGTTCATCATGCGTGCCTTGTTCGACAATGCGGCCGCCGTCGAGCACGACGAGGCGGTCAAGCGCGGCGATCGTCGACAGCCGGTGGGCGATGGCTATGACCGTCTTGCCTTCCATCAGCCGCGCCAGGTTTTCCTGGATTGCCGCCTCGATGTCGGAATCAAGTGCCGAGGTCGCCTCGTCCAATATCAGGATCGGCGCATCCTTGAGGAAGACACGCGCGATCGCCACGCGCTGGCGCTGGCCGCCCGACAGTTTGACGCCGCGCTCGCCGACATAGGCCTCGTAGCCCTGGCGGTCGCGATTGTCGCGCAAGGTCAGGATGAAATCATGCGCCTCGGCTTTCCTGGCCGCCGCGATCACCTGCGCGTCGGTGGCGTCGGGCATGCCGAGTTTGATATTGTCGCGCAGCGAACGGTGGAAAAGCGCTGTGTCCTGACTGACGACGCCGATATTGGCGCGCAGCGAATTTTGCGTCACCTGCGAGACATCCTGGCCGTCGATGGCGATCTTTCCGCCTTCGAGTTCGTACAGCCGCAGGATAAGGTTGGCGAGCGTGGTCTTGCCGGCGCCGGACGGCCCGACCAGCCCGACCTTCTCGCCCGGCCGCACCACGAGATCGATGCCGTTGAGCACGCCGAACCCCTTGCCGTAGTGGAACTCGACATTCTTCACCTCGATGCGCCCGCCGGCCACGACCAGTTCCCGGGCGTCGGGTGCGTCGACCAAACCGAGCGGCTGCGAGATCAGCGCCTTGGAATTCTCCAGCACGCCGAGATTGCGCAGGATGCTGTTGAGCTGCATCATCAGCCGGCCAAGCAGCATGTTGAGCCGCAGCACCAGCGACAGTGTGAAGGCGACCGCCCCGACGGTGATCGAGCCCTGGACCCAGAGATAGACGGCAAAGCAGCCGATCGCCGTGATCATGATGCCCGACAGCGTCGTCAGCGCCATGCGCACGCCGGTCAGCCGGCGCGTGAACGGGCGCAACGCGTCGAGATAGATGTCGAAGCCGCTCCTGATGTAGCGGTCGTCGCCATCGGCGGAGAACAGTTTCAGCGTCTGTACGTTGGAGTAGGAATCGACGATGCGGCCGGTGATCATCGACCCCGCCTCGGCGGTCGCCTCGGCATGTTTGCGGATTGCCGGCAGATAGAGCCTGGCCAGCCAGGCGAAGGCCGCGATCCAGATCACCACCAGCACTGCGAGCCTGATATCGAGCCCCGCGACCAGCGCCAGCGTCGTCACCGTATAGACGATCATGAACCAGACGACCTCGATGAAGCTTTCCATCAGGTCGCCGGTCGCTTGCCCGGCCTGCCAGACTTTTGTCGCGATGCGGCCGGCGAAATCGTTCTGGAAGAAGGAGTAGGACTGGCGCGACACGTGCCGGTGCGCCTGCCAACGCACCAGATTGTAGAAGCCAGGCGTGATTGTCTGCTCGTCGACCAGGGCCGACAGGCCGACGACGATGGTGCGGACGACCAGCACCACGACGATCATGAACACAAGTTCCGGCCCGGCGGCCGTCCACAGCGCATGCCAGCTGCGTTCGCCGGGAAGCTGGTCAAGGATGTCGACCAGCCGCCCGACAAAGTAGAACAGCCCGGCCTCGACCAGCGGCGCGATGCCGCCGATGACCAGCATGGCGAAGAAGGCGAACTTGGCCTGGCCAACATAGTGCCAGAGAAAACCGGCGACGCCGGACGGCGGCCGAAGATTCGTGGGCTCCCTGAACGGATAGACCCAGTTCTCGAACCAGCGATAGACGGCTGTCATCATGCGGCGGCGGCCATCATTCAGCGGCTTGTCCCTTTGCGCCAACGTCATTGGCAACAACGTCGCTTGCGGCACCGATCGGGCCGTCATCCAGCAGGAAACCGCCCGACTGGCGCTGCCAGAGCTGCGCGTAGAGCCCGCCCTTGGCCACCAATTCCTCGTGCGAACCTTCCTCGATGACGCGTCCCTGGTCCATCACCACAAGCCTGTCCATCGCCGCGATGGTCGACAGCCGGTGGGCGATGGCGATGACGGTCTTGCCTTGCATGAGCTTGTAGAGGTTCTCCTGGATGGCCGCTTCCGCCTCGGAATCCAGCGCCGACGTCGCCTCGTCAAGGATAAGTATGGGCGCGTCCTTCAACATAACGCGAGCAATGGCGATGCGTTGCCGCTGGCCGCCGGACAGTTTGACGCCGCGGTCGCCGACATAGGCGTCGAGTCCCTTGCGGCCGCTATGGTCCGAAAGCCCGGCGATGAAGTCCAGCGCCTCGGCGCGCCGCGCAGCCTCGACAAGCATGTCGTCGCTGGCGTCGGGCCGGCCATAGAGGATGTTTTCGCGCACCGAACGATGCAGCAACGAGGTGTCCTGCGTGACCATGCCGATCTGGGCGCGCAGCGAATCCTGTTTCACCGCTGCGATCTCCTGGCCGTCGATCAGGATACGGCCGGCTTCGAGGTCGTAGAACCGCAGCAGAAGATTGACCAGCGTCGACTTGCCGGCGCCGGAGCGGCCGACAATGCCGACCTTCTCGCCCGGCTTCACCGCCAGCGACAGGTTCTCGATGACGCCCTTCTGCTTGCCATAGTGGAAGCGGATGTCCTCGAAGCGTATCTCGCCTTTGGAGACCGTGATCTCCTTCGCACCGGGCCTGTCCTCGACAAGGCGCGGCAGCGAAATCGAGGCGATGCCGTCCTGCACCGTGCCGATATTCTCGAACAGGCCCGACATTTCCCACATGATCCACTGCGACATGCCCCACATCCGCAGAACCAGGCCGATGACCACGGCGACCGCGCCGATCGTCACCGCCTGGCCCAGCCACAGCCACAACGAGATGGCGGTAACCGAGAACAGGAGAAGCGCATTCAGGATGTAGAGCGAGCCGAACAGCACCGTCACCAGCCGCATCGACCGGTAGACCGTGTCGAGGAAGGCCATCATGCCCTCCTTGGCGAAGGAGGCCTCGCGGCGGGCATGGCTGAACAGTTTGACCGTCTGGATGTTGGAGTAGCTGTCGACAACGCGGCCGGTCATGACCGAGCGCGCATTGGCCTGTTCCTCGCCGACCTTGCCCAGCCGAGGAATGAAATAGCGCAGCAGAAGGATGTAGCCGACCATCCACACGCCGAGCGGTGCGGCCAGCCGCCAGTCGGCCGAGCCGACGATGAGCAGCATGCCGAGGAAATAGACGATGACGTAGTTCAGGACGTCGATCACCTTGATCACGCATTCGCGCACGGCGAGCGCCGTCTGCATCAGCTTGGTGGCGATGCGGCCGGCGAATTCGTCCTGGTAGAAGCTCATCGACTGCTTGAGCAGATAGCGATGCACCTGCCAGCGGATACGCATGGGATAGTTGCCCATCAGCGTCTGCTGGTTGAGCAGCGAATGCAGCCATACCGTGCCAGGCAGCGCGAACAGCACGATGAAGGCCATGCTGGCGAGCTTCCAGCCCTCCGTCTGCAGGAAGGTTTCGCGGTTCTGCGCCGAAAGCCAGTCGACGATGCGGCCGAGGAAGCCGAACATCCACACTTCCGCGATGGCGATTGCCGCCACCAGCACCGCATCGACCAGGATATAGGGCCATGCGCCGCGCGTGTAATGCAGGCAGAAGGCAACCAGCGTCTTGGGCGGCTCGACCGGCTCCGCGCCCGGGAACGGATCGAGCCTTTTTTCAAACCAGCTAAACAACAACATAGGTCATGCTCATGAAATCTGTTTCCGCTCACGCGGCGCGTGAACGTACGAAGTCCTCGGACCGCATGGCGCCGAGGGCCGACGGTCCGGAATCATCCGGACCGTCGGCCTTGCTTCGCGCTATATAGGGGTTCGCGGGCTTTTCGCCGACAGGCTCTTTTGTTGATCCTGACGGTGCGGTGTCGACAAGGCGGATCTTCGCGCCCGGCCGGATCGCCCGGATGATACGGCGCACCAACGAGGGCCGGCTCGGGTCGGGAACCGCGCGCGAGAAATCGACATCGGGCAGCATGCCGCGATGCGGACGCCGGCGAACCTCGGCGTGGACCGCCGACGAATACGTTTCGCCGATCAGCAGCGCCCAGGTCGGCAGCCGGTGGATATGCAGGCTCCTCGAGCCCGGTATTCTGTAGGGATCGAACATCGGTCCGTCCTCCGTGTGAAAATAGAGATAAAAAGGGTGTTCGACGTCCTGCCGCGGGATCGGCGGCTGATCAGTCGAGACGCGTTGGGGCGGGGCCATCGGCCCCTTCGGCAGCTTGAAAAACATCGCAGGATTCCTTCGAAGACCAGGGAATGGTTTCGGCGGAAATCGGTGCGGAAGCGTCTAAGAGATCAGGAGAACCGTCGTACCGAAACCGCCAGCGGGCATGTAAGCCCACGGAGAGGGTGCTGGATGTGCATGGTCATCATGAATTACCCCTCCTTCGGTTCGGGTTGACAATTTACGCTGTATACCCGACTTCGCAGAAAATGGCCACCCGCAGGTCCAGCAATTTCCAAAACCGCGAAGCCGCTGTGGCCGATTTGCCACTTAATAGAAGGATGCGGAAATGAACGACCGTCTCCGCATCGCCCTGTACCAGCCTGACATCGCCGGCAACACCGGCACAATCCTGCGCTTCGCCGCCTGCCTCGGGATCGGCGTCGACATCATCGAACCGACCGGCTTTCCGCTCTCCGATAAAGCGCTCAGGCGCGCCGGCATGGATTACCTCGAAATGGCTGCCCTGACCCGGCATGTCGACTGGCACGCCTTCGAGGAGTGGCGCAAGGCCCGCGCGCGCCGGCTGGTGCTGCTGTCGACCAAGGCCGCGACCCCATACACCAGCTTCAACTTCGCCACTGGCGATATCCTTTTGTTCGGCCGTGAATCCGCAGGCGTGCCGGATCCGGTCCATCAGGCGGCGGACGCGCGGCTGACGATCCCGATGCAGGCCAGCGCGCGCAGCATCAATGTGGCGCTCTCCGCCGCCATGGTGGCCGGCGAAGCCACGCGACAACTGGGCCAGAATGCCATCCGCTGAAGCGGCGGCCACGGTCCCGCCGGCGCCCGCGACACGGCCCTCGCCCGTCATTCTCACCCAGGCGCACATCGCCATCTCCTGTCGTTTGCATGTCGATGGCTTCTTCGCTACAAGCTCAACTTAACTTGAGGTCAAGCGGAAAAGTGCGAGATGGCGCCAGCAGCGGAATTAACGGTTGGCCAAGTGGCCGCGCGCAGCGGTGTCGCGGTGTCGGCGCTGCATTTCTACGAAGCTCGCGGCCTGATCCGCAGCCACCGCACGTCAGGCAACCAGCGCCGCTACGGCCGCGACGTGCTGAGGCGCGTGGCCATCATCAAGATCGCGCAGGAGGTCGGCATTTCGCTGGCCGAGATAGCGACGGCGCTTCAATCCCTGCCCGAGGGCCGCACCCCGACGCGCGACGACTGGAGCCTGCTGTCGACCGCCTGGCGCGACGGGCTCGACCGCAAGATCGGTCAATTGAAGAAATTGCGCGACGGGCTGACCGACTGCATCGGCTGCGGCTGCATGTCGATCGACAAATGTCCGCTCCGCAACAAGGATGACCGGCTGGCCAGGGAAGGAACAGGGGCGAGAAGGCTGGTTCTTCCTTCTCTCGGTTCACGGAGAGAAGGTGCCTGAGCGTAGTGAAGGCGGATACAAGGGGCGACGCCTGTATTGGGTTGTCCCCGTAAACAGGGCGAGGAATTCTAATCCGCCGCCGGCAGGCGCCTTATGGTGAATTCGATCAAATCGCCCGGCCGTTCGAACCAGCTTTCGATCTCGGTCCAGTAGGCCTGCTTGGGGAAGCGCTCGAACCATTCCTTTGCCTTCAGGCGGGCGTCCGAACGCGGCAGGACGAAGGTTTCGCGCAAAAATCCGTCGCGCGGCATGCGCGCACGTTCAGCCCGGCTTTGATCGAGCTTTTTCTTCAGGCCATCCAGCGGCGGTCTTGCCGGGGTGCGCACGAAGGTCTCCTTGCTCCGATCAGATCAGACTTGACCCTTTCCCCTAAGAGATTAGGGATCGCGCCGGCAAAAGACGAGTCATTTGTAGGGGCCGGCCGCCCCGAAACCGGAGACAGCACTTGGAACGACCTGAAATACCGGTTGGCCTGCCCGCCGACATCGAAGAAAAGAAGATGAAGGCACGGCTGTGGTTCGAGGCGCTGCGAGAACGCATCTGCGGCGCCTTCGAGCAGATCGAGCAGGATCTCCAGGGCCCGCTCGCTTCGTGGTCGCCGGGCCGGTTCGAAAGGACGCCGTGGGAGCGTGATTCCGGCAAGGGTGGTGGCGGAACCATGTCGATGATGCACGGCCGAGTCTTCGAGAAGGTTGGCGTCCACACCTCGACGGTTTACGGCGAGTTCTCGCCCGAATTCAGGAAGCAGATGCCCGGCGCCGAGGAGGACCCGCGCTTCTGGGCATCCGGCATTTCGCTGATCGCGCACCCTTGGAACCCCAACGTTCCGGCCGTGCACATGAATACGCGCATGGTCGTCACCTCGCGCCATTGGTTCGGCGGCGGCGCCGACCTCACCCCGGTGCTCGACCGGCGCCGCACACAGGACGACCCCGACACGACAGCCTTCCACCGCGCCATGCAGTTCGCCTGCGAGAAGAATGCCGGCGTCGCCGACCATGCGAAATTCAAGGCCTGGTGCGACGAGTATTTCTTCCTTCCGCATCGCAACGAGCCGCGCGGCACCGGCGGCATCTTTTTCGACTGGCTGCATTCGGGCGAGGACAAAGGCGGCTGGAATGCCGATTTCAACTTCGTCCAGGATGTCGGGCGCGCTTTTCTCGTGGTCTACGGCCATCTGGTGCGGGGTAATTTTAACGAGAACTGGACCGATGGCGACCGCGACGAACAGCTCATCCGTCGCGGCCGTTACGTCGAGTTCAACCTGCTTCACGATCGCGGCACCATCTTCGGCCTGAAAACCGGTGGAAACGTCGCCTCGATCCTCTCCAGCCTGCCGCCGGAGGCTCGCTGGCCGTAAAAAGATGGTGAGCGCGCCGTGAGCCGCATTGATGTCCCATTCGCTGCGAAATGGGCACCGAATGTGGCGCGGGAGCCGTCGCAAAGTTTCTTTTTCGTCTAATAGGCATCGGAAAAGACTAGGCTATTTGTCGGGACGGGTCGGGAAGCGCCGGCGGTTCGCCTGCGCAATTCCAGGAGTGCAGAGCGGTTCTCCGTTCGGAATTGCGTCAGAACGAAGCGGATCGCGACTCGACGCAACCGGACGGCCCAGGACGATGCGGGACACCTCTGCCAAAAGGGTGCCCGCGCTTTCCAGGAGTACTTCGCAATGCGCAAGATCATTGTTTCGGCCGCAGCGGCTGCCATTCTTGCTTCCGGTTCGGTGGCATTCGCCGCCGTCAAGCACACCACCGGCACGATCAAGACCTTTGATACGGCGTCCAAAAGCCTGGTTCTCGACAATGGATCGTCTTTTACGCTTCCCCGGACCTTCAAGGATCCTGGCCTGAAGGTCGGCGAGAAGGTCAGAGTTTCATGGGACATGAGCGGCAAGGATAAGGTTGCCGAGGCAGTCAAGATCATGAAGTGATGACCTGCCCATAGGGCTGGCGTAAGCGGGCGGAGCAGCGCTGCTCCGCCTTTTTGTCGTTGACGGCAATCAATGCCACCCCATCTGTGTTATGGTTTCACCCGCTCGTGGTCCAACCAGTCTCAAGGTCGGACAACGCGCCAAGAAGATGCGGAGTCCCTGCCGCCTTTTGCAGGACGGTCGACCGGACTCCATGGAGGAAAAGGAGAAATCCCATGAAGGAATTCCACTGCGGCTCGCTCGTTCCAGGTTGTGAATGGCACACGCGCGCCGAGGAGGAAGCCGAGGTCATGCGCCGTGCCGTCGAACATATGCGCGAGACGCATGGCGAGACGATCATCCGCGAAACGATGATCGAAGCGATCCGCTCGCGCATCGAGAAGGTCCGCGACGCGGCCTGATTTGGAGCAAGTTCCGGAAATCGCGGCGATTTCCGCCCGGATTGCGTTGACTGATGCTTTATCCGGCCTTCAGGGCCTGCGCGGCGCGCTTGAGCAGCGCGTCGCGATCGGGCCCAAACCCGGCATCGACCCATTCCGCTTCGAGATTCCTGAGGATCGCGCCGAGTTTTGGCCCGGGCATCCCCCCGATCGCCGTCAGATCGGCGCCCTTGAGCGGAAACACGGGCCTTTCCCATCTCAATGCGAAGGCGAGAAGTCGGGAAAAGCCGCCTGCCTCGATGAGCGCATCGGTCTGGTCCACCGCGCGCACCCGTGCCGCTGCGAGTGACAGGCGAAGCCGGTCGACGACCCCCTGCCGGTCGCCGCGGTAGAGCGTCTTGGCCAGTTCGCCTTCGGTCGTTTTCGGCGCGATCCCCGGCGTAAGCGCCCAGTCGCGCAAACGGTTTGCTTCCGCCGTCGACAGTCTCAGCCGCTCGACCAGCGTCTTCATGCGCGCCGCATCCGGCGGCACGATCGCCTCCAGCCTGAGCAGCGGGTCCGCGGTCCAGCCCAGATCCTTCTCGGCTCTGGCCAGGCCGTGGATCGCGTCGATGCCCCATTTCTCGCTTTCCGGCAGCACGCTGGTCAAAACGCTCGCCTGCCGCATCCACAACAGCGCGCGGGACGGATCGGCCGCCGACAACAGTTTCTTGAGTTCGGACCAGACGCGCTCGGCCGAGAGCTGCACGAGCCCTCCCTTCAGCCGGGCGCAAGCCTTCAGCCCCTCGGCGTCCGGCCGGCCTTCGCCATACCAGGCGAAGAAGCGGAAAAAGCGCAGGATACGCAGATAGTCCTCGCGGATACGCGCTTCCGGATCGCCGATGAAGCGCAGCCGGCGCCCCTCTATGTCGGCGACGCCGCCGACCAGATCGACGACCGTGCCGTCGGCTTCCGCGTAGAGCGCATTGATGGTGAAGTCGCGCCGTTCGGCATCAAGCTTCCAGTCTCGCCCGAACGACACCTTGGCGCGGCGGCCGTCGGTCTCGATATCCGCGCGCAGCGTGGTGATTTCATAAGGCTTGCCGCCGGCAATCACGGTGATCGTGCCGTGCTCGATGCCGGTCGGAACCGTCTTGAACCTCGCCGCCTCGGCGCGGCGGATTGTCTCCTGCGGTAGGCAGGTGGTGGCGATGTCGATGTCGGCGACGGGCTGGCCGATCAGCGTGTTACGCACCGCGCCGCCGGCGACCCGCGCTGCCTCGCCGCCGCTCGCCAGAATGGCAAGCAGGCGCTGCAGATGCTTGTCGCCGAGCCAGTCGGCCCTGTCAGCGATCGAGACCTTCACCCATAGAGCCTTTCATAGAGCGTGCGGATGATGCCCGCGGTGACGCCCCAGATGCGCCGGTCGCCATAGGGCATATCGTAGAAGAACCATTCGAGATCGTTCCAAATGCGGCTGTCCCTGATGTGGTTGGCCGGATCCATGAGGAAGCGCAGCGGCACTTCGAAGGCCAAGTCGACCTCCTCGGCATTGAGTGTCAACTGGAAAGGCGGCCGCACGATGCCCAGCACCGGCGCGATCCTGTAACCGCTGCCCGCGACATAATCGGGCATGCGGCCGATGACCTCGATATGGTCCCGGCCAAGGCCGATTTCCTCGAAAGCCTCGCGCAGCGCCGCCGCTTCCGGACTGGCGTCGGTCGGATCGATCGTCCCGCCGGGAAAGGCCACCTGCCCGGAATGGTTGCGCAGCGTCTCGGCCCGCTTGGTCAAAAGAACCGTGGCATCGTCCTGGTGATCGACGATCGGGATCAGCACCGCCGCTTCGCGCAGCGGTTTCGCCCGGTGGAGGCGCGGATGGCCTGGATTGAAGCGATGATCGCCATAGTCGTCGCCGGCATGCGCCTGCGGCTGCGCGGCAAAGCGCGCGCGCAAATCGGCAATGGAAAAGGGCGTCGGCGTCACCTGGTCCATCATGAACTGTCCGTCACGCGCTCAGCTGCCTCAGCCTGTCGGCCGGCATGATCGGATAGGCCTGGCCTTTCGAACGAACGGCAAACATCAACCTGCCGCCGATCTCGATCTCCTCGCCATGCTCGACCAGTTCGTACATCACCGGCCGCGCCACCAGCGCCTCCAGCCGCCCGCGCACCAGCACATAAGGCTTCAGCCCGCCGGTCTCGTGCTCGTCGACGAAGCGCAGCGGCCGCTCCGGTCCGGCCTCGACGACGTCGCCGACATTGGTGCGGAACGTGATGATCTGGCCCTCGCCGCTGCCCGAGACATCCATCTCGACGGCGATGAAGGGTGCGTCGGCGACGCGGATGCCGACCTTTTCCACCGGCGTCACCAGATAGGTCCTGCCGTCCGCGTCCTTGCGCAGCACCGAGGAAAAAAGCTGTACCAGCGGCATGCGGCCGATCGGCGTGCCGAGATAGAACCAGGTGCCGTCAGCCTTGATTTCCATATCCAAATCGCCGCAGAAGTCGGGATTCCAGCGCTCCACCGGGGCCGGCCCCTTGCCGGCGCGGGCCGCACGCGAGATCAGCGCCTCGAGGCCGCGCGCCTCGGTCGCGGCCGCCAGGCTTTGCTGTCTTTGTTCGGAGCCCTCTGCCATCGTCACGAAATAGTCACTGTTGTTGCGCTTGTCAGCCTAACTCTGTGATTTAAATTTGAAGGCAGGCGCCAGACGGAGCCGAATCGCGGCATTCTGCGTCAAGCTGGTATTTCCAACCACAAGGATCGATGCTGCATGAGCGTGATGGTCAAGGAAAGCCCGATCAGCGAAAAAGACATGATCGCCGAGGCCGAGAAGGCGCTGGCCGACATTTCTAGGGTCCGCGACGGGGTCGGTCGCATCATCTTCGGCCAGGAAAGTGTCGTCGAACGCGCTCTGGTGGCGCTTCTGGCCGGCGGCCACGCGCTGCTGGTCGGCGTGCCGGGCCTCGCCAAGACCAAGCTGGTCGAGACGCTGGGCATCGTGCTCGGCCTCGATTCGCGCCGCATCCAATTCACCCCCGACCTGATGCCCTCGGACATTCTCGGCTCCGAGGTGATGGAGCAGGACGAATTCGGCAAGCGCTCCTTCCGCTTCATTTCCGGGCCGATCTTCGCGCAGTTGCTGATGGCCGACGAGATCAACCGCGCCTCGCCGCGCACCCAGTCGGCGCTGCTGCAGGCCATGCAGGAGTATCACGTCACCATTGCCGGTGCCCGCCACGACCTGCCCTCGCCTTTCCATGTGCTCGCGACGCAAAACCCGCTGGAACAGGAAGGCACCTATCCGCTGCCCGAGGCACAGCTCGACCGTTTTTTGATGCAGGTCGACATCCTCTATCCCGAACTCGAGGCCGAGCGCCGCATCCTTTTGGAAACCACTGGGGTCGAGGACGCGAAGGCACAGAATGTGCTGCAGCCGGCGCGGCTGAGGGATATCCAGACGCTGATCCGCCGCATGCCGGTGCCTGAAAGCGTGGTCGAGGCAATCCTGGCCCTGGTGCGCTCGGCGCGCCCCGGCCAGGGCAACGCCGAAACCGACAGGCATGTCGCCTGGGGCCCGGGTCCCCGCGCCAGCCAGGCACTGATGCTGTGCACGAGGGCGCGCGCGCTCTATGATGGGCGGCTGGCGCCGTCGGTCGACGATGTGCGGGCTCTGGCCGAGCCGGTGCTCCAGCACCGCATGGCGCTGACCTTCGCCGCCCGCGCCGAAGGCACCAGCGTGCGCGATGTGGTGGCCAAGCTCGTGAAAGGGATTTGATGGCGCGCATCGGCGAGCTCCAGGCTCCGGCAGCGACGCGCGACGCGCTCGCCCGCGGCCGGTTGCGGGCTTCGCTCGTGCCCGACTTGCTGGTCGAGGCGCGCCGCATCGTCAACACCGTGATCGCCGGCTGGCATGGCCGCCGCAAGCGCGGCATCGGCGAGAATTTCTGGCAGTTCCGGCCCTATGTCGAAGGCGATTCCTCGCGCATCGACTGGCGCCGCTCGGCTCGCGACGACCACACCTATGTGCGCGACCGCGAATGGGAAGCTGCCCATACGGTGTGGCTGTGGGCCGACCCCTCACCGTCCATGCTCTACAAATCGACCGGTGCCGCCGTTTCCAAGCAATCGCGCGGCCTGGTGCTGGCGCTGGCCATGGCCGAGCTGCTGTCGCGCAGCGGTGAGCGCATCGCCTGGCCCGGCCTTACCGATCCGTTCACCGCCCGCAACGGCGCCGAGCGCATCGCCGCCCAGCTCATGCATGCCGGCGACTTGCCGGCCAAACCCGATCTCTCCGGCATCCGCCGCTTCTGCGACATCGTCATCGCCAGTGATTTCCTCGACCCGGTCGAGGAAACGATGGCCTGGCTCGACGTGCTCGCCCGCCATGGCGTGCGCGCGCATCTGATCGAGGTCGCCGACCCGGCCGAGGAGACATTCCCCTATGCCGGCCGCACCGAATTCACCGACCCGGAGAGCGGCGAGAAGCTGACCGCCGGCCGCGCCGAGATGCTGGCCGATGAGTATCGCCTGCTCTATGGCGCCCGACGCCAGGAACTGGCCAGCTGGTGCAAACGGCTCGGCTGGAGCTTCACCGTCAACCACACCGATCGGCTGGCTTCCGACGCCCTGGTACGCCTGCACATGGCGATGACGGATGGCGGTCAGCCCGGGCTGACCGCTATTGGCCACGTCGGCATGATCGCCGGTGGCGATCAGCCCAGGCCGATCGCTGGCGATCGTGGCGGCATGATCGCTGGTGGCGATCAGCCAGGAAAGGCCGTCGCATGAGCTGGCTGCCGCTTTCCTTTGGCGCGCCCATGCTGCTGTGGGGTCTTTTGGCGCTGCCGGTGATCTGGTGGCTGCTCAGGCTGACCCCGCCCAGGCCGCAGACCGAGGTGTTTCCGCCGCTGAAGATCCTGGCGCGCGTGCTGAAGCGCGAGGAAACCCCGCAGCAGAGCCCCTGGTGGCTGACGCTGCTCAGGCTGCTGATGGCGGCGCTCATCGTCGCCGCCCTTGCCGAACCGGTCTTCAATCCGCGCGAGAAACTGCCGGCCGAGGGCGCGGCCCTGGCGCTGGTCGTCGACAATGGCTGGGCAAGCGCCGCCGACTGGAACAAGCGCATCGCAACCGCCGAGCGGCTGATCGCCGACGCCGGTTCGAACGGCGTGCCGGTCATCATCGCCTTCACCGCCGAAAAACCCAATGCCGAGATCGGCCCCTTCGATGCGGCCGCGGCGCTCGACCGCCTGCGCGCGGCAAAGCCGCGGCCGATCCCGACCGACCGGCCGGCGGTCTACGCCCGCGTCGCCGCCGCCCTGGAGCGCCTGCCGGGCGCCAGCGTCGCCGTGCTGGCCGACGGACTGGCGGCGAAGGGCGACGAGGCCGCCTTCAACACGCTCCTGTCCAAAAACGCCGCCCGCGCCGTGTGGGCCGTTGCCGACCGGATGTCGCTGACCGGCCTGACAGGCGCCGAGAACGACGTCGACGGTTTTGCCCTCACCGCCATCCGCGCGCCCGGCGATGCGGCCCCGGCGCAAGTCACCGCTGGCGCCTTCGACGACAAGGGCCGCCGCATCGCCGATGCGACGCTGACTTTCGCACCCGGCCAATCCACCGCCACCGGCACCATGGCGGTGCCGTTCGAGCTGCGCAACGATTTCGCCTCGATCGCGCTCGATGGCGAGCGTCAGGCGGGCGCGGTGCGCGTGCTGGACGAAAGCTCCAAGCGCCGCCGTGTCGGGCTCCTGTCGCAGGCCGAGGCCGACCAGGCGCAGCCGCTGCTATCGCCGCTCTACTATATCAGGCGCGCGCTCCAGCCCTTCGCCGACCTGGTCGAACCTTCCAGCGCCGACCTGGCCGACGCCATTCCGCAGATCCTCGACCAGAAGCCGGCGATGATCGTCATGGCCGATATTGGTACCATTCCCGCACAGATCAGGCCAAGGCTCGTCGACTGGGTTGAAAAGGGCGGCACCCTGGTGCGTTTCGCCGGGTCGCGGCTGGCCGCCGCCGGCAATGACGACGACCTGCTGCCGGTGCGTCTGCGCACCGGCGAACGCTCGCTCGGCGGCGCATTGTCATGGACCACGCCGCAGCCGGTCACCGAATTCCCCAAGGCTGGCCCCTTCGCCGATCTGGCGCCGCCGACCGAGGTGACCGTTTCCAGGCAGGTGCTGGCCGAACCGACGCCCGATATCGTCGAGCGCACCTGGGCAGCGCTTGCCGACGGCACGCCTCTGGTCACCGGCCTGAAGAAGGGCAAGGGCACGCTCGTGCTGTTCCACGTCACGCCCGAAGCAACCTGGTCGAACCTGCCGATCTCAGGCAGCTTCGTCGAGATGCTGCGCCGCATCGTGCAGCTGTCGCGCAACCAGGGAGCCGCCATCGCCAATGCCGAAGCCGCCGCCACCTCGCTGGCGCCCTACCGCATGATAGCGGCCGACGGAATGCTGGTGCCGCCGACGCCGGATGCGCGCCCGCTGGTGCCGGGCGCCGGTACACTGCCGGTGACCTTCGAAAACCCGCCCGGCCTCTATGGCTCGGAAGCCGGCGTTTTCGCCCACAATTTGCTCGATGCGACAAGCACGCTTGCGCCGCTGGCGCGCCCGCAAATCACTGTCCCGGTCACCACAATTCAGTATGCCTTTGACGAATCGCGTAATTTGAAGGGCGCGCTGGTGGCCGCCGCGCTGGCGCTGATGGTGCTCGATACGCTGGCGGTGTTCTGGATGGGCGGCCTGTTGACGCGCAGGCCGCGCCGCGCTGCGGCCGTAACCACCATGGCGGCCATTCTGATCGGGCTCGGCGCGCTGTTCGGCCATGTCGGCCCCGCGCGCGCCGACGATGCCAAGCCTGGCGACACCGCCGCGATAGAGGACATCTCCAAGACCCGGATAGCCTATGTGCTGACTGGCGTGCCCGGCGACGATTCGATCAGTCGCGCCGGGCTCGAGGGCCTGACCCGCTTCCTCATCGAGAAGACCGCGCTCGAGCCGGGCGCGCCGGCCGGCGTCGACATCTCCAAGGACGAGCTTTCGTTCTTTCCCCTCATCTATTGGCCGATCGATCCGGCCGCAGCCATGCCCAGCCAGGCCGCGATTGCCCGTATCGATGCCTATATGCAGCAGGGCGGCACCGTGCTGTTCGACACGCGCGACCAGTTCGCCAACGGCATCGGCGCCGACTCGACCAGCCCCGCCACCGAGCGGCTGCGCGACATCCTCGGCAACCTCAACGTGCCGCCGCTGGAGCCGGTGCCGTCGGATCATGTTCTGACCAAATCCTTCTTCATTCTGCCCGAATTCCCTGGCCGCTTCGCCGGCAGCCCGCTCTGGGTCGAGGCATCGCTCGACGCCAGCAATGCCGAAAACCGGCCGGTGCGTACCGGTGACGGCGTCTCGCCGATCATGATCACCGCCAATGATTTTGCTGGCGCCTGGGCCGTCGACGAGAATGGCGACCCGCTGCTGCCGACCGTGCCCAACGATCCGATGCAGCGCATCTATGCGCTGCGCGCCGGGGTCAACATCATGATGTACATGCTGACCGGCAACTACAAATCCGACCAGGTGCACGTGCCCATATTGCTTGAACGGTTGGGCCAGTAAGATGACGCTCCTTCTTGCGCCCGCCCCGCGGATCGGCCCTCCCTGCAAGGGGGAGGGTAAGACGTGAACTGGTCGATCTCCTTCGAACCGCTGATCTCCTGGCCGCTGCTGGCCCTGGTGCTGGTGCCGCTGGCCCTGCTCGCGGCCGTCGGCCTGTGGTTTCGCCAGCGCGGCGCGGTCCTGCGCCTCGTCGCATTGCTGGCGCTCGCCGCCGCTCTCTTCAATCCGGTGTTCCTCAACGAGGAGCGCGAGCCGCAGCAAAGCGTGGTTGCCCTGATCGTCGACCGGAGCCAGAGCCAGGACATCGGTGAACGGACCAAACAGACCGACGAGGCGCTGGCCGGGCTTGAGCAGCGCCTCGGCCGCTTCAAGCAGTTCGACGTCCGCGTCGTCGAGGCCGGCAAGTCGGAAGCCGCCGAGGAACGCACGGAAACGCGGCTGTTCGGCGCGCTCGAAAACGCCTTCCGCGACGTGCCGCCCTCGCGCATCGGCGGCGCCGTCATGATAACCGATGGCGAAGTGCATGACGCACCCGCCGGCGCGCCTGATTTCAATGCCCCGCTGCACGCCTTGATCACCGGCAACGACCACGAGAAGGATCGCCGCATACGTTTCGAGAACGCGCCCCGCTTCGCCCTCGTCGGCAAGCCGCTCGATATGACCTATCGCGTCATTTCAACCAGCAACGAAACCGGGCCGGTCGATGTGCGCGTTTCGGTCAATGGCGAGCAGGTCGCTGTCGAGCATGCCACCGTCGGCCAGGCCATGCCGCTGCACGTGACCATTCCCGGCGCTGGGCGCAACATCATCGAACTCGCCATCGATCGCGAGCCGGGCGAGCTCACCGACACCAACAACCGCGCCATCGCGCTGGTCGACGGCATTCGCGAGAACCTGCGCGTGCTGCTCGTCTCTGGCGAGCCGCATGCGGGCGAGCGCACCTGGCGCAATCTGTTGAAATCCGACGCCTCGGTCGATCTCGTCCATTTCACCATCCTGCGGCCACCGGAGAAGCAGGACGGCACGCCGATCAACGAATTGTCGCTGATCGCCTTCCCGACGCGGGAACTGTTCGTCGAGAAGATCAAGGATTTCGACCTGATCATCTTCGACCGCTACCAGCACCGCGACGTGCTGCCGATCCTCTATTACGACTACATCTCCGAATATGTCGAAAAAGGCGGCGCGCTGCTGATTGCGGCCGGACCCGAATATGCCGGTGAAAGCTCGATCGCGCGCACGCCGCTGATGTCGGCGCTGCCGGCGATGCCGACCGGCGAGGTCGTCGACAAGGCGTTCTACCCACGCCTCACCGACATCGGCCAGCGCCATCCGGTGACGCGCGGTCTCGACGGTTCTGCCAGCGAGCCGCCGCACTGGAGCCGCTGGTTCCGCACCATAGGCGTGCAGAATCCCGAAGGCGAGGTGGTGATGAAGGGGGCCGACAACCGGCCGCTGCTCCTGCTCGACCGCAAGGGAGAAGGCCGCGTCGGCATGCTTCTGTCCGACCAGGGCTGGCTGTGGGCGCGCGGCTTCGAAGGCGGCGGCCCGCATGTCCAGCTCTACCGCCGCATCGCCCACTGGCTGATGAAGGAGCCAGAGCTCGAGGAGGAACGGCTGACCGCCGACGGGCGCGGCATGGTGCTGGAAATCCGCCGCCAGACCATGGCCGACGACCCCGGCCCGGCCCAGATCATTACGCCCTCCGGCAAGACCATTACCGTCAAGCTCGAGAAATCCGAACCCGGTGTCTTCCTGGGCAGCGCCCAGACCTCCGAGATCGGCCTTTACCAGGTCGGCAATGGCGACCTTACCGCGCTCGCCCATGTCGGGCCGGTCAACGCACCCGAATTCGCCGACGTCGTTTCCACGCAGGACCGGCTGAAGGCTCCCGCCGAAGCCACCGGCGGCAGCGTTCGCAGGCTTGCGGGATCGACCCTTGGAGGCGGCGACGTGACCTTGCCCTCGATCGTCCCCGTACGGTCCTCGGGCGAAGCGTCCGGCGCCGACTGGATCGGCCTGCGCACCACCGACGACAGCGTACTCAAGGCGGTCTCGCGCGTGCCGCTGTTCGGCGGCTTCCTCGGTCTCGGCCTGCTGCTGCTGGCGATGGGTTCGATGTGGTACCGCGAAGGGCGGTAGCTTCCTTCTCCCCGTCACTATACGGGGAGAAAGACGCTGTCGCGGATGGTTTCGCCAATTATCGGCGTTGCGAAGGGAGCCAAGGCTATGAAGGAGCCCTGCTCTACTCCTCCGGCTCCGTCGTGAACATCAGCGGATAGCCCTTGGCCTTGCCGGCGTCGGTGGCCCGTGTCGCCTTTGTCTCGGCGACGTCCTTGGTGAAGACGGCGACGACGCAGACGCCGCGCCGATGCGCCGTGATCATCACCCGATGCGCCTGGTCTTCGCTGAGCTTGAACTCGCCCTTCAGCACCGTCACCACGAATTCACGCGGCGTGAAATCGTCATTGAGCAGGATGACCTTGTAGAGCTTCGGCCGCTCGGTCTTGGGTAGGGTCTGCGTACGGGGTTTTGTCGTGATTTCAGGCATGGGAACCGGCAATTGCGCGAGCCTCGGCTACGCCCCTATTTTCGCACGGGCGAAAGCGAGCGTCCAATCACAGAGCTATGTGGGAAGTGCGGCCCGCGGTTCAACGGCCCTGGCGGCCGAAGCCGCTCCGGGAGGGCAAGTTTCCGGCAGCATCCGACCGGCGTTCCATCCAGGATGCGACCGGCCAGGCGACGACGCAGATCAGCGTCACGCTGGCAAGTGCGATGAGCAGCCAGGTCTGCGCGGGCGTGATGTAATCCCAGTCGGTGGAAATCACAGGCGCGAACAGTGACGGCTCGGTGCGGCCGCTGGCCGCATCCGGCACGGGACTGGCGGTGAACAGGATCATAAGCCGGGCGGCGCCGGTGGCGACCAGGCTGCCGAACACGATCGAGCGCAGAATGGACGAAAGCCGCCTCTTCATGCGGATTGTCCTACGGCGCCGGCCTTGCAATCGGGTTAAGGCCGATCGAGACAAAGCCGCCGGCGCCGGCTTCGGCCACATCGTTCGGACCTGTCCGTTCGCTTCACTGCCGATACACGGCCTTCGGCTTTTTCGGACAGGAAGAAGGCCGCTCCAGCAAAACGCGACTGGAGCGGCCTTGTCATAAGGCAGGCAGTGTGCCCGACCTGGATTAAGCCTTCGGAGCGACCTTCTTGTCGGTCTTCTTGACAGTCTTCTTCGCCTTCTTGTGCTTCTTGGCAACGACCTTCTTCACCGGAGGCTTGGCGGTCGTGGTCGCCGGAGCGGTGGTCGTCGAGGAAGCAGCCGGAGCGGCGGTCGTGGTGGCAGCGGCGTTGCCGAGAGCCGGCATGGCGAAGGCGAGAGCAACGGCGAGACCGGTGGCGGAGAGGATGGACTTTTTCATGGCTTCATTTCCTTTTCATGCGGGTCGGGTTTCGAGTGTCACTGAACCGGGTCGTTCGGTGTCACCCCCAGCAACTTCAAAGCGTTGGCGAGCATCCGGATACCCTGTGCCTGTTTCTTGGCGGCGCAGTACCGGTTGCCCTTTCTCTGAAGTGCCTTTGCCGCGGTGACCTGCGTTGCCGTGGCATGGGTTTCGAGGGCTTCATCGAATTGGTGGCTGAGATTGGCACACCGCTCGGTCCGGGTGGTGGGCGTCACTTTTGCATCCGATTGTCCAGCAGCGGCTGTGACGAGCGAAATGCCCATCAACGCACCCAACAAACTGATCGACAACCTTGGCATCGGTTAATCCGTGAACCCGGAGACTTGCGTCGCGGCCAAATGACCTGACCGCCACGGCACCGTTATGCCGGCCTAGTTTTTCAGGAGTTTTTCCCGATTATAGAATTTTGTTTCTGGATTGTGTCTGTGCGCCCCGGGGGGAGGCCTCCAGCGCATTCGGTGTGGAGATTGCCAGATTTACCTTGCCTTGAAATCCAAGGCACTGGCCAACATATGGCCCGAATTCTATCGTGTGGGTGGCCGCCTGCCGGCTTGGCAGGTCAACGAAGACAGGATCCCCGTGAAATCCGACGCACACATACTGATCGTCGACGACGACAAGGGCATTCGCGACCTGCTGCAGGAGTTCTTCCAGAAGCGCGGCCTGCACACATCGGTTGCCGCCGACGGCACCGAGATGGAAACGATCCTGCGCCGTGCACAGGTCGATCTCATCGTGCTCGACGTCATGCTGCCCGGCAGGAGCGGGCTGGAACTGTGCCGTGACATCCGGGCCCAGTATTCGACGCCGATCATCATGTTGACCGCCGTCACCGAGACGACAGACCGCGTGGTTGGCCTCGAGATGGGCGCCGACGACTATGTGCCCAAACCTTTCGACCCCCGCGAATTGCTGGCCCGCATACGCGCCGTGCTGCGGCGCAACGGTGCCCCCGAGCCCAAACGCGTCACATCGAAGCAGATCTACCGCTTCGCCGGCTGGACGATGGATTGTTCGCGGCGCCGGCTGACCGCGCCCGACGATGTCAGGGTCGAACTGACCATGGCGGAGTTCAATCTGTTGCAGACCTTCGTCAAGAGCGCACAGCGCGTGCTGACCCGCGACCAGCTCATCGAACTCTCCGGCGGCGATAGCGATTATTCCTTCGACCGCAGCATCGACATCCTGGTCAGCCGGCTGCGGCGCAAGATGGAAGATGACCCCAAGACGCCCAAGCTGATCCTGACGGTGCGCAGCGGCGGCTATCAGTTCCTCCCCGAAACGACTTCCGAATGAGACGTTTCCTGCCGCAGACCCTGCCTGTGTGGGTGCTGCTGATCGTCATTGCCGGCCTGTTGATCAGTCAGGTCGCGACGCTCTACATCGTGTCGCGCGACCGCGCGGCCGCCAATGACGTGGTCGATCTCTACCGCCTCAACGACCGCGCCTATTCGCTGGTGCAGCTGATGCATGCCGCCACGCCCGAGGAGCGCAAGGCGACCGCATCCGGCCTGTTCAACGCCACCTACGCTCTCACGGTTTCAGACACCCCCGCGGTCACCTCGTCGATCGCCGGCGACGATGAACTCGCCGAGCTGGAAGACATTCTCGTTGGACGGCTGTCGAAGTTCGGCGTCACCGACGCGCGCGTCCGGCGCGATCCGGCGACGCAGGAATCCGACAGCCCCGGTGGCGAGGTCATGAACAGGGACGTCGGCCAGGTGGAACGCGATCTCCTGGTGCTGGCGGCGAATTTCGCCCAGAGTGACAAGCTGACCGCCTCGCTGCGCTTCGCCGACGGCCAATGGCTGAACTTCACCGAGCCGATCACGCCGGTCGGCCCGATCCTGAGCTTCGACAGCCTGCCGCTCTATTCGCTGATAGCGGGGCTGGTGGTGATCATGTCGATCTGGTCGCTGCGCCGGCTGACCGCGCCCTACCGGATGATGGAAACCGCCGTGAACCGGATCGGCAATGACCTCAAGAGCCCGCCGATCGCCGAAAGCGGCAGCCGCGAGGTGCGCGCCGCCGCCAAGGCGATCAACGCCATGCAGGCGAGATTGCGTGAATATGTCGAGGACCGTGAGCACCTGGCCGCCGCGCTGGCGCACGACCTGCGCACGCCGATGACCAGGATGCGGCTGCGCCTGGAACTGTTGCGCAAGTCGGCGGTTCGCGAGGCGCTGGCGCACGATCTCGCCGATGTCGAGAGCATCGCCAGTTCGGTCATCGACTTCGCCACTTTCGAGGTGAACGAGGAAAAGAGCGAGCGCATTGACTTTTGGTCGCTGGTGGAATCGATCGCCGACGGCTACGCCGAGGTCTCCTTCGACAATGATGATACGCGCTCGCGCGGCCTGATCTGCATGGCGCGACCGGTCGCGCTCAAGCGCTGCGTCACCAATCTTGTGCAAAATGCAGTTACCTACGGCAAGAAGGCGCATCTCAGCCTGTACCGGTCGGGCGACATGATCACGCTGGCCATACGCGACGAGGGGCCGGGTATTCCGCAAGCCCAGATCGACGCCGTGTTCGGATCTTTCGTGCGCCTGGAACAGTCCCGCAACCGCCAGACCGGCGGCCTCGGCCTCGGCCTCACCATCGCCCGCAACATCGCGCGTGCCGCCGGCGGCGAGATCCGCCTGTCCAACCATCCGGACGGCGGCCTGCTGACGGAGCTGCGCCTGCCGCTGGCGACTTGAGACGCGACTGAGGGATTACCGCCGCAGCACCGCGCTCAGCACGTCCCTGATGCCGATCGCGCCGACGAAGCGCGACTGGTCATCGAACAGCGCCACGGGCGCAGTCTGCGACCGGTGCATGGCCAGCATCACGGTCTTCAGCGACGTTCCGGGATTGGCCCAGAACACCTGGGCCGCTTCCTCGGGCTGGCCTTCGACGTCGGCGCAGGACACCCATACCGCCGGCTTGCCGTCACGCTCAGCCGCCGCCACAAGGCCATGGTCGTCGATCTTGAAGCGCGTCGTCTTGCGCCGGTCGAGCCACACCCAGCCGTCCTTGCCCTGTTCGAGATCGCGGCGATCGCGCATCACGTTCCAGGCGGTCAGCACCGACAGCGGATTCACATTGGCGATGAAGTCGCGGACATAATCGTTGGCGGGCTTGAGCACGATGTCCTCCGCCGCGCCGGTCTGCACGATGCGTCCACCCTCCATGATTGTGATGTGGCTGCCGATCTTCAGCGCTTCCTCGAGGTCGTGGCTGACGAAGATGATGGTCTTCTTCAGTTCGGCCTGCAGCTGCAGCAACTCGTCTTGCAGCTTGGTGCGGATCAGCGGGTCGAGCGCCGAGAACGGCTCGTCCATCAGAAGGATCGGCGCCTCGGTGGCGAAGGCGCGCGCCAACCCGACGCGCTGCTGCATGCCACCCGAAAGCTCATGCGCGTATTTCTTCGACCACTGCTCGAGATTGACCAGCTTGAGCTGCCTGTGGACGCGCTCCTTGCGCTCGGCATCCGGCACGCCGGCAAGTTCGAGGCCAAGCCCGACATTCTCTTCCACCGTCCGCCACGGCAGCAGGCCGAACTGCTGGAACACCATCGCAACCTGCTTCTGCCGCAGGCGCCGCAAGGTAGCCTCGTCGCAGGTGACGACATCGACGGTGCGGTCGCCATCCTTGACCAGAACCTGGCCGCGCGAGACGACGTTCAGGCGATTGACCGCTCTCAGCAGTGTCGACTTGCCCGAGCCGGACAGACCCATGAGGACGGAAATCTCGCCCTCATGCACGGTAAGGCTGGCGCCGGCACAACCGAGCACATTGCCGGTCTGCTCGAGGATCTCGGCGCGCGTCGCGCCCTTGTCGATCAGCGCCAGCGAACCCGCCTGGTCGGCGCCGAAGACGATATCGACGTTCCTGAAATCGACGGCGACGGTCATTTCTTGCCTCCAACGCCAATGCGGGTCATGCGGTCGAGCACGATGGCGAGCACGACAATGGCGAGCCCGGCCTCGAGGCCGAGATCGATGCGGCGCGAACCGAGCGCGCGGTTGATCTCGGTGCCGAGCCCGCCGGCGCCGATCAGCGCTGCGAACACCACCATCGACAGCGACAGCATGATCGACTGGGTCAGGCCCGCCATGATGGTGGGCAGCGCCGAGGGCAGTTCGACCTTCCACAGCAGCTGGCTCCTGGTGGCGCCGAACGCCTCGCCGGCCTCGATGATCGATTTGGGCACGGAGACGACGCCGAGATGCGTGAGCCGGACCGCGGTCGGGATGACGAAGATGATGGTGACGATGAGGCCGGGCGCGTTGCCAAGGCCGAACAGGGTCAGCACCGGGATCAGGTAGACGAAGGTCGGCAGCGTCTGCATCAGGTCGAGCACCGGCAGCATGAAGCGGTAGACCTTCGGCTTGTGCGCCGCCCAGATGCCGAGCGGCACGCCGATGGCCATCGCCATGGCGGCGGCGGCCACGACCAGCACCAGCGTCTGCACCGTCTGCTTCCACAGGTTCTGGTTGATGATGAAGATCAGGCCGAGGAAGACGCCGATGGCGAGCGGGCGCGAACGCTGCAGCAACCAGGCGATGATGGCGATGATGAGCGCCAGCAGCACCGGCGGCACGACCAGCAGGAGGTCGACCAGGCTGTCGAGAATGAAGTTCAGGCCGTTGGAAAAGGCCCTGAAGACGGTGTCGAAATTGTCGGTGAGGAACCCGAAGAACGCCTTGCCCCATGGGCCGATGGGAATCTTGTAGCTGACCAGGAATTTGGAAATCGGATCCATCTTGCCCCCTCTCCTACCGGCATCGCTTTGCCGCGGTGTCCGCTGTCGTCACGTCATCTTCTCACAGCATATGAAAAAGGGCAGCCTTTTCCAGTGGCTGCCCTTTTGTTCTCACGCGTGCATGCCGAAGTCAGTCGGCTCAGCTCCCCAGTGCGGTCTTGATGGCCGCTGCCGCATCGCCGCCGTCGAAGGTGGTCACGCCGGCGATCCAGGGTGTCACGGCATCCGGATTTTTCTTCAGCCAGTCGGTGGCGACAGTCTGGGCGTCGCCGCCCTTGAGGATGGCGTCCATCAACTGGCCTTCCATGTCCAGGTTGAACTTGAGGTTGGCAATGAGCTTGCCGGCGTTCGGGCATTCGGTGGTGTAGCCCTTGCGCACATTGGTGTGGACGGTGGCGGCACCGAAGCCGCTGTCGCCCATGCCGTCGAGATAGGTGATCTTCATGGCGCCCATCACCGGGTGCGGCGTCCAGCCGAGGAAGGCGATCCACTCATTGTTCTTCATCGACTGCTCGGCCTGCGTCAGCATGCCGGCCTCCGAGGATTCGACCAGTTCGAAGCCTTCGAGATTGTCCTTCGGGTTCTTGATCATGTCGAGGATGATGCGGTTGCCGTCATTGCCGGCCTCGATGCCGTAGATCTTGCCGTCGAACTTGTCCTTGAACTTGCCGAGGTCGGTCAGTGTCTTGACGCCGGCATCCGCCACATAGGTCGGCACGACGATGCCGTAGCCGGCGCCGGTCAGGTTCGTGCTGATGGTCTCCACCGAACCGTCGGCCGTGTAGTCCTTGATGTCGTTGGTCATCGACGGCATCCAGTTGCCCAGGAAGACATCGAGGTCCTTGTTCTTCAGCGACGCCATCGTCACCGGCACCGACAGCTGGATTACCTGCGGCTCGTAGCCGAGCGCCGTGAGCAGCACCGAGGCGATGCCGGTCGTCGCCTGGATATCGGTCCATCCGACATCGGAAAGGCGTACCGCCTTGCAGCTAGCCGGATCCCCGGCGAAGGCAGCGCTCGTCGACAAGAAAGCCGCAAGGCCGAGGCCTGCGACGAAGGAATTCATACGCGACATGAACTTTCTCCCATTTCGATTCTTTGGCGAGGCGAAGTCACGGTTTTTGTGCCCGCCTTGTTTCGTCAGCCAAACACCATTCTCGTGCGGTTTCAAGCATTAAGGCAATCACGATCAACGGCGCTGGCTGGCCGATCAGCGACACGTCAGCCGCTTTTTCCATGCGAGCCGGCTTTTTTGGTGGAAGGCCTGCCAGGGGCCTTCCCCGGGCCCGGCCAAGTGGGCTTAAAAGGGCGCCATGGCCAAACTGTATTTCCACTACGCGACGATGAATGCGGGCAAGACGACGATGCTCCTGCAGGCGTCGTACAATTACCGCGAGCGCGGCATGACGACGATGCTGTTCGTCGCCGGCCACTACCGCAAGGGCGACACCGGCCTGATTTCGTCACGCATCGGACTGGAAACGGAAGCCGAGATGTTTCGTGACGGCGACGACCTGTTCGCCCGCGTCGCCGAACATCATCAGCACGGTGCCGTGCATTGCGTCTTCGTCGACGAGGCGCAGTTCCTCGAGGAGGAGCAGGTCTGGCAGCTCGCCCGGATCGCCGACCGGCTCGACATTCCGGTCATGTGCTATGGCCTGCGCACGGATTTCCAGGGCAAGCTGTTTTCCGGCTCGCGCGCGTTGCTGGCCATAGCCGATGAGCTGCGCGAAGTGCGCACCATCTGCCGCTGCGGCCGCAAGGCGACGATGGTGGTGCGCCTCGGCCCCGACGGCAAGGTCGCTCGGCAGGGCGAACAGGTGGCGATCGGCAAGGACGTCTATGTCTCGCTCTGCCGTCGCCATTGGGAAGAAGAAATGGGTCGCGCCGCCCCCGACGATTTCATCGGCTTTGTCGCGCCTTGACCGGGCTGTGGCATCACGGCCGCCACACTTGCCGCCATCGATCGGCTTTCGCGATCCCGCCACGATGCAGCGTTTGTTAAGGCCCCGGTCCTATTCTGCGTCCTCTCGTTCCAGCCAGAACTCGTCGGGGATAGCCATGTTTCGAGCCGCTTCGTCTGCCGCAGCCTTTCTGCTTGCCGGCGTCCTTGCCGCCCATGCCGGCGGCGATCCGGCACTGGGCAAGAGGGTCTTCAACCGATGCATGGCCTGCCATGAAGCAGCGAGCGACCGCGACAAGGTCGGCCCGCATCTGATGGGTGTCGTCGGCCGCGCCGCCGGCAGTGCCGAGAGCTTCCTCGGCCATTACTCCGAAGCGATGAAGAGTGCAGGCGCCGCCGGTCTCGTCTGGGACGAGGCCAACCTCGCCGAGTATCTGAAGGCGCCGCGGCAAAAAGTGCCCGGTAACAAGATGGCCTTTGCCGGCCTGAACAACGACGAGGACATCGCCAATGTCATCGCTTATCTGAAGGCCGATCCCAAGCCCTGAGCCAGGATTATTCCGTCCCCGCGATGGACGCCGAGCTGCCACCGTCCTCACCGCGCTCAATGCTCCGTCGGATTTCAGGCATTCGTGGCAGCGGGGGACTGAATGCCTGGCCGACATCCGCCGACGTTGAAGTTCAATGACAGTTGAACCACGCGTATTCCAAACGATCCTTTCGCCATGATCGCGGATCGATTGCGTTTCAAGGGCGTGGGCAAGGTTTTTGTTTTCGAAGCGCCCCTGTCTTCACGTCTTTCAATCCCCTGAAGCCCCACATATATTCGCCGCTGTTCGCAATCAGCGACCTGATGCCGGAGCGGGAGGCCCTTATGGCGACATTGCAGAATTTCGATGCCGAAATTGCCAGGACCAAGCAGGTCGTCCAGGACATGCGCACCAAGATAGACCAGTCCGGCGCCGTGCTCGACAAACTTGCCACCGCCGACAAGAAGATCGGCGACGCCAATTTCGATATCGAGAACGCCCGCATCGAAGACGTGCTGAAGCAACAGAAGGTGATGGAAGGCAATATTGCCGACCTGATCATCGGGCTGGAGGACGCCACCAACGTTTTCGGCGC
Organism: Mesorhizobium sp. BR1-1-15; assembly: GCF_020165475.1. NCBI lineage: Bacteria > Pseudomonadati > Pseudomonadota > Alphaproteobacteria > Hyphomicrobiales > Phyllobacteriaceae > Mesorhizobium > Mesorhizobium sp. BR1-1-15. Next base: position 432,178 of record NZ_JAIUIF010000002.1, on the reverse strand, counting down.
CGAGTTCGAGAGCATGAAGAACTACACCGGCTGGGAAAACTTCATCGGCATCTTCTCCAGCCAGCGCAAGCAGCGTCTGCGCACCGACCGCGTCCGCAACATGTCACTGGCGGGCAACCTGCAGGAATTGCTGGCCAAGTCCGACACCATCGTCGGCATATTGAAGGCGCAGAAAGAAGTCCTCGACCAGCGCTACAAGACCTCCGAGACCAGCCTGTCGCAGGTTATCGAGCGCCGCAAGGCCACCATGTCCAACCTGGAAACCGTGCAGAAGCGCATCGAGGAGCTCAATCCGATGCTGCTCGACATCGAAAACAAGATCGCGGCCTCCACCAGCCAGAAGGAACGCACGCAGCTCGAAGGCGAACGTTCCAAGCTCGCCACGGAATACAATGAGAAGCAGGCCAAGGAACAGGAGTTGCTGGCCGAGAGCCAGACGCTGGAGCGCTACACCTCGATGTTCCAGACCTTCGTCGATTCGCTCAACAACCAGATCGCCGCACAGTCGACCCTGATCAACAAGCTGACCATCGACACCGAGCAGCGCATCGTTCTCTACAAGGCGCTGGAGGATTCGCTGAAGACCGCGGCTCAGCAGGACGTCGCCCACAAGATCAACACGCTGGGCAGCCAGGTCGACAACACCGCCGAGGAGACCATGGCCGGCATTGGTGCCGCCTCGCAGAAGCACATTGGCGACCTGCTCGAGATGCACGAGAAGAACATGGTGGCCACCGCCGACATCCAGCGCCGCAAGAAGCTGGCCGACGACGCCTTCGCCCGCCGTTTCGACGAAGTGCTGAAGAAGCACAATTCGGCCAATTACGTGCAGTCGTAATTGCCGCCCGCACCGGTGCGACAATGCCATGGCCAATAGCATGACCTCCGAAAACGACGCGGCGGCGCGGTATTTCTCGGCAATCACGGCAGCGCTCAGCGGGCTGGAAGTGTTCATGCGCGACGATCGCTCGCCCCTCTACCGGCACGGCATCGTCGCCAAGATCGTCGCCGAATACATCGCCCGGCTCGACAAGTCGTTCTCCTGCTGGCGCAACCGGCTGGGCTTCATGGACACGTTCCGCATTTCGCGCGCCGAAAGCGGATTCCCGGTGTTCCAGAACCTGCTTGAGCTCGAAAATGACCGCCGCCAGGCTGACACGCGGCTCGCCAACATCCCGCTGGCCGACGAATTGCGCGAGGAGATGGCCGACTTCATCCTGCGCCACAAGGAATTCCCCCAAGCGCTGCAGAAGTCGATGGCCGAGAGGCTTTATCTCGAGGACGTCAAGAGCGAGCAGACCTTCGGCCCCTTCACCCTGGCGCAGACGGCCAAGGTTTCCGTCAATCCGAAGACGGCGCGGCCCTACTACCTGGTCCATTGGGCGACCTTCGACGGCAGCGCCAACCTGCCGCTGGTCTACATGGTGACGGTGGAAGATTCCTCCGAAGACATGATCCGCCAGCTCGTCGACCGCAATGGCAAGCTCAACGACCAGATCGACATTCCATTGCCAGTCGATGGCCTGCTCAATCCCGAGCTTGCCCATCGCTTCGACGATTTCACCGAAAAGAACTCGGCCTATACGCTGTCGCCGGCAACGATCGCGGTCAACCTCGACAAGGATTTCGAACCGCTCCACCCCAAGCAGTTGCGCCGCGTGGTGCTTGGCCCCTTCTATTCGGCCGGGATCACCGACAACAATTCTACGGTGACCGAGGTTCTGGCCAAGGTGCGCAAGCCGGAGAACGCCTGGCTGCTGACCTGGACCATCCAGGAGGTCTACTCCAAGGGCGAAAAACCCGGCCGCAGGGGGCTGTTTTCGAGCGAGAAGACGACGCAGGAGTTCTTCATCAACACCGACGACCTCGAGGCCGCGCGCCAGGGCGTGTCGAGCTATGAGAACCACGCATTGATCCCGCACGAGGCCTACCAGGCGCTCTATGCCGCCGGCGAAGCGCAGAAGATCTTTTCCGGCTACAAGGTTCACATCCTGTCGAATGGGCAGGTCATCTCGGACGTCTGACCGTCACACCACGGAGCAACCTTCATGGATACCGGCCTGACCACCATCCCGGAAGCGGCGATCGAGAAGCACCGCGCCACCGCGCAGAGCTTCATCACCCGCATCGTCGTGCTGGAAGACCCGTCCAGCTCCTCCGGCACCGCGCTTGCCGGCACCAATCGCCGCTTCGTCTCCACCGTCTCTGTCGGTTCGGTGCGCCGCACGCGCGAGGTCGAGCTGGCGAAGACCGTCGGCGCCGTTCACCCCGACGACCAGTTGCTGACCATCCCGCAGCACACACTTTTGTTTCGTGCCCGGCGCGGCACGGCGCTCGCGCTCGCCATATCGGATGTTTTCGCCGAAGGCTCCGATCTCGAAAGCCTGCAGGCCAGGAACACCCGCGCTCCCCTCGAAGGCGACGAGGCCACCACCTTCAAGAAGCTTCTGTCGGCCTCGGCTTACATTTCCGCCTTCAGCCTGTCCTCCTACCTGTTCCAACTCATCGACAGCGATGGCGAGGCGCCCAACGACATTCCCGAGCCGGATTTCCTCTTCGACACGCCGCAGGACGCGGTGAAGTCGATCCTGGCCGGCCTAGACAAGGCGATTTTGGGTGCATCCGACGATGCCGACCTGATGACCAGGGCGCGCGCCTTCGCCCGTGTCGCCATCGACGGCCTCCTGGCGCGAAAAGGCCGCTTCGACGGCATCGGCCCATTCGAGAACGCGCATATCCGCATCGATGCCGACGATTTCACGCTCGACGGCTTCGACGTCGCGCCGGGCAAGCGTTCCAAGCCGCTGGTGATGACCTTCAAGAAGCCGGAAGAGGTCGTCGGCAACCACATCGCCAAATATCAGTCGGTCAAGCTCGCAAAGATGCTGATGGCCTATGATTTCGAGCGCGAGCTGAACCCGTTCGTCGAGCTCGGCGGCTTCCTGTTCACCTTCATCGGCGACGGCGCGCCGGGCACCGGCAAGACGACCCTGATCCAGATGATTGCCGGTCTCGTCAATGGTTACTGCCAGGTCGCCGGTTATCCCTTCGCCTACGAGAATTTCGGCGTCGACCAGATCTCGTCCTATCAGGGCAAGTCCGGCCAGAACTGCCGCCAGTTCATCAACAATGTGTTGAACCCGCGCGTCATCGGTTTCGGCACCATCGACGACGTCGACCAGGTGGCGGCGCGCCGTTCCGACGACCGCGCCTCGGCCGGCCAGCAGGAGATCACCGGCGTGCTGATGGACGCCTTCGCCGGTGCCGCCACAGTGGTGCGCGGCAACTGCTCGTTCGGCATGTTCTCCAACTATCCCGAAAATGTCGACGATGCGCTGCGCCAGCGCGCCGGCGCCCGCTGGCTGGTCGACGGGCCGCAGACGCGTGACGATTACATCGACATTTTCGTGCTGCTCGCCGGCAAGAACCACAAGATCCCGCTCGGCGACCACGAACTCTACGCCGCGCAGGAGATCCAGCGCGCCGTGGCCGAAGCCTATGAGGAGCACGAGAAGCCGCAGGAGGACGGGCTGATCCGGGTCCATGAGCGCTACATGAAGGAGAATGGCGCGCCCAAGACCATGGCCGACATCGGCACCTATCTGCACCTGATCAAGCAGGCCGAGCCGCGCTTCACCGGCCGCGCCATCAAGAACGTCACCGACGCCATCAAGATGCGCGCCATGGACATCGAGCTTCCCGACGACTGGTTCGAAAAACCAGAGGTTTTCATGCACAAGAGCTATGACGAGAAGAAAGTGATGATCGAGCAACTGCGCGGCCCGTTCTCGATGGACATGGTCATGCAGGAGATCAACCGCTACGCCGACAGCGAGTTCCGCTACTCCGACAAGTCCGACGACTCCGCCGTGGAAAAGCTACTGCGTGACGCGCGGCTGCGCGAACGGGCAGCGCGTGAGATGGAGGAGATGAAGAAAAAGGGGCTGTGGAATGCGTGATGCGCTCCGGCCTTTCCTTCTCCCCTTGTGGGAGAAGGAATAATGGCCCGCAAACCCGATCTCCTGCGCGACAACGAGCTCATTTACGGCCGGCTGCTCGTCGTCGACGAGCCGCATCTCATCGAGCGCTACAACAAGGCGCTTGCCGCCTTTGGCCTCGAGCCCACCAAGCTGAAGAGCTTCCAGATCGACCGCACCGGTTTTTCGCCGGAAGTGGCGGAGGAATGCGGCGACTACGGCTACCTCGATCCCAATGAGGTCAACCGCCGCTTCATCATCCTGACGCCGTCGCAGATCGACCTGCCGGTGGTGCACACCGCCTTCTCCAACACCTCGCAGCTGATGTTCGAGTTCATGTCCAGGAATCAGCGCGCCATCGACGCGCTGACCATCAAGGATGTCATCTACGGCGAGATCGAGGATTCCATTCCCAAGGTCAACGATATCGAGGATCTGCTGTCGATCAACCAAGTCGAGTTCAAGGTGCTGTCGGCCGAAGATGTGCTGGGCAAGGCCGCGGAGCTCGGCAAGCTCGTCGACCGCCTGAAACAGGAGCCTGACGCCTGGCGCGACAACGCCATGCTCACCCGCATGGTGGAACTGGCCAAGATCTGCGGCGATATCCGCGAGAACGCGCTGGTGCCCGACCAGGTAATCTTCCGCCACAACGCCTACTGGACCAGTCATTTTGGCGGGCTTTACGTGTTCGTCGACCCCGACATGACGACCGTCATCAGCGATCCGGCGGCCCCCGGTTTCCGCCGCTCGCGGCCGTGGCAGGTAAGCTATCTCTCGATCAAGGACGCCGACAAGGTGTTCAAGTTCCTCGCCGCCACCGGCCGCATCGAACTGCCGCGCGCCTCCTGGATCGAAGCCTCGGGCTATCTCGAGCACCGCGCCGAGATGGTGGTGCGCGCGCTGATCCGCGACGCCGAGCCGGATCGCAATCTGACCGACGTCGACAAGGTCTGGCTGCAGACCTGGATCCAGGGCCATGCCGACCTGATCACCAGGGACGGCAATTTCCCCTTCCTCAACGCCGCCAAGCGCGAGATTGCCCAGCTCGGCCATCTCAAGATCGAGGATGTGTTCCCGCAGCAGCGCTTCCTGGTGGTCCGCGCCAAGCCCGACCATCCCGACGCCTGGCTGACCAACCGGCTGATCTCGGATTTCGTGCCGTCGGACTTCGTCTCGCGCTACGTCTTCAACAAGCAGGGCTTCTACAAGGACTATGAGGGCTTCAGCGACGCCTGGCGATCGCATGTTGTGGACGTTCTGAAAACCACATATCTGAAGGACAAGGTGGCGTTCCGCACGCGCCTCTACGGCCTGACTGACTAGAACGAAACCGGCCGTCATTTCGTTCTAACTTGTTGTTTTGGCGCATGATGTTATCCAAAAAGTCCGCAACTTTTTGACATTATGCTTTGAGGGGGTGACACAGCCATGCTCGATCCGATCGTGAACTTCTTCGTCAGGATTTTCCAATGGATCGGCCGCGGCATCGGGCTTCTGATCGGCGTCATCTTGTGGCCGTTCATCTGGGCCGGGCGCTGGTATACGCAGCGCGGTTGGATCCTCAAGGCCGTGCTCGGCCTCGCCTTGCTCGTGCTGCTCGGCCTCTATGCCAATTTCTTCTACGCCACACAGTGGTGGAACAATTTCAACCCGAACTATCCCGACACCTACACGTTCGAGAAGCGCAACATCTCGGCGGGCGAACAGGTAGCCGCCGGTGCCGGTGCCGACACTGCCAGGACCTGCGGCAACTCCGGCATCGCCCAGATTGCCGCCGATTTGACCGACTTCAACGTCAACCAGAATGCCTGGATCTCGTCGATGATCCTCTACAAGCTCGGCCTGTTCGGCATCAGCTGGGACAACACGCCGTGGATGGACAACAAGGCCTCGTTCCAGCGCGGCATCAACCAGGCGGTGCGCCGCACCGCGACCGAGCTCGCCGACAATCTCGGCCGTGTGCGCACGACATCGCAGATCGACGCCGACCTGCAGGATGCGCGCGGCAATCTGCAGTTCGACGAGTACACCTGGTATTTCGGTGTAAGCCCGTTCGGCCCGAAGACGCCGACCCCGAGCTATTATCGCGACGCCGTGCGCAAGCTGCGCTCCTTCAACGCCCGCCTCGCCACCTGCCAGGCCACCTTCGATGCCCGCGCCGACAATCTGAAGCAATATATCGACCGTATCGCCAGCGATATCGGCTCGACCTCGGCCATCCTCAAGGAACGTGCCGAAAACCATAACAATGGCTGGTTCGATTTCCGCGCCGACGACCGCTACTGGTTCGCCTATGGCCAGCTCTACGCCTATTACGGACTGATGAAGGGCGCGCAGGCCGACTTCGAGGACGTCATCAAGGAAAAGCACCTGCAGAGCCTGTGGGATACGATGGACGCGCAGTTCGTCTCGGCGCTGCGCATCCAGCCCTTCATCATCGCCAATGGCCGCGAGGACGGCTGGCTCCTGCCCACGCATCTGACGACCATGGGCTTCTATGTGCTCAGGGTGCGTTCCAACATGGTCGAAATCAGCAACGTGCTGACGCAGTAGGGCTGGTCGGCCCAATGCATGTGGCTCAAAAGTGGTCCGGCCTGGGGAGAACGACATGCATGGAGACAAATGCCTGAAGCGCGATGCGCTTTAGGCCGGCGATGGCGGATTTGCGCCGCCTTGTCTGTCGCATTCCGTGCATTGCGCGGCTGTTTTGAGACGGCGGACGCGTCCCCGCTCTGGCTTCTATACGGCGCGGCAAGCGGAGCCAGAAAGAACCGGAGGCAGGTCGGCCCGCCGCAGAGGAATTTTCTTCATAGGAAACATAGTTGCATGAAAGTTGACGCCACGGCAGCGAGAGGGCTAGAACATGCCCTTGCCCGCGCGGCGTATCGAACATGCACCAGTGATCAACCCGTCCCCTCCACCGTCCAATCCAGAGGAAAGCCGTCATGGCAGAAGTGAAGTCCGACATCGAGATCGCCCGCGGTGCGAAGAAAAAACAGATCCAGGAGATCGGCGCCAAGATCGGCATCCCGACCGAACACCTTTTGCCCTATGGCCATGACAAGGCGAAGGTCTCCGCCGAATTCATCAAATCGGTGAAGGGCAACAAGGACGGCAAGCTGATCCTGGTCACCGCCATCAACCCGACCCCGGCCGGCGAAGGCAAGACGACCACCACCGTCGGCCTCGGCGACGGCCTGAACCGCATCGGCAAGAAAGCGATCATCTGCATCCGCGAAGCCTCGCTCGGTCCGAATTTCGGCGTCAAGGGCGGTGCGGCCGGCGGCGGCTACGCGCAGGTCGTGCCGATGGAGGACATGAATCTCCATTTCACCGGTGACTTCCATGCCATCACCACCGCGCACAACCTCCTGTCGGCGTTGATCGACAACCACATTTACTGGGGCAATGAGCTCGGCATCGACACCCGCCGCGTCGCCTGGCGCCGCGTCATGGACATGAACGATCGGGCGCTGCGCGAGATCATCTGCTCGCTCGGCGGCGTCGCCAACGGCTATCCGCGCGAGGCCGGGTTCGACATCACCGTCGCCTCGGAGGTCATGGCCATCCTGTGCCTCGCCACCGACCTGAAGGACCTGGAGAAGCGCCTGGGCGACATCATCGTCGCCTATCGCCGCGACAAGTCGCCGGTCTATGCCCGCGACCTCAAGGCCGACGGCGCCATGGCCGTGCTGCTCAAGGACGCCATGCAGCCGAATCTGGTGCAGACGCTGGAGAACAATCCGGCCTTCGTGCACGGCGGCCCGTTCGCCAACATCGCGCATGGCTGCAACTCGGTGGTCGCCACCACGACGGCGCTCAAGCTTGCCGACTACGTCGTCACGGAAGCCGGCTTCGGCGCCGACCTCGGCGCGGAAAAATTCTTCGACATCAAGTGCCGCAAGGCCGGGCTGAAGCCGGCGGCGGCGGTCATCGTCGCCACCGTACGCGCCATGAAAATGAATGGCGGCGTCAAGAAGGAAGACCTCGGCAAGGAAAACATCGAGGCGGTGAAGAAGGGCTGCGCCAATCTCGGCCGCCACATCGAGAACATCAGGCAGTTCGGCGTGCCGGCGGTAGTCGCCATCAACCACTTCTACTCCGACACAGATGGCGAAATCCAGGCGATGAAGGATTATGTCGCCTCGATGGGCGAAGAGGCGATCCTGTGCAAGCACTGGGCCAACGGCTCGGCCGGCATTGAGGATCTCGCCAAGAAAGTGGTGGCGCTGGCCGAATCCGGTGCCTCGCAGTTCGCGCCGCTCTATCCCGACGCCATGCCGCTGTTCGAGAAGATCAACACCATCGTCCAGCGCATCTATCGCGGCTCGGAAGCGATCGCCGACAAGTCGGTGCGCGACCAGTTGCACGCCTGGGAGCAGGCCGGCTACGGCCACTTGCCGGTGTGCATGGCCAAGACGCAGTATTCCTTCTCGACCGACCCGAACCTGCGCGGTGCGCCAACCGGCCACACCGTACCGGTGCGCGAGGTCAGGCTTTCGGCGGGTGCCGGCTTCGTCGTCATTATCTGCGGCGAGGTCATGACCATGCCCGGCCTGCCCAGGGCGCCGTCGTCGGAAAAGATCTTCCTCAACGAAGCCGGCCAGATCGAAGGCCTGTTCTAGAAATCCTCAATTCCAAAAAGTGCAAAGGGCGCCGCAGCGATGCGGCGCCCTTTGTATTTCCGCAGACGACTACGCAGCGTTGCGAGCCAGCGCCCGCTGGTTGGAGCCGAAGATCGTATCGCGTTCCGGCAAGGTGCCGGTCTTCAGGCATTCGATCCATTCGGCGGTCTTGAGCACCGCGGCGAAGCGCGACTGCAGGATGATTGTCACCACGCGGTGGATCTCCTCGGCCGAGGCATAGCCGGCGCTGTTGGCGTAAGGCACCGAGCCGGTCGCATCGGACAGGAACTCGACGGCAAAGCCCATATGCACGGCGTGGATGATGGTCGACAGGTCGCAATTATGCGTCATGTAGCCGACCACCACGATCGTATCGATGGCGTTGGCGCGCAGCCACTCTTCGAGATCGGTGCCGGTGAAGGCGGAAGGCAGCGTCTTCTCGACATAGTGGTCGCGTGGCCGCCTCGATATCTCGGGATGCAATTCCGCGCCATGGCTGCCCTTGGCGAAGATTGGCGACGTCTCCGGCGCCATCTGCTTGACGACCACCACCTTGATACCGGCCGCTGCTGCCATGTCCATTGCGCGCGCCACGTTGACGACGCTGTCGCGGAACGGCGGATACTGGATGGCGAGATTGCCGCCGTCATAGTCATTCTGGACGTCCACGACGACGAGCGCGCGGCGCGGCGTCTTGCTGGCTGGTTCGGACATGATGCATTCCTTTCAGGCTTGATGTGATGCCCGAGCATAGGTCCGCCACCATCGGGCGAAAGTGGCCCGATTGACATCATTCGAAAGAATTGGGACAATCGGCATAACCCCGCGCAGAAATCCCCGGAAGACATGACCCACCAGATCGTCGCCGTCCTCGCCTTCGACGGCATCAGCCCGTTCCATCTCTCCGTGCCTTGCCTGGTGTTCGGCGAAGATCGCACATCGTTCGGCCTGCCGCGCTTCGACTTCCGCATCTGCGCGATCGAGGCCGGTCCCGTCCACACCGAGGCCGGGCTGAGCGTCGCCGCGCCCCATGGGCTAGAGGGCCTCGATGGCGCCGACATCATCATCGTGCCGAGCTGGCGGGATCTCGAAGATCCGCTGCCGGAACCGCTGAGCCAAGCATTGCGGCGGGCCCACCGCAATGGTGCCCTGATCGTCGGCCTTTGCCTGGGAACATTCGCAGTCGCTGCTGCCGGACTGCTTGGCGGTCGGCGTGCGGCCACGCATTGGGCCTACGCCGAGCGGCTTCAGAAGCTTCATCCCGACATCGCGGTGGATGCCGAGGTGCTCTATGTCGACAATGGCGACGTGGTGACGTCGGCCGGCGTCGCGGCCGGGCTCGACTGCTGCCTCCATATCGTTCGCGCCCGCTACGGCGCCGAGGCAGCACTGCGGCTCGCGCGGCAGATCGTGCTCTCCCCGCACCGGCAAGGCGGACAGGCGCAGTTCATCGAGCGTCCGCGGGCGAGGAGCGCCGATACCGACAGGTTCACACAAGCACTCGACGCGGTGCGTGCGACGCTCGGCGATGCGCACAGCTTGGACCGCGTCGCCGAAGCCGCCGGCATGACACGGCGCACCTTCACCCGCCGCTTCCAGAAATCGATCGGGACGAGTTTCGGCGACTGGCTGATCGAGCAACGGCTTGAACTGGCGCAGCGTCTGCTCGAGGCGACGGAAAAATCGATGGACGTCGTGGCCTTCGAGGCCGGCTTCGGCAGCGCCGCTTCGCTACGCCAGCATTTTTCGGCGCGTCTCAGGACCTCCCCGGCGCAATACCGGCGTGAATTTTCCAGGCGGGCCGACCAGGGCGACCGGTCGCCGCACGCGCTTTCGCACTGAGCGCCCGCCGGGCACTCAACCGCGTTTGACCGCCCGCGCCGGATTGCCGACCACCGTCATGTTCGCGGGCACGTCGCGCGTCACCACGGCGCCGGCGCCGACGATGGCGCCCTCGCCGATGCTGATCCCGCCGAGGATCACCGCGCTGCCGCCGATCCAGGCATTGGCGCCGATCTCGACCCGCCTGGCGATTTCCAGCCCGGCTTGTCGCCCCGCGGCCTCCCTCTGATGCTCGGCGCAATAGATCTGCACATTGGGGCCGAGCTGCGTTCCCTTGCCGATGCGCACGCTTGCCGTGTCGAGAATGATGCAGCCGGCATTGAGAAAGACGCCGTCCCCGAGAAAGATGTTGAAGCCATAGGCACAGTGGAACGGCGCCTCGATGCGGGCGCCCTCGCCCGCGCCGCCGAGCAGATCCTGCAAGGCAGGCCCGATGTTGCCGCGCTGACGGGGCGCAAGCGAATTGTGCTCGAATACGGCGCCCGCAGCCACGCCGCGCAGCGCCTCCAGTTCGTCATCCATGCACGTATACCACTCGCCCGCCGCCATTTTTGCGCGTTCGCTCTCAGCCATGCGGTGCCTCCGTCATCATTGCCACGCACCGTTGCGGCGTAAGAGAGCGCCTATGCAAGTACTGGCCAAATACCGGACCTATGGTAGCCTGCCTTTTCAGGGCTATCCCGGCCCGGGATCGAGGGGGATCAACATGCTTTACATTCTTGCACTTCTGATCGGGGTCATTGCCGGCCTGCGCGCCATGACCGCGCCGGCCGCCGTCGCCTGGGGCGCCTGGCTCGGCTGGCTGCCGGTTGCCGGCACCTGGGCAAGCTTCATGAGCCACTGGGCCGCTGTCGGCATTTTCACTATCCTGGCTATCGTCGAGCTGGTCACCGACCAGTTGCCGTCGACGCCGAGCCGCAAGGTGCCGCAGCAATTCGGCGCCCGTATCCTGCTCGGTGCCTTCAGCGGCGCTGTGATCGGCGCCACTGGCGGCGCCACCATCGTCTGCCTGATCGCCGGCGCCATAGGGGCCGTTATCGGCACGCTCGGCGGCGCGGAGGCGCGCGGCCGGCTGGCGGCCGCCTTCGGCAAGGACCAGCCCGCGGCCTTCATCGAGGACGCGGTCGCGATCGTTGGCGGCCTCTTGATCGTGGCGGCGACGGCGAAAACCTTCGATGCCATCGTCATCGGTGCCGGCCAGGCCGGCCCTCCGCTGGCCGGCCGGCTGACGGCGGCCGGCATGAGCGTGGCGCTGATCGAGCGCAAGCTGGTCGGCGGCACCTGCGTCAACACCGGCTGCATGCCGACCAAGGCCATGGTCGCCAGCGCCTATGCCGCGCATCTCGCGCGGCGCGCCGCGGACTATGGCGTGACCCTCTCCGGCCCGGTCGGCGTCGACTATGCCAGGGTCAAGGCGCGCAAGGACAAGGTGTCGAACGACGCCCGCGGCAATCTGGAAACCTGGATCGCCGACATGGATAAATGCACGCTCTATCGCGGCCATGCGCGTTTCGAATCCGCCAACACGGTGCGCGTCGGCGATGATCTCCTAACCGCCGGCAAGATCTTTCTCAACACCGGCGGCCGCGCATCGTTACCGGATCTGCCCGGCATTCACGACATCGACTTTCTCACCAACTCTTCGATGATGGACCTCGACGTGTTGCCGCGCCACCTCGTGGTGGTCGGCGGCAGCTACATCTCGCTCGAATTCGCGCAGATGTTCCGCCGCTTCGGCGCGGAGGTCACGATTATCGAAAAGGGCTCGCGGCTGATCGGCCGCGAAGACGAGGATGTGTCCGACGCCATCCTGTTGATCCTCGAAAACGAAGGCATCGCGGTCCATCTCGGCGCCGACGCCATAAGCTTCGCCAGGCAGGGCGAGGATATTGCTGTTGCCTTCTCCGCCGGCAAGCCGCCGGCCGTCGGCTCGCATGTGCTCCTGGCTCTGGGGCGAACGCCCAATACCGACGATCTCGGCCTCGACCAGGCCGGCATCGAGGTCGACAAACGCGGCTTCATCACCGTCGACGACCAGTTGCGCACCAGCGTGCCCGGCATCTGGGCGATGGGCGACTGCAATGGCAAGGGCGCCTTCACCCACACGTCCTACAACGATTACGAGATCGTTGCGGCCAATTTGCTCGACAATGATCCGCGCAAGGTCACCGACCGCATCGAGGCCTACGCTCTGTACATCGATCCGCCGCTCGGCCGCTGCGGCATGACCGAGGCGTCGGTGAAGAAGTCGGGACGCCGCGCGCTGGTCGGCCAGCGGCCGATGACCCGTGTCGGCCGTGCCATCGAGAAAGGCGAGACGCAAGGCTTCATGAAGATCCTCGTCGACGCCGACACAAGGGAAATCCTCGGCTGCTGCGTGCTTGGCCCCGGCGGCGATGAAGCCGTGCATTGCGTGCTTGATCTGATGTATGCCAAGGCACCTGTGGACACGCTGGCGCGCGCCATGCACATCCACCCCAATGTCTCGGAACTGCTGCCTACCATCGCCCAGGAGTTGAAGCCGCTGGTCTGAACTCCGGCTCAGCCGGTCGGTTCGGCCGCTCGGCCGGGTTCGGTCAGGGTCGTCTAGCCCGGCAGGGCACGGCACAAGCACCGCTGCCAGTGCCTCTTTGCTCTCCGCTTTCTGCATTGCTGCATTGCTGCAATGGCGCTTGTGCGCCATGGGGCGCTCGCGCAGTTTCCATTTGAACCGATTCAGTCTGGACCTCCCATGCCTTTGCCGATCCTTGCGCTTGCCATTGCGTCCTTCTGCATCGGCACCACCGAATTCGTCATCATGGGTCTGCTGCCGGAGGTCGCCGCCGACCTTAGCGTGACCATTCCCGCGGCCGGGCTGCTGGTCACGGGCTATGCGCTGGGCGTGGTCTTCGGCGCGCCAATCGTGGCGATGGCCACCGCGCATCTGCCGCGCAAGCCGGTGCTGGTCGGACTGGCCGCACTGTTCGTCGTCGGCAACCTGCTCTGCGCCATCGCGCCCAATTACTGGATGCTGATGGGCGCGCGCGTCTTCACCGCCTTCGGCCACGGCGCCTTCTTCGGCATCGGTTCGGTCGTCGCCGCCAGCCTGGTGCCCCGCAACAAGCGTGCCAGCGCCATCGCGCTGATGTTCGCCGGCCTGACGCTGGCTAACATCCTCGGCGTTCCCGCCGGAACGGCGCTTGGCGAAGCCTTCGGCTGGCGCGCCACCTTCCTGGCGGTGGTCGGCATCGGGCTGATCTCGGTCGCGGCGATCGCTTGGCTAGTGCCGCCGGATGTCACTGAACCAAGCGGCGACGGCTTGCGCGGCGAATTGCGCGTGCTCGGCAAGCTGCAGGTGTGGCTGGCCATGCTGATCGCGGCGCTCGCCTCAGCCAGCCTGTTTGCCGTCTTCACCTACATCAAACCCTATCTCACCGACGTGTCCGGCCTCTCGACTTCAGCGGTCACCTGGGTGCTCTTGCTGTTCGGCGCCGGCATGACCATCGGCAACATCATCGGCGGCCGGCTGGCCGACTGGAAGCTGATGCCGACGGTCATCGGCACGCTGCTGCTGCTGGCGGTCCTGTTTGTCGGCTTCATGCAGTTCGGCGCTATCGCCAGTGTCGCCATAGGCATCGTCTTCCTGTGGGGCATGCTCGTCTTCGTCGTCGTGCCGCCGTTGCAGATCCGTGTCGTGGAAGCCGCTTCCGAGGGACCGAACCTTGCCGCCACGCTGAACCAGGGCGCCTTCAATGTCGGCAACGCCAGCGGCGCCTGGATCGGCGGCGTGGCGCTCTCCTGGGGCGTTTCCTATGCCAACCTGCCGCTGGTGGGCGCGGCACTCGCTCTGCTGGCGGTCGCCGTGGCCGTTGCCTCGCAGGCACTGGACCGGCGCGCTCCGGCCGTCGCTCTTCAGCCTGCCGCGTAGTAGCTGCTTGCGCCCATAGCGCGACAGCCTGGACCAATCGACAAGCGCACGATCGAAGAGGCATGTCCTTCTCGCCTCTCGACGGAGAAAAGACCATGCAGAAATCGATCGAACGCATAGCCGGCGACAGCGAGGGCGTTTCCTATGAATTCCCGCTGTTTCGCTTCGCTGGAACCGACAAATCCGCGCCTTCGGCCTATCTGCAGGCAGCACTCCATGCCGGCGAACTGCCCGGAGTCGTCGCCATTGATGCACTGATGCCGATGCTGGCCAGGGCCGAGGCGGAGGGGCGCATCAAGGGCGACATCACCATCGTGCCCTGGGCCAATCCGATCGGCCGCGCCCAGTATCATTTCGGCGAACATCAGGGCCGTTTTCATCTGGGCACGCGCACCAACTTCAACCGCGGTTTTCCGCTGCTCGCCGCGCCCGACACGGCACTCCTGCCCGACACCGCGCACGGCACGCCCGACCAGCGGCTGAAGACGAGACTGGTGCAGCTTTCACTCGGCCACGACATCGTGCTCGACCTGCATTGCGACGACGAGGGTCTTTCCTACCTGTATGTCCACACCAGCCTGTGGCCGGCAATGGCCGACTGCGCCGCCGCCATGGGCGTCGAGGCGGTGGTGCTGTGGAGTGAAGACACGGACGGCACTTTCGAGGGCGCCTCGATCATGCCCTATCAGAACGTTCCCGCCGATGTGGCGAAGCTCGGCCGGCGCGTCGTCACGACGGTCGAATATCGCGGCATCCTCGATGTCGATGGCGCGTTCGCGGCGTCGGACGCCGCGGGGCTCTACCGGCTGCTGGTGGCGCGCGGCGTGGTCGCCGACCCGGCCCTGCCCTCACCCGGTGCCTTCACCGGGGTTGTCGCACCGCTCGAAAACATCGACATGATGCCGGCGCCCCGGGCAGGTGCCGTGCTTTACGACGTGGAGCCCGGCGACCGCGTGGCCAAGGATACGCGGCTTGCCGTCATCGTCCACGCACCGGGCGAAGCCGATGGCCGCACCGAGGTGTTCGCGCCGCAGGCCGGCATCGTCCTGACCCGGCGCTCGCGCCGTATCATCCGCGCCGGCGAGGATCTGTTGAAACTGGTGGGCGACAGGAAGAGCGCCGACGCAAGGTCCGGCACACTGGAAGATTGAGCCTCCACCGAATCCAGTTGCGCGGTCGCTCAATCGCCGCTATGGGAATCGCCATGAACATGCGTTCGATCAAGACCGTTTGGTGGTGGGCCTGCTGACAGCGGCCTGTTCGAACGCGTGCGCGTGAAAAGAGAGGGTGGCCGCAGCGGAATGTCCGGGCGGCCATTTGTTTTTTCCAAGCCATTCCCGGGTCCGTTGCCCAAGAAGCTGATGGAGACGGCAATGACGATGAAGGTTCTGGACAACGGCGCAGAGAGTTTTGTGACCGGGGGTGGCATCACCATCACCCGCGAGCGCCACGACCGGCCCTATGAAGGCGCCATCGACGCCTATGTCGACGGGCTGAATGCGCGCCGGGGCGCGGTGTTCTCTTCGAACTATGAATATCCCGGCCGCTATACGCGTTGGGACACCGCCATCATCGACCCGCCTTTGGTGATCTCGGCGCGTGGCCGGTCCATCCGCATCGAGGCGCTGAACCGGCGGGGCGAGGTGCTTCTGCCGGTCATCGTCAAGACGCTCGGCGATATCGCCGAGATCACGATCGCCGAGGCGTCGAAAAAGCTGATCCGCCTCGACGTCGCCAAGCCGGGCCGCGTCTTCACCGAAGAAGAACGCAGCCGCGTTCCTTCCGTCTTCACGGTTCTGCGCGCCATCACCGCCTTGTTCAAGACCGCCGAAGACGCCAATCTCGGCCTTTACGGCGCCTTCGGCTACGACCTCGCCTTCCAGTTCGATCCGGTCGACTACAAGCTCGAACGCAAGCCAAGCCAGCGCGATCTCGTGCTGTTCCTGCCCGACGAGATCCTGGTCGTCGATCATTATTCGGCCAAGGCCTGGACCGATCGATATGACTACGCCGGCAAGGGTTTTTCGACCGAAGGCCTGCCGCGCGACGAGATCGCCGAGCCGTTCAAGACTGCCGACCGTATCCCGCCGCGCGGCGACCATGAACCCGGCGAATACGCCAATCTTGTGCGCCGCGCGATGGACAGCTTCAAGCGCGGTGACCTGTTCGAGGTCGTACCCGGGCAGATGTTCTACGAACGCTGCGAGACCCAACCCTCCGAGATTTCGCGCAAGCTGAAGTCAATCAACCCCTCGCCCTATTCCTTCTTCATTAATCTGGGTGAAGGCGAATACCTGATCGGCGCTTCGCCCGAAATGTTCGTGCGCGTCAACGGCCGCCGTGTCGAGACCTGCCCGATCTCGGGCACGATCAAGCGTGGCGACGACGCCATTTCCGACTCAGAGCAGATCCTGAAGCTGCTCAATTCCAAGAAGGACGAATCCGAGCTCACAATGTGCTCGGATGTCGACCGCAACGACAAGTCGCGCGTCTGCGAGCCGGGTTCGGTGCGCGTCATCGGCCGCCGCCAGATCGAGATGTATTCGCGGCTTATCCACACGGTTGACCATATCGAGGGCAGGCTGCGCGAAGGCATGGACGCCTTCGACGCGTTTCTCTCGCACGCCTGGGCGGTGACCGTCACCGGCGCGCCGAAACTATGGGCCATGCGCTTCATCGAGCAGAACGAGAAGAGCCCGCGCGCCTGGTATGGCGGCGCCATCGGCATGGTCAATTTCAACGGTGATATGAACACCGGGCTGACACTGCGCACCATCCGCATCAAGGACGGCATTGCCGAGGTGCGTGCCGGCGCCACATTACTGTTCGACAGCATTCCCGAGGAAGAAGAAGCCGAAACCGAACTGAAGGCCTCCGCCATGCTCTCCGCCATCCGCGACGCCAAGACGGGCAATGCCGCCAGCACCGAACGCACCACCGCGCGCGTCGGCGACGGCGTCAACATCCTGCTCGTCGACCATGAAGACAGCTTCGTCCACACGCTGGCCAATTACTTCCGTCAGACCGGCGCCAATGTCTCGACCGTGCGCACCCCCGTGCCGGAAGAAGTTTTCGACCGGCTGAAGCCGGATCTCGTCGTGCTGTCGCCTGGTCCCGGCACGCCCAAGGATTTCGACTGCGCCGCCACCATCGGACGAGCGCGCGCCCGCGAGCTGCCGATCTTCGGCGTCTGCCTCGGCCTGCAGGCGCTGGCCGAGGCCTATGGCGGCGAATTGCGGCAGCTGCATGTGCCGATGCACGGCAAGCCGTCGCGCATTCGCGTCTCCAAGCCCGGCATCATCTTCTCCGGCCTGCCCAAGGAAGTCACCGTCGGCCGTTACCATTCGATCTTCGCCGATCCGGTGCGGCTACCCGACGATTTCGTGGTCACCGCCGAGACCGAAGACGGCGTCATCATGGCCTTCGAGCACCGCAAGGAGCCGATCGCCGCGGTGCAATTCCATCCGGAATCGATCATGACGCTCGGCCACAATGCCGGCATGCGCATCATCGAGAACATCGTCGCCCACCTGCCGCGCAAGGCCAAGGACAAGGCCGCCTAGAGACGATGGTCGAAACGCGGGACACGACGGCGGTCGCGGCGAAGGCCGCGACCAGGCGCAAGGTCGCAAGGCTTGCCTTCTGGTCGATCGTCGTCGCTTGTGTGGTGCTCGCACTCAAGCTTGCCGCCTGGTACATCACCGGTTCCGTCGCACTCTATTCGGACGCGCTGGAATCGATCGTCAACGTCATCGCCTCGGCCGCCGCGTTCTGGGCGATCCAGGTCAGCTACAAGCCTGCCGACCAGGACCATCCGTTCGGCCACCACAAGGCCGAGTATTTCTCGGCCGTCCTGGAAGGCGTGCTGATCGTGGTCGCGGCACTCCTGATCCTGAACGAGGTCTGGCAATCCTGGCTCCACCCCGTCCCGCTCCAGCAGCCTTGGGAAGGGCTTGCCGTCAACGGTGTGGCGACGGTCATAAACGCCTTCTGGGCCTGGGCGCTGATCCGTACAGGGCGCAACGCAAGATCGCCGGCACTGGTCGCCGACGGCCAGCACATCATGACCGACGTCGTGACCTCGGTCGGCGTCTTCGCCGGCCTCGTCGGCGCGGTGCTGACCGGATGGCAGATCCTCGATCCGGCGCTGGCCGTGATCGTCGCGCTCAACATTCTTTGGCAGGGCTGGCATGTTATCGGCTCGTCGATGAACGGGCTGATGGACCGCGCCGTCGATACCCAGGAGCACATGCGCATCCGCGACATCATTTCGGCTAATTGCAAAGGCGCGCTCGAAGTGCACGACCTCAAGACACGCATCGCCGGCCGCGCCACCTTCATCGAATTCCATCTGGTCGTCGATGCCGACATGTCGGTTGGCGCCAGCCATGTCATCTGCGACCGCATCGAGGATTCGCTGCAGGCGGAAATCCCTTCCGTGCGCGTCACCATCCATGTCGAGCCCGATGATGAAGCCAAGCTGCCCAAGGGCACGACGGCGGTGCCGTTCGCGTGAGGCATTTCACCACGTCTCGATTGACAGAGCTTTGATCCGCTCGAAGTCCCGGATATTGCGGGTCATCAGCGTAAGATTCCGCGAGCGCGCCTGCCCACCAGTCAACGCATCGTAGGGACCAATTGGAGTTCCCAATGTGGCAAGCGTTGCCCTCCGGCATGTCTCGCATCTTCCCGATAGAATTCGAGCACAGGAAACTGCAGAGCTTCGATACGCGCCAAATTTTCGACACAATAGGCGAGACGGCAAAGTCCTGCGGCCTATGCCGTTTCAGCAGGCAAGCAGACCCTCATCGCCCCTTCGTGACCGCGATGACGGCATTGGTGTCGAGCAGGTAGATCACTTGAAGACGTCTTCCAAGGCAGGTCGATCCTGCCCGTCCTGACGTTCCAGTGCTGCCTGGGCGAAATCATCATCAAGCGGTCCAATCACTTGGTCGAGCCACGCCCAGTCCTGCGCAAGCGGTTCCAAGATGACGGTTTGCCCGTGACGGCGTATCGAGACCTCCTCTGTGTCGAAACGGAACTCCTTCGGCAGGCGCACGGCTTGGGACCTGCCTGACCAGAACACTTTCGCTTTGTTCATCGTGCTATCCTCAAATGAGATATAGCAAAGATATATCCCTTCGTGCTGACCTAACCAGGGCTCCG
Source organism: Mesorhizobium sp. BR1-1-15 (assembly GCF_020165475.1). Taxonomy (NCBI): domain Bacteria; kingdom Pseudomonadati; phylum Pseudomonadota; class Alphaproteobacteria; order Hyphomicrobiales; family Phyllobacteriaceae; genus Mesorhizobium; species Mesorhizobium sp. BR1-1-15. Next base: position 412,661 of record NZ_JAIUIF010000002.1, on the reverse strand, counting down.
CTCAAGGCGCGCAAGCCGATTGCGGCATCGGTTCCAGCCGGTAGATCTTGTCGTCCGACTTCGTCTTGCCGTCGGCTGCCTGTGAACAGAAATCGACGATCGCAAGGCTGTTGTTGGGATTGGCCAGCATCATCATGCCGTTGGCGCCGCGCTTGAGGAAAATCTCCTTCTGCGTGATATCGCAGGAGAAATCGCTCATCTTCGAGCTCGCCGCGCAGCGCCACTGGTCGGCCTCGCCCTGGCAGGAATAGACCTGCGTGACCTTGCCCGACTTTTGTCGCGTCGTGACCGAAACGGCGATGTCGGCGCCGTCAGGCCAATTGGCAAGGTCGCCGCCCGCCGCGAATGAAGCCAGTTCGACCGGCCCACGGAACACGCGGATCGACTGCGTCAGTTGGTCGGGATGCGAACCGAAATGCGCGGCATCGTAGTCGCGTCCGTAGCAGAAGGCCTGGTCGGGCTTCAGCCGGTCGCGCAGCGGCGGACCCATCGCCGGGTCGATCGGGTCGATGCGGGCGAACTCCGCCTTGCAGGTCGCTGCCGGCATCGGGTCGAGGCGGAAATTGTCGTCCTGCGAGCCCAGCGCCTGCCTGTTGTATTCAGTCGTGCCGAGTTCCTCTTCGGAACCGGCATCGAGATAGATATCGGGCTGCAGGTCCGAAAGGATCAGCCGGCCCTTGTCGTCGACTTTCAGCGACGCCAGCGTGCGGTCGCATTCCATGCCGCAATGGATCGGGTTTGATGCGCCATCCTCGGATTGGTGACTACACCAGCCGCCGGCCCATTCCGGAGCCTTGGCGCCACGCACCGTGGTGGTGACGAAGCCATTGTAGGACGTGCCGGCATTCGCGGCCGGTTCCTCGTTCGGCCTGCTGACCGGATCATGGCCGTAGTAGAAGAAGATCCGGGCCACCTTCTGCTCCGGATGCGCCTTGAGGTGCTTGGCATCGTAGATGCGGCCGAAACAGGCGTCCTGACCGTTGGGACTGAGTTCGGTGAGCTTGGCCGCCTCGTCGGCGAAAGCCGTCGCTCCCAGCAGGCTCAACAAGGCCGCTCCGGACAGGACGCTTGCCAGTCTCTGTTCGAACGCCATGTGACCCCTCCGCATCGGCAGGACGCGACGCCGATTTATGCTACACTCGGCGTCGCGGCCACGCAATTCGCGGCCATCTGTCAACCCGGGGGGAACCATCGCCATGCGTCGACGCGACATGTTCCGCGCGATTCTCGTCGGAGCCGGCACGCTGATTGGACTGCGGGTGGCGCAAGCCGCGGCCACCGAGGCCACGAGATTGAAGGTCGCCTATCATCTCAGTGACCTCGACAAGGTCAATTTCGTGCTGGGCAACATCAAGAACCATTACGAAGGCACCGGCGGCAATGTCGATATCGCGCTGGTCGTCCATGGTCCGGCTCTTGCCGGTTTCAAGTCGAAGGGCATATCGGCGGCGATCTCCGGTCGTTTCACCGGTCTCGTCCAGCAAGGGCTCGATCCGCATGCCTGCGCCAACACCATGCACGGCATGGATATTTCGCTCGCCGACCTGCTCGACGGTTTTCATGCGGCCGACAGTGGCGGCGTCGTCAAGCTCGCCGAACTGCAAAGCCAGGGCTATGCCTATCTCAGGCCTTGAAGCTGCATGGACTGAATGCAAGGGTAGCAAGACCAGCTAAGAACCGCGAATCCCGGAGAAACGACAGTGCCAGCGACAACCACTCCCCTTGGGCTTGTCATTCCCGATCTCGCCGGCAAGGCGGTGCTGGTCACCGGCGCCTCGACCGGCATCGGCGCGGCACTCGCGTTGGCTTATGCGACGCAGAAATGTCTGGTCGCACTGCACTACAATTCCAGCCGTGACGCCGCCGAGAAACTTGGCAAGGCCATTCGCGACAATGGCGGCGAGGTGCTTCTCGTCCAGGGCGATTTTTCCCTGGCCGCCGACGTCGAACGCGTCGTCGAGGACAGCGCGCAGCATTTCGGCCGCCTCGACGGGCTGGTCAACAATGCCGGCGGGATGCTCGGCCGCGTGCCCTACGCCGAGCAGACAGAGGCGCATTACGACGCGGTGATGGATCTCAACGCGCGTTCGGTGCTGACCGCCTCGCGCAAGGCGATGCCGTGGCTGAAGAGACAAGGCGGCTTCATCGTCAACACCTCCTCGATCGCCGCCCGCAACGGCGCCGGCGGTGGCGCCGGGCTTTACGGCTCGGCCAAGGCTTTCGTCTCCAACGTCACGCGCGGCATGGCCAAGGAACTGATCGGCTTCGGCATTCGCGTCAACGCGGTGGCACCCGGCACCATTCTCACGCCGTTCCACGAACGCTACTCGACCGAAGAGCAGATCAGGGGCATGGTTGCCACCATTCCGCAGGGGCGCGCCGGCACGGCTGAAGATTGCGTCGGTGCTTATCTGTTCCTCTCCTCCGATCTGTTGAGCGGCTACATCACCGGCCAGGTGATCGAGGTGAATGGTGGCCAGTTGATGCCTTGAGCCGCGACCTGCATATTGGCGAACGGTATACTCTTGTCGAAAACGCTGAAGGGAGACGAAGGGATGTACGGTCTGATCGGCAAGATGCGAGCGGCTCGCGGCCAGCGCGACGCTGTCATGGACGTCCTGCGCGCCAGCACCGGCGCCCTGCCCGGCTGCCTGAGCTATATCGTTGCCACCGACCCGGCCGATGCCGATGCCATCTGGGTCACGGAAGTGTGGACTGACCAGGCAAGCCACAAAGCCTCGCTGCAGCTTCCCGAAGTCCAGGCGGCCATCGCCAAGGCAAGGCCCTTCATCGCCGGCTTCGAGTTCCAGGTGGAAACCAACCCCGTCGGCGGCTTTGGATTGGCTGACGACAAGGCGGGCTGATCCGGGTGGATGACTCGACCCAAATCGTGAACATTAGCGATGCGAAGGCCAATCCTTCACGTCTCGTTCAGCGAGCCGCCAACGGCGAACCTTTCATGATCGCCAAGGCTGGCAAGTCATTGGTCAAGGTCATTCCTATGGATCAATCGGTGCCGGTACAATCGCGACGGGTTGGCTTTATGGCTGGTCAGTTTTCGGTGTCCGACCGTTTCGATCGCATGAGCGGTGGAGAAATCGAGCAACTGTTCGGCACAGACATCTGAGGCGATCGCTTTTCGATGCAGCGGGGGTTCGCATCCCTTACCGCTCAGTCTAAGACCAGAACATGGATTCCTCGCCCAAGCAGCCGTCTCCTGGCCAGCCGGCCGTCGAGCGCATGGCGCGCATGCGCAAGCCTTGGCAATGGCTGGCCCTCCTCGTCATTTCCGTGCTGTTTGCCGGTGCGCTCGAACTGGCCGCGCTGCCGGCGGCGCTGCTCATCGGGCCGATGCTGGCGGCCATCGTCGCCGGCACCAACGGCGCTACCGTGCGCGTGCCGCGGCTTCTGTTCGGCTCCGCCCAGGCGATCGTCGGCTGCCTCATCGCCGCTTCGATCTCGGCCGACATTTTTCGCGTCTTCTATGCCGAATGGCCGCTGTTCCTCGGCGCAGTGACAGCCACCGTCGCGGCGTCCAGCCTGCTCGGCTGGCTGATCAGCCGGTGGCGCATCCTGCCCGGCACGACCGCCGTCTGGGGATCCTCCCCAGGCGCGGCCACCGCAATGGTGCTGATGGCCGGCGCCTTCGGCGCCGACCAGCGCCTCGTCGCCTTCATGCAGTATCTGCGTGTCATCTTCGTCTCGATGACGGCGGCCATTGTCGCCAAGATGTGGGTCGACACGTCAGGCGTCGAAATCCCGCCGATTATCTGGTTTCCGCCGATCGATGCCCAAGCCTTAGCAGCAACCATTGGCATCGCGCTGGTCGGCGGGCTGGCGGGAAGGCTTTGCCGGTTGCCTTCGCCCTCCTTTCTGGGCACCTTCATCTTCGGCGCGGTGATCCACCTTGGCCTCGGCGTGCCGATGCAATTGCCGCCTTGGCTGCTGGCTGTCAGTTACGCCATGGTCGGATGGTCGATCGGGCTGAACTTCACAAGGCCGATCCTGCGCCATGCGACACGTGCCCTGCCGCAGATCGTCGCTTCGATCGTGGCTCTGATCGCCTTTTGCGGCGGCCTCGCCTTCATGATCAGCCATCTGCTCGACATCGATCCGCTGACCGCCTATCTCGCGACCAGCCCCGGCGGCATGGACAGCGTCGCCATCATCGCCGCCGCCGCCCAGAACGTCGACATCTCCTTCATCATGGCGCTCCAGTCGGCGCGTTTCCTGATCGTGCTGCTTGTCGGCCCGAGCATCGCGCGGCTGGTAGCGCGCGCGGTGAAGGAATAGGCTGCTCCGCCCCGGCTGCCGGCATACTTATGGATCGATCCTAATCCTCGTCGTCGCCCTCGGCCTGCGCGTCGCGACGCCAATAGGCCGTTACCAGGTGCCGGTCGCGGCCCAGGCCCCACTCCTTGCGCACGATCTTGCGGATCTCGCGGAAGTCCGTGAACTCGCATCCGGCCCAGACGTAGAGGTTATCGGCAAGCGCCATGTGGCTGCGCTCGCGCAGGGCGGCCGCCAGCAGGCCGGCGGTGCCGGCCGCGCGGTCGTGCCGGTAAAGCCAGGTGATTTCGATGTTGTCGCCTTGCGCCAGCGCGATGCGGTCGTCCGGGCCATCGACCTCGATGAGCGCCTCGACGCGGGTTGACGGCCGCAGTTCCCCCAGAATCCGGCCAATTGCCGGCAGCGCTGTGTCGTCGCCGACCAGCAGCAGGGTCGGCGCCGTCGGCGTCTCGCCGCCGCTTGGCCCGATCATGCCGATGACGTCTCCCGCCACCGCGTTCTGCGCGAATGTGGCGGCGGGCGTGTCATGGCCGGGGTGCAGCACGAAATCGACATCGAGCCAACCGCTTGTCGGATCCACCGCCCGGATCGTGTAGATGCGGACGGTGAGCGCATCCTCACCGGCAGGCCACACAAGCAGGCCGTCGGCGCCTATCGAGGGCCAAACGGGCGGCCTGCCCCGCGGCGGCAGCAGCAGCCGGATGTGCAGGCCGCCATGGGTAAACCGGCCAAGATCATCGCCTGCAAAGCGCAGGCGCTGCATGTGCGGAGAAATCCGCTTTGACGACACCACCGTGATTTCGCGGAAGAAGATCGGGGTGCCGGTGTCGCTGCCGTCGCCTTGCCAGCGCAGTCCGCTCGTCGTTCCGAGATGCTGCGCGACGTGGCCGGCGACCGTCATCTTCATGTAGGACAGGCAGGTTTCGTCTACGGCCGAGACGCGGATCAGCATGGAGTCGCCCTCGAGTGCCGCGCTCAGCGAACCGTAGTACAGGCGAAGTTCCCATCGATCGGCAACACCGGTCTCGACCTCGAATTCGCTGTGCTCGGTGCGCAGCCGGTCCATCACCGACCTGATCGCCGCATCGCTGATCCGGGTTTGCGCTCGCAGTTGGTCCATCGTTCGCGTCTTTCGAAACGGTTTGAAGCAATCGGCCGCAGGAGGGCCGCGCCGGCAGCGGCATGCCATAGACGTTCCGAAGTTTCCACAGAAACTTGAATACATAAGTCATCTTATATATTGAACCGCTACGTCCCGTTGGCGGCCAGGTCCGGCCTCGGCCTGTTGGAAGGGCACGCACGTCGGCGACGACGTCAGACGGAACGTGGCCCGGCACGCGCCCGGCTGTCGGCATGGCTTTCGGTACGGCTTGCCTCCGGCTGGCCGCTCCTGTATGAAAGCCGCCATGAACACGCGCGCCACCACCGCTTCCCGTCAGACCGGCTTTGCCGGCGAGACCGTGCGCGCGCTTGCCTCGACGCTGCTTCTTCTCGGCCTTATCGGCGATCGCCGGGTTCGCTGAAGGAGCGCCCGGCGGTCGAGCCGCCGCGCAAGCGCATGCTCCTTGGCAGTCACATCAAGCGAACGAAAAACTGGTAAAGGCGCCACTCGCCACCCATCCGCCTGAAGGCGGATTCGAGGGTCGCCGGGAGAAACGACGATGAACGCACGAGAAGAAATCCGCGTAAGCGAGGCCCCGGCGGGCCAGCAGAACGGCGGCATGCCGGACGCCGCCCGCAAGTACCAACCCTACCCAATCGTCGGCCTCACCGACCGGACCTGGCCCTCGAAAGTGATCGACAAGGCGCCAATCTGGTGCTCGGTCGACCTGCGCGACGGCAACCAGGCGCTGATCGACCCGATGGGCCACGAACGCAAGGCGCGCATGTTCGCGCTGCTGCTCGACATGGGTTTCAAGGAGATCGAGATCGGTTTTCCTTCGGCCTCGCAGACCGATTTCGACTTCGCCCGCTGGTGCATCGAAGAGGGCAGCGTACCGGCCGACGTTTCGCTGCAGGTGCTGGTGCAGTGCCGGCCCGAACTGATCACCCGCACCTTCGAAGCGCTCAGGGGCGCCACCAACCCGATCGTGCATTTCTACAATTCGACCAGCGAGTTGCAGCGCCGCGTCGTCTTCGAGAAGGACGTCGCCGGCATCAAGCGCATCGCCACCGATGCCGCCAAGATGATCACCGACATGGCAGCGGGTGCCGGCGGCGGCTACCGTTTCGAATACTCGCCCGAAAGCTTCACCGGCACCGAGCTCGAGGTGGCGCTGGAGATCTGCAACGCGGTCACCGAGATCGTGAAGCCGACGCCTGACAACAAACTCATCATCAACCTGCCGTCGACCGTCGAGATGTCGACGCCCAATATCTATGCCGACCGCATCGAGTGGATGTGCCGCAATCTCGACAGGCGCGAGAACCTGATCATTTCGCTGCACCCGCATAATGACCGTGGCACCGGCGTCGCCACCACCGAGCTCGGCCTGATGGCCGGCGCCGATCGCGTCGAAGGCACGCTGTTCGGCAATGGCGAGCGCACCGGCAATGTCGACATCGTCACGCTGGCGCTCAACATGTACACGCAAGGCGTCGATCCGAAGCTGGACTGCTCCGACATCAACCGGATGAAGGATGTCTACGAATATTCGAACCAGCTGAAGATTCCCGAGCGCCATCCCTATGTGGGCGAACTCGTCTACACCGCCTTTTCCGGCTCGCACCAGGATGCCATCAACAAGGGTATGAAGGCGCTGAAGAAGGCCAACACGCCAGTGTGGGAGGTTCCCTATCTGCCGATTGACCCGGCCGACGTCGGCCGCAGCTACGAAGCCATCATCCGCATCAACTCGCAGTCCGGCAAGGGCGGCATCGCCTATGTGCTGCAGGCGGATTACGGGCTCAACCTGCCGCGCAACCTGCAGATCGAGTTTAGCCAGGCAATCCAGGCGATCACCGATGCCGAAGGCAAGGAAGTGCCGGCCAGGCGCATCTATGAGCGCTTCCTCGATACCTATGTCGACCAGCCGGGCGCCAGGCTGAAATTCCTCGATCACCACACCTATCCGGACACCGAGGTAAAGGGCCGGCGCGTTGTCGAGGCGGTCATTATCGACGACGGCAAGGAGATGACGATATCAGGCACAGGCACAGGCCCGATCGACGGCTTCGTCGATGCGCTGTCGCGCCATGTCGGCGTCGATATGTCGGTGCTCGACTATTCCGAGCACTCGATGCAGCGCGGTTCGAACGCCTCGGCCATTTCCTATGTCGAGATGGAACATCCTGACGGCAAGCTGTTCGGCGCAGGCATCAACACCAACATCGTCGCTGCCTCGCTGGAGGCCGTGGTGTCCGCCGCCAACCGGATTATCGGCAAAAGAGCCGGTTGATACAGGCCTGGAACGAATTCGGGACCATCGTCGTTTAGCGATTGGTCCCGACTTTTGTGTCATTAACCACCGGGAAATTATCCGGTGTGGTACGCGATCGCATAATACGTGTATGCTTGTACGGTGGTGCGGCAACGATATGATCGCGCCTCAACCTGTGCCGACTTCGAGAGGATCGACACTTGCAGCATGCCACGCCTGCCGCCCCCGCAGTGCGCGAGACACTGGAGCGACTGCTTGCCAGCGAAACGTTCGGGAGATCCGAGCGCGCGCGCAAATTGCTTCGCTATCTCGTCGAGCGCGAGCAGGCCGGGGAAGCCGACAGGCTCAAGGGCTTTTCCATCGCCATGGATGTTTTCGGCAAGGACGGCGATTTCGATCCGTCCACCGATGCCGTCGTGCGGGTGCAGGCGGGCCGCCTGCGCGAACTGCTGCAACATTATTTCGCCAATGAAGGCATTGCCGAGCCGGTCCGCATAGCCATTCCGCGCGGCGGTTACGTCCCGGCCTACGAACTCAATGCCATCCGCCTGCCGCAAGCAGCGGAAGCCGCCAGTCACGCAGAGCCGACAGCCAGCCTGCCCGAACAGTCCGGTGCCGCCGATGATGCCGCACCCATGGCGGCCTTGCTCGGCCAGGTTCCTGCGGCGGGCCTCTCGGTGACGCGCCATCTCAGGTTCTTCTGGATCGCGATCGCCGTGGTTATCGCCATGTTGGGCGTTCTGATCCTGCGCCAGGGCGGCGGTGCCTTGCTGGCGGGAGGCGACATCCCGGCAACGTTCGAGACCGCCGGCGAAACCGGCAGCATCACGCCGTCGCCCATGGTCGAAGCGCTGCCGCTCGTCTACATCGCCCTCAGGGCCAACACTCCCAATGCCAGTCGCGTCGCCGCATCGCTGCGTGCCGGCCTGAGCGGCTTTGACACGATCGACTTCATCGGTCGCAACACCGTCAACAAAGCCGATCCGGTCGCCGATGCGACGAGTTTCATTTTCGATATCCTGCCTGGACCAGACGCGGGCGACGTTACCATCGAACTGCAAAGCTTGGCGTCCGGACGGGTGCTGTTGTCGCGCAACCTGACCGCCGCCGACAGCGCACCAACCGTAGTCGAGGATCGCATATCCGGCATTCTCAGTGCGGCACTTCCCGCTTCTGGCACCATCTACAATTACATCGAGCAGTCCAGCGCGGAGACCGGCCTGACGCAGTGCCTGCTGCTCAACGACAAATACTATCTCGACCAGAACGCCAGGACTCACGAGACCGCCTATCGTTGCCTCGAAGCCCTTGCCAACAGTGGCGCGAAATCGTCACTGGTTTATTCGGAACTCGCCTCATTGCATTTGGAGGCCGTGACCGACCACTACGCCTACCCGCCGGACGCAACGATCGAGAAGGCGATGACGTTTGCCCATCGCGCCGTGCAGATGGGGCCGACCAGCCCGTACGCACATCGCTCCTACGGCTACATCAATTCGCGCCTCGGCAATGCCGACGAGGCCCTGCGATGGATGCGCAAGGCCCATGATCTTAACCCCTACGATCTCGCCATGGCCGCCGCCTATGGCTACGGGCTGGTTTTCGCCGGCCGGTACGCCGAAGGAACACCTCTTCTGGCGCATGCCGTGGATGCCTCGAGCGGCCACCCGACCTGGTGGGACTTTGGGCTTTTCGCCGGAGAATTAATGCTGGGCGATACCAGCAAGGCAGCGATAGCCAGCAGCGCTCTGAGAACCACTGCGGCGAAATCGCACTATCTCGCCGCCCGTCTGATCGGCGCCAAGATCGCCGGTCGGGACAACCAGGCACGCAGGCTGCTTGATGAGTTGATAACCGAATTTCCGAAATTCGCCGCCAATCCGCGCGCAACCTTCATCGACAGAAAATATCCCGCCGATCTGACCGAGCGGCTGGTCGACGCCTTGCGTGCCGCCGGGCTCTTCAACGCGAGCTAGATGTGAGCCATTCCAGGGCAGCTAGTGCCGGGTTCCCTTCCGGAGTTGCGTGAAAATGAGGACTTAAAGCGGACAGCGAGTCCATCGAATAGTGAAAGGCCCAAAAGCGTTTCGCGTCGAAACGGATTCATGCGACACGCCTTAGGTCTTTTTGCTCGTGCGTGTCGTTCGCCCAAATCGAGGTCGCTTTTGGGAGCGGCATCCACCAGCAGCGGCTCGCTGTTCGGCCAATCGCCTAATCGCGAAAATTTTACTGGCGAATGCTCTGGACTAGGAGCAATTCAGCCACATTTCCATCGCGCCTTCTCGAATAAAGCCTCAATCTTTCATGACTTCATCACTTTATGCCGACGAGCGGGGTGTGGGTTCGAAGACCATCGTCCTGCTGCATGGTTTTGGCGGCAGCCACGATGTCTGGCGCGAGGTGATCTCCTTGCTGCCGCCTTCCGTACGCACATTGGCCTATGATCTGCCGGGACACGGCCTGTCGCTCGACTTTCCGTCGGCCGGACCGGCCAAGGTCGCGGCAAACGCCATCCTTGCCGACCTCTCCGCACGCGCGATCAAGCGCGTCCACCTCGTCGGCCATTCGATGGGCGGCGCGGTTGCCGCGCTGATGGCGTTGGCGGAGCCGGCAAAAGTCGCCTCGCTGACGCTCCTGGCGCCGGGCGGTTTTGGCCCCGAAATCAATGGACCGTTGTTGCGCCGCTTTGCCCGCGCGCAGGACCTGGCCGAAGTCCAGGCCTGCCTCGCCGAAATGTCCGGCCCTCGAGCCGCGCCCTCGCGTCGCATGGCCGAATTGCTTTGCGAAATGCGCGGCCGCCCCGGACAAACCGAAAAGCTCGTCGAGATCGCGGCCGCCATGACCAGGAGCGATCGACAGGGCGTCATCCCGCGCGAGCGGCTCGATGCGCTGAACATGCCGGTGATGGTGGCGTGGGGATCGGATGACGCCGTTCTACCCTTTACCCAAGTGGATAACCCGCCGGAGCGCTTCCATGTGCACCATGTGCTGGAGGCCGGCCATATGCTGGCCGAGGAAGCGCCCGACCTGATCGCCGAGATCATTCGCCGCAACAGCAATCGCCGCGTCGGACCGCAACGGGTGAAACTGTCCGCCGCGGCCAGCTGACTTCTTCCGTCTGCGCCGCCAACGGCGACCCTTGATGCATTGATCTCGCCGGTGCATTTTGCCGGCGGCTGTGTTAACTCCATGTTAACCAAACCCGCGAGGCCACGCCCATGAAGGATGCAGGCGAAAAGATCATCGACCCGTCGAGAAAATTGTCCGATGCCATTCGCGATGTAAAGAATGCCTTTGCCGATCGCGACGACGTCGTCGTCGACATGCGCGAGGCGCATCGCATGCGGCTCGACCTTCTTGCCACCGAACTCGCGCCCGTTTTTGCCGACGTTCCCGCCGACATGGACAGTTTCGACTTCGTCGTCTCGTCCGGTCTGCAGCCGCGCCTGTGGATCGACGCCGTCAGCCATGTCGCCATGGGGCGCGACCGCCGCACCTACCGTTTCCTGAAGGACACCCGCATCGGCCGTGTGGTGCTGGCCGAATCGAGCGAGATGAAGCCGGTTGCCGATTCCGTGACGCGCTATGTCGCCGAGCGGATCGTCGAACGTCAGAGAATGATGGAGGGTGGCGTCGAGGCTGCCGTTCCCGGGATGAAGCGGCACGTGGTGCCGGAAGCCGAGCCGCCTTTGCGATCGCCGCCGCGCAGCAAGGGCTGGTCGGCCGTCCTGTCCGGCCTTGGCCTGATCGCCGCAGGCGCGCTGGTGGGACTGGCGGTTTCGATCGTGCTGTTCTGGGACCGTATCGTGGCGCTGGGGCTCAGCTTGCGGCCATAGCCGGTTGCGCCCCGAGCTCCAGCGTCTGCAGATCCGAAGGTGGTATCGCCGACCCCGTCAAGCCGCGCCGCGTCAGGCGGATGCGCCAATCGCCTTTTTCACCGTCTATGTCGAACAGATTGTACTGCGCCGCCGGAGGCTTGCCGCCGGGAGCCTGGCCGGCCGCGGCGACGCCAACCACCGGGACCTTGGCGTCGCGCGGGCCGATCTGAAACAGCGACGGCAGATGTGAATGGCCATGCAGGACGAGCTCGGCACCGTGCCGGCGAATGATTTTGTGGAAGCGGGCGATGCCGAACAGCCGCTTGTGCTGCGGGACGGCGCCCCGCACCGGCGGATGATGGATCATGATCGCACGGAACAATCCTTGCTTCGCCGTCGCATCGAGTATTTTGCGCAGCCGCTCGGCCTGGCCTTCCATGAAGAAGCCGTTGGCCATGAAGGGTGCCGTCGCACGCGCCGTGGTGATGCCGATCAACGCGACATTGCCGCGCACGCGCAGATAGGGAAACGAATTGCGATCGACCGGACTGTTGACGCCGTCGCCCGTCATCCATGCCGCCCAGGACCGGCACACCTTGTCGAAGGCGCCAGGCACATAGGCGTCATGATTTCCCGGCACCACCGACACGTCATGCGGCGAGCCGAGCGTCTCCAGCCAGTGCTTGGCCATCTCGATCTCGCCATCGAGCGCCAGGTTGACGAGATCCCCGGTAACCGCGAGGTGATCGGGCGCGCTGGCCTTGATATCGGCCACGATGGTGTCGATCACCGCATCGTGCATGTGCCGGCGGCGGTTGCGCTGCCAGTTGACGTAGCCCAGCACCCGCTTGGAGGCGAGATCGCGATAGGTTACTTCAGGGAGTGGCCCCAAATGGATATCGGAAATATGTGCGAGCCTGAACATTTCTCTTTCATAGGCGACGCGCACGCGGCTTTCCACCCACGGTTTCGCGACTGATGACGACCGATCCCGAGAGCACTTTGCGCCAGACCGGCTGGCCGGGGCTGCGAGCCAGGCTGTTCCATCTCTACTTTGTGCTGCGGCGGCCAATGACGCTTGGCGTGCGCGGGCTCATCCACGAAACGGCATCCAACTCCCTCTTCCTCATCCGCCACACCTATGTGCCGGGCTGGCAGCTTCCCGGTGGCGGGGTCGAGATCGGCGAGACGATGGCCGAAGCGCTGGCGCGCGAACTGGCGGAAGAGGGCAATATCACGCTGACCGCTCCGCCGGTGCTGCGCTCGATGCATTTCAACCGCCGCGCCAGCCGCCGCGACCATGTCGGCCTGTACCTGATCGAAAAATTCAGCCAGGCGGCCCCGAAACTGCCGGACCGCGAGATCGCCGAGGCCGGTTTCTTTCCGCTCGACCGTTTGCCCCAGGGTACGACCCCGGCAACGCTGCGGCGCATCGCCGAGGTTTTTGGCGGGAAGCCGCCGTCACCCTATTGGTAGTTCAGGCAGCCGCCTTGGCGAACCGTGCCCTGTCATGCCCCGCGCCGTAGTCAATTTCCGGCCCCACAGGCACTATACGCGTCGGGTTGATCGTTTCGTGGCTGCCGTAATAGTGCGACTTGATATGATTGAGGTTCACCGTGCCGGCTACGCCAGGCACCTGGTAAAGATCGCGCAGATAGTTCGACAGGTTGGGATAGTCGGCGATGCGGCGCCGATTGCATTTGAAATGGCCGACATAGACCGGGTCGAAGCGCACCAGCGTGGTGAACAGCCGCCAGTCGGCTTCGGTGATCCGCTCGCCGACGAGATAGCGCTGATTCGACAGCCGATGCTCCAGCGTGTCGAGCGCGGCGAACAACTCCCCGAACGCTTGCTCGTAGGCGGCCTGCGTGGTGGCGAAGCCAGCGCGATAGACGCCGTTGTTGATGGCAGGATAGACCAGTGCATTGACCGCGTCGATCTCGCCGCGTAGCGCCTGCGGATAGAAGTCGAGGTCGGTGTCACCCCAAGCGTCGAAAACTGAATTCAGCATCCGGATGATTTCGGAGGATTCGTTGGAGACGATGGTCTCATCCCTTTTATCCCACAGCACCGGCACCGTGACCCGGCCGGAATAGTTAGGGTCGGCCCTGGTGTAGATCTGGTGCAGGAAGTCCAGGCTATAGAGCGTGTCACCTGTGGCTCCGTCCTGCGCCAGGAACGTCCAGCCATCGGCGCCCATGAAATGATGGACGACCGACACGGAGATGATGCCTTCAAGCTTCTTCAGCGCCCGGAAGATCAGCGTTCGGTGCGCCCAGGGACAGGCAAGCGAGACATAGAGGTGATAGCGACCGGGCTCCGCCTTGAAGCCGCGGCCGCGGCCTTCGGCAGGCGCCCCGTCACGAGTGATCCAGTCGCGCCATTGCGACTGCGCCCGCACGAATTTGCCGCCGCTGCCTTTGGTGTCGTACCAGCGGTCCTGCCATTTGCCTTCGACCAGCAATCCCATCGCTTGTCCTTTCCTGTCCAGGACATCATGTAGGGCTCCAAGTCGTTGCATGGAATCGCCGGGCGCTGAACAGATCGTCAAGCACGTCGCGGCGCCCGTTGCTCTCTACCTGCAAAACCGCCGATTGCAGCGGCGGGAAATTGATGCTAGCGGACACTCCGCATGTTCGATTTTGCTTTGATCCGGTTCGACCGACGACGAAAGGGCGCCCACGCTTGATAAAGCGCTGATTGGCGAATGCTGCCGTTTGCAGCAAACCTTTCCTCCTGTACCGGAACGCAAAGACCATGAGCCTTGCCGACGTAGAATACCTGCCGGAAACTCCGGCGCATGACCCTCAGATCGAAGCCATCAATGACGAAGCCTTCGGGCCCGGCCGTTTTGTGCTGGCCGCCTACAAGATCCGCGAGGCCGGCGGGCATGAACGCGCGCTGTCCTTCGTCGCCATGGACGGCGATCTCGTGGTCGCATCAGTTCGCATGACCCGCATCGCCGCAGGCGCCGGACGCGCGCTGATGCTCGGGCCGCTCGCGGTGCGGCCGGCCTTCAAGAATCTCGGCATCGGCCGCCGGCTGGTGGCGATCGCGCTGGAAGCGGCCGCCAAGGCCCGAGCGCCCGCCGTCATGCTGGTCGGCGACGAGCCCTATTATGGACCGCTCGGCTTCAAGCGTATCCCGCGCGGCCAGATATCGATGCCACGCCCCGTCGATCTCGACAGGCTGCTGTCGCACGAGATCATGCCGGGCGCGGTTGCAAGGCTCACGGGCGAGGTCTGCCATGCCGACCAGGCCAGGGTCGCCGAGCACTTTGCCGCGATGGCTTGACCATTCGCGCCGATTGCGCGCCTGATCCACGCCTGACTCTCATGTGAAAGGATGACGCCATGAATCCAAACGGCGAGGTCGCGGTTGTTACCGGCGGCGGCTCCGGCCTTGGCGAGGCGACGGCGCGCGCGCTGGCCGCCAGGGGCGCCCGCGTCGCCATCTTGGATGTCGGCGTCGATCGGGCGGCCAAGGTGGCGGCCGAGATCGGCGGCATCGCCGTCCAATGCGATGTCGGCAGCGCCGACAGCGGTGTTGCCGCGCTTGCCGAGGTCGCGGCCAAGCTGGGCGAACCGCGCATCCTGGTCAATTGCGCCGGCATTGCCATCGGCGTGAAGACGATCGGCAAGGATGGTCCCCATCCGCTCGATCAGTACCGCAAGGTGATCGAAGTCAATCTGATCGGCACTTTCAACATGATCCGCCTCGTCGCCGACCGCGCCGCAAAGCTCGACCCGCTGCAGGGCGGCGAGCGCGGCGTCGTCGTCAACACCGCATCCGTCGCCGCCTATGACGGCCAGATCGGCCAGGCCGCCTATTCGGCATCAAAGGGCGGGGTCGTCGGCATGACGCTGCCGGTGGCGCGCGATCTTGCCCGTTCCGGCATCCGGGTCTGTACCATCGCACCCGGCATATTCAGGACGCCGATGATGGCCGGCATGCCGCAGGAGGTGCAGGATTCGCTGGGCGCCGCGGTGCCCTTCCCCTCGCGCCTCGGCGAGCCGTCGGAATATGCGGCCCTTGCCTTGCACATCATCGAGAACCAGATGCTCAACGGCGAGACCATTCGTCTCGATGGCGCCATTCGCATGGCTCCGAAGTAGCACTTGCCAGCCTGGCGCCATCGTCTGATAAGTGGAATAGCCAAATCAACTTAGCAGGGCGAGCATTTGGCCGATCGAACGAAGGACGTGATCCGCGAGACCGACGCCGAGGCGATCCGGCAGGCCAAGACACTCATGCGCCGCGCCCGCTTCGGCGCCTTGGCGGTGTTGGAGCCGCAAACGGGTTCGCCGCTGGCGAGTCGGGTCGGCGTCGCCACCGACATCGACGGCACGCCGCTGATCCTGGTGTCGCAGCTTTCGGCCCATACGCCCGCCATACTTGCGGACCCGCGCTGTTCGCTACTGCTCGGCGAGCCGGGCAAGGGCGACCCGCTCGCGCATCCCCGGTTGACGCTGATTTGCCGGGCAGCGCGGATCGAGCGCGGATCGGACGCGCATGCACGCGCCGAACGCCGCTATCTCAACCACAATCCGAAGGCCAGCCTCTATGCCGGCCTCGGCGACTTTTCGATCTTTCGTCTCGAACCGCAGCGCGCCAGCCTGAACGGCGGCTTCGGCAAGGCCTACCTGCTTGATCGCACCGATCTCATCACCGACGGGCCGATCGTCGAGGAACTGGCAGCCAGCGAGCAATCCGCGATCGACCACATGAATGCGGACCATCTCGACGCCGTCGCCCTCTACGCGCATCATTTTGCCCGGGCATCCGGCGACGGCTGGGTCATCGCCGGATTCGATGCCGACGGCATGGATCTGGCCTCTGGCGACGATGCCGGCAGGGTCTTCTTTCCGCAGCCCTTGGTCACAGCGCATGAGTTGAGGCACGTCTTGGTCGACATGGCCAAGAGCGGCCGGGCGGCAACGTCGCCAAATAACCGCACTTAAATTACGTTTGATCAAAAGCAACGCTTGAGATTTGAACGAAATGTTCTACCCTTTGGCTGTGGCGCTGACTCGTTGGCGACCATTCACAACTGAGTTTATGGATTCAGGCACCATTGCCCCCATGGTGCCTCGATGAGCAAAGAGCATGGGGGATCGATGATCTCGACAAAGCTAGTCGCCAACGCCGGATCGGCGGCCGAATTTCTGATGCTGATGGGCAATGAAAAACGGCTTTTGATCATGAGTTATCTGATCGATGGTGAAATGTCGGTCGGAGCCATCGCCGAGAAGGTGATGCTCAGCCAGTCCGCCCTGTCGCAGCATTTGGCAAAGTTGCGGGCGCTGGACCTTGTGGACACCCGCCGCGACCGCCAGATGATCTACTACTCCTGCAAATCCGACGCCGTGCGCGAACTGCTTGCCACGCTCGACGGCATTTTCGGCAGCGGCAAGGATGATCTGTCCCAGATGGCACAAAGGCTGCGCCGCGCCGGAACTTGAACGGCTGGTCGCGTAAACGTTTACGCCACCAGCGGCCTTCGGCAATGTGCGTCCATCCTGGGCGCGCAAATACACTTTGACACTGCATCCGCGCATCATGTTCTTGGCAACCGATTCCGATTGTCAGCCGAGGCTCAGATGACCCTTGTCCACATCGACGATCCGCAGGATCCGCGCGTCGCCGCCTATCTCGACATCCGCGAGCGTGACCTCGCCGGTCGACAGGGCCGCTTCATTGCCGAGGGCAAGGTCGTGCTCGACATGCTACTGTCGGCCGCGCGCTTCCGCGCCGAATCGGTGCTGGTTCTGGAGAACCGCTTGGCCGGCCTCGAAGAAATCCTGCACAAGGCGTCTCCTGACCTGCCGGTCTATGTCACCGCCGGAGCTGTGATGGATGCCATTGCCGGGTTTCACATGCATCGCGGCATCCTTGCCATTGGTCGCAAGGAGACGCCCCAGCCGGCCGAGGCCCTGCTGGACGGCTTGCCTGCCCGAGCATTGATCGTGGTGCTCGTCGGCATCGCCAATCATGACAACATGGGCTCGATTTTCCGCAACGCCGCCGCGTTCGGCGCCAATGCGATCCTTTTGGATGCGACCTGCTGCGATCCGCTCTATCGCAAGGCGATCCGCGTTTCGGTCGGCGCGGCCTTGAAGGTCCCGTTCGCCTCGTTCAGCGACACCGCGCGGTTCGCCGCGACGCTCGACCGGCGTGGCTTTACCCAATTTGCGCTGTCGCCACGCGGGACATCAGACATACGCGATGCAAAGCCGGCCGAACGCTTGGCACTCTACCTCGGGACTGAGGGCCAAGGCCTGCCCGAAAGCTTGCTCACCCGTCTCAATACTGTTCGGATCAACATGTCGGAAGGCTTCGACAGCCTGAACGTCGCGGCCGCATCCGCCATCGCCCTGCATCATTTCTGCGCCGGTGGTGCCTGACTTCAATCTGCCGCAGCCGCCTTCTGCAACGCCCGCACGCGGTCGGCAAGGCTGCGGCCGCCGCTGTTCGGCCGCGCATCCTGCTGCGCCTCCAGCGCCTTGGCGATCGGCGACCCCGGCCCTTCGAGCTTGGCTGTCAAGTTGACGACTTCCGCCGCCAGGTCATTCATCTGTTCGCGCAGCATGGAACTTGCGTGGCGTGTATCGCCCTGCGGGCCGGCGGCCTCGGCGGCGGACAGATCCGCCTTCAGCCGCTTGTTCTCGCGTGCCAGTGCCGTCAGTCTGGCCTCCAGCCGCTCACGGTCGGCGTCGAGCCTGGCGATCGCCTTTTCGACGTCGTCGCGCCTGTCCGCCTGTACCTGCCCGCTGATCAACCGCAAGGCCGACGCGCCGTCCTCGGCCTTCGCTTTTTCGCGCTGCCGCGCCAGATCTTTCTCGCGGCGTTCGAGCTTCTCCTCTCGGTCGGCAAGCGCGGCGAGCAACCGTTCGACTTTCTTGTCCAGTTCGGCGGTTTTTTTCCTCTCGGCCTTCAGCGCCTCACGCGCGGCCTTGCTTTCGGCCGCGATCTCCTGATTGCGCCTGTCCGCCTCCTTGCGCTGGCCGCGCAGCAGCGCGATATCGCTGGCGAGCTTCTGCAACTCGGATTCGCGCGCCACAAGTTCGATCTGGCGGCTGCTGGAGGAGAAGCTGGCGTCGTCATACATGCGTTCCAGCTTCTCAAGCTCAAGCGCGCGTTTCTCCAGTTTGCGTTCGGTCTCCTTGAGCCGCTCGGACAACCGGTGCAGTTCATCCTCGCGCTGGTGCAGCGCCGCGTTCTTGGCAGCCAGTTCATCGAGCACCTGGTTCTTGTCCATGCGCTCCATCGCCAGCCCCTTCAGGGCCTCGCGGCCGCGATTGATCTCGATGAGCTGCTCGGTCGACTTCTCGCGCAGCGCCTTGACGTTCATCTCGAGGCGGCGCGTCGCCATGGCGAACTCCGCCCGGATCCGGTCCTTGTCGGCCCCGATTTCGGCTTGCGTCAGCGGGATCGAGGCTTCGATGCGTTTGCGCGTCAGAGCGACCGCCCGCCGCCAGATGGCCGGAGCCACCATCAGCGCCAGAAAGCCGGCGCAGAGAAAGCCGAGAGCAAAGAACAGGACCGACTGAACCAAGTGACTATCCGTTATCGCGCGCCGACATGCAACAATACGAGGATCAAAAGCCGTCGCGACTTTTGACCGTTACTCTGTTGGCATGACGGAAATCAGGCGCTGCGGCAAGGGCTCGCCGCGGCGCATATGGGTCATCGGATCTGGATTCTTATCGAAGCGTATACACATTCCGGTCGTGACCTCGGGTCAGAACGGATTCCACGTCGCCCGTTCGGTAAGCTTCAGGTAGCCGAGATTGACGCCGAGCCGGGCGCCGACGCCGGTGCGGATCGGCACCAGCAGCACATTGTTGTTCTTCAGCACATTGAATCCGACGCCCGCCACCACATAGGCCGAGCCGGCGACGCCGCCATAACGGTTGTAGAGATTGCCGACGTCATCGAGATTATAGACGAGCATCATCACCCGCGATCCCTCGCCGCCGAAATCCCAGCCGAGCGACGGGCCTTGCCAGAACACTTTATGGTCGCCGGCATTCTTGGTGTAGAGCGTGCCTTCGCCATAGGTCAGGCCGCCGATCAGCGCGCCGGATCCCTCCTCGCCAAGCAGATAGCCATTGGGCAAGCCATAGGAAGCAAAAATCTTCTCCACGACTGTGGCGAGGCCGCCCGATGTCGCGCCGAAGAACTTGTGACCGGAATCGACAATCTCCTGAGCGGTGTACTCCTGGGCCCGCAGGGCCGATGTCGAGAAGACGAGAACGCCCATGAGCGTGATCGCCATTGAGAGGACACGGAGAAAACTCCGGCCGTAGAATCGGGAAAACATGCTTCCAATCTCCGTCAGGGAGCACTTTCGCCGACGCCTCGCACCCGTACGGCTCTTTAGGCGGCCGTTAAGGATGGCTGTTAGGGGCAAACTATGCCGTAATCCTTTTTCAACCATTAAACTCGCACATGAAGATGGCGGTTCGAAGGCTGTTGGGGTCGTTCATACAGGCAAGCAGCCTGCGTGAACGCGCCATAGGCCCCAACGGCGATTTTGGGTTTGTTGCTGCACGCACGGGCGCTGTGTATTCAGAAAGCTCGGGAAGAGAGCGTGATTCGCGTGGGCAGGCGTCGATCGATCGCGCGGCCATGATTTATGGGATTTTTGCAGGGATTTTCGCCGATGTCCGATCTTTTCACCCTTTCCGCACCCGATCTGGCGGCACTTTTGTGCAGCCGGGTCTGCCACGACATCATCTCGCCTGTTGGCGCGATCAACAACGGGCTTGAACTGCTCGATGAAGGCGGCGCCGACGAGGACGCCATGAAGCTGATCCGCCAGAGCGCCCGCAACGCCTCGGCGCGCCTGCAGTTCGCCCGCATCGCCTTCGGCGCGGCGGGTTCCGCCGGCATGCAGATCGACACCGGCGATGCGGAAGCCGTCGCTATCGCCTTCCTCAAGAACGAGAAGCCGGAACTCACCTGGAATGGAAGCCGTGCACTGTTGCCCAAGAACAAGGTCAAGCTGCTGCTCAACCTGATCCTGGTCGCCAACGCCGCCATTCCACGCGGCGGCAAGCTTTCGGTGACGCTGGAGAATCTCGAGACCGAGCCTCGCTTCGCGCTTTCGGCGAGCGGCCCCATGTTGCGGGTGCCGCCGAAATTCCTCGAACTGCATTCCGGCCACAAGCCGGAAGAACCGATCGACGCGCATTCGGTGCAGCCTTACTATACGCTGCTTCTGGCGCGGGAGGCCAACATGACGATATCGATCCATGCGACCGCGGAAGAGATCGTGCTTTCGGCGGCCTGAGATCCGCACAAACTAGCAGCAAAGTATTTCAGTTCTGTAATATTGATTGAATGGACCTACCGGCGGAAGATCAACTTCGCCTGACAGCGCAGGCCAAAGCATCTGCAAAGAAAAGCTTGCCAACTGGCATATTTGCAAAAATTTTACCTAATGGCTTTTCGGCTTCTTTACCAGATCGGCCTATGCTGTGCGGCAGATACCCCGACGCGACCGGATTGCCACAAGGCAAAGAGGACCCGGAAATGAAACGCTGCATGTTCGTCGACGATTCTAGCGTCATCAGGAAAGTTGCGAAGCGCATCCTGGGCGGTTCCGACATGATGGTCATCGAAGCCGCCAGCGGGCTTGACGCGCTGGAGATGTGCGCCGCCGATATGCCTGATATCATCGTGGTCGACGGTGCACTGCCGGATGTACAGGCGGTCGACCTGATCCGGCGCGTGCGCGCCATGGAAAGCCCGACCAAGCCGCAGATCCTGATCTCGCTGGTCGAACTGGACATCGCCTCGATCATGCGAGCCAAACGCGCCGGCGCCCAAGGCTATCTGTTGAAGCCGTTCAACCGCCCGCAGCTACTCGAGCGCTTTCGCACCCTGAAGATCGCTGCCTGATCCGTCGGATCGCGGTTACCACCGGTCTATGACGCAAAAACCCGGCTGCCGCCGGGTTTTTGTCTGGAATTTCGATCGGCCGTCGCTCAGGCGCTGACGCGGATGTCTTCAGGTTCGCGCAGCACATAGCCGCGGCCCCAGACCGTCTCGATATAATTCTGGCCGCCGGACGCAGCATCGAGCTTCTTGCGCAGCTTGCAGATGAAGACGTCGATGATCTTCAGTTCCGGCTCGTCCATGCCGCCATAGAGGTGGTTAAGGAACATTTCCTTGGTGAGCGTGGTGCCCTTGCGCAGCGAGAGCAGCTCCAGCATCTGGTATTCCTTGCCGGTAAGGTGCACGCGCTGGCCGCCGACTTCGACGGTCTTGGCATCGAGATTGACCACCAGGTCGCCGGTGGTGATGACCGATTGGGCATGTCCCTTCGAACGGCGCACGATGGCGTGGATGCGCGCCACCAGCTCGTCCTTGTGGAACGGCTTGGTCATGTAATCGTCTGCGCCGAAGCCGAGGCCGCGCACCTTGTCCTCGATGCCGGCCATGCCGGAAAGGATGAGGATCGGCGTCTTCACCTTGGAAAGACGAAGCGTTCTCAAGACCTCATAGCCGGACATATCGGGCAGGTTGAGGTCGAGAAGGATGATATCATAGTCGTAGAGCTTGCCCAGATCGACACCCTCTTCGCCGAGGTCGGTCGTATAGACGTTGAAGCTTTCCGATTTCAGCATCAGCTCGATGCTTTGTGCGGTTGCACTGTCATCTTCTATCAGCAGAACACGCATTTCATTCCCCTTTTCTGCTGCCGGACCATCTTGCGACCCATCCGGGACCGGAGCAGTGATTGCCTGGTGCAGAGGCTGCCATGGAATGGTTAACAAAACCTAATTCCGCGTCGATGACGGTACCAGATTTTTTAACCACTTTCTACACCCTCTTGAATTTAATACCGAATCACAGGACCAAACCGCTAATGCAACACATTAAAAACCTGGACTAAGTGACTCCAGGGACTCATCGACATCGCTTCCACGTCGCCAGCCGGATTTTTACCCGGCCTTAAGTCCTGACCCGTATGATTAACAATGCCCGTAAACGAATGGTTACCGTCGGCAAAAAACTTTAGGGTTTTGTTTCCCATAGTGCGGGGAAAGCCGGTGGACACGGGCAGCGCTTGGGCCTTTCCAAGTGGTTTGGACGATATGTGCAGGTGTGCGTTTCCGGGAGTACCGAATCATGAAGTCACGTGAAAACCTCGTTCGGCTGAAACAGTTTCAGGTGAATGAGAAGCGGCGGCAGCTGCTGCAGCTCGACATGATGATCGCCGAATTCGAACGCATGGCCGCCGAGCTGGAGCTTCAGATCAGCGCCGAGGAAAAGAAGGCCGGTATCACCGACATCAATCATTTCGCCTATCCGACCTTCGCCAAGGCGGCCCGTTTGCGCCGCGACAACCTCAGAAATTCGCAAGGCGACCTCGCCCAGCAGCGAAGCGCCGCCGAATCATTACTCGGCGAAGCTGAAGCGGAGCTTTCCAAGGCGGAAATGCTCGAATCGCGCGACACCAAGATTCGCGAGGCCGAAACTGGCGGTCGTAGCGCGATGATCGGCTGAACCGCCAGATATCCGCGTCTTTGAGCACGTCCAAGCGGGCGCGCAACGCATTGGGCGAGCGCTAAACGGCCCACTCCCCTTCATTCACGGCCGCAGCCCGCGCCCGGGCCTCCTTGATGTCGGGAACGTGTTGTTCCGACCAGGATCTGATCTGGTTGAGCAATCCCGCCAGATTCTGGCCAAGTTCGGTCAATTCATATTCGACCCGAGGCGGGACGACCGCAAACACCTCGCGCCGCACCAGGCCGTCGCGCTCGAGCACGCGCAACGTCTGCGTCAGCATCTTCGGCGTGACGCCTTCGAGCTTGCGGGCAAGCTCGCCATTGCGCTGCCGGCCTTGGCGCAGCGCACAAACAACCAGGTAAACCCACTTGCTGGCCAGCGTCTCCAGCACCGTGTGTGAGGGACAGGTCCGCCGGAACGCATCATAGCCGTAGGGGGAGTCGAGATCACTATCCATACGGTGCCTATATATCAACAAGGTACATACTAGACAAGAGACCATTACTCTCCAAATGATAGTGGGACCGGTCAATCAGGAGAAATCTTATGCGTGCCATTATCCAGAATTCCGTCGGCGGACCCGATGTCCTTGTCATCGCCGAGCGCCCGGCGCCCTCGCCCAACGCCGGCGAAGTGCTGGTCCGCATCAAGGCGGCCGGCATCAATCCGGTCGATGGCGCCGTGCGCGCCGGCTATTACCCGCTGCTCGGCGAACCACCCTTCATCCTCGGCTGGGACCTTTCGGGAACCGTCGAGGCGCTGGGGCCTGGTGTCAGCGGCCTGAAACCAGGTGACGCGGTGTTCGGCATGCCGCGCTTCCCAAAGCAGGCGGCAGCCTATGCCGAACTGGCCGCGGTGCCCGCCGATGAAATCGCGCGCAAGCCCGCGCACGCCGATTACGTCCAGGCAGGCGCATTGCCGCTGGCCGGCCTCACCGCCTGGCAAGGCCTCGTGCGTCATGGCGCGATGAAAGCCGGCCAGCGCGTGCTGGTCCACGCCGGGGCCGGCGGCGTCGGCCATCTGGCGGTGCAGGTCGCCAAGGCGGGCGGCGCCTGGGTTGCCGCCACCGTCAGCACGGAAAAATTGGATTTCGTCCACAAGCTCGGCGCCGACGAGGTCATCGACTACACCAAGGATGATTTTACCGACAAGGCGAAGGACATCGACCTGGTGCTCGAGACGGTGGGCGGCGAGCACGCCCATCAATCGTTGAAGGTGCTCAGGGACGGCGGCGTGCTGGTGTCACTGCTCGACGTCAGCGACAAGACCAGGGCGGATGCCAAGGCGCGAAGCATCCGCGTCGAACGCATGTCCGTTGTTCCCGACCGCGAAGGCCTGCTGGAACTTGGCAGGCTCGTCGATGCGGGAAAGCTTACCGTGCATGTGGCAAAGACCTTCCCGCTAGAACAGGCCGGCGCCGCGCACGCTTTCCTCGCCAGCAAGCCGGTCGGCAAGGTGGTGCTGACGGTCTGAAACGCGCAAATGCTGTCAAGAAACCAAAAGGGCGCGAACTTCGCGCCCTTTTGCAGATTCTTGAGCGTCAGTGCCGGTATTGCTGGATGCGCGTCGTGCGCAGCCCGGCGAGGCCGTATTCGTCGATCGAGGCCTGCCAGGACAGGAACTCCTCGGTGGTCAGCTTGTAGCGCTGGCATGCCTCCTCGAGGCTCAAAAGCCCGCCGCGCACCGCTGCAACCACTTCCGCCTTGCGCCGGATAACCCAGCGACGTGTATTCGTCGGCGGCAGATCGGCAATTGTGAGAGGGCTGCCGTCAGGCCCGATAACATATTTGACTCGCGGTCTAACCAGATCGGTCATCGTACTCTCTACAAAAAACTCAAAGACCCAATCCCCACCACGTTACCGCCACAGCTTTAAAAATTGCCTAAGCAGACCCTAACAGCTAGGTAATGATCATGAACGCCGCGTTAGTCTTTTCGCAAACATTTGAAATATCTGCCGGGAAGTTCCGGATTCGCTCGAAAAATCTGCGCGGTCACCGGGCCGGCAGTTGCCCGCCGATCGGTCCCGCAAGCTGGCGCAGCCGCCAAGCTTGACCTATATTCGCGTCATTGGCATGCAAGCGCCGCGCAGAACGAAAGAACCATGAACAGCCTCGATCTTCCCGGACGTCCCGAAAACACCCGTATCGTCGTCGCCATGTCGGGCGGCGTCGATTCGTCCGTCGTCGCGGGTCTCTTGAAGCGCGAGGGTTATGATGTCGTCGGCGTCACCTTGCAGCTTTACGATCATGGCGCCGCGACGCACCGGGCCGGGTCCTGCTGTGCCGGGCAGGATATCGATGACGCCCGCCGCGTTTCCGAGACGCTCGGCATTCCGCATTATGTGCTCGACTACGAAGAGCGCTTCCGCAAGGCGGTCATCGATCCCTTCGCTGAGAGCTATGTCGCCGGCGAGACGCCGATCCCTTGCGTTTCCTGCAACCAGACGGTGAAATTCGCTGATCTGCTGGCCACCGCCAAGGATCTCGGCGCCGACGCGCTGGCCACGGGCCACTACATTCGCTCCGGCGCCAATGGCGCCCATCGCGCGCTCTATAGGCCGGTCGACGCCGATCGCGACCAGAGCTATTTCCTCTTCGCCACCACGCAGGCGCAGATCGATTATCTGCGCTTTCCGCTCGGCGGCCTGCCGAAGCCGCAGGTTCGCGCCATTGCCGAGGAGATGGGCCTGACGGTAGCCGCCAAGCAGGACAGCCAGGACATCTGCTTCGTGCCCCAGGGCAAATATTCCGACATCATTGCCAAGCTGAAGCCGACGGCCGCCAATCCGGGTGACATCGTCCATATCGACGGCCGGGTGCTCGGCCGCCATGAAGGCATTCTGCGCTACACCATCGGCCAGCGCCGCGGCATCGGCGTGGCCTCCGGCGAGCCGCTCTATGTCGTCCATCTCGACGCCGAGCGCGCCCGTGTCGTGGTCGGGCCGCGCGAGGCGCTGGAGACGCACAAGATCTACCTGCGCAACATGAACTGGCTTGGTGACGGCGCGCTGGCCGACATGCCCGCGGGCGGGCTGGAACTGTTCGCCAAGGTCCGCTCGACCAGGCCGCCACGCCCGGCGATGCTGCGTCACGAGGCGGGCGTCACATCGGTCGAATTGGCCGATGGCGAGTCCGGTATCGCGCCTGGACAGGCTTGCGTGCTCTATTCCGACGACGGCAACGAGGCCCGCGTGTTCGGCGGCGGCTTCATCGAACGCTCCGAGCGCGGCGCCGAGGCCGAGGCGATGTTGAGCCGACTTGCCGCGTCACCGGCGCAGGTTCCCGCCGAGTAGGCAACGATCTCTCCGCCGCGACGCGGCCCGATCTTCTTCAGGGATTGGATTTGGTGTGCGTGACCGTACCCGCGGTCAGGATGCGCAGCACCCGGATTGCCTCCTCGCCGCTGGTGCGCGGTTCGGCCCGCGTTTCGATGCAATGGATGAAGTGCTCGAGTTCGCGCGTCAGCGGCATGCCTTGGCCAACCGCGACATAGGAGGGCTCATTGGTGGTGAACGCCCATTGGCCGCTGTCCTGCCAGACCGCGTGGCGATAGACGGCGAGCTTGCGCTCCCATGGTTCGACATCGTCGAAGACAGCCATCGCCTTGGTGCCGACCACGGTCAGCCGCCGTTCGCGGTAAGGGTTCAGCCGCG
This sequence comes from Mesorhizobium sp. BR1-1-15, assembly GCF_020165475.1. Classification (NCBI taxonomy): domain Bacteria; kingdom Pseudomonadati; phylum Pseudomonadota; class Alphaproteobacteria; order Hyphomicrobiales; family Phyllobacteriaceae; genus Mesorhizobium; species Mesorhizobium sp. BR1-1-15. Next base: position 385,998 of record NZ_JAIUIF010000002.1, on the reverse strand, counting down.
AGGCGAAGAGATGGCTGCGCAAACCGTTGGGAAAGCGCATGTGCAGATGCGCGAAGTCGCTGAGATTGTCGAGCAGCGCCGCCCCTTCGCCGCGCACCTCGATCGGTTCGGTGCCGGTGATGGCCAGGATCATCGACAGGTCATGCGGCGCTAGGTCCCATAGCGCATCGTTCTCGGTGTGGAATTTGCCGAGGCCGAGCCGGTGCGAATGGATGTAGCGGACCTCGCCGAGCTCGCCCTTGTCGATGAGCGCCTTCAGCGTCTCGAACGCGGGATGGAAGCGCAAGACGTGGCCGACCATGAAGACGCGGCCCTTGTCCTTCGCCGCCTGCACCGAGCGCTCGGCATCGGCAACCGTCAACGCGATCGGCTTCTCCACCAGGACGTCCTTGCCGCTTTCGGTGGCGCGCACCGCCATCTCGGCATGAAATTGCGGCGGCAGCGCCATGACGATGGCGTCGATGTCATTGCGGACGAACAACTGGTACGGTTCGATCGCGAGGCAGTCCTGTTCGCTGGCAAAGCCTTCGGCGCGGGCACGGTTGGCGTCGGAGACCGCGTGCAGCGCGCCGAGCGCCTTGAGGGTGCGGATGTGGTTGGAGCCCCAGTATCCGCAACCGAGGACTGCAATGCGCGGCTTCATCTGTTCTCAAACTCTAAAAACTCGTGGCCGAGACATAGCGACGTGCCTCTTCGAACTCAACCCCGGCGGCTGCAACCAATTATCGGCGCGGCAAAGCTTTTCGGCAGCGAGAATAAGCGCCCCTGCCGAGCGGTTCGAAGCTTGACAGGCTCACCCTCCCAACCTTATATCCGCGCGACCTTGGCGAACGCCTCGAAATGCCTTGCGATTTAAGGCGGATTTCGGGCCTTTCGCCGCCCTGGCGGGGTAGCTCAGTTGGTTAGAGCACGGGAATCATAATCCTGGGGTCGGGGGTTCAAGTCCCTCTCCCGCTACCACCTTTCACCTGTGTACGGCCCGGAGACATAGGTAACAGAATGTACCTAAGACATGGGTGACAACCTCGTGCTGAACGGGTTGGACAGGCTCGCGCCGATGCGGGTCGCGTTGGGAGGAACGTCTACACCTCTTCCGTTTCGAGCACGAATGTCCCGGTGGGGATGCGGTTGGTGATCATGGCGCGGATGCCGGCATCGATGGCGGGGTCAGTTTCGTCGAATAGGCCGCAGGCCTGCAGCGCCTTGCGCTGGTCGACGGAGCGGCCGAGATATTCCAGAAGCACGACCGAGGCCGCTGGTCTCCGCCCTCGTAAAAGGGGCATGCCCGTCTGGATGCCGACCAGATAGGCGACGCTCGTCTGGTAGCTCGGATAGAGGATCACCTGGGTGATGCTGGTCTTGAGCAGGGTTTCGGATTCGAGCGCGAATATGCGATCGCCGAGCAGCAGCAGGGCGGCCGAATATTTCGAGGTCTTCACGCCATATTTGCCGAAATGGACGAGCCTTTCCATGCATTTCCAGAAATAGCGGCCTTCCTTTTCATAGATCACGACCAGGCATTTGATGATCTTGCCGGCATAGCCGAACGAGTAGAAATAGCGGAAATAGTAGCCGACATAGCGCCCGAGATCGCCGGAACGCTGATAGAGCTGCTCCATATGCACCAGCATGTCCGACGGCGCGTGGACGCCGAGCGGGCGGCGGCGCAGGCCGACGATCTCGGCAAAGCGCTGCTGGTCCATCAAAAGCTCGCCTTCGCTCACGCCGAAGAAATCGCAGATCTTGCGCATGTTGCGGCGGGACGGCCAGGTCTGGCCGCTCAGATATTTGTTGAACTGCTGGCGGTTGATCTGCAGGCGCCGGCACACGGCGGCGATAGACGGATAATAGCTGCACAGGAAGGCGAGGTTCTGGGGAAGCGGTTCGGTCTGCATGACCTAAAGCATACTGACGCCAGAACAGTGTCAAGTCGCGAAGGGTCGCGAAATTGTGCGGCACCGCCGATTTGCCCAAAGTGGCGCTCTCCAACAGAGGCCTCGTCATGCGCACAGTGTCCAACTTCCCCCATCCGATCCGCTCGGTCGACCATTTCGAGATTCCGATGCCGGACGGTTGCCGGCTTGCGGCGCGCATGTGGCTCCCCGAGGGTGCCGAACAAAAGCCGGTGCCGGCTATCCTGGAATACATCCCCTATCGCAAGAACGATCTGACCGCCGCGCGTGATGTCGTCATGCACCCCTACGTGGCCGGCCACGGCTACGCAGTGGTGCGCGTCGACCTGCGCGGAACCGGCGATTCCGAAGGGCTGATGCTCGACGAGTACCTTCAGCAGGAGCTGGACGACGGCTGCTCGGTCATCGAATGGCTGGCCTCCCAGCCCTGGTGCGACGGCAACGTCGGCATGATCGGCATCTCCTGGGGCGGCTTCAACGGATTGCAGATCGCGGCCATGCGGCCGCCTGCGCTGAAGGCGGTGATCAGTTGCGCCTCGACCGACGACCGCTACGCCGACGATGTCCACCACATGGGTGGCACGCTGCTCATCGACAATCTCTCCTGGGCGGCGATCATGTTCGGGCGCAACACGCTGCCGCCCGACCCACGCAACAAGCCGCACAATTGGCGCGCTTTGTGGCACAGTCGATTGAAGGAAAGCGGGCTATGGCTGAAGAACTGGCTGGAGCACCAGCACCGCGACAAGTTCTGGAAACACGGTTCGGTCTGCGAGGATTTCGGCGCGATCACCTGCCCGGTCTACGCCGTCAGCGGCTGGGCCGATGGTTATTGCCGCTCGGTCTTCCGCCTGATGGAAAAGCTGCAGGGCCCGCGCAAGGGGCTGGTCGGGCCATGGGCGCACACTTATCCCCATATCGGCAAGCCTGGTCCTGCCATCGGCTTTCTGCAGGAATGCGTCCGCTGGTGGGATCAATGGCTGAAGGGCCGTGACACCGGCATCATGGACGAGCCGATGCTGCGCCTGTTCATGCAGGATAGCGCCCCGCCGCAAACTTCCTACGAGACGCGCGCCGGACGCTGGGTCACGGAGCCGGCATGGCCATCGCCGAATATCGAGCGGCAGTCCTTCTTCCTTTCCGGCAATGGGCGCCTGTCCCTACGCCGGGCAGACGATGCGGCCGGAACGCAGACGGTCCGCTCGCCCTTGTCGGTTGGCCTGCGCGGCGGCAAATGGTGCTCCTATGCCGTGCCCGGCGACCAGCCGGCTGACCAGCGCGGCGACGATGCCGGCAGTCTGGTCTATGAGACGCAAGAGCTGGCGCACGATGTTGAGATCGCCGGCGATGCAATGCTCGATCTTGTCTTCGAAAGCGACAGGCCCGTCGCCATGGTGGCCGTCCGTCTTTCGGATGTCGCCCCCGATGGCGCGACGACGCGCGTCAGCTACGGCCTTTTGAACCTGACGCATCGCGATAGCCATGAGAGGCCCGAACCGCTCGAACCGGCAAGGCGCTACCGCACCTCTGTCCCCTTCAAGCACGTAGCACAGCGCTTCAGCGCGGGGCATCGCATACGCCTTGCCATCTCGACAAATTACTTCCCGATCGCTTGGCCTTCGCCCGAGCCGGTCACGCTCACCGTCCATCCGGCGGATTGCCGCCTTGAACTTCCGGTCCGCGTCGGGGGCGCCGGAGATCCGGCACCGGCGCCTTTTGCCGAACCCGAAGGGGCGCCGCCCTTACGGGTGGAGACGATCTCAAAGCCGCAAAAGGATTGGACGATCACGGAGAATCTGGCAGTCGCTTCGACCGTCGTTGAGATCGGCGAAGGCGCCGGCACCTATCGCATCGTCGACAACGACCTAACCATTACCTCGCTCGGCCGCGAACGCTATTCCTTCCGCGGCGACGATTTCGGGTCGGCCAGGGCCGAGGCGAAATGGGAGTTCGAATTTTCGCGCGCTGATTGGCGCATGCGTTCTGTGACCGAAACGACCATGACCGCGACGCCATCGCACTTCCACGTCGAGGCGCATCTCGAGGCATGGGAAGGCGACGAGCTTGTCCACGAACAGAAATGGACCGAGGCGATAGAGCGTCGCCTGCTGTGACATTCGCGAACTGACGCTAATCTCGCTCACATCTGCGTCGGCAGCGAAATTGACCGGCTTGCCGGCTGAATTGAAGAATGCGCCGTCCGAACTCGCGGCCCCATCAGGCGGCGCGGTACCAAAAAGAGGGATCCCGGCAATCGCCGGGAAACCCGCTCAGTTGAAAGGGGAACGAAACCGTGAATGGAATGAAATTGAATCGCAGGCATTTCCTGCAGGCAGGCGCCGGCCTCGGCGCGGGGATCATCGCCTCCGGCCTGCCCTTGTCGCAGGCCGTATGGGCGGCCGAAGGCAAGGTACTCAAGGCCCGCGCCTATTCCGATATCGACAAGCTCGATCCTGGCTTCTACCAGAACGCGTACAATGTCGACGTCATGAACTGCATCTACACCAAGCTTACGCGCTATAAACCGGGTTCGGAGTGGGGCTGGGAACTCGAGGCCGCCGAATCCGTCGAGCAGATCGATCCGACGCACATCCGCTTCCGCCTGAAGAAGGGCATCAACTTCACTGGCGGATTTGGCGAAATGACCGCCGAGGACGTGAAGTTCTCGTTTGAGCGCGTCATCCAGCACAATTCTCCGGTCAAGGGCGACTGGGGTCCGCTTGACCGCATCGAGATCGAGGACGACCATACTGGCGTGATCGTGCTCAAGACGCCTTTCGTGCCGCTCTGGAACATCACTCTTCCCTATGGTTGCGGCCACATCGTCTCGAAAAAAGCGGTGACGAAGGCAGTTGCCGACGGCGGCGATTTCGGCATGAAGCCGCCCTGCTATTCAGGTCCCTACGTGTTGTCGGACTGGAAGCCGAACCAGCTCGTCCTGTTGACCCGAAATCCCGAATGGAAAGGCCCTAGGCCGGGCTTCGACGAAATTCATATCCTGCCCATGAGCGATATCAAGACCGCCGAGCGCGCCTATCAGGCAGGCGACATCGACTTCACCGATTTCAGCCTCGATTCGCTGGCCACGTTGAAGGACAGCCCGCCCGAAAACACCAAGATCGAAGAAAAGCCTTCGCTCTACTATGTCTATATCGGCATGAACTCGGACCATCCGAAGCTGAAGGACGTCAATGTCCGCAAGGCGATTCAATGGGCCATCAATGTGCCGCAGATCATGGACGCGGCCTATTCAGGCCAGGCCCAGGTCGCGACCGGCCTTATCGCTCCAGGCTTGGTGGGACACCGGGAAAAAGCGCTGATACCGCCGGAGGGCGATCTCGAAAAGGCGAAGCAGTATCTTGAGAAGGCCGGCATCACCGAACTCAGCCTCACCATCGACGCGCTCAACGTGACCACCTTCTCCACGATCGCGGAAATGGTCCAGGCGCAGCTGTCGCAGATCGGCATCACGGTCGAGGTCAATGTTCAGGATTCCGGTTCGTTCTGGACCATCGGCATGGAATCGGAAGGCGAACGTTGGAAGGACATGCAGCTGATCGTGCAGCGTTTCTCGATGGTGCCGGATCCCTATTACGCCACCACCTTTTTCGTGCGCGACCAGGTCGGTGTGTGGAACTGGGAGCGCTTCCGCAGCGAGCGCTTCGACGAGCTCAACGCCAAGGCGGTAACCGTCGAAGACCCGCAGGAACGGGCCAAGATGTATTATGAGATGCAGGACATCATGGAAGATTCCGGCTCCTACCGGTTCCTCACCCATGAAGGCTCGCCGATCATGTACCGAACGACGCAACTCGAGGCCGAGACGCGCCCAGACGGGCGGCCGCTCTATCTCGGCTTTGAGCCGAAATCGGCCTAGGGCATTCTAGGAAAAATGCGTAGCGGTTTTCCGTCCGGAATTGCGAAAAAACAAAGGGTTAGAGCGGGTCGGCGATTCTATCAAACGCTGAACCGCTCTGACGCGGTCGCTGGGACAGGCTGAGTCAAAACATGTGGTTATATCTTGGCAAGCGTATCGTGCTGGCGGCGGCAATTGTCGTCGTTGCCGTCACGCTGCTGTTCCTGATGATCCAGGCCGTTCCCGGCGATCCCGCCGCGGTCCTGCTCGGACCGCGTGCGACGCCGGAACTGAAGGCGCAATTGCACGAGGAAATGGGCCTCGACAAGCCGCTGCCCGTGCAGATCGTCTCATTCTTCGGGGGGCTGCTGCACGGTAATCTCGGCACCGATGTCTTTACCCAGCGCCCTGTCGCGGCCATCGTTTTCGAGCAATTGCCTTACACGATCGAACTCATCCTGGTTTCGATCGCCTGGGCCGTTATCGTCGGCGTGCCGCTCGGCTGCTATTCGGCGCTGCGCCGCAACTCCGTGATCGACAAGGTCGTGGGTGTATTCGCGGTCGGAACCATCGCCATCCCGTCCTTCGTCATGGCGATCTATGCGCTGTTGATCTTCTCGGTCGGCCTGCGCTGGCTGCCGGCCATCGGCGCCGGCTCAGGCTTCCGCGACGGGTCCGTCCATCTCATCCTTCCAGCCTTCGTCGTCGGTATCGGCTGGGTGGGCTACATCTCGCGCATCGTGCGCGCCTCCATGCTGGAGATTCTTGGCGAGAACCACATTCGCATGGCGCGCTCCTTCGGCCTTTCAGAGCGGCGCATCGTGGCGCGCTACGCGCTGCCGCTCGCGATCGTGCCGACAGTGACGATCATCGGCGTCGGCATGGCGCACCTGCTCTCGGCGGCGGTTTTCGTCGAGGTGGTCTTCGCCCGGCCCGGCATCGGCGCGCTGATCGTCAAGGCGGTGGACTCGCGCAACTATCCGATCGTCATGGGCACGGTCCTCGTCACCACCGTTCTGTTCGTCATCTCCACGACGCTCGCCGACCTCGTCAACGCGGCGCTCGATCCAAGAATCCGCGAGAATTTGTAGCGTGTCCGAAGTTCAAATCATTCGCGAGGCGGTCGATGAACGCCGCGGGCCGGGCGCGGCCGCCATGTTCCTGCGGCAATTGCGCAAGTCTCCGCTCGGCATGATGGGCGCCGTGCTGGTCGTGCTGATGGTGGCGACTGCGGTCTTCGCCACCTGGATCGTGCCTCACGATCCGATCAAGATCATGGTTGGGCCCCGGCTGGCGCCGCCCTCTTTGCATTTTCTTCTCGGCACCGATCAGTTGGGACGCGATGTCTTCTCGCGGGTCGTCATGGGCGGAAGGATCGCGCTGCTCGTCGCCTTCGTCTCGTTGGGCGCCTCGCTCAGCGCAGGGCTTGTGCTCGGCCTCATCGCCGCCTTCGGTCCGCGCTGGCTGGACAATCTGCTGCTGCTGGTCTTCGACACGATCCGCTCCTTTCCGGTCATCATCTTCGCCTTGGCAGTGGTGACGCTGCTCGGGCCGAGCCTTGCCAGCGTCATCTTCGTCGTCGCGATTACGTCCGTGCCGATCTATGCGCGCGTGGTGCGCACGCAGGCCCACGCACTGCGCGAGAGCGAGTTCATCACTGCGGAGCGCGCCATGGGCGCCGGCATCGTGCGCATCCTTGCCGTGCACGTGCTGCCCAATGTGATCGGGCCGCTGCTGATCCTGGTCAGCATGGATGTTCCGCTGGTCATCACGCTGGAGGCCGGCATGAGCTTCCTAGGCATGGGTGTCCGTCCGCCGACGCCGGACTGGGGAACCATCCTCAGTGACGGCTATGGCTATATCCACAAGACGGTGTGGCTGGTGATCGCCGGCGGCATCCCGATCGTCATAACCACGCTGGGCTTCACTTTCCTCGGCGAGGCGCTGCGCGACATTTTCGACCCCAAGCTTCGGAAAGACCTATGAACACCGGCGCTCAGGCAAGACATTCTCCAAACCGCGACCCGCTTCTGGCGATCCGCGGTCTGTCTCTCGATTTCGGCACGCCGCGCGGTCGCGCCCATGCACTGCGCGATATCCATATCGACGTGTCGGCGGGCGAAGTGGTTGGCATCGTCGGCGAAAGCGGTTCGGGCAAATCGACGCTCGCCTATGCCGTGATGGGGCTGCTGGCGGAAAATGCGGAGATGGTGAACGGCGCCATCCTGTTCGAGGGGCGCGACCTGCTCGGCATGCCTCCGGCGGAGCGGCGCGGCTTGCTCGGCAACCGCATGTCGATGATCTTCCAGGATCCGATGACGGCGTTGAACCCGGTGCGCAGCATCGAAAGCCAGATGATCGATATCCAGCATCACGAGGGCGGCTCGCACCGGACCAAGCGCCAGCACGCCCTGGATATGCTTCATCGGGTCGGCATTCCGGACCCGGAGAGCCGCATCGGCGGCTATCCGCACGAGTTTTCCGGCGGCATGCGCCAGCGTATCTGCATCGCGATGGCGCTGCTGGTGAAGCCGGCGCTGCTCATCGCGGACGAACCGACCACAGCGCTCGACGCGACGCTGGAGGTGCAGATCATCCATCTGTTGAAAGAGCTGCAAAAGGAGATCGGCTGCTCGATCCTGTTCGTCTCTCACCACCTCGGCGCTGTCGCCGAGCTCTGCGACCGGGTGGCGGTCATGTATGCGGGCGAGGTGGTCGAATACGGCACCGTGCGCGACATCTTCCGCCGACCGGGGCATCCCTATACGCGCGCGCTGCTCGAATGTGATCCCGGACGCATCCGGCAACGCACCCGCCAGTTGCCGACGATCCCAGGCGAGGTGCCGAGCCTCCTCGGTACCCAGGCGGGTTGCATCTTCCGTCGGCGCTGCCCGCAAGCTTTTACCCGGTGCGTGGATGACAGTCCTGTCCCGTGCGTTATCGGCGCAACGCACACCGCACGCTGCCATCGCCTCGACGACACGTTGGTGGCGCCGGCATGAGCCCCCTGCTTTCAGTCGAGGATCTTCGCGTACGCTTCCGCACCATGGGCGCGCTGAAGGCGCTCGCCAGCGGCGTTAAGAACCCGTTCGTGGACGCCGTCTGCGGCGTTTCCTTCGAGATCCGCAAGGGCGAAACGCTCGGCCTCGTCGGTGAAAGCGGTTCGGGAAAATCCACCATCGCCCGCGCCATCATGGGCCTGCGGCCGCCAACGGGCGGCACGATACGCTTCGATGGTCAGGTGCTGAACGGCCTCGCCCCGACGGAGCGCAAGCCGCATCTTCGGCGCATGGCGATGATGTTCCAGGATCCGGTCGGATCGCTGTCGCCGCGACTCACTGTACGCTCACTGCTGATGGAGCCTTTCCGCATTCACGGCGTTACCGGCCGCGACCCCGCCGCCGAAGCGGAACGCCTGCTCAACATGGTCGGCCTGCCCGCCGATTTCGGGCGGCGATATCCACACCAGCTTTCCGGAGGCCAAGCGCGCCGCGTCGGCGTGGCGCGGGCCCTTGCATTGCAACCCGATCTTATCATCGCCGACGAGCCGACCGCGGGACTGGACGTGTCCGTTCAGGGTGAAGTCCTCAATCTGCTTGGACGTTTGCAGGGCGAACTCGGCATCGCCATTCTCATCATCACGCATAATCTCAATGTCGTGCGCCACATGACCGATCGCATGGCGATCATGTATCTCGGCCGCTTCATCGAGGTCGGCTCGACCGAGCGGATATTCGCGCAGCCGCGCCACCCCTATACGGAGGCGCTGCTGTCGGCCAATCCGGAACCCGACCCGGACGCCGTGCTCGACAGGGTCGAGCTCAGCGGCGAGGTGCCGAGCCTGATGACGCGCCCAACGGGCTGCGAGTTTCACACCCGCTGCCGCTATGCGCAGGGCATCTGCAAAAGCGCCTTCCCGTCCCGGGCAGCCGACCGGGAAGATCCCCGCCATGTCTTCAATTGCCACTTCCCGCTATCGGAACGTGCGCTCGCCGGAGCCACCAATGTCTCGTGAAATCCTCGATGTTCCTCTTGCCAACGGCACGCCGGGCAGCCAACACAGCGTGCGCATCATCCGGTATGGTGCCGCCGACGCGCGCCCGAAAGCCTACATACATGCCGCGCTGCATGCCGACGAAGCGCCCGGCCTGCTGGTGTTACACCATCTGGTCGAGCAGCTTGACGCCGCCGACGCGCGCGGCGAAATCCGGGGCCAGATCGTCGTCGTTCCCTACGCCAACCCGCTCGGCCTGGCGCAGTTCGTCAATGGCGATCATCTGGGGCGTTACGATCTGGCCAGCGGCCGGAATTTCAACCGCAAATGGCCTGATGTCGCCGGCGAATTGACCATCCGACTTGCCGATCGGCTCGGAAGCAGCGCCGACGACAACACGGTGCTCATCCGCAGCACGATTCGCGAAATTCTCGACGAACGCGGCGCAGGGCAGCCTGTCGATTCCCTTTACACCGCCTTGGCACGCGAGGCTTTCGATTCCGATCTTGTGCTGGATCTGCACTGCGACGACGAAGGGCTGATGCATCTGTTCGTGCGGCCCGAGATCTCGGCCGAATTGTCCGACCTTGCGCGGGAACTCGGTTGCCGGGCGGTGTTCTCACAGGGTTCGTCGGGCGGCTCAACCTTCGCCGAAGCAAGCGTCGAGCCCTGGATCAGGCTTGCGGCTGCCCTTCCCGATGAGGTGATCCCGATCGGCTGCCTCGCCGCGACGGTGGAACTGCGCGGCTTCATCGACATCAGTGATGAGATGGCGTCGGCTGACGCTTCCGCCTTGCTCAACGTGCTTCGCCGCCGCGGCTACGTCGCGGGGCAAGCGGGCCTGCCGCCCGCCGCGCTTTGCGAGATCACCGGCTTCGATGCGTGCGATGTGGTTCGCACGCCCGCTTTCGGTGTCATCGTCTACCGCGCCGAACTGGGTGAACGCGTCACTTGTGGACAGCCGATCGCGGACATCATCGTGCCTTCTTCGCTGGGCCGCGAGGCGCGCGTGACGGTACGGGCGCGCACCGACGGGCTCGTGGTGACGCGAAGGCTGAAGAAACTTGTCGCCGCCAATCAGGTCATTGCCAAGGTGGTGGGCCAAAAGCCCCTCGCCCACCGGACAGGCTATCTGCTGGAGGATTAGATCGATCAGCGGGCGCGGGCACTTCTTGACCGCAGATCGATGATTGGCGGCCACGCGTAGAAACGAGGTCCGTTCGACCTGATCCTGTCCCGGGCTCTAGGCCAGGGGCCGACCGCCGTCGACCGGAATGATAACGCCGGTCACGAAACGGAGATGGGTCGCAGCCGCCAAAACCGCCTCGGCGACATCGTCGGGCGTGCCCAGCCGCCCCAGCGGCGTCCGGCTTGCCTGTTCGTCCCGCCAGGATTCGTCACGGCCCTTGATGAAGTCGGTGTCGACCACGCCGGGCGAGACCGAAACGACCCTGATTCTCGGGGCTAGGGCACGCGCCAGCGACTTGGTCAGATTATCGACAGCGGCTTTCGACGCACAATAGGCGACGTTGCTGCCCATGGCGGTGACCCCTGCGATCGACGAGATGTTGACAACAACCCCGCTGCCGGTGCGGTCGAGCAGCGGCCGCATGGCCCGCGTCGCAGCAATCACACCGCGCACGTTGACGCTGAAGATGCGGTCGATCAATTCATCGTCCAGGCTGTCGAGGTCCGGATGTGGCACGAAGCGGGTTGTCCCGGCGCAATTGACCAGGACATCCAGCCGGCCAAAGCTTTTCTCGATCTGACCAGCGAGGCGCGCGAGGCAATCGCTGTCCGTCACGGTCGCCTCGGCGACGAAGTGATCGCCGTACGCCAATGACGAAACCAGATCGTCGGCCGCCTGCCGCGAACGGTTGTAGCCGATGACAACCGAAGCCCCTTCCGCAGCAAGCCTGGATACGATCCGCGCGCCGATGCCGCCGGTTGCTCCAGTGACCAGGGCAACCTTGCCTGTGAGTGTGGCTGTCATGGCCGTCTCCTGAGTGTCAAACCCCGGTGCTTCGCTTATGGGCGGCCAGCGCCATTAGATTGCGGTCGCGCCAGGCGCTGCGTTCGGCGAGTTGGGATGCTGACAACTTTTCGCGGCGCGCTTCCTCGGCCTTGGCAACCAGCCCTTCCGACCAGGGGGCCGGATCGCGCCTGGCGAGGGCGATCGAATGGTAGAGCGGTCCCAGACGTCTCGCGTAGTCCGCGATCCCGCCGGGCGCATTCAGATCGATCGTCTCGAAAGGCCCCATGAAGGACCACCGGTAGCCGAGCCCATGCGACACCGTAAGGTCGATATCGGCGGCACTTGCCACGCCCTCCTCGAGCAGGGCCCAGGCTTCGTTCAGCAATGCCCCCTGAAGCCGGTTGAGGACGAACCCTTCGACTTCCTTGCGCACGATCACGGCAGCCTGCCCTACGGCCTCCATCTGCACCCGCAGCCACGCAACGGCCTCCGCGTCGGTCCAGGGCGCCGGGACCAGTTCCACCAACGGGATCAAATGCGGTGGATTGACGGGATGAGCGACAAGAAAACGCCGGCGGTTGGCACAGGACCCAGCGAAGGCCGAGGCCGGAATGCCGGAGCTGGAGCTGCCTACGACCGCGTCGGGCCGCATCGCCCGGTCAATCTCCAGACAGACCGCCTCCTTGATGTCGCGCACTTCCAGCACCGACTCCTGGATGTAGTCGGCATCCGCTACCGCACCCTCCAGCGTATCGACAACGTTCAGCCGCCGCATGACTGCATCGACGGCATCTACCAGCCCGGCCTCTTGCATATCGGCAAGGCTGGCCCGGATCTTGTCGAGCACCGCGGCGCGGATGTCGGCGCTGCCGTCATAGATGGTCACATCATGGCCGGCCCGGGCGAAGACGATCGCCCAGCCACGGCCGACCAGTCCGGCACCGACAATGGCGACTTTGCGGATTGCATCCATCATTGCACCCGTGACGTCTCGCCGTCCGCGAGGCAAATTTCGGTGATCCGCAGGCCATCCTGAGTGATGCGGGATGGGAACCGGTCCTTCAACCGCTCTTCGTGGATGGGAATGACCCGCCGTGCCTCGTGGCCCACCTGCTTCATCATCTCCTCGGTAGCGAGAACGAGATTGGTCTGGCTGCCGACCGCAAGCCCCACCGGAACGTAGAGCGTCTCGATATCGACGGCAGCTCCCGAGCCCTCGATGTTATCGAAGACGTAGACCAGATCGCCAGCCAGCACCCAGGTGTCGTCCTTGCCGTTGCGCACGGTGACCCACATCGACCCGTAGGTATGGCTGTCAAAAGCGGCATGGAGATCGATGTCGGGCAGGACGTCCTGTTTCGATCCGTCGATCGTTACCAACCGCTTCTGACGGGCCAGATCGACGCCGCGCACGATGTCGCCGGGGTCGACGGCTACGTTCATCCAGCGCATGCGGTCCGGCAGCGACATCGCCCAGACCCACTTCGCGATCTCCCTCTCCTGGATGTAGAAGGTCGCATTCGGGAAGTCCTCGACATTGCCGAAATGGTCGAAATGCGCGTGCGTGACAAAAACTGTGTCGACGTTCTTGGGCGAGAGGCCGATTTCGCCAAGAACGGCGTCGGGCGAGTGCCAGTTCTCGACGCCAAATTTGTCGGCGAGATGCTTGCCGTAGTCCTTGTTGTTGTAGCCGACATCGACCATCGCGACGCGACCGTTGCCCTTGATCAGCGCGTAGCAGTAAGGAAGCTTGACGTAACCCTGGTTGTGGGCGCCGTAGAGCACCCCGCTCTTGTGGTAGTTGCTGACATAGCTGTACTCAAGCACCCAGATCGAATATTGGCCCATTGCTTCCTCCCTGTTGTCGCCAGCGCTGCACACAGCTGCAGCAGGCGTGATTGAAATCGACCGGCGTCATACCGGCCCGCGGTTCCGACGCCGCCTGCAGCCCGGCGTAGGCGCGTTTGATCCTCTCCCCGGCCCGGTCGAGCTCCTGCTGCCAGTCGCGCCGCAGTCGGGCCGAACCGAAATCGTCCAGGACCTCGCCCAGCGTTGCATGAGCGGCCCGCAGACGCGCGCAATGGCTTTCGAGCCCATGCGGCGCGTGCAAGGCGCCCAGCCGCTGCTCCACCTCCGTCCACCGTTCGCGGGCCACCGGAATGTCAGGCAGATCGAGCACGTCGCGGCGTCCGCCGGCCTGAGCCAGGACCAGCAGGCCAGCGAGTTGGCCGATCAGCCGGCGCAGGCCTTCGTAGACGGGGCGGGTTGCCACGACGTAGCGGACGATGGCTTCGTCGGCCAACGCGGCATCGTTCACGGTGGCGACGGGTTCCTCGCTTCCGGTGACGGAGACATGGGGCGCCGCGACGACCTCGCAGTCATAGCGGTGGACGCTTACCGCCCGCTCGAAGAAGCGCTTTCCCGGGATATCAGCCATGGTGCCTTTTTCGCGTCGTCGCGCGCTCGATCACCGCGCCGGGCGGGATTAGTTGAACGATCGGCTCCCGGCCGGAATTCGTGCTCAATTCCTTCGCCAGGCTGACCGTGGCCTCGAGCATCTGGTCAATGGGCTGCCGGACGGTCGTCAGCCCGTGCGAAGGCCAGTGGGCCATCTCGATATCGTCGAAGCCGACGATCGAAATGTCGTCCGGCACGCCGAGCGCCAGCTCTCGCCGCACGCCGTCGAGAAAGCCAATGGCGAGAATGTCGTTGGCGCAGAAGACACCGTCGGGAACCTCTTTCAGGTCACGCAGCTTGCGCGCCGCTTCGTAGCCGGCGTGATAGCTGAACTGGCCTGCCTCGATAACTATCGGCGCGGCGAGGCCACGCTCGACGGCGCGTTCGCTGAAGCCCCTGTGGCGTGCGACATTGGTGGAGGCATCGGGCAAGGCGGCGATGTAGGCCAGGCGCCGGTGGCCGGTATCGACGAGATAGTCGGCGATGCTGCGGCCGCCGAGTATATTGTCGCAGGAAATGCCGAACGCGTGGTCGTCGGCCGAGAGTCGGTTGAAAAAGATCACCGGAGTGCCGGCCCTACGGCATTCCTGCGCGGCCGCCGAAGACAGGGTGGCCGCCAGGATGATGGCAAGATCTGGCTGGTAGTTGAGCAGCAGGCGTAGCGCCTGGTCGACGTCTCCCGACTGGTCGGCGGCGACGAGCATCACGTTCATGTCGATGGCACGAAGGGCGGTGGTCAGCCGCGTCAGCACTTCCGGATAGAACGGGTTCTTGATGTCCGCGACGACGATACCCACGATACGCGTCTTCTTGGTGATGAGGCTGCGCGCGAAAGGGTTCGGCGAATAGCCGATCTCCCTCGCACGGTTCAGCACCAGGTCCCGCGTATTCTTGGCGATCACGGCATCGGCGTGAAAGGCCCTGGATACGGTCGAAACAGACATGCCGAGATCGCGCGCCAGATCCTTCACGGTCAGGCGGGGCTTGCTGTTCTTGTTGCGGGCGATGATCGACATGAAAACTCCGTTGGCGCGCTGGCTTAGGCCTGGTTGCGACCTCCATAGCGGCGGACCCGGATGTTGGCCTGCTCGGCATGCCCATAGAATCCCTCGAGGACACACAGGCGCGAACAGTACTCGCCTATCATGGCGCTCGCTTCGTCGGTCAGAACGCGCTGATAGGTGCAGGTCTTGATGAACTTGCCAACCCACAAACCGCCTGTGTAACGGGCCGCCTTCTTGGTCGGCAGCGTATGGTTGGTGCCGATGACCTTGTCGCCATAGGCAACATTCGTACGCGCTCCCAAAAACAGAGCGCCGTAATTGCGCATGTTGTCGAGGAAGTAGTCCGGATCGCGCGTCATGACCTGGACGTGCTCGGATGCGATCCGGTCGGCCTCCGCGACCATTTCCTCGTAGGAAGCGCAGACGATCACTTCGCCATAGTCCGCCCATGCCTTGGCGGCGATCTCGGCGGTCGGCAGGATCTTCAGCTGCCGCTCGATCTCGGCCAGGGTGTCGCGCGCGAGCCTCTCCGAATTTGTCAAAAGCACGGCGGGACTGGTCGGACCATGCTCGGCCTGGCCGAGCAGATCGGTCGCGCAGATCTCGCCGTCGACACTGTCGTCGGCAATGACCAGCGTCTCGGTCGGGCCGGCGAACAGGTCGATGCCGATACGGCCGTACAATTGCCGCTTGGCTTCAGCGACGAAGGCATTGCCAGGACCGACGAGCATGTCGACGCGCCCGATGGTTTCGGTTCCGAGCGCCATGGCGCCGACGGCCTGCACACCGCCCAGAACGTAGATCTCGTCCGCGCCGGCCATGTGCATCGCGGCCACGATAGCCGGATGCGGACCGCCCTGGAACGGCGGCGCGCAGGCGATGATCTTCTTCACCCCGGCGACCTTGGCCGTCACCACGCTCATATGCGCGGAGGCGACCATCGGGTATTTCCCGCCCGGCACGTAGCAGCCGACTGTTTCCACGGGAATGTTCTTGTGGCCGAGGACAACGCCGGGAAGCGTTTCCACTTCGAGGTCCTGGAGGCAGGCGCGCTGCTTCTCGGCGAAATTGCGAACCTGGGCCTGGGCGAAGCGAATATCCTCGATGTCGCTTGCCGACACCTTGGACATCGCCTGCTCGATCTCGCTGTCGCTGAGCCGGAAGCTTGGCGGCGACCATTTGTCGAAACGCTCCGACAACTCCCGGACAGCGGTATCGCCTCGCTTTTCTATGTCGGCAAGGATCGTCTCGACGGTCGTCCGGACGGCCGCATCGCTCTGGGCGACAGCTTCGGGATCCCTGCCCCGTTTCAGAAAAGTCGGCATATTCTCATCCTTATGTTGAGTCAGGTGGGCGGCAGGATGCCGTCCACCTGTTGCATTGCTGATCGTCAGGGTTTTACCGTCGGCTCGATCTTGGTGAGCTTGTATTCGTCGGCCGGAGCCTTGCACGATGAGCAGTTGATGCCAGGGGCATCGGGCGCCTGCTTCACGTCCGCAGGCAATGCCTGAATGGTCGCTCCTGGTGTTGGCTTGCCCTCGAGCGCCGACTGCAGCGACAGTTCCGGCAGCAAATCGGGATTGAAGACCTCGGTGACGAAGGAACTCGGGACCTTGTCGGACGGGAAAACATTGCACCCGTCGGCGAAGGTATCGCCTTTGCAGGGTTTTACTTGATCCGCTGGCACCCAAGGCAGCGGGTACTCGATGTTCATCGGCTTCAGGTCGCGCTTCTTGGTCAGGATCTCCATCATCAGCTTGAAGGCATAGCCTGACGTAGCAGGCGGCGAACCGGCGGACACACCCTTGAGACCCATGCCTTGCATCTTCGGGTCTGCCAGTCCGAGACGAAAACCGTCCGAGTTCTCGCCGGTCATCGGAACCAGTTTGTTGCCCTTGTCGAGCAGCGCTTGAACGGCGCCATATTCGCCTGCCTGAGCCCAGATGCCGTCAACATCGGGATGCGCAGCGAGAGCCTTGGCCGTCTCCTGCTGTGTGGTGCGGTCATCCCAGTAGGAGTAGTATTCCGCGACGACCTTGATGCCGGGATACTGGTTGAAAATGTGCATCGCGCCGTCGGTGTGGCGCTTATCCACCGAGTTGCCCGGGACGCCACGGCTCAGGAAGATCTTGCCCTTGCCTCCCAGGATATTGACCAAGGCCTGGGCGGTGTTCTCGCCGAAGCCTGCGGTGATATAGCTGACATTGTAGGCGCAAGGCTCGGTCACCGTGGCGTCGTACATGAAGAAGAGCACGCCCTTCTGGCAGCCGCGATGGACCGTGCGGTTCAGCGCCGTCGACGAGATCGGGAAGCTGATGATGCCGTCGGCGCCAGCCTGTATCATGCTTTCATAGGCCGAGATCTGAGCCTGGGGGTCGGTTCCCGAGATGACTTCCTTCAGCTCCACCGTCTTGTCGTAGGGCGGCGTCTGCGCCAACGCCTTGACGATGTTCGCGGCCTCCGACTGCCACGAATTGCCGCTGTAGCTCAGCGACAGATATATCTTGAACTTCTTGTCCTGCGCTTGGGCATGGTCGACAACCATCCCAACGCCCATGGCGGTGGCAAGCGTCAGCGACGCGGCCAGTCCCAGTCTTTTTAACAGCCTCATTTCGATCAACCTCCCGTTGGAATTTGGCCCTTGCAGGTGCCGGACCAGAGCTTGTGAGAACGTTCTCACAATTGGACAAAACGCATTTCACGCACAGGCATGGTCACTTCCTCCGCGTCAGCATTCGATTTCCGAGATCGGCCAGGAATTCACCGCGCAGCACCAGCAGGGCGGCGACAATGATTGCGCCCTCTATGACGGTGCGCCATCCTTCGTTGAGGCCGATAGCGGAGATAACGGTGCCAAGCGTCGTCAGAAGAATTGCGCCGCCGACCGTCCCGATGAAAGTTCCGCTGCCGCCGAGGATCGAGGAGCCGCCGACCACGACGGCAGCGATGGAAGGCAGCATGTAGCTGTCGCCCATCCTCAGCGTCGCCCCGTTCGAATAGCCCACCAGCATCATGCCGACGAAGCCTGCGCAAGCGGCACTGATCGCATAGGGGACGAGCTCGAGCCGATTGACAGCGACGCCGGCGATGAGAGCGGCGTTCCTGTTGGTGCCAAGGGCGTAGAGCCGGCGGCCGAGCGCAGTGAAATTCTGCAAGAACCAGCCGAACAGGATGAAAGCGACGGTGAAGTAGATGACCAGCGGCACGCCGAGGAACCATTCCTTCATCAGCCACAGCAAGGCGGACGGAGAACCGCCGCGCGGCGTCCCGCTGGTGTAGCCCAGCGCCACCGATGCCACGACGATCGAGGTCGCCATGGTCATGATGAAGGGAGGAACCTTCAGCCAGACAATTCCCAGTCCGCTGATCGTGCCGACCAGCGCGCAAATGACCAGAATGGCCGGCAGCATGTACCAGATGCCGGCATCGCCGCTACCAATCCACGTCGTCGTCAACACGCCGCCGAGCGTGATGAGGGCGGGGACCGATAGGTCGAGCCCACCGATCAGGATGACGAGCCCTTGCCCAAACGACAACACGATCAGGAAGGACGCGAGGATGAGAACCGTCAGCACCTGATCCCAGGAACCCAGCGCCGGACTGATGAAGCGCGAGCACACCACAAGCACGACACTCAGCCCAAATACGACAAGCGTATTGACCACCTCCCGGTCGAGCCTTTGCCTGCCGCGCCGGTCGGAGTTGGCCTCGAAACGCGTCGCAACGTCCTTATGCGCGTTCACCGGATCTCTTCCTTCTTGAGCAGGCGCGCCACGGCGCTGCCGAACACGATCGCAAGCACCAGCACGAAACCTTGGAATATGCCGGTGTAGAAGGACGAGACCCCACCCGAGAAAAGCACCTTCTGCAAAAGCATCAGCGTACCGGCGCCCAGGATCGAGCCAACGAGGCTGCCCCGGCCGCCACTCAACGGCGTGCCGCCGAGCGCCACTGCGGCAAAGGTGAGCATCAGGAATGGCGTGCCGGCTGTCGGATTTCCTGTCGCCGTCTGGGCGCTCAGCATGAAGCCGGCGACGCCGTAAAGGATGCCGGCGCCGACAAAGGCCGTGATGCGTACCCCTGCCACGGGCACGCCGGAGAAGCGAGCCGACTGCTCGTCGGCGCCGATCGCATAGAGGCCGATCCCGGTATTGGTCCGCCGGAAGGCAAGCCAAAGCGCGATGGCGGCAACCAGAAACAGCCCGGCGATCGGGATGATACCGAACAGGGTGTCGGTCAGCGTATAGGTGACGAAGTCGGCAACCATACCGCCAGGCGCGTCCAGGATAACCAGCGCAAGTCCCTGGCAGACGATCATCGTGCCGAGCGTCGCCGCGATGGTCTGCAGTCCAAGCCTGGCCACGAGAATGCCGTTGATTGCGCCGACGGCACCGCCGATCGCACAGCACATCAGGAGGCTGGCCAGCGCACCGCCCGGACCACCGAACGGATAGACCGCCATCAGCACATTGGTCAGCGAGACGACGCCTGCGACGGACAAGTCGAAGCCGCGGCTGATGACGACCAGCGTCTCGCCCGCTGCCGCGAGCGCCAATGGCGTCGAGTTGTTGACGAGATCGGTGAAGGTGTAGACCGAAAGCGCATCCGGTTGCCAGAACGCGTAGAGCGCATAAAGCAGGACATAGATCATCGCCACGATGCCGGTGCCGCTGATGATAGCCCTCCATAACGCGGAGCGGCGGGGCGCGGGATTTGCCTGGACCGCGGTCATGCGGCCACTCCATTCACCGCGCCCGCAGCGTGGCCGATCAGCGCGCCGACGATAGTCGGCTCATCGATGGCATCGCCCTGATATTCGGCGAAGACGCGGCCGCCATAGAGCACCATGCAGCGATGCGCGAGATGGACGAGTTCCGGCAGTTCGGACGAGTAAAAGAGCACCGAGCCGCCATCGGCAGCGAACTTCCGGATCGCCTCGTAGATCGACTGCTTGGTTCCGACATCGACTCCACGCGTCGGATCGAAAAGCAGTAGAGTGCGCGCACCCGTCATCATGACGCGCGCCAGAAGCGCCTTCTGCTGGTTGCCACCGGAAAGCTCATCGATCTTGAACTGCAGATAGCGCTCCTGCAGTTCGACCGCCTCAGCGGTTTTTTTCGCAATGCGACGCTCGCTGGCCGGCCAGACGACGCCACCCTGCGCGATACGCGAAATGATAGGCAACACCATGTTGCTGGCGGTGCTGAGGCCGGCGAAAATCCCTTCCGACTTGCGGTCCTCCGGCAGGTAGGCAAGGCCGTTGCCGAAATGGAGCGCGGCGCCCGGGCTGGCGATCTGGGCGGGCACGCCGTCGATCTCGATGCCGCCGCTTTTCGCCTTGGAGAGGCCGATCATCGTCCTGAACAGGTCGCGTTGGCCCTGCCCCTCGAGCGCGGCGATGCCGACGATCTCACCTCGCCTGACATCAAACGACACGTCGCGCAAAATGCCGCCGGAGAGGCCCCGAACGCTGAGCGCGACGGGCGCGGTGTCGGCGACCAAAGGCTGCGAGGCGGTCGTCTCACGCGCGCTTCGGCCGACCATCATCTCGAAAATGTTCTCGTCCGAAGCGCCGGACAACTCGACGGTGCCGATGCTGCGGCCATTGCGCAGGATGGTGGCGCGCGAACACAGGGTGCGCACCTCGCCGAGGCGGTGGGAAATGTAGAGGATGGCGGTCTGCAGGTTCTTCTGCCGGCGCACGAGCTCAAACAGCCATTCGACGTCCGCCAGCGCGGCCGTCGGCTCATCGAGGATCAAGAGCTTCGAGGCATGGGTGAAGGCGCGCACGATCTCAAGCCGCTGACGATCCGAAAGCGAAAGCACGCCGACGGGCGTGTCAGGATCAAAGTGGGAGAGAGCGTAGTCGTTAAGAACCTTGCCAGCTGATGCCTTGGCGGTGCGGCGCGAGACGAGACCTAGCTTGCCCTTCGGCATTTTCGGCAGCACGAGATTCTCGGCGATGCTGAGATTCGGCAGCAGGCTGAGTTCCTGAAAGGCCGTCGCCACGCCCTGCGCCCGCGCATCGATGATGCCATGCGGCGCATAAGGCTTGCCGAAGATCGACATGGATCCGCCGTCAGGCGTCACGACGCCGCTGAGGATTTTCACGAGCGTCGATTTGCCGGCGCCGTTCTCGCCCAACAGCGCATGGACTTCCCCTGGCCGCAGATCAATGGAGACGGAATCGAGTGCGACTGTGGGTCCGTAGGATTTTGCAATATTCGCGATGCGAACAGCCAGCCGGATCTCGTCGGTACCCATACCTCCTCCCAAAAGGTAAGTCCGCCGCAGCGGTGAGAACGTTCTCTGAGAACGTTCTCACTAATCCCCAAGCACCGCCGGCTTGTCAATTGTGAATCGTTCATTCCTTGTCGAACGCACCAGGCTCCCGGCCTCCGGGCGGCACTTGGCCGTCTTTTGAGTGCTCAGAAGTGGCTGAGCCGGCGCCTTTTCTGGGCGGCTGGTCGGGGAGCGCCCGCCGGGATGGATTCTGCCCCTCGGACTGATGCGTTTTCTCATTCACCTCGCCTGAAGGGCGCGTCAGGCCTTGCCCGGACGCCGGCGGCTTGTTGCCTGCGGCGTCCTGGGAGAATGAATCGGCGGGATCGCCGTCGCTCCTGGCCGGATATTTGGTGGCACCAGTCTCGCGGCGATTTTCGCTTCCAGTCATGGCCGGTCCTCCTTTGGCACAGTCATAACCTGGTTTCGACCGGCAGGTTCCAGCGGCTAGGCCGGAAGCGCAGATTTGAATCCGCCGCCGCTCCTATGGCCGAAACCAATTTGGCGGCGCTGCGTTGACCCCGCAGGATCAGATCCCCCAACAGCTTCGGAGAAAATTCATGCTCGACCGCAGCGGAAGCGCCGTCCTGACGACCGACAGTCTCTGACAACGGGCAGCAACATGGCTCGCATCGAGCGCGGACATTGTTTTTGCGGTGCCGTCATGGCGGTGATGGAAGGAGAGCCTTTCTGGATCTGCTTCGATCATGACGACGATTGCCGGCGGGCGACCGGCGGACCGATGACCATCTGGATCGGCTATCGCCCGCACCAGGTCGAGCTGACCGCCGGGAAGCCGAAGACCTTTTCGAAGACGAAGGGGGTCATCCGCTCCTTTTGCGCCGATTGCGGTACCTCGATCTTCTATGCCGACGAAGGCCTGCGTGACGAACTCTATGTCTCGATCGGCTTCATGGACGCGCCGGAGCGGTTTCCGCCACAGGCACAGGCCTATTGGGATATGCACCTGCCATTCATCGACATGGCCGACGGCTTGCCCCGCGTCGACGGCTACACGAGGCGCCGTGATCCAGCCCTGGGCAATCCGCGCGAACGTTGATGACGCGCGCCACACTAGGCCCCGCAGGCTATTGCCCGATCAGGGTCAGGCCAAAGAGAATGGCCAGCCACAGGCCCACCGCCGCGACCGCGAGCCTGGGGAGGATGCCCTCGCCCGCCAGATGCATGAACAGCAGCGCGATCACCACTGTCTTGGCAGCCGCCGCGGCAAGGTTGATCGCGGAATTGAACCCACCGAGGTCGACAAACGAAGAGCCGACGGTAAGCGCCAGCAAGGCGAGCAGCGCGAGATAGGCGAATGTGAGCTTGGCGAGGTCGCTCATCGTCGTCAGGCCCGGTTGATCAGATAGAGGACCGGGAACAGGAACACCCAGACGATGTCGACGAAATGCCAGTAGAGTCCGATCGCCTGCACGCGGCGCGCCCGGCTCGCCTGCGCGGTCCTCGGCCTGAGCAACAGCATGCCGGCAATCACCGCGATGCCGCCTATCAGATGCAGCGCGTGCAGCGATGTCATGGCGAAATAGAGCGCGAAGAAGAATTCGGCATGGGCCGGATCTGGGCCTGCGAAGCGGAACGGCGCGCCGAGCACCGGCGCCAGGCCCTCGCTGAATTCCTTGCTGTATTCGACGGCCTTGATCACCAGAAAGATGCAGCCAAGCAGGCTCGTGGACATCAAGGCCCAGAAGGCGGGCCGCCAACGCCGGGCAGCCGTGAACATATGGGCAAGCGCCATCGCGAAGCTGCTGGTGATCAGAACCGCCGTATTCAGCGTGCCGAGCGGCAATGACAGATGTTGCGACGCCGCGGCGAATGCCGCGCCATAGCTCAATCGGGCGTAGAGGAACACCAGCACGATCGCGCCGAACAGCATCGCCTCGGAGCCGATGAAAATCCACATGCCGAACGCATCGGCCGCCTTCTCGCGGGCCCGTGTATCGAAGGCAATGCTTTCGGTCGGCCCGCTCATGAGGCTTCGTCCCTGTGCGGGCTGAACGTCTCGTGCCTCAGGCCTTTCATGGCATAGTCATAGGCCTGCCGCCTGACCACGGGCATGGTGTCGAAATTATGCGGGGGCGGCGGCGAAGCCGTCTGCCATTCAAGGCCGGTCGCGCCCCACGGGTTGGCCGGCGCCCGCGTCCCGCGAAACAGCGACCAGCCGAGATAGAGCAGCGGCATAAGATAGCCGACGGCCAGAACGACCGCGCCGGCCGAGGACAATACGTGCCAGAACTGAAACTCCGGCGGATAGGTGTGATAGCGCCGCGGCATGCCGAGAAAACCGAGCACGAATTGCGGGAAGAAAGTCAGGTTGAAGCCGAGGAAGGTCACGGTCGCGGCGATACGGCCCCAGGTTTCGGAATAGACGCGGCCGGTGATCTTCGGCCACCAGAAATGCAACCCCGCCATGTAGGCCGTCACCATGCCGCCGACCATGATGTAATGGAAATGCGCCACGACGAAATAGGTGTCATGAACGTGGACGTCGACGGCGAGAGCGGCCAGGAACAGGCCGGCCAGCCCCCCGAAAGTGAACAGCGCCAGGAAAAACAGCGCATAAAGCATGGGCGTCTCGAAAGTGATTTCGCCCTTGCGCAGCGTCAGCGTCCAGTTGAACACCTTTATCGCCGAGGGGATCGCGACGCAGAACGACAGGAACGAGAACACGATGCCGGCATAGGCCGACTGGCCTGATACGAACATATGGTGACCCCAGACCAGGAAGCCGAACACGGCAATCGCCATCGAAGACATCGCCACCGCCTTGTAGCCGAACAGCGGGCGCTTGCTGAAGCAGGGCAGCACTTCGGAAACCACGCCCATGCCGGGCAGGATCATGATGTAGACCGCGGGATGTGAGTAGAACCAGAACAGATGCTGGAACAGCAGCGGGTCGCCGCCCAGCGCGGGATTGAAGATGCCGATACCGAAGGCACGCTCCAGCACGATCAGGATCAGCGAGGCGGCCAGCACCGGCGTCGCCAGCACCATGACCAGCGCGGTCGCATACATCGTCCAGACGAAGATCGGCAGTCTGAACCAGGTCAGCCCCGGCGCGCGTAACGTGTGGACGGTGACGATGAAGTTGATGCCGGTCATGATCGTCGAGAAGCCGACGATGAAGACACCCAGCGCGGCCATCGAAACGAAGCCGTTGGCATAGAGCGTCGAGAGCGGCGTGTAGAAGGTCCAACCCGTGTCGACACCGCCGGCGAGCACCGCGGCCAGGGCAAAGGCGCTGCCGAAGATGAACACGTACCAGCTGGCGAGATTGAGCCGCGGAAAAGCGAGATCGCGCGCGCCGATCATCAGCGGCAGCAGGAAATTGCCGAGCGTCGCGGGGATCGACGGCACCAGGAAGAACCACACCATGATGATGCCATGCAGGGAAAACAGCCTGTTATAGACATCGTCCGACACCAGATCGCCCGCAGGCGACGCGAGTTCGATCCGGATCATCACGGCAAAAGCACCGCCAAGAAAAAAGAACGCCGTCAGCGACATCAGGTAGAGCCAGGCGACGCGCTTGTGGTCGGTGGTCAAGAGCCAGGCGGCAGGTCCGGCCTCCCCATGCAGATAGCTCGAAGGCGCCAAGGCTTGCCTGCTCATTGGGTCGCCCCGCTTTCCCTGGTTGCTCGCGGCGACAGGGATTTGAGATACGCCAGCAGCATCTGTAGCTCCTGCTCGTCGACAAGGCCGTCAAAGCTCGGCATCACGGGTTCATACCCGGCGGCGATCTCCTTCTTCGGATTGAGGATGGAATCGCGCAAATAGCGGTCGTCGGCAATGACGGTCTGTTGATTGTCCAGGGCCACCGGCCGTCCGAAGACCCCAGCCAGATCCGGCGCCCTCACCTTGGTGGAATTGCCGTGGCAGCCGGAGCAGCCGAGCGCGCGGAAGAGTTTTTCGCCGTCGGCCGCAAGCGTTTCACCCTGGCCCTGCTTGCCCAGCCACGCCGCATATTCTTGCGGCGGCATCACGGTCACCCAGCCGCCCATCTCCGAATGCTGGGTGCCGCAATATTGCGCGCAGAACAAATGATACCGCCCGGGCTCGCTGGCGATGAACCAGACATGCGTGGTGCGCCCCGGCACCGCGTCCTGCTTGACCCGGAAGGCAGGTACGAAGAATGAGTGGATCACGTCCTGCGATGCCAGCGACACGATCACCGCCTCGCCGACCGGCACATGCAGTTCGTTGATTTCACGCTGGCCGCCAGGATGACGGAACTCCCACATCCATTGCTTACCAAGGCCGGCGATCTCGAGTGCGTCAAGGGGCGGGTGTTCGCGGCGCAGGAACAGCACGGCTCCCCATCCGAAGATGGTGAAAGCGATCAGCAGGCTGGCGACTGTCCAGGTCACCTCGAGCGGCGTGCTGCGCGCACGCTCCCCCGTTCGCTCCACCTTGGAGCCGGCGCGATATTTGATGGCGTAGAAAACGACCAGGCTGGTCAGGAAGACGCCCAGCGCGACGGTGAAGGCAAGCAGCACGTAGAACAGGGCGTCGACACTGCCGGCAATCGAGGAGGCCTGCGGCGGCGTAAAAGGGATGCCGAACGTCAAATCGGCCTCCTTCGCGACAGAACGAGGATGGTGGCGCCAAGGCCAAGCAGCGTCGCCATGCCAGTCACCTTCACGACTGCCCGGACCGCTGGCGTGTACTGGCCCTTTGATGCATCGAAGCCGGCACACAGCAGAAAGATGTGATCGGCGATAGAGCCAAGCCGCCCGGCCGACGCCTCGACCAGGGCAAGCCTGAGATCTCGCGGCTCGAAACTCAGCGCCGGAAGCACTTGCGCGATGCGGCCTTGCGGCGTCAGCGCGATGACCGCGATCGGGTGGACATATTGCGAGATCCGGTCGCGCCGGTCGAATGTGATGCCGGCCTCCGCGGCAAGGGCGGCGCCAGCGCCATCCTCGCTGGTCAGGAAGCGCCACGCGGACAACCCTGCCTGACCGGCGGACCGCCCGACTTCGGCTTGGATGGACGCCGCATCCGCGACGGTCTCGGAAGCATCTATCGAGACGAAGAGAGCGTGGTAGGTCGCGGGATCGAGGCCGGTCTTGTTCAGATCCGAGGCAACCGCCTGCTGGGTCACGCCGCAGAGATTGGGGCATTTGTCGTAACCGAAGATGAGCAGCGCCGGCCGCCCGCCGAGAATGCCGGAAAGCGTCTGCCGTCCGCCCGAAGCCTCGCGGAAGACTGTGTCGAGGCTGAGCTGCGCGCCGATCTGCGGTTCGAAAACCGGCCGCGCGCGCACGCTGGCGGTCATTGCAGCCAGGAGCACGAGCGGCAGGACCAAACGCCTCATGGCCTCGCCCCCATGGCCGGTGCGGCCTGGCCCTGCTGCGGCGCCCTGGCGTTTGGCTGCGCCGCGTCCGCTCGGGCGCGGCAAATGCCGGCCTGCGGCGCGCGCGGAACCTGGCCTTCGAGCAAGGCGCAGTCCTCACCGGCCGCAGCGGGCGTTACCGCCTCCGGCAGTCCCTGCGCGGCGATCAGCTTCATGGCGTCGTCGATCGGAATGCGCGCGATGCCACCATTGCGGTCGACCCATGCAAGCATGCCGAGTTCACGATCTTCCTGCTGACGGAACGCGGCAAGATCGGCCCCGGGGAAATCCTGCAAGGCGGGACCTGCGGCGCTGCCGTTCATCTGCGTGCCCGCAAGTGGCCAGAACGGGGCCGTATCGAAAATCAGTCTCAGCCCAAGCGCGGCGAGCGCCAGGAAGACAAGCAGGCCGAGGCCAATGAGCACGAGCGCCCTCGGCCAGACATCGCGTGTTTCGGGATGACGCACGACCTTAGCCACGGGCCAGCCTCCCGCGCCAGACGACGATGCGATCAGGCCTGGTCCAGATATAGACGAAGCACCCGAACCAGATGCCGCCCGCGCCGACCATTGCCGCGAGGTCCGGCCACGACACTCCTGCACCGAGGGCGGACAAAGCCGGCCGGACGCGCCAGGCGACATCGGCGAAATGTCCGGCCAGCAGGAACGCGCCGAGCCCTATCAGGCCAACGCGGCTGCGCTTGACGGAGCGGTTCAGGAAACCGGCGAAGGGCAAGGCAAATTGCAGCGCGATCAGCAGCCAAAGCAGATACTGCCAGCCATTTCGACCACGGATGACATACCAATGGATTTCGTCGGGCAGGTCGCCGCCCCAGACGACCAGCCACTGCATGAATGCCAGATAGGCCCAGATGAGCATGAAGCCGAACATCATGTTGGCGAGGTCTTCGCCGAGCGCCACGTCCTCCTCGCCACCCGGCGCCGACTCGATCGCACGGCCGGCCGAGAGCACCGCCAGCGCCAGCCCGCACACGCCGACGACCTCGGCCGCCGCTTCGAGCATCGCATAGATGGTGGAGGAAAAATCCGGCTCTATCGACATCATCCAATCGATGGCAAACACCGTCACGGCAAAGCCGTGCGCGACGAGCCCGATGGCGTAGCCGCCGCCGGTCCTGCTTGCGGCCGAACCGGGCGCCGTCCAGCCAAGTACAAGCCAGGCCAGCGCCAGCCAGACGACAGCATAGACGATGAAACGAACGACGAAGAATGGCACGTTGAGATAGGTCATTTTCTGGCGCACCGCTTCCGTCAGCGCCGGGTCGGCTCCTGCCCAGGGAAAGACCAGATCGAGCCGCGCAAGCACCGGCAGCATCAACAGCAGCGCGACAGGCAAGGTCGCGACGGCGGCCCGCAGCGGCGGCCGCAACGCGTCGCCCCAGCGCCCCCCGGTCAGCCCGTGCACCATGAGCAGGGTCATTGCGCCAAGCGGCAATCCGAGCAGGAACACCGCCGTCATCAGCCAGCCGGCCAGTGTCGCGCGCGGGGCGACGAACAGCCCGGCCGCGCACAGAGAGAGCCCTGCGGCGGCGGCTGCGAGCAGCAGGACGAGGTGGTCGTCGGGCCGGGCGGCGCGCTTCATCGTGCCGCCTCGGCATCGAGTTTCGCGCGAAGAGATTCGGGCAGCGTGCCGGCCGCAGCATGACGCGAATATTGCAGCGCCCGGATATAGGCCACGATCGCCCAGCGGTCCCGCGGCTCGACACGCGCGGCATAGGGATACATTGCACCGTAACCGTCGGTGATGACGTCGTAGAAATGCCGGTCCGGCGCCTTGCGCAGCGCATCTTGATGGTAGGTCGGAGGCGGCGGGAAACCACGCCTGACCACCATCCCGTGCCCGTCGCCGGTGCGGCCGTGGCAGGGAGAGCAGAATATGTCGAAGCGCTGCTGCCCACGCTGAAGCAGTGCCATGGTGATCGGGTACGGGAATTTGTCCGGCGTCGCCGCCAGGTCGGCGTCACGCGTCACCGTGCCTTCGACCGGTGTCCTTGCCGACATGCCGTCGGCGAACTCTCTGCTGTTTTCGAGCGGATCGTAGCGAGGCTGGTCGGCCATGTCCTGCTTGCAGGCGCCGAGGAGCAGGCAAACCGGCAAAAGCAGCCGCGGGTTCATATCGCCACCTCTTCGACCGTCTCGGCGCCAAGCCGTGTCAGCTGCCCCTTGGTGACGCCCTTGCGGTATTTCGGGTCGGTGGCCTCGATCAGCAGGTAGAACTTGCCGCCGCTCGCGTAGGTGAAGCTCTCGGCGTTGAAGACGGGGTGATAATATTGCGGCAGCCGGTTCTCGGCCAGCATGCCGAAGAAGCCGGCAAACACGCTGGCCAGGATCGCGGCTTCGAAGGCGATGACCGTGAACGGCGGCCAGGAATGCAGCGGCCGGCCGCCGACATTGACCGGATAGTCGATCTCGACGGAATAAAGGATCAATGCATAGACCAGCACGCCGCCGGCGACACCACCCGCCAGCATGACCCATGGCAGCCGTGTCTTTCGCATGCCCAATATGTCTGTCAGGCCGTGCACCTCGAACGGCGAGAACGCATCCATATGCCGGTAGCCCTTGTCGCGCATCGCTTGCGCCGCCCTGGTCAGCGCATCCGGATCGGCGAAAGCCGCGATGACGCCATGGACGCTCATGCCGCGCCGCCTTTCTGCTCGGCCAGTTCCTCGACCTCGAAGATGGTTATCGCCGGCAGGATGCGGATAAACAGGAAGACCAGCGCGAAGAAGGTGCCGATCGATCCGAACAGGATGCCGAAATCGAGCCAGGTCAGCGACTGCTCGCCCCAGGACGACGGCAGGTAGTCGCGGCTCGGGCCGGTCACCACGATGATGTAGCGCTCCAGCCACATGCCGATGTTGATGACCAGAGCGATCGAAAACAGCAGCGGCATATTGGATCGCACACGGCGAAACCAAAGCAGTTGCAGCACCGCGCAATTGCAGAAGAGCATGGTCCAGAACAGCGGCGCATAAGGGCCGACGGCGCGCTGGACCATCATCGCGCGCTCGTAAGGCTCACCCGAATACCAGGAGAAGAACGCTTCCGATGTATAGCCGTAAATGACGACCATGCCGGCCGCGATCATCAGTTTGGCGGCGTTGTCCATGTGGCGCGGCGTGATCAGGTCTTCCACAGCGAATGCCCAGCGCAAGGGAATGGCTATGGTCAGCACCATGGCGAAGCCGGAGAGGAGCGCGCCGGCGACGAAATAGGGCGGAAAGATCGTCGAATGGAAGCCCGGCGCTATGGCGAAGGTGAAATCGAGGGCGACGATCGAATGCACCGATACGACCAGCGGTGTCGCAAGCGCCGCCATCAGGAAATAGACCGTCCGATAGCGCGCCCAATGATAGGCCGAGCCGCGCCAGCCAAGGGCGAGGGCGCCGTAGAAAAGTTGCCCACCGCGCGACTTCGCCCGGTCGCGCAGCACGCCGAGATCAGGCAGCAATCCCGTGTACCAGAACAGCAGCGAGACGGTGGCGTAGGTGGAAATTGCGGCGAAGTCCCAGACCAGCGGGCTGCGCCATTGTGGCCAATGCATGTGGGTGTTGGGCAGGGGCAGGAGCCAATAGAAGAACCACGGCCGGCCAAGATGCAGGATAGGGTAGAGGCCGGCCATCGCCACGGCAAACAGCGTCATCGCCTCGGCGAAGCGGTTGATCGAGGCGCGCCAGGGCTGGCGCAGCAGCAGCAGCACCGCTGAGATCAGCGTACCGGCATGGCCAATGCCGATCCACCACACGAAACTCGAGATCATCGTGCCCCAGACCACAGGAATGTTGACCCCATAGGCGCCAACGCCGACCGAGACCAGGTAGGTGATGGAATAGAGGAACAGTAATACGAAGGCGAAGCAGACGAAGAACGCCGACCAGAAGAACCGCGGCAACTTCCCTTGCAGGACCACCGCGCTGATACGGCCGCTGATCTCTGGAAAATCGTGACGCCCGCGCAGCACAGGTGTCATGCCTTTGCTCGTCCTGCGGGCGGCCACGTCAGCCATCGCCGCCCTCCGAGCCGGATGTCGCGGCGAGCCTGTCGCTAGGGTTGCTGACCTTGCCCAGATAGGTGGTGCGCGGCCTTGTGTTCAGTTCTTCGAGCAGCGCGTAATTGTGTGGCGAGGCCTTTTCCTGGACGACCTGCGAATCCTTCCTGTTGAGATCGCCGAAGGTGATGGCCTGTGTCGGGCACGCCTGCTGGCAGGCGGTGACGATTTCACCGTCCTCGATCTCCCGGTTCTCGATCTGGGCGCGGATCCGTTTTTGCGAAATGCGCTGTACGCAGTAGCTGCATTTTTCCATGACGCCGCGCGAACGCACTGTGACATCGGGATTGTGGACAGCCTGCTCCGGTCCCGCGCTGTCCTTGTCGAACTCCTGGTACTCCAGAAAATTGAACCGCCGCACCTTATAGGGACAGTTCTGCGAACAGTAGCGCGTGCCGATGCAGCGGTTGTAGACCTGCGCGTTCAGACCGTCATGCGTATGGATGGTCGCATTGACCGGACAGACGACCTCGCAGGGGGCCTTCTCGCAATGCATGCACGGCACTGGCTGGAAGAACATGTCCGGATCGTCGATCCCGCCCGCATAGTAGCGGTCGACGCGCAGCCAGTGCATTTCGTGTCCGAGTGCCGCCTCGTCCGGCCCCACCGTTGCGATGTTGTTCTCGGCCTGACAGGCCGACACGCAGGCCATGCAGCCGATGCAGGCCGACAGGTCTATCGACATGCCCCAGGCTTCCTGGTCGTAGCTCCAGTCGGGGTAGAGCGATTCCACGGGCGCTGGGGGCGCGTGGGCGCGCACGAAATGGGGATTTGCCCTGAACGCATCGAGCGAAGCATGGCGGATGATCGCCCTGCCCTCCATCGCTTGATGATGCTGGGTCGTGACTACACGCGCCGAACCGCCGCGCGGGCTCAGGACGACATCGTCGGCAAACCATGGCGCATCGCTGGTCCGGATCGCGAAGGCATCGTAGCCGCCTGCGAGTGCCGCCACCGAGCCGGCCTTGCGTCCAAAACCGAGCGACAGCGTCACTGTGTCGTCAGGCTGTCCCGGCGTGATCCAGACGGGTGCGTCCAGCGTCCTGCCGTCCCGCGCCAGGTTGACCACCTGCCCGTTTTCGAGCCCCAGGCGCTGCGCGGTGGCTGGCGAGACCAGCGCCGCATTGCCCCAGACGAGCTTGCTTAACGGCCGGGGCAATTCCTGAAGCCAGGATGAATTGGCGTGGCGGCCGTCGCGAAGCCAGGGATCGGCGACGAAGCGAACCTCCAACCCTTTGGTGGCGGCATTGGGTGCCGAGCCATCGCTATCCGGCGGTGCCGAAACGGCAGCGGGACCAGCAGCAGTGTTCGGCACGATGCCGTCGCGCAGCGCCTTGCGCCAGGCCACCTCGTCCATGGCGACCCACGTCCGGCGCACCGGTGCCTGCGCATTGGCGCCGAATTCACCGCCCAGCGCGGCAAGCAACTGATGCAGGCTCTTGCCACCGAACAGAGGCTCTATGAGCGGCTGCACGATCGAAACCGTACCGTCATAGGCCCGGATATCGCTCCAGCTCTCCAACTCGTGCGCGGCTGGGATATGCCAGCGAGCCAGAAACGCCGTCTCATCGCGGTAGAGTCCCCAGTGGACAAGAAGCTTCAGGCTCGAAAAAGCCTTCCGTGCATCGAGGTCCGATGGCGCCGTGTGCAAGGGATTGGCGCCGAGCACGACGGTCTTGTCGATCGAACCATCCGTGATGGCCCCGCAGAGCGTGGCAAGATCGCCATCCGCCGGCATGGCATCAGGCGGCTCGATCAATTGCAGCGTGTTGCCAAGGGCACCAAGCCTGGCGTTCATAGCGAAGGCCAAGGCATGCACGAACGGTGCCTGGTGCGCTCCGGGCACCACAAGCGCATTGCGGCCGGCGCTGCGCAGATCGTCGACAAGCGCGTTTATCCATTCCGGATCGAGCGGCGACAAGCCGACCGCGGCATTGTCGCCATCAAGGGCGGCCTTGATCGCCGCCGCAACGCTTGCGACGGCGCTTGGCCTGATAGCTCGGCGATGGTCGGCGGCAGCACCCGTGATGGTGGGAGTCGTCTCGACGACATAGAGGCGACTCATCGTGTCCGTCGATTTGCGCACCCGCCGCCGCTGCGCGAAATCACGAGCATAGGCCAGGCGCCCCGGACCATCGCCCAGGAAATCGGCATCCAGGCTGACGATCACATCGGCGCGGTCGAAACGGTAGATCGCCGTCAACGGCCTGCCGAACAATGTACCCGTTGCCTGTTCACCGGAATTGGCCGCAAGCGGATCGTGGCGGAAGACGCGAAGTCTGGGATAGCGCACCCTCAGCGCCGCGATCTGCGCCTTCGTCGTCGGCGATGTCGTCGCCTCGAGCAGCAATGCCAGCCCTTGCCCGCCTGAAGCAAGGAATCCACCAGCCAGTTCGGCGATATCTTTCAGGAACTCATCGTAACTTGCGGGCTCGCCCAGCTTGAGCGGCGTGCGAGATCGCTCGGGATCGAACAGCGACAACACCGCCGCCTGCATGACGGCATCGGTGGCGCCGCGCGATGCCGGATGATCCGGGTTGCCCTCGACCTTTGTCGGCCGGCCCTCATGGCTCTCGATCACGGCTCCGATGCCGTAGCCGTCGCTGGAGAGGGCTGTCGCGTAGTAGAGCGGCCGGCCGGGAATGATGTTCTCCGGCTGGCGGACATAAGGCACGATGCTCTCGGCCTCGCTGCAGGCGGCCAGTCCGGCCAGCGACAGCGATGCACCCATCAGTTTCAGGACGGTGCGCCGGTCGAAGCCAGGCTGAAGGGGATCGGCCATCGCGGGGAATTCCGCCTCCACAAAGCGCTGGAACTCCGCCGTGTCAGCCAGTTCGTCCATGCTTCGCCATGGCTCGCGCCCCGCCGCGGCGACCCGCAATGCCGCAAGATCGAAAGCCGGATTTCGGTCAACGGTGGCAGACATAGCAATCCGTCATGGTCTCGGGATGAATGTCGAGCACGCTGATCAGGGAACGCCGGATCTGCTCGATGTCGTTAGGCGGCTTCCAGTGCATCAGGAAAACGGCTTGCGGCGGGCGAAGGTTGGGACCGGGGTCGCGGTGGCAGCCAAGGCACCATTCCATCGACAATGAATGCGCCCGTCGCGTCAGCGGCATCTCGTCGACCGCGCCATGGCAGGTCTCGCAGGCGATGCCCTTGGCGATATGGATGGAGTGGTTGAAGTAAACGAAATCCGGCACCGAATTGACCCGCTGCCATTGCAGCGGCTGTCCCGAGGCGAGACTTGCGCGCACCGGCGCCAACATCTCGGCATTGGTGAAGAGCTGCGAATGACAGGTCATGCACACTTCTGTCGCCGGCAGCCCCGCCGAGGCTGATGTCTCGACCCCGTTGTGGCAATAACGACAGTCCAGTCCGATATCGCCGACATGATGCTTGTGGCTGAACGGAACGGCCTGGGCCACCGGTTGCCCCACGCCGGTAACGAACCCTGAACGCAAAAACGCCGTGCCGCCGACGGCCGCCAGAAGCGCGAAACAGCAAACACCCCACAGAAAGAAGCGGGCAATCCCATTGGCGTTGCTGGAAAAGACCTGCGGCATCCTCGCCGATTTTTCGCTTGGAACAAGCTTTTGGATCGAGCGCCTAACGGCGGCAAAGCGACAAAGGTTCCGTCGGCGCGGAATGCTCACAAAATGGTGAGTTGGGAGCACCCTCGAAAACCGCGGCCGATCGCAACCATGCGGGACGGCCAGCGTTCGAAACAATCATGAGCCTGTCGTAATGGAAATGCTGTCATGACTTCTGCCAATCCGAATCTCGCGGACAGGCGTCGCTCCGGCGTCGCCTTCTGGTGGACTATGTTCGTGGGTGTGCTGCTGGCAATACTTGGTCTGCTGATCGGCGCAGGCGGCGCCTGGCTCGTCGCGCTGGGCGGCTCCTGGTACTATTTGCCCACCGGAGTGGCTCTCCTGGCGGCGGGTGTTTTGCTTTTGAGCGGCAATGCCGCCGGAGTCTGGCTCTACGTCCTGACCTGGATCGCGACGCTCGCCTGGGCTTATTGGGAAGTTGGCATGGACGGCTGGGGGTTGATGCCCCGGGTGCTCGCGCCGACGGTCATCCTGATCTTCGTTCTTTTGACCTTGCCTGCCTTTCGCGCCGGGCACGCGAAACGGGTTCGCGACCGCGGCTGCGCGGCCGCATCCGCTGCCCTTTTCATTGTCGGCTGCGCGATCGGGCTTCAGCATTTCACGCCCTCGGCACAATCCCAGGAGGCATCCCCGGTTGCCCCGGTCACGCCACCCGCCGCAGGAAGCGCATCTGGTCAGTCTCCGGTCAGCCCTCAGCCCAATGTCGCGATACACCAGGCTGGACCGAATTGGCCCGTCTATGGCGGCTCGGAACTTGCCACCCGCTATTCTCCCCTCAAACAGATCACCGCCGACAACGTCGCGAAGCTGACCAAAGTTTGGGATTTCCACACGGGCGATATGCCAAGCAAGGCGGCGACCGACAAATACTCCCCGGAAAACACCCCCCTCGAAGTGGACGGGCACCTGTTTGCATGTTCGGCCAAGGGCATCGTCATCTCGGCCAACGCGGCAACCGGCAAGGAGGAGTGGCGCTATGATCCGAAGGTATCCGACG
The DNA here is from genome assembly GCF_020165475.1 of Mesorhizobium sp. BR1-1-15. NCBI lineage: Bacteria > Pseudomonadati > Pseudomonadota > Alphaproteobacteria > Hyphomicrobiales > Phyllobacteriaceae > Mesorhizobium > Mesorhizobium sp. BR1-1-15. Next base: position 350,482 of record NZ_JAIUIF010000002.1, on the reverse strand, counting down.
CCGCCATCCCATACGGCGCCAGTTGCCGGGGCGTCGCCTACTACGCCGTTCCAGGCGCAAGCGCCGATCGACCATGCGCAACACGCATCCTGTGGGGCACGCTCGATGCAAGGCTGATTGCCATCGACGCCAGGACCGGGAAGGCATGTGGCGATTTCGGCCAGCAGGGCGTTGTCGATCTCACCCAGGGGCTCGGCAAGACCGTGCCCGGCTGGTATTCGGTGACGGCGCCTCCGACCGTCGTGCGCGGCATTGCCGTGCTTGGCGCCCAGGTGCAGGACGGCCAGGCCGAGGATGCGCCGTCAGGCGTCGTGCGCGGCTATGACGTGATGTCGGGGAGACTGGTCTGGGCTTGGGACATGGGCCATCCGGACCGCACGGGCGCACCGCCCCAGGGCGATACCTACACGCGCGGCACGCCGAACATGTGGACCGTGGCCGCCGCCGATCCGCAGCTCGGCTATGTCTTCCTGCCGCTCGGCAACGCCGCCGTCGACTATTACGGCGTCGATCGCAAGGACTTCGAAAACCAATACAATTCCTCAATCGTCGCCATCGATGTCACGACGGGCAAGCCGGTCTGGCATTTTCAGACCGTTCATCATGACCTTTGGGACTATGACCTCGGTTCGCAGCCGACGCTCGTCGATTTTCCGTCAGTTAATGGAAAGGTTCCCGCAATTATCGTGCCCAGCAAGCAGGGCCAGATCTACGTGCTCGACCGCAAGACCGGAAAATCGCTGTTCCCGGTCGAAGAACGGCCGGTGCCGTCGGGCGGCGTCGAACCAGAGAAATTGTCCAGGACGCAGCCTTATTCCGACTATGCGCATCTCGACCAGCCTGTGCTGACCGAGAAGGATATGTGGGGCATGAGCCCGCTCGACCAGCTCTACTGCCGCATCCAGTTCCGGCAGGCTTCCTACCAGGGCGAATATACGCCCCCCACGGTGGACAAGCCTTTCATCGAATATCCCGGCTACAATGGCGGCTCCGACTGGGGAAGCGTCGCCGTCGACACCGATGCCGGCATCCTGGTCGCCAATTACAACGACATGCCCAACTATGATCAGTTGATACCGCGCCAAAAGGCGGACCAGATAGGCTTCAGGTCGATCGAACAGGGCGGCGCTTCGAAAAGGGCCAAGGACATGGGTGACCCGCAGATGGGTTCGCCGTACGCCATTGCCGTCAACGCGGGCTGGCGCCTCTCGACGGGGCTGCTTTGTTCCGAGCCGCCTTACGGCCATATCCGTGCCATCGAGTTGAAGACAGGCAAGACGCTCTGGGACAAGCCGCTCGGCGAGGCGGTCGAGAATGGCCCCTGGCGCATCCCGTCCATGCTGCCGCTGGATATCGGCACGCCAAACAATGGCGGGCCGCTCGTGACCGCCGGCGGCCTGATCTTCATCGCGGCGGCGACGGACGACAAGCTGCGCGCCATCGACATCAAGACCGGCAAGGTGGTCTGGCAGACGGATCTGCCCGCTGGCGGCCAGACCACCCCGATGACCTATGAGGTCGGCGGCCGGCAATATGTCGTCATCGCGCCCGGCGGTCATCATTTCATGGAGACGAAGGTCGGCGACGACGTGATCGCCTATGCGTTGCCGGCCGACTGATGGCGCGCCCGGCGTGGCCCGGACTGGCTTGCGCTTGTCGGCTGGCAAAGCGTGACCCCGGCCGTCAGCTCCCGTGATTTCTGGGGAACCTTGCCGGGATGAGCAGGTTTAGCTGCCTGAGACACTCCAAATTCGTCGGAAGGAGCAGCTCATGAGCAACGATCCCGACAAGGAGGGGCCTGTTTTTCCGCAGAGGATGCGCGGCAAGGCGAGATTATCCTGCGAACGCGAACGCGCCGTATCATCTTCATTGCGGGACTTGTCGGCATCGTGCTGGTGATGATGCTGCTGCACTTCGCCTAGCGCGGCCGGCCACAAACCCTCAATCTGAAACAGGAACTTTTTCGGACGCGGGTCCGTTGATTTACGTCCTTCCAGTACGCGGCTTTTGCCGCACCAACCCTACCGCGGACCGCTAACGTGGACACGAATTCTCCAGACGTCGCACCGGTCGACGAAAGACCTCAAACAAAACGTCGCCCCGATGCACGACCGAAGCGCGCCTCGTCGCGCCCACAACCGAAACAGGACCTCGATGCTTCCGCCGGGAACAAAGAGGGCCTGTTCGGCTCGCTCAGGCGGCACCCCTACGTCACCGCGGCGGTCATCCTTGTTCTGCTGCTGGCATCGGCCGCAGCGATAATCTGGTGGCTCCAGGCGCGACAGTATGAATGGACCGACGATGCCTTCATCGACGCCCGTACCGTAACCATAGGTGCCGAAATCGCCGGCCGCATCACCGATGTGGCGGTGACCGACAATCAGAGCGTAAAGGCCGGCGATGTCCTGCTGCGCATCGATGACAGGGATTATCAGGCATCCCTCAAGCAGGTTCAGGCGCAGGTGGCGCAGGCCGACGCCGAAACCGCTGACATCGCAGCCCAGATCGAAGCGCAGCAGGCCAAGGTGGACCAAGCCCAGAAGCAGGTGTCGCAAGGCCGGGCAGCGCTTGATTTCGCGAAAGCCGAAAATCAGCGCAACAGCGAATTGCTTGCCAAGGGAACCGGAACGCTGCAGCAGGCGCAACAGGCTGCCTCGACGCTTCGCCAGGCCCAGGCGACGCTCGACAGCTCGCAGGCGAACGTCGTGGCGGCCCAGAGACAAGTCGCCGTCCTCGAGGCCCAGCGCAAAAGCGTGGCGGCAAAACTCGACCAGGCCCATGCCAGCGAAGAGCAGGCCCGCACCGCGCTTTCCCGCACCTCGATCACCGCTCCGGTGGCCGGACGGGCGACGAACATATCCGCCGCCGTGGGCGCATATGCCCAACCGGGGCAAGTGCTGATGATGTTCGTGCCCGAGGACGTGTGGGTGAAGGCCAACTTCAAGGAAACACAACTCGACCTTATGCGGCCTGGCCAGCCCGTCGAGATCGATATCGACGCCTACCCGGAGCAGACCTTCAGGGGCCACGTCGACAGCATCCAGGCCGGCAGCGGAACCGCTTTCAGCCTGCTGCCCGCAGAGAACGCGACCGGCAATTTCGTCAAGGTGGTGCAGCGCGTGCCCGTGAAGATCGTCTTCGACAAGAAGACCGGCCTGCTGCTCGGGCCCGGCATGTCCGTCGTGCCGACGGTCAAGGTGCGATGACCGGCCAGGCGACCGCGCAAGCCGGCGAAAGCCGGTCCGCCGCGGGCGGGCGCAATCCCTGGCTTATCGCCATCGTCGTCTCCATCGCCACCTTCATGCTGGTGCTCGATACGTCCATTGCCAATGTGGCGCTGCGCAACATAGCCGGCAGCCTCGCGGCCGGAATGGACGAAAGCACCTGGATCATCACCACCTATCTGGTCGCCAATTCCGTCATCATCCCGATCAGCGGCTGGCTCGCCGGCGTGATCGGCCGCAAACGCTACTACATGATCTGCGTCGCTACCTTCACCCTCGCGTCGCTGCTCTGCGGCCTCGCGCCGAACCTGGAAATGCTGATCCTGTTTCGCATCCTTCAGGGGCTGGGCGGCGGTGGGATGGCGCCCAGCGAGCAATCGATCCTCGCCGATACTTTCCCGCCCGAAAAACGCTCGCAGGCCTTCGCGCTCTACGGCATCGCCGTCATCGTTGCACCGACGGTCGGGCCGACCATCGGCGGCTGGCTGACCGACCATTTCTCCTGGCATTGGATCTTCTTCATCAACGTGCCCTTCGGCATCATGTCGTTGGCCCTTGTGCAATGGCTGCTGGTCGAACCAGACGTGCTGGAGCGCGAGCGCCAGGAGAGGCTGAAGGATGGCCTCAAGATCGACTGGATCGGCTTCATCTTCGTCGTGCTGGCGCTCGGATCCCTTGAGATCTTCCTTGACGAGGGCCAGCGCAACGACTGGTTTGCGTCGGGCTTCATCACGACATTCGCCGTGATCTCGGCCGTCTCGTTCTTTTTCCTGATCCCCTGGGAGTTTCGCCATCGCGATCCGATCGTCGACATGCGGCTGGTTTTCACCCGCCAGTTCGGCACATCCTTCCTGGTGATGATGGCGGTCGGCGCGGTGCTGTTCAGCACAACGCAGATATTGCCGCAGCTCCAGCAGACCACCTTCGACTACACCGCGACGCTTTCGGGACTTTCGATGATGCCTGGCGGCATCGCCATGCTGATGCTGATGCCGATTTCCGGCTTCGCCTCCGGCTTCGTGCAGCCGAAATACCTGATCATGATCGGCATGTCGGCGGTTGCCGTGGGATTGTGGCACCTGACTTCACTGTCGCCGAATGCCGGTTTCAGCTATTTCACCTATGCCCGCATTTTCATCACGGTAGGGCTTCCCTTCCTGTTCATCCCCATTTCGACGGCCGCCTATGTCGGCCTGCCGCCGCAAAAGACCAACCAGGCCTCGGCGCTGATCAATGTCGCCCGCAATATCGGCGGCAGCGTCGGCGTATCGCTCTCCAACACCGTCGTGGCGCAGAACGCACAACTGCATCAGACCCATCTGATCGGCAACACGGCGCAGTCCTCGCCTGTCTATCAGCAGATGCTTCGGCGCATGACTGACTATTTCGTCGCTCAGGGCTCGCCCGCGGTCGAGGCGAAAGTCCAGGCGGTCGGCTGGATTGGCCAGACGATAGGCCGGCAGGCGACGCTTCTGGCTTACGTGGACTTGTTTCGCTACTCCGCGATCGCGACCGCCCTGCTCGTGCCGCTCGCACTTTTGCTGCGCTCTCCCAAGTCGAGTTCCTCCGCGAAATAGCTTCTACCGAGGCAGGCGCTCCTTCGAGCAAGGCAGTTTCATGGAACCGGGCGGCGCTTGTCTGGTTACGTCCCATGACACGGAAAAAAGGAGACAGACCGATGGCCAAGGAAAAGATCCGGCCACAAGACGAAGATCGCGAAGCCGTGCATCTGGCCGAAACGACCGACGTCTCGCCCAAGCAGGCGAAAGATCTTATCCGCAAGCACGACAACGACAGGAAAGAGGTGAAAAAGGAAGCCAAGAACTTCAAGGCTGAGGGGTAGGCGTTCGGGCGGATACTGCCGGCCGCTTCGACGCCGCGCGCCTGCCGCAATATGGAACCGGGACGCGAACGGTTCGTTCGAATAAGTGGGCCGGCCTGAAAATTCACCGCCAAGGTTTCTGCACCTTGGCCACAGGACAACGGCAATGAAATCGAAACTGGTTTCGAAAGTCGCGGGACAGAGGACCTTCGTGGTGGTGCTCGAGCCTGGCGAAGAGGCGATTGGCGTGCTCACTGCCTTTGCCAGCGAAGAACAGATCGACGGCGCATCGCTGACCGCGCTCGGCGCGTTCGAGCGAGCAGCGGTCGGTTGGTTCGATTTCGAGGCAAAGGACTATCGCAAGATACCGGTCAACGAGCAGTGCGAGGTTCTCAGCGCGATCGGCGACATTGCCTTGGGCGATGACGGCAAGCCCAGCCTCCACCTGCATGCCGTGCTCGGACTGAGCGACGGAGCGACGCGGGGCGGACATCTGCTGGGCGGCGTGGTGCGACCGACCCTGGAGGTCACACTGGTCGAGTCCCCCGCTCATCTGCGCCGCACGAAACACGCCGATCTCGGCATCGCCTTGATCGACCTGAGCGCCTGACCTGGACATTGCTTCGAGATCAGGTCCAGTTGGAAAGAACCGTCTCCATCTCGACCGTTTCGACCTGCTGCGCGAACCGCTGATGATAGACGGTCATCAGCGCGTCGTGTGTTGCATCCGAAGAGCTGCACAGGGCATCCGTCACCAGAACGACGCGGTAGCCGATATCGATCGCGCCAAGCACTGTCGCCAGAACGCAGACGTCGGTCTCGCCGCCGGTGATGACGAGAGTGTCGATCCGGCGGGATGAAAGCAGCGTGTGCAGATGCCCTTCGGGCCACGGTGAGTAGATGTGCTTGTCGACAACGATCGCCGGCGGGCAGCATGCCGCCAGCGGCGGCAGGAGTTCGATCATCTCCTCGCCGATCCTGTCGATGGTCATCGATGCCCAGCGTTCATAGTACCGCTTCCAGGTGCCGGTGCCCTGCCCCGGGCGTCGCGCCGGAAGGAAGCGAGTGAAGATCGTTTGTGAAGGATATCTTTCGGCAAGGCTGACGATCCGGGGAAGGACACGGGTGATCCAGGGTGTCGCCCACTCCGACGGCTCGGCGAACAGCCGCTGCATGTCGACACACAGATGGGCACAATGATCGCCCAGAGGTCCATATGCCAGACCCGGAGCCGACATCAGCAGCGACCCGCTTTGTCGTCTTCGGCGTCGAGCCGGCACAAGGCGGCCAGGGACGGATACCTGAACGCACATGCCAGCCGCATAGGGGTTCCGTTCAAGTCGACATCCTTGCGCTAGTCCCCAGTTTCTCGAGTGCCGACCAAACGCGAGGCAGCGAAACTCGTTCCCCTCGGGCTCTCGGAAACCACATCATCGGTGGAACGTTGACCAGCATCGAGGTTCGAGAGATCGGCCAATGGTCGCGCAGCAAGAAATGAGAGAACGAACCGGGGGATGCCTGTGCGGCAACGTCCGCTATCGCACCATCTCCAGGCCGCGCACTCACTATTGCCACTGCGACATGTGCCGACGCTCGACCGGCAGTGCGTTCGCAGTCCTGGCGTGGGTACCATCAGCCAGCTTGGAATGGCTTTCCAACAAGCCTTTCTGCCGCAGGTCATCACCCATCGCACAAAGAAGCTTCTGCCGCGACTGCGGATCGCCCATCGCGTTGGCCTACGATGCATCGCCGGATGAGATCGCCCTGCATGTCGGAACCTTCGACGATCCCGCCGATCTCGAGCCACGCTACAATTACGGATCCGCGCAACGGCTCGGATGGACATGCTGCGGTGTGGACCTGCCGCACCACGACGCCGAAGAGCGGTGGTAGAAGCCGTGGCCGCTGCTTTTCCGCTGCCTTTGGATACCCGCCCCATGGAGGCCAAGGCGGCCGACGCACTGCCGGGCGACGACGGTCTCTGGCAGTATGAGCCGAAGTGGGACGGATTCCGCTGCCTGGCCTTCAAAGGCACCGCAAGCGTCGATCTCAGGGCCAAGTCCGGCAAGCCGCTCGGCCGGTATTTTCCGGAAATAACGACACTGTTGCGCGATCTCGATACCCAGTCTTTCGTTCTTGACGGCGAGATAGTCATCGAAGTGAATGGCGATCCTTCCTTCGAGGCCTTGCAGATGCGGCTTCACCCTGCCGAAAGCAGGATTCGCATGCTGAGCGCGCAAACCCCGGCCCGTCTCGTCCTGTTCGATATTCTCGCCGATCCGGACGGGGGGATCATGCTCGACAAGAGCTTGACGGAACGACGGGCCGCGATTGAGCGCTTCGTCATGAGGTCGGGCGTTTCCTCGTTGCGGTTGTCGCCGCGCACCACCGACGTGACCACCGCCAGGCGCTGGCTGGGCGAGGCCGGCCACGGCTCCACCGATGGAGTTGTCGCCAAACTGCTGATGGACCCTTATCGGCCGGGCGAGCGCACCATGATCAAGGTGAAGCGGCTGCGCACCGCGGACTGTGTCGTCGGCGGGTTCCGCTACCTGACGGGCAGCAGCCAGGTCGGATCCCTGCTGCTCGGTCTCTATGACGACCACGGCAAACTCGACCATGTCGGGTTTACGTCGACGATCGGCAAGGACGACAGGGCAGAAATTACCGCGAAGCTCGAGAACCTGAGAGGCGGACCCGGCTTTACCGGCAAGGCTCCCGGCGGGCCGAGCCGCTGGAGCACCGAACGCAGCGGGGAGTGGGAGCCCGTGCGGCCGGAGTTGGTGGTCGAAGTCCGTTTCGATCACGTCACCGGCAATCGGTTTCGCCATGGAACGAAACTGCTGCGATGGCGGCCGGACAAGGCGCCCCGGCAATGCGGGTTCGAACAGATTGAATGAAGGGAGGCTGGCAATGAGCATGCTCTACCGCGCGGCCAAGATTGCCGAGGACGCGCATCGATCGCAGACCGACAAGACCGGGCAACCCTATATCGAACACTGCAGGCGCGTGGTCGACACGGTCGAAACCCTTGACCAGAAGATCGTGGCTTATCTGCATGACGTCCTCGAAAAAGGGGAAGGCTGGACAAGGACAAGGCTGAAATCGGCGGGGTTTGGTCCCTCGATTGTCGCTGCGGTCGATGCGCTGACGAAGAGGCCTGGCGAGAATGAAATCGCTCTCGTGCGCCGGGCTGCGTCAAATCCCCTGGCGCGGCCGGTCAAGCGTGCGGATCTGGCCGACAACCTGTGGCAAGCGCGGCGGGCCGGGATTCCCCTCGCGAAATTTGAAGAGGGCCTGCGCATTCTCGACGAAGACCGCGCAGCGTGAAGGCGACCTGGGCCCGGTGTCATCGCACGACAACCCAATGGAATCGGTTCCCTTGGATAAATCCTGCCGCTGTCCTGCTATTCCACTATGTGAGGCGTGTGGCGCTCGTCTTCAGCGGGATCGGCGTCTATGCGAGCCTTGCCGGGATCGAAGGCGGCGTGGCGAGCAAGCACCCGGACAGGCGCCTCGGGCTCTTCATACGCCCACATGAAATCATCCGCCGATCCGCCAACGGCATGCACGCGCCAATAGCTCGCAGTGCCTTTTGGCGATATCGAGGTGGTATCGGTTTTCTCGAGCAGGTCGAAATAGATGTCCTGGAACGGGATGTAGAACACAGGATCCCTCCCCGTTTCCTGGACCTGCAGCGCATGTTCGGTGGAGGCGATGATGGCGTCGGAGAATCTGACAGTCACCGTTCCATGGAAAGGCTGAATATGGAGATTGTTTCCCGACGGTGATCGGGGCTCGGCTGAAGGGTTCATTTGAGTGTCTCTGAGATTTCCAATTGGTAAAGTTCAAGGGCCGGTCTCAAAGGCAAAACGAGGTAATGCGGGATTGGTTGCGCGAATGCGGCGGCTACCCCGCGATGCTGCATCCCAGGCCCAAGGCGGAACACCAACCGATCCCACTGAGAGGAACAACGGGCCGGGTCGGCGGTTATCCGTTAGCCTTTCCGATTCCACGACCCATCAGGATAGCCGAGTTCTGACGGCGGAAAGCGACGCAACTCGCGACAAAGGGGCCACATGAGGCACCCGTTCATATCGGAGACATGAGATGGAACCGCGCAAGAAGCAACGATCCGAACAACGGGACGAAACTGAAGTCCCGGCAATCCAGCAGGCGGACTGGGATGCAATCAAGGGCGGCAGGGTTCTTCCAGACAAGGTGTCCGACAATGTCGACGCCGTCGTCGACGTCGAGAAGGAAGGCGACCTGCCGGAGGAGGACGATGACAACGCCTACCAGAACAGCGACGAGGCATTGCCCGATGACGAAGAGGAAGGTGCCATATCGCGCGATCTGGCCAGGCGAGCCGGGCCTTTTGACGAGCCCTGACCCCAAGGGCGCCGACACTGATCTTGCTGGCGCCCGGCAACCATCGAGTGGCCGATGGTGTCAGGGCAACGGGCACTCTGTGCCGCCACGAAAATCTCTTCACTTTCCGACGCCGCGATACTGCCTTTCCTTCAGCACGCTGGCCAGATGGGCCGCATTCGAAGCCGTCATTTCGATCATCTCGACCACGGCTTCCGGCGTTCCGGGCAGGTCGACATAGTTGACGTCGCCCATAGCCTGCCCAACCCAATACACGCCGCCATTGGCAGGAATCGTGAAGCCGACGTCGTTTAGCGCCTGAAAGCACGCCGCGTGACAGGCGTGAGCGCCGTCTTCATTGCCGACGATCGCCACGATCGCGACCTTGCCGGCGGCCGGCATCCGGCCTTGTTTGTCGGTCTCCGATAGAAACGCATCCATGCGCTCCAGGATGCGCTTGGCGACACTCGACGGCTGGCCGAGCCAGATGGGCAGGCCCAGCACGAAGATGTCGGCGTCGAGGATCTTCCTGCGGAGCTGCGGCCAACCGTCTCCCTCGCCCATGTCCGACAGCACGCCGGGTTTGACGTCATGGTCGAGGGCGCGAACAATCTCGCCGCGGACCCCATGCGGCACCATTGCCGCCAGCAGATCCGCCAGCAGGCGGTCCGTGGACGATTTCTCGGCGTCGTCGGAGGCCTTCAAGGTGCAATTGAGCGCAAAGGCGGTGAGCGGCATGGAAAGATCTCCCGAGTGCGTTCTGTGCCAAACGCAGCGGGACGTCGTGGGTTGCCTGAACCCGACAAGAAGCTTCACCTTCCACCTAGGGAACCATCGAACGCTCCGCGGTGTTGGAGAACGAGCCCGTTGCGTGAGTCGTCCCCGCTATGACCATGCCGCTTCATCCAACCTTGACCGACCTAGCCCTGCGCCTGGCTCTTGCTTTTGTTGCCGGCGTGATCATCGGAATGAACAGGGAAGCCCGCGGCCACACCGCCGGGCTCAGAACAACCATCCTAGTCGGCCTGGCGGCCGCGATCGCGATGATGCAGGCCAATATCCTGCTCGAGGTGGGCGGCAAGGGCCCCGATTCGTTCAGTGTGATGGACGTGCTCCGTTTTCCGCTGGGCGTGCTGACGGGTGTCGGTTTCATTGGCGGCGGAGCCATTCTCCGCCGCGGCGATTTCGTGACGGGTGTCACCACGGCCGCCACCTTGTGGGTCATGACCGCAATCGGCCTCGCCTTCGGCGGCGGGCAACTGGCACTTGGCACAGCGGGGACGGTTTTGACGTTGATAACGCTTCAGGTGCTGAAGCAGGTCGATCTGTGGGTCCCACGAACCCATCATGCGATCCTGGCGATCTCGTCGGCGAACGGCGTTCCGCCTGACCTCGACGCGCTGGTTCAACCGCTGGGCTATCGCTGGCGCTTTCTCGGAATGCAGCACGACATCGAGCGCGGCCGGTTCGTATTCTCCTTCGAGCTGAGCTGGAAACAGCCCGACGCGGCCAAACCCTCCGTCGAGATACTGGCGCGGATCAGTCCGCGCTACGACATCGAACGGTTTGACGCGATCAGCGATAAAGGTCCCCGACCATAGGCAGGGCAGCGATGCGTCCTCGTCCCTGCCTTGGATTCGACCGGAGCCGGAACAAATCCGGACTTCGCGCTTTGAACACGCAACACTGTTCGAGGCGATGGCTTGCTGTCCCTGTCGCGCGTCATCCCGATCGACCCTCCTCGAACAAGGAAGGAAGATATCATGAACAAGGCAATCATCATCCTGGCGGCACTCACTCTGGCTTTGCCTGCCCATGCTCAGTCCCAAAACGCACCCCTTCCCCCGGACGCACCGGCACCGGAAGCCGTGCCAGGTCAGACCGGCCCCGACCAGGGCATCACCGGACAGACATTCACCAACATAGCCATCGTCGCATTGGCGGACTTGCCACCCGACCTCAAGGCCAAGGTCGAGACCGTGGTTGCCCAGACCAGTCAGGAAGACCTTCACGTCCTGCAGCGTTCGGTCAGCGCATCGCCGGAAGCCTCCTCGGCCCTGGCCGCGAATGGGCTTGACGCCTCCGAAGTGGTGGCCGCCAACATCGACGGCGACGGCACGCTGACGCTGATCATCCAGACCACGACCTGACGGCGTGGGGGCAGAACCCGGTGCTTCGGCGGATGTCCCATTCCCGGTGCCAGGCGGCAAAGTCGAAGGAGGGCGTCATGACTGACGCGACGGTCCGCAATTTCACGATAAACTTCGGGCCGCAGCACCCTGCGGCGCATGGCGTCCTGCGGCTGGTGCTCGAACTCGACGGCGAAGTCGTCGAACGCGTCGATCCGCATATCGGGCTGCTGCATCGAGGCACGGAGAAGTTGATCGAGTACAAGAACTACCTGCAGGCCCTGCCCTATTTCGACAGGCTCGACTATGTGGCGCCGATGAATCAGGAGCACGCCTTCTGCCTGGCGGCGGAGAAGCTGCTCGGGATCTCGGTTCCACAGCGCGGCCAGCTCATCCGCGTGCTGTATTGCGAGATCGGCCGGCTGCTGTCCCATCTGCTCAATGTCACCACGCAGGCGATGGATATCGGCGCCCTCACGCCGCCGCTCTGGGGTTTCGCCGAACGCGAGAAACTGATGGTGTTTTATGAACGGGCATCGGGCGCCCGCATGCATGCCAACTATTTCAGGATCGGCGGCGTACATCAGGATCTTCCCCCGGACCTGTTGGACGATATCTGGGATTTCTGCGATCCGTTCCTCAAGGTCTGCGACAATCTCGAAGAACTGCTCACCGAAAACCGCATATTCAAGCAGCGCAATGTCGACGTCGGCGTCATCGGTCTCGACGATGCCTGGGCTTGGGGATTTTCGGGCGTAATGGTGCGTGGGTCGGGCGCGGCATGGGATTTGCGCAAGGCGCAGCCTTACGAATGCTACCCGCAGATGGATTTCGATATTCCCATCGGCAAGAACGGCGACTGCTATGACCGCTACCTCGTACGAATGGAGGAGATGCGCCAGTCGGTCCGGATCATGAGGCAATGTCTTGACAAGCTACGGTCGCCGCAAGGCCAAGGACCGGTCGCAATTCCCAACCGGAAGATCACGCCGCCACGCCGCGCGGAGATGAAACGCTCCATGGAAGCGACCATTCACCATTTCAAGCTTTACACGGAAGGCCATCACGTGCCCGAGGGCGAGGTCTATGCCGCCGTCGAGGCGCCGAAAGGCGAGTTCGGCGTCTATCTGGTTTCGGATGGGGGCAATGTTCCTTACCGGTGCAAGATTCGCGCGCCGTCCTTCGCACATCTGCAGGCGATGGACTATCTGTCCCGGGGGCACATGATCGCCGACGTCTCGGCGATCATCGGCTCCCTCGACATCGTCTTTGGAGAGATCGATCGCTGAACCGCCGTCGCCGCCCGCGGGACGCGGGCAGCGCTCTCGCAATGTCATCGATGGTCAGTGTGCCGTCTGCGAATGCGCGCCGCCTGCCTGTGAGATGCCGTTCAGCGCTTCGCCGGCTCGTGCTGCCTCGCCGTTTTTCGTGAGATCGCCAAGCGAGATGATGCCAACCAGCCGTTTTTCACGGCTGATCACCGGCAGCCGTCTAACCTGAAGGTCCCCCATCTGCTGGAGCACGTCCTCGATCTCCTCGTCGTCGTAACAGTACCTGATCTCGGCACTCATCACTTCGCGTATCCGCGTATCCGGGCCCCTACCCTGGGCGACGCCACGGACGGCGATGTCGCGATCAGTGATCATTCCGACCAGCCGGTCGTCCTCGCCTACGGGCAGAGCGCCGGCATCGAGGCTGGCCATGGCGGCGGCGGCCTCCCGCAGGGTCTGGTCCGGACTGGCGACCTGAACGCCTTGCGTCATGCAGTTGCCAACTTTCATGATGTTCTCCTTTGGTTGAAGCGCCCCTTGCCGTTGCTGCGATGGAAACACGATGGGGGGACAATGGCGCCGGCCCAAGACGTTCCATTGCCACGGGATCGGGATCTCATGCGTCGCACGTTCAGACGACGCGGCTGCCGGCATGCATCGGCGATTCTTCGTTCTCGTCGGGATTGGGCAGAGGCGTCTCGTCCGGGAGTTGTTCCGGATCAGGCTCCTCGATCGGTTCGGGCTTCCAGGTCGGCGCCGGCATCGGCACGTCGCGATTGGGATCTGGTTTTCCTGGGTTTGGCATCGGGATCACCTCCCTTCATTCGGGACGCAACTCCTGGCCGGCGTCATTTGTTCCATCGCCAATTCGCGGTCGCCTCCGGCCTTGCCGCCACGGATCGAGACGGCGCGCTGCCGATCGGATCCGCCGGTCGACTTCAGCCCCGTCTTTCGGAACCGGACGGTTTTCCAATCCGTTGTCTCGGCATCGATCGAGGAGAAAGACGATGGCTGGTGACGAGAGAATTTCCGGCAGCAACTTGCCCCAAGTCGCGGTCGACAGTGAACAGGTCCGGCAACTGGTGGCGACAGCCGATCTGCCGTCCAATCAGGCACGCGAGCTCGTGCGCCGTCACGGCAACGATCCGCACAAGCTCGAAGAACTGGCAAAATCTATCAAAGCGGTAAGCTGACCGTCGGGACGGCGTCCGACTCCGTCAGATTTCAAGCAAGGCATAGGGTCGGCCGGTCGGTTTGGAAACGTGCATGGCGACGTTGTAGACCCTCGCCCCGCCGGGCGTGCGGCCCTCATAGCTTCCCCGATGCGCATGGCCGTGCACGACAGCACTGACCTGGAACCGGTCGATCGTTTCCGCCAGCCGCGACGAGCCCAGAAACGGAAATATCTCCAGGGGTTCGCCGGCGATGGTCTCGACGATCGGAGCGTAGTGCAAAATGACAAGCGTGCGTTTTGCGCGAACCTGGCGCATCGCGTTCTCAAGCCGCATGGCCTCGCTGACGCTCTCGGCGACCATCGACTTGATGGCCGGCTCGCCGAAGGAGCCGAGCATGCGTGAACCGAACCCCCCGACGAACCCTTTCACGCCGACAAAACCGACCTCCTCTATTTCGGTCGTCTGCCCGTCGAGGAGATGGACGCCCGCTTGACGCAGGATTTCCGCGACGTCCTCGACCGCGCCGGATTCATAATCATGGTTGCCGAGCACGCCGACCACCGGGATAGAGCAGGCGCGCAGGTCTTCGGCGAGGATCTCGGCTTCGCGGGGCTTGCCCAGATTGGTCAGATCGCCTGGAAGAACGAGGATATCGGCCTCGCGCGACATTTCGCCGAAGAGATCGCGATACGATGTCTGGGCGTCCTCCTTCACATGCAGGTCGCCAACGGCCGCCACCTTGATCGTGGCGGTGCCCTCCATCGCCGGAGCGTCTTCGGTCCGTTCAGCCATCACGAAATTCTCCTGTACCGCCGACGCCGGCGAAGCCCCATTCCTTGACGTCGATTTCGTAGTCGGTCTGCGAAAGCAGGCGCCCGCGGCAGATCTTCATTCTGGGGGAAGGCAATTGGCGCTGCTTGGCAAGGCGGTCGAGCAGTTCGTCAAGCAGCCATGTGGGGATGCGGTCGCGCTCGCTCGGATAGATCCATCTGAAACTGAGAATCTGCATCAGCAGCACTTCCCAGTGGACTTCCAGGTAGGAGAGCAGCCTGTGCCAGTCGATCTGGTCCTGCGCCTTGAGGATCGTATGGGCGATGTCCGCCCCGTCATGACGCCCTCGGTCCTGGATGAAGCATTTGGACCATATGAGCTCGGTCGGGCCGACGATCCTCACCCGGCTTCCCAGCAGTTCGGTTTGGCGGGCATGCTCCATCCACTGGTCGCTTACCGGCATCGTTCCATTCGCCGAGGCGAATATGATGTCGAAGAAATGCGTGCCCTTGAAGACCTTTCCAAGCCACCGGTCGTCCTCGATTTCGACCGCGTAGCCGAGCTGCTTGAAATGGGCCAGGATGCGCGAGAAGTCGCCTGCCTTGCAGAAGATATCGAGATCCTTGGTCTGACGGATGACGCCGGTGTAGGCGCTTACCGCGTAGGTTCCGGCGACAAGGAAAGGAATGTCGGTGGCGGCGAGTTCGCGAATGGCTTCGGTATAGAACACCTCCGCCTCGGCGTTCTTGAGCGTCGGGGCGGCCTTTGCGTCGATCGCGGGAAGGGATGCCGGAACAGTTCCCGGCAACGGATCGTTGATCATGGCACGCATGGCTCCCACACATCGGCAACCGATTGATCGCCCGCGTTGTTAACAGCGGGAACCCTGCCTGGTTCCGCCATGGTCGCGTTGCGGCCTGAAGGAAATCGGGCGCGACGGGCAAAATTACCCGCAGAGTCCTGGGTTTCAATATGGTTGCATGGGCCGTTTCCCTGCATGGAACCATCGCCATTCGGCATCGTTAGCCCGGACAGCCGAAGCTGCCTTCGGGCGATCGGGGTGTCTGGTTTCAAGCGCAGACGATATCCAGGATGTATGTTCTTGTCCTAGCGACAGACTATGACGGCACGCTCGCCGAAGACGGGGTCGTCTCCGATGCGACCTATGCTGCGCTCGAACGGCTGAAGCAGACGGGCCGCAAGCTGATCATGGTGACCGGCCGCGAGCTTGCCGATCTCGAGCGGGTCTTTCCGGCACTCGACATCTTCGACAGGGTGGTCGCCGAAAACGGCGCGTTGATCTATACGCCCGCTTCGAAGAAGGAGCGGCTTTTGGCGCCGGCGCCCCCGGCTGAATTCGTCGACCGGCTGAAGCGTCGCGGGGTCGCGCCCCTGTCGGTCGGACGCTGCGTCGTGGCCACCTGGGAACCACAGGAAACCGCCGTGCTGTCGGAGATCAAGGAGCTTGGACTTGAGCTCGAGATCATCTTCAACTAGGGCGCGGTGATGGTGCTGCCAAGCGGGGTCAACAAGGCCACCGGCCTTGCCTGCGCACTCGAGGAATTGGGGTTTTCCGCCCACAACGTCGTCGGTGTCGGCGATGCCGAGAACGACCATGCATTCCTGCGCGCCGTCGGCTTCGGCGTCGCCGTAGCCAACGCATTGCCGACCGTTAAGGAGACGGCGGATTTCGTCACAGCCAGCCCTCGAGGTGCCGGCGTGGTGGAACTGATCGAACAGCTCATATCGCGCGATGCCGGCTTCGTGGAGACGGCTCGCCAACATGTGGAAGTGGGAACCGACATATCGGGCGCGCAGGTGCACCTTTCACCGCATGGCGGCGGCGTGCTGCTGGCCGGCACATCCGGTATCGGCAAATCCACGCTTGCCACCGCGTTGACCGAGCGCTTTGTCGAGAAGGGTTTTCAGTTTTGCGTTCTCGACCCCGAAGGCGACTATCAGGAACTCGAGAATGTGGTGGTGGTTGGCGACGCCAAGACCCCGCCGATCTCGCGTGAGGTCTTCGATCTTCTGTCCAAGCCAACCAACAATGTCGCTGTCAACATGCTGGGGCTGAAGACCGCCGAACGGCCCGGCAATTTTGCCAAGCTGCTGCCGGACATGGCCAGCATTCGCGCGCGCACCGGCCGACCGCATTGGCTGATCATCGATGAGGCGCATCATCTCTTGCCCCAGGCCCGTGACGGCGCGTCTTTCGCGCTGCCCAAGAGCCTCCCCGCGACCATCCTGATCACCGTGCACCCCGATCTGGTTTCGCGCGACGTCCTGGCTGGCGTCGAAACCGTCCTGGCGCTTGGACCGGAAGCCGACAAGATCGTCGCAAGCTTCTGTGCCGCCACCGGCATCGACGTCCCCGACGGCGCCGTGCCGCCGCCAAAGGACGAAGTCCTGTTTTGGAAACGATCATCGGGCGAGCCGATCAGGACGGTCAAGGTCGAACGGCCCCGCCAGGTTCGCAAGCGGCACATGCGCAAATATGCCGAGGGCGACCTTGGCGACAACAGCTTCTATTTCCGGGGGCCGGACGGAGCGCTTAACCTGAAAGCGCAGAACCTGATGATGTTCCTTCACATCGCAGAAGGCATCGACGATCGCACCTGGGAACATCACCTGCGCGCCGGCGACTATTCGAAATGGTTCCGCAGCAAGATCAAGGACAAGAACCTCGCCGACGAGGTGGCGGACATAGAAACGGATACCGGCACGGACATGCAGGAGAGCCGCGCGGCCATCGCCGAGGCCATTGGCCGCCGTTACACTGCTCCCGCGGACTGACCTTGAGCCGGGGTAGACACAAGCCCATCCCGATTCCTCGGGATGGACCTCTCTCATGTCATGATACGGAGCGAGCGTCAGCCCGCCTGGCTGAAATGCCTAGCGGTTTTTGTGGCTCTGTTGGCCCGCTCTTACATGTTGTTCGTGCGAGCCGCCCCGCATGTTGGAGCTGTCGCCCTGTTGCCGCTCATTGTTACCTGCGGCCTGTTGCTGCTGGCGGTTCTTGTTTTCCGTGTTCTTGTGGCTCTGCTGGCCCGCCTTCACATGTTGCTCGTGGCTACCACCTTGATTGGGCATGGTAATTCTCCTTTCAATCCAACTTCGAGACGACGGTCGTCTCCCCCGGAGAATGCAGATTTCGGCGCCGACGTTCCCTCACGTAATATTTCGTGACATCCTGCCAAAGGGACGAAGGCGGACCGAGCTTGATGCCGACCGGCGGGAGAGCGACATGCCTGAAGCAGCGATCATCACCCCGAGGGTGTGACGCGCCACACTGTGTTTCCGACATCGTCCGCGATCAGCAGCGCTCCGGTTTTGTCGATGGCAACGCCGACCGGCCGACCACGCGCCTCCTCCTGGTCGTTGAGGAAACCTGTGACGACGTCTTGAGCCATGCCGCTGGGGCGGCCACCGCTGAACGGCACGAAGACGACTTTGTAGCCATTCAGCCCGGGACGGTCCCAGCTGCCGTGCTCGCCGACAAAGGCGCCGCCCCGATATATCTGCGGCAGGCTGGTTCCGGTGTAGAAAGCCATGCCCAACGGTGCCACATGCGAACTCAGCGCATAATCGGGAACGATCGCCTTGGCGACCAGATCCGGGCGCTGCGGCATTACCCGGGGATCGACATGCTGGCCGTAATAGCTGTACGGCCAGCCGTAGAAGCCGCCGTCCTTCACCGATGTCATGTAGTCCGGCACTAGATTTGGTCCGAGTTCATCGCGCTCGTTGACGACGGTCCAGAGTGCTCCCGTCTGCGGCTCGAAGCTCAAGCCGTTCGGATTGCGCAATCCGCTGGCAAAAATGCGCGATCGTCCGGTGGCCCTGTCCACCTGCCAGATTGCGGCGCGGTCCTTTTCCGCGCCGATGCCGTTTTCGGTGATGTTGCTGTTCGAACCGACGCCGACATAGAGCAACGACCCGTCCGGACTGGCGGCGAGGCTTTTGGTCCAATGATGATCGATCGGACCGCCCGGCAATTCCGTTAACCTGACGCCCGGCGCGGTGATCTTGGTGTCGCCTGGCCTGTAGGGATAGCGCATGATCGCGTCGGTGTTGGCAACGTAGAGGTCGTTTCCCACCAGGGCGACGCCGAAGGGCGAATTCAGGTGATCGAGGAACACATCCCGGACGTCAGGCACGCCGTCGCCATTGCTGTCACGCAGCAAGGTGATGCGGTTGCTCCGTCCCGTATCGCCGCCCGAGGTGACAAGCGATTCGATTAGGCCCATCACGATATCCTTCGGCCGTTTGGCTGGCGGTTCCGGCGGGGCCTTCGATTCGACGACCAGCACATCGCCGTTCGGCAGGATGTAGAGCGAGCGCGGATGCTGAAGCCCGGTCGCCAGCGCATGGATCTGCAGGCCCTGCGCTACCGTCGGCGTTTCATCCTTCTTCCAGCCGACCACGGATGCAAGATGCATCGGCGGGAACAGATATTGCTTTATCTCCGGCAAATTCGGGTTGGGGCCTATCTGAGTGCTTGGGTCGGCGGCATCGTTGCTGCAGCCCGCGGCGCCGAGCGTCGCAAAGCAAAGGAACGCAAGCCCTGTACCATAAGCGCGTCGCTTGCCGGATCGATCAAACGGTTTCATCGGCCACTCCCACGTGGTGGCGGTAGACAAGGGCCCAGCCCAGCCAGCCGGTGAATATCAGGATGAGTACCACCAGCGCCGACAGGATAAGGCCTGTCGGCATCACCGAGGTCCAGGCATCACGGGTATGTATGAGCATGTTGAAGAAGGACAGTATGACCGCCACCGCATTGCCCAGCATGTGCAGCCACGCGGTTTTATGTGCGCGCACCCGGCGATCGCCCAGGAAGTCGGTGAAGCCGGCAATGGCGGCTAGGACGCCGACGATCACCCCGACCGTCAGCAGCCAGGCGGAGAAATTCGCCCACATCATCTCCGCCGTCCGCCAGTAGTTCAGGTCCGTCAGCAATGCGCCGACGAAGCAGGCGATGGGAATGGGCACGAGCATCGGATGGATGGGATGGCCGGCGATGCTGGCCGTGGAAGCCGGATTCTCCCTTGCCATGAGGAAGTCCTTCCATATCAACTCTTGGTTGGCCCATAAACAATCCCCAAGGCCGGAGGTTCCTGCCTGATGGTCCCGGCGGGTCGCCGCGGACCGAGTTCAGCGGTCAGATCGGCACGATCGCCAGCACCTGGCGGGCGATGATCAATTCTTCGTTAGTGGCGATTGCGTAAACATCGACCGCGCTGCCCTCGCCGGTGATCCGCCCTTTTCCCGACCGGTTTGCATTCGCGTCGAGCAACACGTCCAGCCATCGCAGGCGCTCGCAAACCGCTTCACGGATCTGCCAGGAATGCTCTCCGATCCCTCCCGTGAACACCAGCGCCTCGATACCCTGGAGCGTGGCTCCCATCGCCGCGATCTCGCGGGCGATCCGAAACGTGAAGAGATCGATCGCCTCCGCCGCACGAGGATCCTTGCTGCCAAGCAAGGTCCGCACATCTGCCGACACTCCCGAAACGCCGAGCAGGCCGGACTTGTGATAGAGCAAGGTCTCCAACTCTTTCACGGACATGCCGCGCGCCTGCTGAAGGTAGAGAAGCACGCCGGGGTCGATGGCGCCCGGCCGCGTGGCCATCATCAACCCGTCAAGCGCGGTGAACCCCATGGTGGTGTCGAGACTTCTGCCTTCGCGCATGGCGCACAGGCTGCATCCGCTGCCGAGATGCGCGACCACGCAACGCTTGCCCCGGAGTCCGGGCGAAAGCGCCTGCAGCTGGCCTGCGACGAATTCGTAGGAAAGGCCGTGGAAGCCGTAACGGCGGATCCCGCTTTCCTCGAACTCGCGCGGCAGCGCATAGCGGTTGACGGGCGGCTCCAGCGTGCGGTGAAAGGCGGTGTCGAAGCAACCGATCTGGGGTAGGCCGGGCAGCAGTTTGGAGATCGCACGAACCGGCGCCAGGCCGGCCGGCTGGTGGAGCGGTGCCATCGGCGTCAGCGCGTCGAGCGCCTCGACGATCTCGCCGGTCAGCAGGACCGGAGTCGAAAACCGCTTGCCACCATGGACGATGCGATGGCCGACCGCGCTCAGCGGAGCCTGCGCAAGATACGGATCGAGGACATCGAACAAGTCCCGCAGGAGAACCTCTACGGGCGGGCTTGCGGGCTTGACGGCGCGTTTGAAGATGGATTTGCCCGACGCGTCCTTGGCGACGAGGCTTGGCTCGTCATCCAAGTCTTCGCACGCACCGCTCACCGTGAGCACCGGCCCCTCCTGTGATCCGGCTTCGAACAGGCCGAACTTCAGGCTGGACGAGCCTGCATTGAGGGCGAGTATTGCGCTGGTCACGAGCGGCACTCCCCGGCGGGCACAGCCTTAACCATCCGCCGCGCCCGCTTTGTCGCGCCAGGCCCAGTTCCGGATCTCGGGCATGTCCTCGCCATGTTCGCGAACATAGCGCGTGTGCTCGTTCAGGCCGTCGGCAAATCGGGCCCTCGCATCGGCTGCCCTGGCGCTCAGCCCCGGCACCCGGTCGATCGCCTCGATGGCTAGGTGAAAACGGTCCAGTTCGTTGAGCACCGCCATGTCGAAGGGCGTGGTCGTCGTGCCCTCTTCTTTGTAGCCGCGAACGTGGAAGTTGTCGTGATTGGCCCGTTTGTAGGTCAGCCGGTGAATGAGATAGGGATAGCCGTGGTAGGCGAAGACCACCGGTCTGCCGGTCGTGAACAGCCTGTCGAATTCCGCGTCCGCCAGGCCGTGGGGGTGCTGCTCCTTGGGTTGCAGCGCCATCAGGTCCATTACATTGACGACGCGTATCGCGAGATCCGGTATCGCCTGGCGAAGAAGGTCGACAGCGGCGAGCGTCTCCAGCGTCGGCACGTCTCCCGCGCAGGCCATCACCACGTCGGGATCCTCCCCTCCACGCTCGGTTCCCGCCCAATCCCAGATCCCGATGCCGGCCTCGCAATGACGTATGGCGTCGTCCATCGGCAGCCACTGGGAAGCCGGCTGCTTGCCGGCAACGATCACGTTGACCCGATTGTAGGTTCGCAGGCAGTGATCCGTGACCCAGAGCAGCGTATTGGCATCCGGCGGGAAGTAGATGCGCACGATGTCCGCCTTCTTGTTGGCGACGAGATCGACGAAGCCGGGATCCTGGTGGCTGAAACCATTGTGGTCCTGCCTCCACACATGGGAGGTCAACAGATAGTTGAGCGACGCGATCGGCCGCCGCCAGACAAGTTCACGCGAGACCTTCAGCCATTTGGCGTGCTGGTTGAACATGGAATCGACTATGTGGATGAACGCCTCGTAGCATGAGAAGAGGCCGTGCCGGCCGGTCAGCAGGTATCCTTCCAGCCAGCCTTGGCAAAGATGTTCGCTCAGCACCTCCATGACGCGGCCGTCGCGCGCCAGATGCTCGTCATAAGGCTCGATCTTTTCCATCCAGACGCGCTCGGTCGCGTCGAAGACCGCATCCAGCCTGTTGGACGATGTCTCGTCCGGTCCCATGAGCCTGAAATTGCGGGCATCGGCATTCAGCCGTATGACCTCCTCCATGAACGCTCCCATGAGCTTCGTCGCCTCGGCCCTTGCGCCGCCGGGTTTCGGGACCGCGACCCCGAAGTGGCGGAAATCCGGCAATCGCAACTCCTGCTTGAGCATCCCTCCATTGGCATGTGGATTGCTGCCCATGCGCCGCTCGCCGTCCGGCGCCAGGGCCTGTAGCTCGTTTCGAAACCTGCCCGCTTCATCGAAAAGCGTCTCGGGCCGATAGCCGCGCATCCAATTTTCCAGAGCTGCGAGATGGCCTGCATCGTTTCGCGGGTCGGTGATCGGCACCTGGTGCGCGCGCCAGAAACCCTCGACCTTCTTGCCATCCAGCTCCTTCGGGCCGGTCCAGCCCTTCGGGCTTCTCAGCACGATCATCGGCCAGCGGGGCCGATGATCCACTCTGCCGGTCTCGCGCGCTTCCTTCTGGATTTCATCGATCCGATCGAAGACAGTATCGAGCGTTTCGGCCATCAGCCGGTGCATCGCCCGCGGTTCGTCGCCTTCGACGAAAAAAGGTTCATAGCCATATCCAGCCAGCAAGCTTCGCAACTCCTGCGCGTCGATCCGGGCGAGCACCGTCGGATTCGCGATCTTGTAGCCGTTGAGATGAAGGATCGGCAGGACAGCGCCGTCATGGACCGGATTGAGGAATTTGTTCGAATGCCAGGAGGCTGCCAGCGCCCCCGTTTCCGCCTCGCCGTCGCCGATCACGCAGGCCACGACGAGGTCCGGGTTGTCAAACGCGGCGCCATAGGCGTGAGCCATCGCATAGCCGAGTTCGCCGCCCTCATGGATCGACCCCGGCGTTTCCGCGGCGGCATGGCTCGGGATGCCGCCCGGAAAGGAGAATTGGCGAAAGAGCTTGCGCAGCCCATCCTCGTCGCGACTGACCTCGGGATAGATTTCGCTGTAGGTCCCTTCGAGATAGGTATTGGCGACCATCCCCGGTCCACCATGGCCTGGGCCGCAAATGTAGATCACGTCGGCATCACGCTGCCTGATGATGCGATTGAGATGGACGTAGATGAAATTCAGCCCGGGCGTGGTCCCCCAGTGGCCAAGCAGGCGAGGTTTGATGTGCTCCGGCCGCAACGGCTCCTTCAGCAGCGGATTGTCGATCAGATAGATCTGTCCGACCGACAGAAAATTCGCCGCCCGCCAATAACGGTCGATGAGATCGAGCTCTCCTTGTTCAGGCCGGCTACGCATTGCCCGCACGAGTTTCTCCTTGGCAAAGCTGGTTGAAATACGATGCGTGCCGCCCGCATTGAATAATCCGACAGCGAAGTCGAGGTTCCCATCAAATGCGAGCCGCCCCCCACAGCCGGCCGGGGAAATCTTGCCTCAGCCGCGGATTTCACCATCTAAAGGCGATGCCATCGCCCCGATCCAGCAATCCCACGGACCCTCGCCAGGACGACCTCTTTGGTGCGCCCGACAGCTTGCCGGAAGGATTTCGTTACCTGCCCGAACTGATCACGCCGGCGCAGGAAGCTGAACTGGTGCGGGAGCTCGAGAGCCTGTCCTTCCAGCCATTCGATTTCCACGGCTATCTCGCGAACAGACGCGTGGCAGGCTTCGGCCTGCGCTACGACTATGAGCGGCGCCAGGTGATGGAGGCGCCGCCCATACCAGGTTTCTTGCTGCCCTTGAGGGACAAGGTAGCCGGCTTTGCCGGCCTGCCTGCCACCGATTTCGTGCAGGTCCTGATCAACGAATATCGACCGGGCGCCGGCATCGGATGGCATAGCGACAAGCCGCACTTCGGCATTGTCGCCGGAGTGTCGCTGTTGGCTGCTTGCAGTTTCCGCCTGCGCCGCAGGAACGGTGCGAAATGGGACCGCGAAACCGTCACGGTCGAGCCGAGGTCCGCATATCTGATGGCTGGGGCCGCCCGGACCGAGTGGGAGCACAGCATACCGCCGGTGAAAGAGCATCGCTATTCGATCACGTTGCGGACGCTCCGGCCGTTGTGATCGTCGGACAGCGACTGCGACAGCCGGTGCAGCATCTCGCGTGAACTGCCGAAGCGAAGAAATTTCGGCCCGGCATGAAACTTTCCCTGCCACCGATGGTTTTGCCGACGGGTTTTGCGGGTGAGCGATTCGATTGAGGAGGCGGCGATGAGCGCTACCGGACTCGAGATTTTCGACAAGACCACCCACACCACCAACGTCTGGCTGGACGAGATCATGGCCGACCACGGACAGGATCGCCAGTTCGCTTGGCACCTGCTCGGCGTCGTCCTGCGCACCGTCAGGGACCGGCTGCCGGTCGACATGGCTTCGCATCTTGGAGCGCAGTTGCCGCTGCTCGTGCGCGGCACCTACTATGAGCAGTTCGAGCCGTCACGCCTGCCGCAAAAGAGCCGTTCTCTTGAAGAGTTTCTCGGCCCCGTTGAGCAGGGCATGAACGATACGCGTCCCGTCGACCCGAAAGCCGCGGTTCAATCGGTCTTCAAGGTCCTCTTTCATCATATCGACCCTGGTCAGATCAGAAAGGTCCGCGCCTCGCTGCCTGAGGACGTACGGCAGCTCTGTCCCGATCCCGATACGAAACACTGAACCTCCTCTCGGTTCGAGAGGGCGGCGTGCTCAATAAAGGAAATCCGCCATGCCCAATGCCGCCGAAATCCTCGTCGACACGCTGATCAACTGGAAAGTGGAGGTCGTCTTCGGCCTGCCGGGCGACGGCATAAACGGCATCATGGAGGCGTTGCGCACCCGTCAGGACCGCATCCGGTTCGTCCAGGTCAGGCACGAAGAATCTGCCGCCTTCATGGCGTGCGCCTATGCCAAATGGACCGGCAGGTTGGGCGTCTGCCTGGCCACCTCGGGACCGGGGGGCACACACCTCCTTACCGGCCTCTATGACGCCAAGCTCGACCAGGCTCCCGTGCTTGCCATCACCGGCATGCAGTTCCACGACCTTATCGAGACTTTTACGCAGCAGGACGTCGACCTGACCCGCGCCTTCAACGACGTCGCGATCTTCAACGCGCAGGTCTCCGATGCCGCCCATATGGAAAACCTGGCCAGTCTCGCCTGCCGCTCGGCTCTTGCCCGGCGCGGCGTCGCCCATCTGTCGATTGCCAGCGATGTACAGGAAAACGAGTTGCCCGAGGCAGACCGCTCGAAGCGAAACCGGCCCTCGCACACCCCCGATCGATGGTTCGAAGGCAGCCGGCTTCCGGCTGCCGACCAGCTCGACCAGGCGGTTGAGATTCTCAATGCGGCGAAAAAAGTCGCTATCCTGGCCGGGCGCGGCGCACTCGGCGCACGCGAAGAACTCGAACGCGCGTCGGACCTGCTGGCGGCGCCCGTCGCCAAGGCGCTGCTCGGCAAAGCCGTGCTCCCTGATGACCATCCGAATACGACTGGCGGCATCGGCATTCTCGGCACCCGCGCCTCGCAGGATGCGCTGAGCGAATGCGACGCCCTGCTGATTGTCGGATCGACGTTCCCCTACATCGAATACTATCCCGAACCCGGCAAGGCGCGCGGCGTCCAGATCGACCGTGACGCGCAGAGGATCGGCCTGCGCTACCCCGTCGAGGCAGGGCTCGTAGGCGATGCCGCCGACACCTTGCGTCTTCTCAACGAACGCCTCGAGCGCAAGAGCGACCGCTCCTTCCTGGAAAAGGCGCGGCAGGAAATGACCCGCTGGCGCGATGCAATGGCATTATCCGAAGCCAAGCCGGATGTGCCGCTGAAGCCGCAACTCGTGGTCAAGGCATTCGGCAGGCGTATGCCCGAGAACGCGATCCTGGCAGCCGATTCAGGACAGAATACCGAGATGGCTGCCAGGCACATCGACATGAAGGCCGGACAGGCATTCGGGGTTTCTGGAGCGCTCGCCTCTATGGCCTGCGGCCTTCCCTATGCGATTGCCGCCGGCATTGCCTTTCCGGGGCGGCCTATCTTCACAGTGGTTGGCGATGGTGGGCTTGCCATGCAACTCGGCGAATTCTCGACCGCGGTACGGCACGGCATTCCCCTCAAGGTCCTCGTGCTCAAGAACGGCATGCTGAACCAGATCGCCTGGGAGCAGATGATGTTCCTTGGCAATCCGCAATTCGGCTGCGAGCTGCAGCCCATCGATTTCGCCATGGCCGCCGAGGCCATGGGCGGCATCGGCTACAGCGTCTCGCGGCCGGAAGAGGTCGAGGGCGTGCTTGAGGCGGCCTTCGCCACGCAGGGACCGGTGATCATCGAGGCCGTCGTGGACGCCTATGAGCCAATGATGCCGCCCAGGATGCCGCCAGATTATGCGAGGAATTTCCGCAAGGCGCTGCCGGACACGCCTGGACACGACCAGATCGAGGACAATGTCGGCGAGGAACCGCTGAAGTCCATGATGAGCGAAGTTTCCGAGGAAGCGTAGGCACAGCCGATCTCGCCCCACGTCCGCGACGGATGGCGACGTGCGCGGCGACACTGCATAGGGATACTTCTGCCGAGTCCGTGCGATCGGTATCGGCGCCCCGACCATCGCGGAAGTCTCGGGCCATGTACCGCTTCGGGGCAGATCCTGCTGTTGCAAGAGTGAAAGGGTCGTGCGGCAGAACTACCGCAAGCCACTGTTCTTGCATGGCAACTTAGCATCAAAAAATTTTTGGGACCCCTCTTGAAGAGATTTCTGGCCGTTCCCAGATCGTTTCGCGTCGAGGCTTCGGCTCGATGAAAAAGGCGTCGCGACACCTGCGGCGTCCCATGTTGCTTTTCGGAGGATATGGATATGAGAAGCGTGGATTTTGCACCCCTTTACCGCACGACGGTCGGCTTCGACCGTCTTTTCGACATGCTCGACAGCAGCATTCGCTCGGACTGGCCTCCCTACAACATTGAAAAGAAGAATGAGAACAATTACCGCATCACCATGGCGGTAGCAGGCTACGACCTGGACGAGCTCGAACTCGTGCAGAATGGCGCCGAACTGTGCGTTACCGGACGCAAGAAGCCAGATCCAGAACAGCGGCAAGTTCTCCACCAAGGCCTTGCGATAGGTAATTTCAGACAGGCCTTCAGGCTGGCCGACCACGTAAGGGTGAAGGCTGCGACGCTGAACTGCGGTTTGCTCGCCATCGAGCTCGTGCGTGAGGTGCCCGAAGAACTCAAGCCGCGTCGCATCGAGATTGGCGTCCGCGACCCTGAAAATACAACGAAGTCGATAAGCCAGGATGTGTCGCGCAAGGCGGCATAGAATGTCGCAACAACCTGCGGTCCGCCTCCCGGCAACGCCGGGAAGCCAAGATTGCGGAGAACGGAGATGACAAGCGAAGCTGATATCTTTCTTCAAGCCGGCACAAGAAAACCGACCCGCATCGACGTCTCGCCGGTGCCGAAAAACCCCGGCGACGTTCTCAACTGCTCAACCATGAGCCTTGAGGCGAAGCGTGCCTTGCTTGCCTCATGGGCCTCGGACGCGCATGCGGTTGACGACGCTCCGTCGCTGCGCAGGCTGGATGACGGCTCGGTCATGAATGTGGATGAGATCCTTCGCGCGCTGAAGGCACTGGATGAGCGCGAGCAAGGGCATCCGCCGCACAGGGCGGCGTCTCGGTCCCAGCGGCGTTCTTTCGGCCGCTTCCGTCGAGGGAGTTGGTCCCGCTGGATCGCGGGCACCCGAGGTGAAGACGATGATGACGATCCACCTCCGAGCCCGGTCTGCGCGGCGATCCCGCCGAGGGCAGGCGGTGGCGGGGCATTTTCCCTGCCGGAACCTGAAGCAGCCTAGAGCAATCCCGGGAAAAGCGCATACCGCTTTTTCCCTGGAGATTACGTAGAAACAAACAGTTAGAGCAGTTCGGCGTCTCGTGAAACGATGAACTGCCCCAATGAAGGGGTTGGGGCCAACCCCTCAAAAGCATCCAGCCAATGGAGGAAGTTCATGAATGACAAAATGTTCGAGCAGCCTGTTCTGGTGAAAGAACGGGGATTTCATGATCGAGGAAGTAGCGTGCCTCGAAGATGCATTCGAGTTTCTGCAGAATTGGCCCCGGAACCGCAGAGGCCCGATTTTCGAAACCGCCCTGCGCGCGTGTCAACGCGCCTATGACGGCCATGTCCCAGCCTCGCTGGCACGCGATGCTTTTGCCGGCTTTGCGCGCTCGGCCAGGATCCTTGAAGACGTCTAGACCTCCATACCCTGGATGGCGGGGATCAAGACGGGCAGAGGCGGCATTTCCGCCTGAGGAGAACGTTCGCCGAACCTTCGGTTTCAAGTATGTCAGGTTCCGAGCAAAGTCATGGAGAGCGCCTAATTCCGTAGGTCGTGCCGCCGGCAGGGCGCGGTGACCGGTGCTAACGCCGGTCACCATGCTTGGCGGTGCCGGTCAGCGGAACATCGAGCCGCCATCAACGTCGAGCGCCGCGCCATAGACGAAGCTCGCGGCGTCCGAGCAAAGAAATAGGATCGCGGCGGCCATGTCGTCGGGCCGGCCCATGCGGCGCATCGGCAAATTGGCCGCGATGCGGTCCTTGAGAGCCTGGTCGATATGGGAATGCATCGGCGAATCGGTCGGCCCCGGATTGAGGGCGTTGATGCGCACCTTCTTTCCCGCCAATTCGCGCGCAACCGACTTCACCAGCGACAGCGTGCCGGCCTTGGACGCCGCATAGGCGGTGTCGGCGATGAGCCCGCCGCCGCCATGCACACCGGCGTCGGAGGCCACGCACACGATATTCCCCCCGCCGGCATTGCCTTGCATGCGCTGCACCGCCCCCTGGACGGTGAAGAAGGTGCCCAGCAGATTGACGCCGAGGACGCGCTGCCAGTGCGCCCAATCCTGCTCCGCGATTCTCTTGGCAGTAATGATCGCCGCGCAGGTCACGACGTTGTCGAGCCGCGCCAGCTTGGCGTCGCAATAGTCGAACATGCGCGCGATGCTGTCGGGGTCGCCCATGTCGGCCACCACCTTGTGCGGTGGTGTCCCGGCCGTTCCGCTCAATTCGTCATGGCGCTTCGCCAACCCCTCGGTATCGCGGTCGCACATCACGACCTCGGCGCCCTTGGAGAGAAAGGCACGGGCGGTCTCGAAACCCATGCCGCTCGCGGCACCGGTCACCAGCACGGTCTTGCCGGCAAAACTGTCCTGGGCAAACGTCGGATAGGGATCGATCATGATGTCTCCGTGAACAGTAAGGGTTGGCCGGCGGCAAGGTTTGGCACGGCGTGTTCAGGCCTTCAGGTGCAGCGTCACGAGCACGCTGCACTCCGCGCCGCTGTCGAAACGCGCCGCGACGCGCAGCCAGTTGCCAAAATGGCTAAGCCGCGCCATTGCCATGCCGTCGCGCTCGGCCGGCATGACAAACTCGGTGCCTTCGCGCAGCCAGTGCATTCCATCCGGCGAGATCTCGATCCACGCCGTTGCCGCAGGGCCGACAGGTTGCTTCAACGCGCGCACGAAGAAGATCGCCTCGCGCGCCCATCCTGCCTCGTAAGGCTCGCTGGCGGCCTCGCCGCGCCAGCGCTCGTTGCGCGAGACGACCGCGGTGATGTTCTCGGGCAGCATCAGAAGTCTCCGGAAATGCAGATGGAATCGACATAGAGGAAGGCCCGTTTGGCAACGTCGGTTTCAGCGAAGAGGCCGAAATTGAGCATGCACCACAGGTTCTTCATCGCCGGAATGCGGATCGAATCGAATCCCGAGAGATCGAAGCTGCGATCGTTGCAGCGCAGCCCGAGCGCCGTCATCGATTCCAGATCGAAATCGAAGCACAGATAAGTCCAGTTCACCTTGGTGGGGATCTCGTTGTAGCACAGGCGCTGCGATCCGCCGGGAAGGTCGAGCCATCCCTCCGGCGACAGGTGATAGTGGCTGATCGTCTTGTCGTCGCTGCCGATCGGGATGATCTTCTCGGTCTCGCGCTTGTATTGCCATTTTTGCAAGTGCTGGCCGTCGAGCGCGTTCAAAAAGCGCAGATGCGGCATGACCCGATCGCTGTTGCCATCCTGATCTCCGCCCTGCAGGTCGAACAGGAAGCCGACGGAGCGCACATCGGTTTCGGAAAGCTTCAGCGCATTGGCTTCGGGCTTGAAGGTGAAATACATTTCGAAGCGGATCGGTCCGCGCTTCCTGAATGTGTGGCGTTTGATGGCGACGTTGCGGGCTCCCGGCAGGGGACGTGTCGCAACCTTCAACGCATAGGATGAATCCATCCCCCCGTGTGAGCCGGCGTCCCAGTGCGCGAGCGTCGACAGCATGGCGCTGGTATGCTGCGCGTAGCCCGGCAGCATGGTGTCCAGATCGTCCTCATAGTTGCCGACAAGCTGCGACCAGCCGCAATGGCCGCCCGCGAAATCGTCGAACGACAATATCCGCGGCAGCGGGTCGAAGCGGCTGAGCGCGGGGTCCGCGCGCAACAACGCCAGCCGCATCGCCTCGGCGAGGTCAGCGCCCTGGTTTGGAACCTGGTTCTTCATCTCGGCCTCATCCGGCTTTCAGTTTCTTGACGGCGTCCCAGTCGATCTCGATGCCGAGCCCGGGTTTCTGCGGGACGTCGAGCGTGCCGTTCTTCTGCCTGACGCAACCGGGCGCGAGATCGGCCAGGCTGGCCTTGAACGGGCTGGCGTCGCACTCGCACTCCATGACGCCAAAGTTCGGCATCGCGGCTGACAGATGGACGCTTGCGGTCTCGCAGACGATGCCCGACATGCCGATATGCGGCGCGTAGCGGACATCATGCGCCGCGGCGTAGTCGGCCATGCGACGCGTCTCGGAGATGCCGCCCGCGCGCGCCACGTCGGGCTGCAGCACGGACAGCGTCCGGTTGGCGATCAGGCGCTGCGCCTGGTCCAACGTGAAATTGCTCTCGCCCGCGGCCAGCGGCACGTCGCAGCGCCGGCGCAGTTCCTCGTAGCCCTGCTCGTTTTCCGGTTGCAGCGGCTCCTCGAACCAGAAATAGCCGTTTGCCGAAAGCGCACGACCTACCTCGACCGCCTCGTCCAGATTGTAGGCCCAGTTCGCATCGACGCAGAGCCCGATCGCATCGCCGGCGCGCTTGCGGATGCGCTCGATCCGTTTGCAGGCTTCGCGCACGGGCCGCGCCATCTTAACCTTGATGCGCGTAAAGCCCTCGCCGAGATAACGATCGAGTTCAGCGTCGGCGGCATCGTCGTCGACCCAGTTGACCGCGGCGGCATAGACGTCGATGCGGTCGCGTCCGACACCGCCGAGAAGCTTCGCGATCGGCTGTCCGGTCGCCTTGCCCAATATATCCCATAGCGCGATGTCCACGCCGGCGATGGCCTCGATCAGCACGCCGCCCGCCCTGCCCGAAAGCGCGCGGCGCATGGACTGCCATAGGGCGCCGATGTTGCGCGCGTCCTGGCCGAGCAGGCGCGGCTTGAGCGAGCTTTCGATCAGCTCGACATAAGCCTTGGGCGAGAACCGCGCCAGGGTTTCGCCTACGCCGACAATGCCCTCGCTCGTGCGCACTTCGACCAGGACCAGCGAGACCTTTTCATAGACGCCCCAGGACGTGACCGTGGGCCGGGGCAATGTCTGGCTGAGGGGATGGGCAATCACCTCGGCAATCTTCAGCGGCCCCGCCGCGATTGGATCGCTCACGTGCATCGGCTCCAGATTTCTCCCTTGGTCCTCTCGCACCGCCTTCATAGCTTTCACTTGTAAACTTAGCAACCAAAAAACTTAGTTGCTATGTTTGGGAAAACCGTGCTAGTGAGCTCGGAAAGGATTCCGAATGCCCCTGGACGAAGCACGCAAGCCGATTTTCTCCGCGAAACTCGCGAGCCCTTCCCGCCTCGCGGACGGCGTCTCGGATGCGATCGCCGCGGCGTTGTTCGACGGACGCATCGCGCCTGGCGAAGCGCTGCCGCCGGAAGGCGAGATCGCCCGGGAATTCGGCGTCTCCAAGCCCATCGCACGCGAGGCGCTGCGCCAGTTGACCAGCGCCGGCCTCGTTTCGACCCAGCAAGGAAAAGTTGCCCGCGCCAAGGCACTTAGCGGCGAGCCGATGGAGCGCATCTACGCCTATGCGGTCCGTTCGAGCCTGACGCGGCTTCAGGAAGCCAACGAGATGCGCCGCGTCATCGAGGTTGGCATAGCCAGGCTGGCCGCCGAGCGCCGCGATCCGCGCGGCCTGGAAATGATGCGCCAGGCCGTGCTCGACATGCACGCCGGCATCGGGAGGCCTGGCGATTTCACGCAAGCCGACATTCTGTTCCACCTCGGCCTCGCGACGGCCACGGGCAACTCCATGATCCGTATTCAGATGGAAGGGATGCGGTCTGTCCAACGCGAGGTTTCGGAACTGTTCTCCCAGCGCTCCAACCGCACGGAAACGGATTGGCGGGCCACCGTCGAACGGCACCAGGCGATCTACGACGCGATCATGGCGGGCGACACCGATCTCGCGGACCGGCGCATTCACGAGCATTTCGACGCGGCCGACATCGCCTCGTTCGAGGTGGCCGGCAAGCTCGGGGAGCCGTCGCCGTGAGCAAGGACCGTTTTTCCCTTGCCGGACGGCGGGCGCTGGTGACCGGCGCCAGCTCCGGCATCGGGCGCGCGGTTGCGATCGCCCTGGCGCAGCATGGCGCCAGCGTCGCGCTGCATCACTTCGGTGACGCCGCCGGCGCGCGCGAAACGGCTGCCGCTATCGGCCCGGGCACCGCGGTTCTCGAGGCCGATTTCACCGATAGCAAGTCAATGTCGGCCTTTACCGATGAAGCCGCCGGCGCCGGGCCCATCGACATCCTCGTCTCGAACGGCGCGATCGAGCGGCGCCGTGCATGGAGCGAGATCGACGAAGCGCATATCCAGGCCCATGTGGCGGCAAACTTCACGGCCCTGCTTACCCTGGCCACGCGGCTCGTTCCCGCCATGGCCAAGCGCGGATGGGGACGCGTGGTCGCGACCGGCAGCGTGATGGCGAGGCGTCCGCGCGCGGAAACAATCGTCTATGCTTCGCTGAAGGCGGCGCAACTTACGGCGGTGCGCGCCATGGCACGCGAGGTTGCGCCGCATGGCGTCACCATGAATGTGGTATCGCCCGGCGCGATCGAGACGGAGGCAACCGCCGAGCGCTACCGGGACGCAGCCTTCCGCCAAGCGGTCGCGGCGAAGATTCCCGCCGGCCGCCACGGCCAGGCCGACGACCTCGTCGGCGCCTTCGTTTTTCTGTGCAGCGACGCCGCCCGCTACGTCACCGGGGCTGACCTGCCCGTCGACGGCGGCTGGACGATCGGCGACGCGCCCAGCGCGCTGCCGGGGACAACAGCATGACAAGTCGCCGCCGCCTGCCGGCCCGTTCGTTGCGCGCCCGCAGTTGTTGATTGGACCATCGGCGTTTCGGGAGGAAACCATGAAGACCGCAATCAAACTTGCACTATCGACCTTGGCGCTGTGCGCCCTGTCGGCGCACTCGCTGGCCCAGGAACTCCGAGTGACCGTGTGGACGGGCAGCGAGGCCCACCTCAAGATGCTGAACGGCATCGCCCAGGGCTTCATCGCCAAGCATCCGGGCGTCACGGTGAAATTCGAGACCGTTCCGGTCGCCGACTACACGCAGAAGCTCACTTTCCAGGTCGCCGGGGGCAACGCCCCCGACATCGCCTGGATGATGGAGGATGCCGCACCCGCCTTCGAGAACGCCGGGCTGCTGATGGACATCGGCCCGACGCTCAAGGCGACCGAGGGATACAATTTCGACGATTTCTCCCAGCCCGCCATGGCGCTCTGGCAGAAGGACGGCAAGGTCTACGGCGTGCCCTTCTCCACCTCGCCTTTCCTGATCTACTACAACAAGGACATGTTCGACAAAGCAGGTGTCGAATATCCCAACCAGCTCGCCGCGAAGGGCGAGTGGAACATGCAGAAATTCCAGGAGGTCGCCAAGAAGATCACCGAGGCCAATCCCGGCAAATGGGGCTTCGAATTCAAGGATGGCGAAGGTTACGCATCGCGTATGACGCACGCCTTGCTGCCGCCCGTGCGCGCTTACGGCGGCGATCTGTGGGCCGACGGCCAGTGCGGCCTCGACAAGCCTGAAGCGGTGGCTGCCATCAAGCAGCTCCATGATATGGTGTTCAAGGACAGGTCGATCGTGCCGCCGGGAGAGCAGGGCGACTACTTCTCCGGCAATTCGGCGATGACCGTGAACCAGATCTCGCGAGCCTCGAAGATGCCCGAGGCAGGCTTCAAATGGGGCATCGCCCCCTTGCCTTCGGGACCCGCCGGCGAAGCTCCGGTCATCGGCCAGGCCGCGCTGACAGTCTTTGCGTCCGGCAAGAACAAGGAGCTTGCCGCGCAACTGGTGGCCGACATGACCAGCAAGGACAATGTGGCTGTCATGGCCCAGTTCTTTCCGCCGGCCCGCAAGAGCGTCCTGGAGAGCGACGCCTTCGTCAACTCCAACAAGCTGATCCCGCCCGAGCAGATGAAAAGCGTCGCCGCAGCGATCGTCAACGGCCGCGTTCACCCTTCGCATGAGCATGTGCCGCAGATATTCGCCGCGATGGCGCCGCGCGTCGACGCGCTGTGGCGGGCCGACGCCAATGTCGAAGAGGCGCTGAAGGGCGTCTGCGCCGCCATTCAGCCATTGCTCTGACAGGATTTCGGTTCATGGCCGGCATGGCATCCCGGGACAATGCGGCGCGCCCTGCCAGCGCGCCGTGGCTGAGCTTGAAGGCCAGGGAGATGCTCGAGGCATGGCTGTTCGTCAGCCCGACCTTGATCGGCTTCCTGGTCTTCTTCCTTGGGCCGCTGGTCGCCATCTTCTATTATTCGACGACCGAGTGGAACCTGCTCAGCCAGCAGGCGACCTTCGTCGGGCTTCGCAATTTCCAGAATGCGCTGCTGGAGAACCCCGACTTCTGGCATGTCGTGCGCAATTCCGTGATCTTCGCGCTGGGGCTCGTTCCCCTGAACATGGCGCTGGCGCTCTCCCTCGCGCTGGCGCTTTCGCGGCCGTTCTTCGGTGTCGTCTTCTTTCGCACGGTCTTCTTCGCGCCGGTGGTCACATCGGCAATCGCCTGGGCCATCGTCTGGAAATTCATGCTGCAGGGCGAAGGCGGCGCCGTGAACCAGATGCTCGCCTGGATCGGCATCGATGGCCCGAATTGGTTGCGCGAGCCCAACTGGGCGATGGCGGCCGTCATCGTCACCCGAGTCATCAAGATGGTCGGCCTCAACATGATCCTCTACATCGCCGCGCTCCAATCGATACCGCGCGACTACGAGGAGGCAGCGGCGCTGGAAGGCGCCTCGCGCTGGCAGGTCTTTCGCATGATCACCTGGCCGCTGCTCGCGCCGACGACGCTGGTCATCATGGTTCTGACGACGATCGGCTCGTTCAAGGTGTTCGACCACATCTACCAGATGACCGGCGGCGGCCCGGAAAACGGCACCCTGGTGCTGGCCTTCTACATCTATCAGCAAGGCTTCAAATTCTTCAACGTCGGCTACGCGGCCGCGCTGGCCCTGATCATGTTCGTCATCGTGATGGCGCTCACCCTCGTGCAGGTGATGTTGCGGCGGAAGGAGATGGAGTGACCCAGCGCCGGACCGAGATTCTCTATCGCATCTGCTGGACCATGGCGCTGCTGCTTTTGGCCGTGCCCTTCGTGTTCCCGTTCCTGTGGATGATTTCCGGCGGCTTCAAGAGCACCACCGAAATCTTCGGCGCGCCGACCTTGATTCCCCGCGTCTGGCGCTTCGAGAACTTCGCGGAAGTGTTCACCTATCAGCCCTTCGCGCGGCAGTATTTAAACTCGCTCTACATCGCCGCGACGGTGACGGTGCTGACCCTGTCCATCGCCTCGCTCGCGGGCTACGCGCTGGCGCGCATCCGCTTTGCCGGCGCCGGGCTGTTGATGCTGTTCCTGGTGATGGCGCTGATGGTGCCGGAAGAGGTCACCATCATCCCTAACTTCTTCCTGATCCGCGCCATGGGCCTGATCGACACGCACTGGCCGCTCATCCTTCTGCCGGTCTTCGGCCCGCAGGGCGTGGTGGCGACCTTCCTGATGCGTCAGTTCTTCCTGGCGCTGCCCAGGGAACTCGAAGAAGCCGGCAAGATGGATGGCCTGTCGCGGTTCGGAGTCTGGTTGAAGATCGCCCTGCCCATGGCGCGGCCGGCGCTCGCCGCGGTTGCTATCATCACCTTCCTGCATTCGTGGAACCTCTTCCTCGAGCCGCTGATCTTCCTCAGTTCGCTCGAAAAATTCACGCTGCCGCTGGCGCTGTCCAACTTCAACGACAGCTACGGCCTGCCCTTGTGGAATCTGCAATTGGCGGCGACCAGCCTGGCCGTGGTTCCCATCCTCATCATCTATCTGATCGCCCAGCGCCAGATCATCGAGAGCTTCGCCCTCTCCGGCGTCAAGGGATAAGGGGGAGTCATGACAAAGCTTCTGCTCAAGGACATCCGCAAGCGGTTCGGAACGGTCGAGGTCATCCGTGGCGTCGATCTCGAGATCGAGGATGGCGAGTTCGTCGTCTTCGTCGGCCCGTCGGGATGCGGGAAGTCGACGCTCTTGCGGCTGATCTCCGGCCTCGAGCATCTCAGCGAGGGCGAACTCCACATTGGCGGCCGTCTGGTCAATGAGGTTCCGGCGGCCAGGCGCGGCGTGGCCATGGTGTTCCAGTCCTACGCGCTCTACCCTCACCTGACCGTCCGCGACAATATGGGCTTCGGCCTCAAGGTCCGCAAAGTGCCGGCCGGCGAGCGAGCCCGGCGCGTCTCGGAGGCCGCCGCGACGCTGAAGCTCGAGCCATTGCTCGACCGTTTCCCGCGTCAGCTATCGGGCGGGCAGCGCCAGCGCGTGGCCATCGGCCGCGCCATCGTCGCCAATCCCGACGTCTTCCTTTTCGACGAGCCGCTTTCGAACCTCGACGCCGAACTGCGTGTGCACATGCGCTCCGAGATCGCGGCGCTCCACCAGCGCCTGTCGACGACGATGATCTACGTGACGCACGATCAGATCGAGGCCATGACGCTTGCCGACAAGATCGTCGTGTTGCGCGACGGAAGGATCGAACAGGTCGGCTCACCGCGCGAGCTCTACGACAGCCCCCGAACCATTTTCGTCGCCCAGTTCATCGGCAGCCCGAAGATGAACATCCTGCCGCTCGCCGATGGGCGGCCAATCACCCACGGGGCGTCCGTGCCTGCGGCGGCCGTCTCGATCGGCGTTCGGCCCGAGCACCTGTCGCTGGCCCAGCCTTCGTCCGCCACGCTGCGCGGCAAGGTAAAGCTTGCCGAATACACTGGCGCCGTCACGCTCATCCACGTGGAATTGGACGCGGGCCAGACTTGTCTTGTCATCCACAATCAAGGAACGGCGCCCGAGATCGGCGCCGAGATCGGCCTGGACGCAGCCCCGACGAACCTGCACTTTTTCGACGGCGAGGGCCGCGCGGTCTGACGCGATCAGGAATGGCCAGCGCGTAGCCGGCGTGCGGACGCGATAACCCGCGGAAGCATGAGAACGGGCGAATGACCCGCCGCATTGCCTTCTGTACCCGCTCGCTGGATAGTTCCGGCCATGCTGCAGAGCCTGACGACTCACTGGCCTCAAATCCTGGCGATCATCTCGGTGATGATCGCGAGCGTTGGCATTGCCCATGCCGTCATGACCAAGGAGGACGTCCGGGCCGCCACCGGCTGGGTCGGCGTGATGGTGCTGTCGCCGATCCTGGGGGTGCTGATCTATGCCGTGGCCGGCATCAACCGCATCCGTCGCGCCTCGATCAGCGCACAGCGCTCGCTTGCCGGCGATCTGGCGTCCGCCAGGCACGACCGCGACATTGCCGCCGAGGAGGCCCTGATCATCGAACGATACGGGCCGCGCTTCATCGGCCTCAGGACGCTGGGCGACAGGGTCGCGCGGCGCGCGCTTCATCCGGGAAACGCCATCACGGTCCTGGAAACAGGCGACGAAGCCTATACCGCGATGTGCGCGGCCATCGACGGCGCCGAACGCAGCGTCCTGCTCGAAACCTATATTTTCGACAATGACCCCGTCGGCCTGCTCTTCGTGGAATCCCTTGCCCGGGCCGTCCGGCGCGGCGTCAGCGTGCGCGTGCTGATCGACGCCGTAGGCGCCCGCTATTCCGTGCCCAGCATATTGGGCCACCTGCGCGGCGCCGACGTCACCGCCGGGCTCTTCAACGGCAACATCGTCATGGGCCTGCACCTGCCCTATGCCAATCTGAGGACCCACCGGAAGATCCTGGTGGTCGACGGTACGGTTGCCTTTACCGGCGGCATGAACATTCGCAAGGGCTTTTCCGCCGAGTTTGCCGGCTCCAACAGTTCCAGGGACACGCATTTTCGCGTGACCGGTCCAGTGGTAGCCGACCTCTTTTCGGTTGCCGCCGAAGATTGGCGTTTCGCCAGCAACGAGGCGCTGAAGGGCGATGCCTGGCGAATTGCCCCGCTGTCGCCGGCGCCCGCCACGCCCATGCTGGTGCGGGCGGTCGCGTCCGGCCCGGACGCCAGCGTCGAGACCAATCACAAGCTGCTGATCGGCGCCTTCTCCGTCGCGCGCAAATCGATCCGCCTCATGTCGCCCTATTTCCTGCCGGACCGCGAACTGATCAGCGCCCTGACGACTGCGGCAAGACGCGGTGTCGAAATCGACATCGTGGTGCCGGCGGTGAACAATCTTTTCCTTGTCGACCGTGCGATGACGGCGCAGTTCGACCAGGTTCTGAAGCACTATTGCCGCGTCTGGCGCACGGAAGGACCTTTCGACCATTCGAAGCTGCTTTCGATCGATGGTGCATGGGCCTATATCGGGTCTTCCAACCTGGACGCCAGGTCGCTACGGCTCAATTTCGAGATCGACCTGGAGGTACTCGACGCCGGCTTCGCCAGCGAGGTCGAAAAGCGGGTCGCGGCGGCGATCGAGACGGCCGTCCCTGTCACACTGGAAGTATTGCGGGCGCGGCCATTCGTCATCCGTCTGTTCGATCGCATCCTGTGGCTGGGCTCGCCCTATCTTTAACAAAAGGACGTGTTTGCCAGATAGCTTGAAATCGATGATGGAACAGATGCCGAAAGGTTCTATTCTTTGAGGTGCATGGTGCAAGCAGCAGGAATGGCGGGCAAACGATGCGGGTGAACGGGCGCAGCCTGCCGGCAAGCATGCTTTTGTCCATTCGCGACAAGCGGATGCGGAAGGCCAATGCCACGTCTACGAACAAGGCTGACGCCACCGGAACGCTGGTCGCCTCCTACAATGTCCACAAATGCATCGGCGTCGACCGCAAATTCGATCCCGACCGCACCAGCCGCGTCATCCGCGAGATCGACCCGGATGTCATCGCCCTGCAGGAAGCGGACAATCGTTTCGGCGACCGGACCGGACTTCTCGACCTGTCCCGGCTCGAACTGGAAACCGGCCTGGTGCCGGTGCCGATTTCGGCAACCGGCAAGGGCCATGGCTGGCACGGCAACGTCTTGCTTTTCAAAAAGGGTGTCGTGCGCGACGTGCATCAGATCAGGCTTCCCGGGCTGGAACCGCGTGGCGCTCTGGTGGCGGAAATCGACCTCGACGGAAGCCAGTCCCTGCGCGTCATCGCGGCGCATTTGGGCCTGCTGCGCCGTTCGCGGTCGCAGCAGGCACAGGTCGTCCTGGATATCATGAACAGCCCCGACGAGAAGCCGACGCTGCTGCTCGGCGACCTCAACGAATGGCGCCTCGGAAACCGCTCCGCGCTGAACACGCTGCATCTGACGTTTGGACCGTTGCCGCCGGCTGTTCCCACCTTCCCCTCGAATCTGCCACTGCTGGCGCTCGACCGCATCATGGCCAACCGGCACGGAATGATCGCGGCCGTCGAAGCGCATGACACGCCGTTGTCGCGGGTCGCCTCCGACCATCTGCCGCTGACCGCCTTTGTCCGCCTGTAGCCACGCGCCGATAACGCCTTGATGTCGACCGCGTTGGAAAGCGTGTAGGGCGGTATCGGAACGGCGGCTCGTTTTGCGAGTTGATATGGCTTGGACAACAGGAGGACGAGACATGAGAAGCTTTTTCCTGGCCTCGATGATGGCGTTGGCCGCTTCGGCTTCCGTCATTGCGCCGACGCAGGCCGCGAGCGTCACCATCCAGTCCGGCGACGAGCCCCAGTATTCGCCCGACGACGACTATGACAATGGCGAGGTCGTCGTGCGCCGCCATCACGATCGCCAGCGTTATATCGACAATCGCTATAACGACGACGAGGACAGCGATGTTCGTTACAGCGACCGCGAATACCGCCGCTACCATCGTCACCACCGCTGCCACATCGAGTTGGTGAAACACTGGCGCCACCATCACAGGGTGATCGAAGAGGTTCGTGTCTGCACCTGACCCGAGGATCGCTGAAGTGCATCTGCGTGGCCTGATTGCAATGCGGTAAGCTGCGGCCACGCCCCTTCTGCTGCACTGGCTATGCCGCATTGCACAATTCCGCGACCTTGCCC
The DNA here is from genome assembly GCF_020165475.1 of Mesorhizobium sp. BR1-1-15. Taxonomy (NCBI): domain Bacteria; kingdom Pseudomonadati; phylum Pseudomonadota; class Alphaproteobacteria; order Hyphomicrobiales; family Phyllobacteriaceae; genus Mesorhizobium; species Mesorhizobium sp. BR1-1-15. Next base: position 309,727 of record NZ_JAIUIF010000002.1, on the reverse strand, counting down.
ACAATGCGGGGCATGGTCCTATCCTCCCTAGCCGTCCTGGTGATCGACGAAAACCGTATCCGCGCCTCGATCATCGAGGCGGGACTGCGCGAGGCCGGCCATCAGCGGGTGACCGTCGTCCATGACGTGGCGGGCATTGCGCGCCGCATCGCCGAGATCGAACCCGACGTGATTGTCATCGACCTCGAAAACCCCAACCGCGACATGCTGGAGAACATGTTCCAGCTGTCGCGCGCGGTGAAGCGCCCGATCGCCATGTTCGTCGACCGTTCCGACAAGGCCTCTATCGAGGCCGCGGTCGATGCCGGCGTGTCCGCCTATGTCGTCGATGGCCTCAGACAGGAACGCGTGAAGCCGATCCTCGACATGGCCGTCAGCCGCTTCAACGCCTTTTCGCGCATGGCACGCGAACTGGAGGAAGCGCGCAGCGAACTCGAGAACCGCAAGGTCATCGACCGCGCCAAGGGGATATTGATGAAATCGCGGGGTCTGAGCGAAGACGCGGCCTACACGCTGCTGCGCAAGACGGCGATGAACCAGAACCGCAAGATCAGCGACATCGCCCATAGCCTGGTGACGACAGCCGGGCTGCTCGGGCCGCTGGAGGATGAATGAGCATGACAGCTGCGCATCAGATCACCGCCGGCTTCATGCCCCTGTTCGACAGCGCCGTGCTGGTCGCGGCCGGCGAAATGGGCTTTGCCGCGCGCGAAGGCGTCGATCTCGTCCTCCACCGCGAAACCTCCTGGGCCAACATCCGCGACCGCATCGCCATTGGCCATTTCGACCTTGCCCATATGCTTGGGCCGATGCCGCTCGCCTGCAACCTCGGGCTCACGCCGCTGGCATCCGAGACGATCGTGCCCTATTCGCTCGGCCTCGGCGGCAATTGCGTCACCATCTCCAACGCCGTCTGGGAAGGCATGGCGGCGCACGGCGCCGTATCGGATCTCGATCCGGCCCGCGCCGGCGCGGCGCTCGGCGCGTTTATCCGCGAACGCGCGGCGGCCGGCCGCGACCCGCTGCGCTTTGCCGTCGTGCATCCGCATTCCGGGCACAATTACGAACTGCGCTATTGGCTCGCCGCCTGCGGCATCGACCCCGACGGTGAGATCGAGATCGTCATCGTGCCGCCGCCCTTCATGGCCGACGCGCTGGCCGCCGGCCGCATCGACGGCTATTGCGTCGGCGAGCCCTGGAACAGCGCCTCCGTCTCGGCCGGCACCGGCCATATCGTCACCGTCAAGGCGCTGCTGTGGCGCAACAGCCCCGAAAAGGTAATCGGCGCGCGCAAGGCTTGGGCCGAAGCGCAGCCGGAGGCGCTGGCGGCGCTGCTCAGGGCATTGCACCACTCCGCCCGCTGGTGCCAGGACCTGGCCAATCGAGGCGAACTGGCGGCATTGATGGCGCAGCCCGGCTTCCTTGGCCAGTCCACCGAGATCCAGATGCCGGTCCTGACCGGACATCTCCGCCTCGGCAGCGGCGCCGAGCGGAACGTCGAGGACTTCTTCGTTCCGTTCGACAAGGCGGCGAACTTTCCCTGGAAGAGCCATGCGCTGTGGTTCTACACCCAGATGGTGCGCTGGGGCGATATCGCGCACACGCCTGAAAACCTCGCCGTCGCCCGCGACTGCTACCGGCCCGACCTCTATCGGGCGGCGCTGAAGCCGCTCGGCGTAGCGCTGCCGGGCGCCAATGCCAAGGTCGAGGGGGCGTTGAAGATCGCAACGCCCGTCGGCTCGGCCGGGGCAAGCCTGGTGCTCGGCCCCGACGGTTTCTTCGACGGCCGCATCTTCGATCCGGACCAGATCGACGCTTATATCGGGGCGCAGCGGCCAGGGTGATCATTTCCGCGCCATTCTTGTGCATTGCACAAAATTTATGCGGACTGATCGCACAGCTGACCAATGTTTGGCCTTGTCACCTGGTGGCCGGATCTGCCCGTGAATCGGCTATTCAGCTGAATTCATTCGAAATTCCTTTCTAAGGCGAGACTGGCACGGTTCCTGCATTGAAATAACCGGACCCTTAGCGGGTCACGGAACAGGCGTCCAATGGCGGGCGCCCACAGGCAAAGCTGCCGCTCAGGTCAAGACGCGATCCGGATTCCCGGACGCGAAGACCTGGCCGGCGGCTTTTTGTTTGGCCGAACACGCAATCGACGGTGCTGGTCCCAGGCAGCGCCCAACCGGAGACGACGATGACGAAACGGATCGGAACTGGAACAACCCTCAAGGATTTCACGCGCCGCGATTTTGTCGCCAGCAGCGCGCTGGCGGCGGCACTGTTCGTCGCAGCGAAGATGCTGTTCCCGGTTGGCGCCGTGGCCGAGGGCAAAGGTGCCCAAGTGAACGCGCCAAGCTCGCCGCGCTGATGCCGCGCCGCTGACCATCGATCAAGAAAACACGCGCGGTGCTTCTCTATCGCAAACCGGAGCCTGACATGACCGCAATCCTCCCAGCCGCGCCCAGCCAGGACAATGCCCCCCGGCAGGCGCTCCTGATGTCCACCATCGCCTTCACAGTCTGCTTTGCGGTGTGGACGATCTTTTCCATCATCGGCGTGCGCATAAAGCAGGAACTTGGGCTGAACGAGACGGAGTTCGGCCTGCTCGTCGGCACGCCGATCCTCACCGGCTCCCTCGTGCGCATGGTGCTCGGCGTCTGGACCGACCGCTATGGCGGACGGCTGGTTTACACCGCCACCATGCTCGCTGCGGCGGTAGCGACCTTCCTGCTCGCTTTTGCGCACACTTACGGACAGATGCTGATCGCTGCACTCGGCGTCGGGCTTGCCGGCGGCTCCTTCGCCGTTGGCGTCGCCTATGTCTCGCGCTTCTTCCCGGCGGGCAGGCAGGGCACGGCGCTCGGCATCTTCGGTGTCGGCAATGTCGGCGCCGCTGTCACCAAATTCCTGGCGCCTTTCGTGCTTCTCGCCTGGGGCTGGCAATCGGTCGCGCTGATCTGGGCGGCAGCACTCGTCATCATGGCCGCCATCTTCTGGTTCACGACCGGCGACGATCCCGTGATTCGCGAGCGCCGCGCCGGCAAGACCACGCCTGCGAGGAGCTTCTGGCAGGAATTCGCGCCGCTGAAGAACCCGCAGGTCTGGCGCTTCGCCTTCTATTACTTCTTCTCCTTCGGTGCGTTCGTGGCGCTGTCGCTGTGGCTGCCGCGCTACCTGATCGGCGTTTACGGCTTCGGGCTGGCGACCGCCGGCATGATCGGCGCGGCTTATTCGATTCCCGCGAGCATCTTCCGCGCCTATGGCGGAGTGCTGTCCGACCGCGTCGGCGCTCGTACCGTACTCTACTGGACCTTCTCCGTTTGTGCCGTCGCGACCTTGGTGCTGTCTCTCCCCTCGGCAGACTATGTGGTGCGCGGCATCAGCGGGCCGATCGCCTTCCATTTCGAGATCGGCCCGCTCGCCTTCATCGCCGTCGCCTGCGTGCTCGGCTTCTTCATGAGCCTCGGCAAGGCCGCCGTCTACAAACATATCCCGGCTTACTATCCGCAGAGCGTCGGGGCCGTTGGCGGCGTCGTGGGCATGATCGGCGGCCTTGGCGGCTTCATCCTGCCGATCGCCTTTGGCGCGCTGAACGATCTCACCGGCGTCTGGTCGAGTTGCTTCATGCTGCTCTTCGTCCTCGTCGTCGCCTGCTTTGCCTGGATGCATGTCAGCGTCAGGCGGATGGGGCGGGCCGCATCAACCAAGGCGTCGACCCTTTCCTATGCTGCAGAGTGACACCGGAGCGGATTAGGAACATGACCCAAAAACTCGTCATCATCGGCAACGGCATGGCCCCCGGGCGCATGCTGGAGCACCTGCTGGAACAGGCGCCGGACCGCTACAGCGTCACCATCTTCAACGCCGAACCGCGCGTCAATTACGACCGCATCATGCTGTCGCCGGTCCTCTCGGGCGAGAAGGCCTACGAAGAAATCATCATCCATGGCGACGGCTGGTACATCGCCAACAACATCACCCTCTACAAGGGCCATAAGATCGTCGCCATCGACCGCGCAGCGAAGACCGTCACGTCGGACCACGGCGTCACCGAACCCTACGATAAGCTTGTCATCGCCACCGGCTCGGTGCCGTTCATCATCCCGGTGCCCGGCCACAACCTGCCCGGCGTTCTCACCTATCGCGACCTCGACGACGTCCAGGCGATGATGCTCGCGGCCCAGTCGCGCGCCAAGGCTGTGGTCATCGGCGGCGGACTGCTCGGACTGGAAGCAGCAGCGGGCCTCAACGCGCAAGGCATGGACGTCACCGTGCTGCATGTCATGCCGACGCTGATGGAGCGCCAGCTCGATCCGGCGGCAGGCTATCTGTTACAGCGCGCCGTCGAGCAGCGCGGGATCAAGGTTGTCACCAAGGCCAATACAAAGGCGATCACGGGCAACGGCAAGGTCGAGCAGGTCGAACTCGTCGACGGCACCGTCATCCCCGCGACGCTGGTGGTGATGGCCGTCGGTATCCGGCCGAACGCAGCGCTGGCGAAGGAGGCGGGCATCGCCGTCAACAGAGGCATCGTCGTCGATGCCGGCATGCGCAGCAACGACCCGGACATCTACGCGCTCGGCGAATGCGCCGAGGTCAACGGCCAGATCTATGGGCTGGTCACCCCCCTATACGAGATGGCCCGCGTCGCCGCCCGCCAGCTCGCCGCCGACGAGGCGGTCGGTTTTGTCCACATGGACACGCCGACCAAGCTCAAGGTCACCGGCATCGACCTGTTCTCGCTCGGCGACTTCGCAGAGGGCGAGGACCGCCAGGAGATCGTGCTGCGCGACGCGGCGGCCGGCGTCTACAAGCGCCTCGTGCTCAAGGACGACCGCATCATCGGCACCGTGCTCTACGGCGAGACCGCGGACGGCGCCTGGTTCAACGACCTCAAGAAGAAGCAAACAGACATATCGCAAATGCGCGATACGTTGATCTTCGGCCAGTCCTACCAGGGGGGTGCCCCACTGGACCCTATGGCGGCCGTTGCAGCCTTGCCGGATGATGCGGAAATCTGCGGCTGCAACGGCGTCTGCAAGGGCAAGATCACGGGCGCGATCGCGGCCAAGGGGCTGACTTCGCTCGACGACGTGCGCGCGCACACCAAGGCGTCGGCCTCCTGCGGCTCCTGCACCGGGCTGGTCGAAAAACTGATGGTGCTGACCATCGGCGACAAGTACAACCCGGCCGCCGTACAGCCCATGTGCTCCTGCACGACGCTCGGCCATGACGAGGTGCGCCGGCTGATCAAGGCCAAGGCGCTGAAGACCATTCCCGCGATCATGCAGGAACTGGAATGGAAAACCTCCTGCGGCTGCGCCAAATGCCGGCCGGCACTCAACTATTATCTCGTCTGCGACTGGCCGGACGAATACGCCGACGACTACCAGTCACGCTTCATCAACGAGCGCGTCCACGCCAACATCCAGAAGGACGGCACCTATTCGGTGGTGCCGCGCATGTGGGGCGGCGTCACCAATGCCGCCGAACTGCGCGCCATCGCCGATGTCGTCGATAAGTTCGATATCCCGATGGTCAAGGTCACCGGCGGCCAGCGCATCGACATGCTGGGCATCCGCAAGGAAGACCTGCCAGCGGTGTGGGCCGACCTCGGCCAGGCCGGCTTCGTCTCCGGCCACGCCTATGCCAAGGGTCTGCGCACGGTGAAGACCTGCGTCGGTTCCGACTGGTGCCGCTTCGGCACGCAGGATTCCACCGGTCTCGGCATCCGCATCGAGAAATTCATGTGGGGCTCGTGGACGCCGGCCAAGGTCAAGATGGCGGTTTCGGGTTGTCCGAGGAACTGCGCCGAGGCGACCTGCAAAGACGTCGGCGTCATCTGCGTCGACAGTGGCTACGAGATCCACTTCGCGGGTGCGGCAGGCCTCGACATCAAGGGCACCGAAGTGCTTGGCCTGGTCAAGACCGAGGACGAAGCGCTGGAGCATATCGTGGCGCTGACGCAGATGTACCGCGAGCAGGCCCGCTATCTCGAACGCATCTACAAATGGGCCAAGCGCGTCGGCATCGCCGAGATCAAGCGCCAGATCATGAACGATGGCGACAAGCGCAAGGCCTTCTACGACCGCTTCGTCTTTTCCCAGAAATTCGCCCAGGTCGATCCGTGGTCGGAACGCGTGTCAGGCAAGGACAAGCACGAGTTCCGGCCGATGGCCTCGGTCGGGTTCGCGGAGGCGGCGGAGTGATGGAGATGTTCGCGCGAGCCACCCCCCTCTGTCCTGCCGGCCATCTCCCCCTCAAGGGGGGAGATTGGATGCCACAACGGCCTTTGCCAATCGCCAACTTCGCAGAACGGACGCCATCAGCAAAACTGCCGATCTCCCCCCTTGAGGGGGAATTGTCCGGCAGGACAGAGGGGGGCGCCTGGGCGCATTCGTATCAAGTAAAGGCGACCCAATGACCTGGACACCGATCGGCTCCCTGTCCGACATCCCCCGCCGGGGCGCGCGCTGTGTTGCCACGCCGCAGGGCAAGATCGCTATCTTCCGCACCGCCGAGGATCAGGTCTTCGCCATCGACGATCATTGCCCGCACAGAGGCGGGCCGCTGAGCCAGGGCATCGTGCATGGCGCGGCGGTCACCTGCCCCCTGCACAATTGGGTCATCTCGCTGGAGACCGGCAAGGCGCTCGGCGCCGACGAGGGCGCGGTGCGCACCATTCCGGTGAAGATCGAGGGCGAGCGTTTGTTCATCGCGCTCGAAGCGCTGGCAAGCCGCGCGGCCTGACCCATGCAGATTGGCGAAGCACGCGAGGTGAGGACCACTTGCCCCTATTGCGGGGTAGGCTGCGGCGTGCTGGCGAAGGTCGCCGCGGACGGACAGGTGTCGGTCCGCGGCGACCCCGACCATCCCGCGAATCTCGGCCGGCTCTGCTCCAAGGGCTCTGCTCTTGTCGAGACCATCGGCCTCGACGGCAGGCTGCTCCACCCCGAGATCCACGGCCGCCGCGCCTCCTGGAATGAGGCACTCGATCTTGTCGCGTCGACCTTCTCGCAAACCATTGCCGAACATGGGCCGGATGCGGTCGCCTTCTATGTCTCCGGCCAGTTGCTGACCGAGGACTATTATCTCGCCAACAAATTGATGAAGGGGTTCATCGGCTCGGCCAATATCGACACCAATTCGCGCCTCTGCATGGCCTCCTCGGTCGCCGGCCATCGCCGCGCCTTCGGCTCCGACACGGTGCCCGGAACCTACGAGGATCTGGAGCTTGCCGATCTCATCGTGCTGGTCGGCTCGAATCTCGCCTGGTGCCATCCCGTGCTCTACCAGCGCATAGCTGCCGCGCGTGAGAAGCGCCCGGAAATGAAGATAGTCCTGGTCGACCCCCGCCGCACCATGACATCCGATATCGCCGACATGCACCTGGCGATCGCACCGGATGGCGACGTCGCCCTGTTCACCGGCCTGCTCGCCTGGCTCGGCCAGCACAATGCGCTCGACCGCGCCTACATCACCGCTCACACGACCGGCTTCGGACAAGCCCTTTTCGCCGCCTCGGCACTCGACCTTGCCGGCATCGCTGCCGCCACGGGCCTGAGCGAGGACGAGCTCGCCCGCTTCTACGGCCTGTTCGCCGCGACCGCCAAGACCGTCACGGTCTATAGCCAAGGCGTCAACCAGTCGTCGTCCGGCACCGACAAGGTCAACGCCATCACCAACTGCCACCTCGCCACCGGTCGCATCGGCAGGCCCGGCGCCGGGCCGTTCTCGGTCACCGGCCAGCCCAACGCCATGGGCGGACGCGAGGTCGGCGGCATGGCCAACATGCTGGCCGCGCATATGGAGATTGAAAATTCGGGGCATCGCGAACGCGTGAAGCGCTTCTGGAATGCACCTGACATCGCGCAAAAGCCCGGCCTGAAAGCGGTCGACATGTTCCGGGCGGTCGCCGACGGGCGGATCAAGGCGCTGTGGATCCTCGCCACCAATCCTGTCGATTCGATGCCCGATGCCGACGCCGTCGAAGCAGCGATCAAGGCCTGCCCGTTTGTGGTGGTGTCGGACGTGCAGGCCGACACAGACACGGTGCGCCATGCCCATGTCTGGCTGCCGGCCACCGCCTGGGGCGAGAAGGACGGCACCGTTACCAATTCCGAGCGCCGCATCTCGCGCCAGCGCCCGTTCCTGGCCGCGCCCGGCGAGGCGCGGCCAGATTGGTGGATCATCGCCGAAGTGGCGCAGCGGATGGGGTTTGGCGAGGCGTTTTCCTATGACGCGCCGGCCGGGATATTCGCCGAGCACGCGGCGCTGTCGGGCTTCGAGAATGATGGCGCGCGCGATTTCGATATTGGTTGGTATGCCGGTGTCGATGAGAAAGCTTACGAAGCGCTTGCGCCATTCCAATGGCCGGCGCCGAGCCCAGGCGCCCCCCTCTGGCCTGCCGGCCATCTCCCCCTCAAGCGGGGAGATTGGATGCCACGACGGCCTTCGCCAATCGCCGATACCGCAGGACGAGCGCCGTCGACAAAACTGCCGATCTCCCCCCTAGAGGGGGAGATGTCCGGCAGGACAGAGGGGGGCGCCTGGGCTCGACATCTCTCGGAGGGGAACGTTCAAGCTGAGCCCCAACCGGAGAACGATAAAGCAGGGCCACCGAACACCCGCTTCTTCGCCGACGGCAATTTCTACACGCCCGACCGCAAGGCGCGCTTCATCGCCGTCCGCCCTGTCACGGAAACCCGCACGGACGAGAAATTCCCCCTCATCCTCAACACCGGCCGTGTCCGCGACCATTGGCACACCATGACACGCACCGGCAAAAGCCCGCGTCTGTCGCAGCACATCGCCGAACCCTTCGTCGAGATTCATCCCGACGACGCCGCGCGATACGGCATCGGCGACGCCGACATCGCGCGCGTTTCCAGCCCGCGCGGCGCCGTGCTCGTGCGCGCGCTGATCACGTCCCGCCAGCGCCGGGGCAGCATCTTCGCGCCGATGCACTGGACGGACCAGTTCACCGCCAAGGGCCGGCTCGACACGCTCACCGCGCCACTCACCGACCCAGTTTCCGGCCAGCCGGCACTGAAGCACGTCGCGGTGCACATCGAGAAATTCGCCGCGATGGCGTTCGGCTTCGCCGTGACCCGACAAAGGCCCGAAGCGATCGCCGTCGACTATTGGGCCGTGGCCCGCTGCAGGGATGGCTGGCGGGTCGAGCTCGCCTTTGCAGACGACAAAATCGACTGGACGACTTTTGCCCAATCCCTGTTCGGCGCCTCGACCGATGCCGAAATACTCGCCTATCACGACCGCGATGCCGGCCAGCATCGCATCGCCGCCTTCGATGGCGTACAGCTCGCGGGCGCCCTGTTCGTCGCTCCCGGCCCGGTCGCCGTGTCGCGCGGATGGGCAACGCAACAGCTCGAAGAGGCCCATGCCAGCCAACGCGAGCGCTTCCGCATCGTCGCCGGCCGCGCCGGCGCCGAACGGCCCGATGCCGGCGCGACCGTCTGCTCCTGTTTCAACGTCGGGATCAAGCAGATCACGGCGGCGGTGGCTTCCGGCTGCACGAACGTGGAAGCCATCGGCGCCGCGCTGAAGGCAGGCACCAATTGCGGCTCCTGCCGCTCCGAGATCCGCGCCATCATCCAGGCACATCGCGTTCAGGCGGCCGAGTAGGCGGCAGAACCCGCCATCGGCGGCCTCCCGATGCGTATGCGCCGGCGGACCCCGCGTCAGCCCATCATGGCCGGGCGGCAGGACGACACCCGGGGCGTAGCTGCGGTTGTCCAGATCGCTAAGCGCGCCGTACTTGCCGCCGTGTGGGTTGCCGCCGACGTCTCGCCGCCATCATTGGCTACAGAACTGGACTTTAGTCCGAGCTGTCTCATCTGGACACAAAAGCGCAAGGCTGAAAATGTCTTAATGCATGTCGCCCAAAAGTAACCTCGGTTTTGGGAGGACGACATGCACGAAAAAAGCCAAAAGCGCGTCGCATGAATCCGCTTCGACGCGACCCGCTCTTGGAGCGCAGTAAGCTTGGCCAACCAGAAGGAGGCGGATGCTGGACATCGAGGACATAGCCGCTCATCCGGATCTGCACCGCCACGTCCAGGAGCAGTCGCTGGCGCTGATCCACATCTACGAAGCCAGCCCGCGGCTTGCTTCCATATTCGCCACGCAGCAGCGCTGGCTGATGGGCCATGTCGGCCTTGCCATGCATTTCAGGCGCGACCCGGGCGACCGTCGCACCGCGTTGACGGTGTCGCGCTTCATCGAGTTCGTGCATCAGCACAAGGTCGCCAGCCGCAACACCGCCGACGCTTTCATCAAGGAGATGCTGAATTACCGCATCGCCGAATACGTCGCGGGCGGAGACGGGCGCACCCACCCGTTGCAGCCGACAGCGGACACGGTGCGGACATTCACCGGATGGGTGCACGCACATCTACGGACCCTTGACCGACTCGACGGCGCGGACCGGCTGGCGAGATACCTGGAGCGGCCCGATATGCTCGCCGCCCTGCAGCCCCTCGTGGCCGACGGCCTGCTTTCGTCCAAACCGGTGCGCGAACCCAACCAGACCTTTTCCCTGTTCATCTGGCTCAACAATGGCGGCATCGTCATGGATCGGCTCATGTCCGGCATCGACCCCGACCATGCCGGCCTAGATCGGATTCCGACCAGCGTGGTCTCGGTGGCGGAATTCGCCAGTTGGCTCAAACTGTCGCGCACCCACCTCGCCCGAAAACTACGCGATGCCGAGGCGCTCGGCAGCATCGGCTGGCTGGGCCAGCGCGGCAATTCCGTGATGTGGGTCTCGCACCGCTTCTTTCAGGAATACATGACCGTCCAGGCCGCCAAGCTGGCCATCGTGGATGCCGCCTTCGCAGCATGCTTTTCCACCGACCACTGAGAGACTCGCCGCTGCCCAGGCTATGAAGGCGGTCCGTGCCGCTGTGTATCCTTTGAAACAAAAAAACCGCCTCGGCGGCGGGACGTCAGCACCATACGAAGAATGACAGCATAACTGCCCTCAGCAGTGAACCTCAGGCCGCAGAACGGCCCGGGTGCGCAAGGTCACCCGAGCCGGAACCCGCAATGTCACTCGATGTCGAAGGAGACACCCTGGGCGAGCGGCAGCGCCTTGGAATAGTTCACCGTGTTGGTGGCGCGGCGCATATAGGCTTTCCACGCATCGGAGCCGCTCTCGCGGCCGCCGCCGGTTTCCTTTTCACCACCGAAGGCTCCGCCGATCTCGGCGCCCGACGTGCCGATATTGACATTGGCGATGCCGCAGTCCGAGCCGTCGACGCCGAGAAAGCGCTCGGACTCCTGCAGGTCGCGGGTGAAGATCGACGACGACAGCCCCGCTCCCACCGCATTGTGCTCGTCAAGCACGGCGTCGAAATCGGAATACTTCATCACATAGAGGATCGGCGCGAACGTCTCTTCGGTCACCGGCGACACTTGGCTGGGCATTTCGACTAGCGCCGGATGCACGTAGTAGGCGTCCGGATGGCCATTCTCGACCCGCGTGCCGCCGGTCACCTTGCCGCCGTGGGCGGACGCTTCCTGCAGCGCCTTCTGCATGGCTTCGTAGGCTGCCTTGTCGATCAGCGGCCCAACGAGGGCCGACGTCTCCAGCGGATTGCCGACAGAGACGCTCTGATAGGCCTTCTTCAGCCGCGGTACCAAGGCGTCGTAGATGCTGTCATGCACGAACAGGCGCCTCAGCGTCGTGCAGCGCTGGCCCGCCGTGCCCATCGCGCCAAAGGCAATCGCGCGCAACGCCATGTCGAGATCGGCGGTCGGGCAGACGATGCCGGCATTGTTGCCGCCGAGCTCCAGCACCGCGCGTGCAAAGCGCTTGGCCAGGCGCGGGCCGACGTCGCGGCCCATGCGGGTCGAGCCGGTGGCGGAGACCAGCGGCACCTTGGGATGATCGACCAGAATCTCGCCGACGGCGCGGTCGCCGATCAGCACCGACGCGAGCCCTTCCGGCGCATCAGTGCCGAAGCGCTTGACGGCGCGCTTGAAGATCGCCTCGCAGGCCAGCGCCGTCAGCGGCGTTTTTTCGGAAGGCTTCCATACCACCGCATCGCCGCAGACCAGCGCCAGCGCCGCATTCCACGACCACACCGCGACCGGGAAGTTGAAGGCGGAGATGACGCCGACCACGCCGAGCGGATGCCAGGTTTCCATCATCCGGTGTCCTGGGCGCTCGGTCGCGATGGTCAGTCCGTACAATTGCCTGGAAAGACCGACGGCGAAGTCGCAAATGTCGATCATCTCCTGCACTTCGCCGAGCCCTTCCGAGGGGATCTTGCCGACCTCGATCGACACCAGCCGGCCAAGTTCGGCCTTGTGCGCGCGCAATTCCTCGCCGAGCAGCCGCACCAGCTCGCCGCGCTTCGGGCCCGGTACCAGCCGCCAGGCCTGGAACGCCTTGTGCGCGGCATCGATGGTCCTGGCCGCATCGGCCTGTGAGATCGTGCTCAATGCCGCGATCTGCTCGCCCGTGACCGGGCTGCGCACGATCAGGTCGCCGCCGACAAGCGCCTCCTTGGCAACACCCAGTTTCGCCAGCAGCTCGGCGGTTTCCTTCGCTATCGTCATGTCTGTCCCTTTCAGATCCCGCCATTCATGTGGCGTGGTCAAGCATTGCGCCGTGCATTCCCTGTGCGGTCAGGCGCAGGGTGGCGCTGTCTTGGCGTGCCAATAGCGGTTTCAGGAAAAAATCGCCACCCCGGCATGGTCCAAGCCCGGGCCAGACCATTGAACCAGGGTCAGCTTGCGGTGCGCGCTGCGCTGTCCTTCATCAGCCGGTCGATGTGCATGCGTATATGGGCCGCTTCCGCCGCGGTGTTGGCAAGCGCGATGGCGCGATCGAAGGCGACCCGCGCCTCCTCGCCCCGGTCGAGTTGCATCAAAAGCCCGCCCTTGAGGCCGAAGAAGTGGAAATAGCCGGAAAGCCTCTGCTCCAGCGGCTCGATCATGGCGAGCGCGGCCTCCGGGCCACGCACCTTGGAGACCGCAACCGCACGGTTGAGGGTGACGACAGGCGACGGCTGCATTTGTTCGAGCAGGCCGTAGAGCAGGTCGATCTCCACCCAGTCCGTGTCCTCGGCCTTTTCAGCCCGCGCATGCAGCGCGGCAATCGCCGCCTGCACCTGGTAAGGGCCGGGCTTTCGGTGGCGCAGCGCCTTGTCGACCAGCGCCAGCCCCTCATCGATCATCTTGCGGCTCCACAGGCTGCGGTCCTGATCCTCGAGCAGAACGATCTCTCCGTCCGCATCGAAGCGGGCCGGTGCGCGCGCATGCTGGAGAAGCAGCAGCGCCGTCAGCCCCATGATCTCCGGCTCGGTCTGGAACAGCCTGAGCAGCAGCCGGGCCAGCCGGATCGCCTCCTCGCACAGCGGCGCGCGGGCTGGCGCCTCGCCGCTGTTGATCGAATAGCCCTCGTTGAAGATCAGGTAGACCATGGCTGCGACTGCGGCGAGCCGCTCCGAGCGCTCCACCGCGCCCGGCGTCTCGAACGGCACGCCGGCGTCGGCGATACGTGCCTTGGCGCGGGTGATGCGCTGCTCCATGGCGCTTTCGCCGACCAGGAAGGCGCGCGCGATCTGCTTGACCGTAAGGCCGGAGACAATGCGCAGCGCCACCGCGATCTGCTGCGTTGCCGGCAGGTCGGGATGGCAGCAGATGAACAGCAGTCGCAATATGTCGTCGCGGTAGTGCGCGCCATCGAGCCGCTCGGCGATGTCGCTCTCTGCGTCCTCGAGATCAGATATCTGGTCCTCTTCCGGCATCGGCGCCTGCTTGGCGCGCTTGCGCACCGCGTCGATGCCGCTGTTGCGTCCGACGAAGATCAGCCAGGCCGCCGGATCGCGCGGCGGACCGTTCTGCGGCCAGTTCTTCAGCGCCCTGAGGCAAGCGTCCTGGAAAGCTTCCTCCGCCGTATCGAGGTCGCGGAAATAGCGCAGCAGCGCACCCATCGCCTGCGGGCGGGCGGCGCTGATCGCTGAGCTGATCCAGGCAAGTTCGGTCATACGGCGACCCTAGTGGGATTGAAGATGGATACCGGGCGGATTTCGTAGGAGCCGCCGCTCGGATTGACCTCGGAAAGTTCGCGCGCGAACTCCACCGCCTCGTCGAGATCGGCGCATTCGAGCGTGTAGAAGCCGAGGAACTGTTCCTTGGTCTCGGCGAACGGCCCGTCGATGACGATCGATTCGCCCTTGACCTTCCTCAGCGTCGTCGCCGCCGTCGTCGGCAAAAGCCGCGCCACCGGGCCAAGCCGGCCGGCGTCCGCGTATTTCTGCTGGACATCGAGAATGTTGGCCATGACCTTGTCGTCCTGTTCCTTGCTCCAGGAGCAGACGACGTCTTCGGAAGCATAGCACAAGATCGCGTAGAGCATGGTTTGTCCTCTTCTGTGTCAAAGGACGAAACACTAGGACCGATCCCGACACGGCGTCGATAAAAAAATCGAGGCGCCGCGGATTCAGCGGCCGCTGGTTGCCGCGGGTCCGCTTTCGTGCGTCTTCAGCCATCGCAGCACGAGCGCTTCCTCGTCATCGAGACCGTCTATCGACCGTTTGCGCTTGTTGGCTTCCGCTATTTCGGCAAGCAGCCGTCCCTGCAGCCATGCTTCGAAGACTTGCGGATGGATATAGCATTGGCGGCAGACGGCGCGCGTGTTGCCCAGCCGCTCGGCGACCCTGTCGATGACGCTGTTCATCGCCCGTTTCTGCTGTGCCTGGCTGTCGGGCAGCACCGTTTGCGCGAACAGCGACGCGGCGTGAATGGTGCCGCCCCATGTACGGAAATGTTTCGAGCTGAATGCATCGCCGATGGCCTCGCGGATGTAGCGGTTGACGTCCTCGGAGCGCACCGGGTGTCTGTTGCCGTCCTCATCGAGATACTGGAACAGCTTTTGGCCCGGCAGGTCCTGCGCGCCCCGCACGATTCGCGCGATGCGGCGATCGACCAGCTTCAATTTCCATTCCTTGCCCGATTTGCCCTTGAAGGCGAACCGCAGGCTCGATCCCTTGATGTCGACATGGCGGTCCCGCAGCGTCGTCAGGCCGAAGCTCTTGTTGTCGCGGGCGTAAGCGGCGTTGCCGACTCGGATCATGGTGTTGTCGAGCAGCCAGACGATCGCGGCGACGACGCGTTCGAGCGGCAGGCCATGGCGGCGCAGGTCGCTGTCGATCCTGCGCCGAAGCTCCGGCAGACTTTCGGCGAAAGCGACAAGGCTCGAATATTTGGCGCTGTCGCGTTCCTCGGCCCAACGCGGATGGTAGCGATATTGCTTGCGCCCGCGCTGATCCCTGCCGGTTGCCTGGATATGGCCGTCCGCCTCGGGCGAGATCCACACATCCGTCCAGGCCGGCGGGATAACGATCGCCTCGATGCGCGCTCGGGTGGCATCCGAGACCGGCCTTCCGTCAGGTCCCCTGTAGGAAAATCCCTTGCCCGCTTTCAGTCGGCGGATACCGGGCTCGGTATCGCTGACATAGATCAGTGCGGCATCCTCGGCAGAGATCTGAGCGCCGTTCTTTGGTGCGGCCTCGCCGTCGATAGTCAATCCGGATTTCTGCAGCATGCTGGCCCCACGGAAACACCCGTAGATAAGCCTCTGGGCCGAGCACTGGTTCCATTCCTGTCCGAAAAGTCGGCGGCCACCCACGTCGGGCGGAACCCTGCAAGGCGCTTTGCGCAAGCAGGCCTGACGTCAGGTCTTCTCCAGCACCACCGGAATAACGTCGACGGCTTGCTCTCCGACCTGTCCGCCGGTGGTCTTGAGAACGCCGACGATCGGCGCGACATCCGAATAGTCACGGCCATAGCCGACGGTGATGTGATCGTTGGAGGCCCGCATGCCGTTGGTCGGGTCGAACTCCTGCCAGCCGGCATCGCGCCCGCACCACACCTTGACCCATGCATGCATGGCGTCGGCGCCCTCCAGCCTGGGCTTGCCCTTGGGCGGAATGGTGCGCAGGAAGCCGCTGACATAGCCGGCCGGTATGCCGAGCCCGCGCAGGCCGGCGATCATGATATGCGAGAAATCCTGGCACACGCCGCGCTTCAGCCGGAAGGCATCGCCTGCCCTGGTGCGGACGGTGGTTGCCTCGTTGTCATAGGTGAAATCGCGGTGGATGCGATTGCAGAGGTTCATCGCCGTACCGGCGGCGGAGCCGCCGACGCTGTCGCGCGCATAGGCGGTAATCGCCG
Source organism: Mesorhizobium sp. BR1-1-15 (assembly GCF_020165475.1). Classification (NCBI taxonomy): domain Bacteria; kingdom Pseudomonadati; phylum Pseudomonadota; class Alphaproteobacteria; order Hyphomicrobiales; family Phyllobacteriaceae; genus Mesorhizobium; species Mesorhizobium sp. BR1-1-15. Next base: position 293,515 of record NZ_JAIUIF010000002.1, on the reverse strand, counting down.
CATCGATGCCGGCGTGACCGCTGGCGGCCAGGAAATGGTGGGGGGTATCCGGCGCCAGCGAGCGCACGGCGGCGAGCTCCTGACGCAGCCGGCTAAGGTCGGGCGACACGTCGAGCCCGGGCTCGGGCCGCGACACCGCCACGCGCGCGCTCATCCTGATGTCGAGTGCGTCATGCGCGTCGCGGAAGGCGATCGAGGTGACGTTGTTGCCGAAGAAATCGGAAAAATCCGAGCGTTCGTTTGGCGCCGGCGCGAAGGATAGCGACGCTGCGACGACGCGCTGCACGCCGTCGATGGTCGGCGGCAACACGCGGACCTGGTGACGGCCGCCGCCGACGACGGCGGCGTAGTCGTAGTGAAGGTGAAGCCTGATGTCGTAGAGCATGCCGGAGCGCCGCCTTAACCGAAATAGGCCTTGGCGAGGCTGCTGTAGAGCCCGCCTATCTCGCCGGCGAGATCGTTCAGCGCCTTCACAGTCATGTCCGCTGGCTCCTTGATGGCGATGGCTGTGTTGAGCTGCAGGATTTCCTTGGCCGCAGGCGACATGTGCCCCTCGCCGCCGATCGCCGGCAGCAGCCCGATCTCGGCCTTCAGCCGTTCGAGCTGGAACAGGATGGAACGCGGATTGAGCGGATCGAGCGCCAGAAGGTCGATCACCGTGCGGCGGCCGGCTTGCACAGGGTACTGCCGCCGGTGCGTCATGACGCTGTCGCCGATCTCCAGCATCATGTCGAGCGCGCCGTCCGGCGCCTTGTCGCTGGTCAGCCGGGCGAGCGTGCTGGCGATCTGTATGCCGCGTTCCAGCCGCCGGCCGATCTCCAGGAACCGCCAGCCCGCGAAGCGGTACATGTTCTCGTGCAGCAGGCCGGAAAAACCGGCGAGCTTGCGCAGGATGACGGTCATCGCCCGCGTCGCGTCATCCCCCGGCGCCACCGTCGTCGCGAACTGATGGATGGTCTTCGACAAGTCCTTGAGCGCCAGCCAGCCGTCCGGCGAGAAACGGTCGCGGATCTGGCCGGCGCTGTAGACCGCGCTGTCCAGCGTACCGATCAGCCCCGATGGGATCGCTGTTTCGACATCGATGCCGAACGGTTCGAGATGATCCCTGATGTCGGCCAGCAGCGGCATATCCGGATCGGAAGTTTCGGCGAGCCGCACATGATAGGCGCGCAGGATGCGCACCGTGTCTTCCGAGCGTTCGATGTAGCGGCCGAGCCAGGTCAGGTTTTCCGCTGCGCGGCTGGGCAGGCTGCCCGGCCTGGTGCGGCTGAAGCTGTCGCCCTCTTGTGGCAGCAGCGTCTCGCGCTCCACCGGCCGGTCGCTGACCACCCAGACATCGGCCGCCTGGCCGCCGCGCTGCATGGCGATCGCGGTCGGATCGAGCGACAGGCCGACGCGGGCGAACCCGCCCGGCATCACCGTCCAGCCCTCGGGCGTGCGCGCCAGGTAGACACGCAGGCTTGCCGGCCGCGGCTCCAGCCAGCCGCCGACATAGACGGGCGTCGTCGAAAGCGTCACCGCTTCCTGGCCGACGAAAGCGTCGCCGTCGCGTTCGATGCGCGCCACCAGGTCCGCCCGCTCCCCGGCCGACAGCGCGGAGCCAAGCCTAGTCTGGTCGTCGTCCTCGAAGGCCAGCCTCGTCGACAGCGCCGGCCCGATCACCATGCGGTCGATATTGGCGAGCACATGCGCTCGGTCGGATGCCTGACCGCACCACCATGTCGCGACGGTGGGCAGCTCGAGTTCCTCGCCCCGCAATTCGCGCGCGATCTTGGGCAGGAAGGCAAGCAGCGCGCGCGTTTCCATCAGGCCCGAGCCGAGCGCATTGACGGTGGAGACGCTGCCTTGCCGGATCGCCTCGACCAGGCCCGGCGTACCGATTTGCGACTCCGAGCGCAGTTCCAACGGATCGGCGAACGCCGCGTCCAGCCGTCGCCACAGCACGCTGATCGGCATCAGCCCGGAAACGGTGCGCACCATCAGCCTGCCCCCGGAAACGGTCAGGTCCTCGCCTTCGAGCAGCATGATGCCGAGATAGCGGGCGATATAGGCGTGTTCGTAATAGGTTTCGTTGAGCGGCCCAGGCGTCAATATGGCGACGCGGCCGTCAGCTTCCCTGGCCATGCCGATCAGCGCATCGCGAAAGCGCCGGAAGAAGCCGGCGAGGCGATGCACATGCATCTCGCCATAGATGTCCGACAGCGCGCGGGTCGTGGCGACGCGGTTCTCCAGAGCGAAACCGGCGCCGGATGGTGCCTGAGTACGGTCGCCCAACACCCACCAGCGGCCGTCCGGCCCGCGGCCGAGTTCGAAGGCGCAGAAATGCAGGAAATGGCCGTCGGCCGGACGAGTGCCAACCACGGGCCGCAAATATTCGGGGCTCGCCGCGATCAGTCCGGCCGGCAGGATGCCCTTCTCGACCAGCCGGTTCGGCCCGTATATATCGGCGATGATCTCCTCGAACAGCTCGGCGCGCTGCACCAGGCCGGCGCTGATCGCTGCCCACTCGGCGTCCTCGATGAGCACCGGAACATGCGCCAGCGGCCATTCGCGCTCGTTGGCGCCGGCCTTGTCATAGACGCGGTAATAGACGCCGGCGTCGCGCAGATACTGGTCGGCACGCGCAAAACGCTGGGCGAGTTCTTCGGCGCCGAGATCATCGAGCGCCTCGATGAAATGCTTCCAGGCCGGACGGGGATTGCCCGACGCGTCGACCATCTCGTCGACGACGCCGTCGATCGGCTGGTAGTGCTCCAGCAGGCGATGGATCTGCGCCTTGCCTCGTACCCGCTTGTGATTCCCCTTTGCCATGTCAGATCAGAGTCTTGGCGGACGCCGAAGGTCAAGCGTCACCGGGAAATCTTCCGTGGGTTGTTCTTCGCGCAGCACATAGGTCGACGGCGTGTGGCCGCGCGCCTCGAAGCGGGCGAGCCGGCGCGCTTCCGCCTCATTGCCGTTGACCGGAAAAGTGTCGTAGCTGCGCCCGCCCGGATGCGCGACATGATAGACGCAGCCGCCAATCGCCCGACCCGACCAACGGTCGTAGATATCGAACACCAGCGGCGTATTGATCGGCAGTGCCGGATGCAGGCCCGAAGCGGGTTGCCACGCCTTGAAGCGCACGCCCGCCACCGCGACTTCCCTGTTGTCGGTAACCTTCATCGGCACGATGCGGCCGTTGCAGACGACGGCATGGCGCTCCGGATTGAGCCCTTCGGTCTTGACCTGCAACCTTTCGACCGAGGAATCGACGAAGCGCACGGTGCCGCCGATGGCCCCCTGCTCGCCCATGACATGCCACGGCTCCAGGGCCTGCCGCAGTTCCAGCTTGACGCCCGCATATTGGACCTCGCCGCAGAAGGGAAAGCGGAACTCGAGCTGCGCGTCGAACCATTCGGGGCGGAACGTGAAACCGTTGAGCTTGAGGTCGTCGAGAACGTCGAGAAAATCCGCCCAGACATGATGCGGCAGCATGAAGCGGTCGTGCAGCGACGTGCCCCAGCGCACGAAACGGCCGTCGAGCGGGTTCTTCCAGGCGCGAGCGATGATCGCCCTGACCAGCAGTTGCTGCGCCAGGCTCATGCGCGCATTGGGCGGCATCTCGAAGCCGCGGAATTCCACCAGGCCCAGCCGTCCGGTCGGTCCATCAGGCGAAAACAGCTTGTCGATGCAGATTTCCGAGCGATGCGTATTCCCGGTGACGTCGGTCAAAAGGTTGCGGAACAGCCGGTCGACCAGCCATGGCAAAGGCACGTTGCCCTGGTCCGGACGCGGCACCTGCGCCATGGCGATTTCAAGCTCGTAGAGCGAATCGTGGCGCGCCTCGTCGAAGCGCGGCGCCTGGCTGGTCGGGCCGATGAACAGGCCGGAGAAGAGATAAGACAGCGAGGGATGCCGCTGCCATTGCAGCACCAGGCTCTTCAAAAGATCGGGGCGGCGCAGAAACGGGCTGTCATTGGGCGTCGCGCCGCCGACCACAACATGGTTGCCGCCGCCGGTGCCGGTGTGGCGGCCGTCGATCATGAATTTATCCGCGCCAAGCCGCGTTTGCCGCGCCTCCTCGTAGATCGCCGTGGTCGTCGCCACGCAGTCCTGCCAGTTGGCAGCCGGGTGGATGTTGACCTCGATGACGCCAGGGTCCGGCGCGACGCGGATGACGTTGAGGCGCGGATCATGCGGCGGGCCGTAGCCCTCGATATGCACTGGCAACCTGATCGCCTTGGCCGCGTTCTCGGCTGCCGCCACCAACTCAAGATAATCCTCCAGCGCCTCGACCGGCGGCATGAACACGCAGAGCCGTCCCTCGCGCGGCTCGACCGAAAGCGCGGTACGCACCGCGCCGCCGATCTCGGTGATCTCCTGCTCGACCCGGTCCTGCTGGGCGGTCGCGGCCGTGAACGATGCCGCCTGCTGGCGGCGTGCCATTTCATCGGCGCCCTGAGGTTCGGCCGGAGCCGCCATGGGCAAGATCGCCTCCCGCACGGGCAGCGCACCGCGCGGCTGCGAAGGATCGACCGGAACGATATAGGGAAACTGCTCCGGCGGCACGTGAGGCAGCGTGCCGAGCGGCAGGCGGTAGCCGACCGGTGAATCGCCCGGCACCAGGAACAGCCGCCCGCGCCGCGTCGTCCATTTTTCCGAGCGCCAGCGCTGGCCCGACGCCTGGCTGTTCCAGCGCTGCACCGGCAGCACATAGCCCGACGGCTTGGTCAGCCCGCGTTCGAACACCGTCGCCATGCGGCTGCGCTCTTCGGGATCCTCCAGCTTCGAATTGGACGGATCGACATTCTCCGGCAGCTTGCCTTCCTTGAGCAGCCACTCGGCCGGATCCTCATAGGCTTCGCTGACCATGGACGTTTCGATGCCGAGCTCGTCGGCGATCGCGGTCAGCAGGCTCTCGGCCTGCTTCGGACCGATATCGGCTTCGCTTTTCTCCCGCGCGATCAGCGACGGGTCGCTCCACACCGGCTGGCCGTCGGTGCGCCAGTAGAGCGAAAAGGTCCAGCGCGGTAAGCTTTCGCCGGGGTACCATTTGCCTTGGCCATAATGGAGGAAGCCGCCAGGCGCGAAGCGCTCGCGCAGCCTCCGGATCAGCGCATCGGCCTTTTCGCGTTTTGTCGGGCCGACGGCGGCGGTGTTCCACTCGGCGGACTCGAAATCGTCGATCGACACGAAGGTCGGCTCGCCGCCCATGGTCAGCCGTACATCCCCGTCCGCCAGCGCCGCATCGACCTTGTTGCCGAGCGCATCAAGCGCATGCCAGCTTTCATCCGAGAACGGCTTGGTGATGCGCGGATGCTCCGCGATGCGGTCGACCCGCATGTCGAAGCCGAACTCGACATTGGCAAAGCTCGCCATGCCGGAAATGGGCGCTGCATTGCGAAAATGCGGGGTGGCGGCAAGCGGTACATGGCTCTCGCCGGTAAGCAGGCCCGAAGTCGGGTCGAAACCGATCCAGCCAGCGCCGGGAAGATAGACCTCGCACCAGGCGTGCAGGTCAGTGAAATCCACTGATGTACCGGCCGGCCCATCGAGCGTGACGAGGTCGGGCTTGAGCTGGATCAGATAGCCCGAGACAAAGCGCGCGGCGATGCCTAGATTGCGCAGGATCTGCACCAGCAGCCAGCTCGAATCGCGGCACGACCCTTTGGCGGCCGCCAGCGTTTCCTCCGGCGAGAACACGCCGGTCTCCATACGCACGATATAGGCGATTTCGCGCTGCAGCCGGGCATTGAGGTCGACGAGAAAATTGACCGTGTTTTTCGGGCTGGTATCGATGGTTTTCAGGAACGCCGACAGCAGCGGGCCTGCCGGTTCCGGTGTGCGATAGATGGCGAGGTCGTTGCGTGTCTCTTCCGGATACTCGAACGGGAAATTTTCCGCCGTCTCCTCGACGAAGAAATCGAACGGGTTGTAGACCGTCATGTCGGCGACGAGGTCGACCTCGATCTTGAGTTCGCTCACCGGGTCGGGAAAGACGAAACGGGCGAGGAAATTGCCGTAGGGGTCCTGCTGGAGATTGACGAAGTGGTTCGCCGGCTCGACCTTCAACGAATGGCTGAGCACTTTGGTGCGCGAATGTGGCGCCGGCTGGAGCCTGATCACCTGGGGACCAAGAACCACCGGCCGGTCGTATTTGTAATGGGTCAGGTGATAGACGGCGGCCAGAATTGCCATGGAGCCCCGGAAGATCGGCGTTTAGCTGGCCGAACCCTGACACATCTGGCCGTCATTCTCCAAGCGGATGTTGCGCTGCACCTAACTTAAACGGCTACCGAACCTCAGAAAAACGCTTGGATCCCCGTCTGCGCCCGTCCCAGGATCAGCGCGTGCACGTCATGCGTGCCCTCATAGGTGTTGACCGTCTCCAGATTCTGCGCATGGCGCATCACGTGATAGCCGATCTGGATGCCGTTGCCGCCATGCATGTCGCGCGCCTGGCGGGCGATGTCGAGCGCCTTGCCGCAATTGTTGCGCTTGACGATCGAGATCATCTCCGGCGCCATCTTGCCTTCGTCGAGCAGCCGCCCGACGCGCAACGAGGCCTGCAGCCCGAGCGCGATCTCGGTCTGCATGTCGGCGAGCTTCTTCTGGTAGAGTTGCGTGCTGGCCAGCGGCTTGCCGAACTGCTTGCGGTCGAGGCCATACTGGCGCGCGCGATGCCAGCAATCTTCGGCCGCGCCCATCGAGCCCCAGGAAATGCCGTAGCGAGCCCGGTTGAGGCAGCCGAACGGCCCCTTCAGCCCCGACACGTTGGGCAGCAGAGCATCCTCGCCGACCTCGACGCCTTCCATAACCACCTCGCCGGTGATCGACGCCCGCAGCGACAGCTTGCCGCCGATCTTCGGCGCCGAAAGCCCCTTCATGCCCTTTTCCAGGACGAAGCCACGGATCTCATCCTTGCCGTTCTCGCCCTTCAGCTTCGCCCAGACGACGAACACGTCGGCGACGGGCGCATTGGAGATCCACATCTTGGAGCCGGTAAGCTTGTAACCATTGGCGGTCTTCTCGGCGCGCGTCTTCATGCCGCCGGGGTCGGAGCCGGCATCCGGTTCGGTCAGGCCGAAACAGCCTATCCACTCGCCGCTGGCGAGCTTGGGTAGATACTTCCTGCGCTGTTCGTCCGAGCCATAGGCATAAATGGGATACATCACCAGCGACGACTGCACCGACATCATCGAACGATAGCCGGAATCGACGCGCTCCACTTCGCGGGCGACCAGGCCGTAGGTGACATAGTTGGCGCCGAGGCCGCCGAATTCTTCCGGAATGTTGATGCCGAGCAGGCCGGCCTCGCCCATCTCGCGAAAAATCGCCGTGTCGAAGGTTTCGTTGAGATAGGCCTCCTCGATGCGCGGCGCGAGCTTGTCGGCGGCGAAGGCCGCCGCTCCGTCCCGCACCATGCGCTCGTCTTCCGAAAGCTGGTCCTCGATCAGGAACGGGTCTTCCCAGACGAATGCATTCTTGTCGGCGGCCATGGCGTCTCGATCCTTAAAAACGGGTGAAGCCCGGCTTATCGGCCCACGGCCTGAAAAAATCAAACGAAATTGCTTCACCGATCAATGAGCGTTAGGAATAGATCATGAGCGTCCAACGTCGTCTTTTGCCTAACATCAACGCGCTTGCCGCCTTCGAAGCGGTGGCCCGGCTTGGCAGTTTCACCGCTGCAGCCCAGGAGCTGGATTTAACCCAGGGCGCCGTCAGTCGGCAGATCAGGCTGATCGAGGACCAGTTTGGCCGCCGGCTGTTCGAGCGCGACAGCCGCAATGTCCGGCTGTCGGCGGCGGGCGAAACCTACGCCGAAGTGGTCCGTTCGGCACTTGGCCAATTGCGCGACGCAGCGCTTGGATTGATGAGTAATCGGCATAGCGGCATCCTGAACCTCGCAATCCTGCCGACCTTCGGCACGCGCTGGCTGATGCCGATGATCCCAGACTTCGTCGACAACAATCCCGACATCACCATCAACTTCGTCACCCGCGTCGGCCGCTTCGACTTCGCCAGAGAGCGGCTGGACGCCGCCATCCATTATGGCCTGCCGGACTGGCCCGAGGCAGACTCGACGCTGCTGGTGCGGGAGGTGGTGGCCCCGGTGGTGTCGCCCGAATTTCTCGCCGAGCGCTCCATCGCCACGCCGGCCGACATCGGCCGTCTGCCGCTGCTGCACATGGCGACGCGGCCTGGCGCCTGGACAGAATGGTTTGAGCATCAGGGCCTGAGCGCGCCGACCGGACCGGGTATGCAGTTCGAACAGTTCGGCACCGCCGCCCAGGCCTGCATGGCGGGTCTGGGCGTGGCTCTGCTGCCGCAAATCCTCATCTCAGGCGAGTTGCAGCGCGGCCAGCTGGTGCCCGCGCCCGGCCAGCCTATGCACAGCCGCAGCGCCTATTATCTAGTCGTCCCGCACGACAAGCGCGGCCATCCGCCGGTCGCGAGTTTTCGAGATTGGCTGACGAGCCAGGTTGAAAAGGACCCGGCTGTTCTGGCGTGGTAGCTACTTCCGCTTCAACGCATCCGCCAACGCCGCGCCGAACGCACCTTGCTGCGCCGGTCGCTCCGGCTGGCGCTGCGGCGCGGGCGAGCGTGGCGCCGGCCTGCCGCCGCCATTGTCTCGCGGGCCGCGCGATGCGCTGCCCTCGCCACCATCCCTGCGCATGGAAAGCGCGATTCGCTTGCGCTTGATGTCGACGTCGACGACCCGCACCTTGACCACGTCGCCGGCCTTGACCACCTCATGCGCGTCCTTGATGAAACGGTCGGCCAGTTGCGAAACGTGCACCAGCCCGTCCTGGTGGACGCCGATGTCGACGAAGGCGCCGAAGGCGGCGACATTGGTGACGGTGCCTTCCAGCAGCATGCCGGGCTTCAGATCCTTGATGTCATCGATGCCATCGGCGAAGGTTGCCGTCTTGAAGCCGGGGCGCGGATCGCGGCCGGGCTTTTCCAGTTCGGTCAAAATGTCGCGCACCGTCGGCAGGCCGAACCGCTCGTCGACGAAAACGCGCGGATCGAGCGCCTTCAGCGCCGCACTGTCGCCCATCAGCGAACGCACATCGCGCCCGCAGGCGGCGACGATCTTTTTGGCAACGCCGTAGGCTTCCGGATGCACGGCCGAGGCGTCGAGCGGCTCGGAGCCGTTCGGGATGCGCAGGAAGCCGGCGCATTGCTCGAACGCACGCGGCCCGAGGCGGGAGACCTTGAGCAAATCCTTGCGGCTGGCGAACGGGCCGGTGGCATCGCGATGCGCGACGATGGCGTCTGCGAGCGACGCCCCGAGCCCTGAAACCCGCGCCAGAAGCGGCGCCGAAGCCGTGTTGAGATCGACGCCAACCGCGTTGACGGCGTCCTCGACCACCGCCTCCAGCGAGCGGCCAAGCCGGTACTGGTCGACATCGTGCTGATACTGGCCGACGCCGATCGATTTCGGCTCGATCTTGACCAGTTCGGCCAGCGGATCCTGCAAGCGGCGCGCGATCGACACCGCACCGCGCAATGATACGTCGAGACCGGGGAATTCCGCCGCCGCCGTCGCCGAAGCCGAATAGACCGAAGCGCCGGCCTCGCTGACGATCACCTTGAGCGGCTTCGGCCCGCCGTCGGAAGGCATGTCGGACAGCATGTCGGCCACCAGCTTCTCGGTTTCGCGGCTGCCGGTGCCATTGCCGATCGAGATCAGCTCGACCTTGTGCAGGCGAACGAGCTTGGCGAGCTCCGCCTGCGTGCCACGCACATCGTTCCTGGGTGGGAACGGATAGACCGTTGTCGTCGCCACCAGCTTGCCGGTGCCGTCGACCACCGCGACCTTGACGCCGGTGCGGATGCCAGGGTCGAGCCCCATCGTCGGCCGCGATCCGGCGGGGGCGGCGAGCAGCAGATCCTTCAAATTGCGGGCGAAGACGTGGATCGCCTCTTCCTCGGCCCGTTCGCGCAGGTCGCGCATCAGATCGAGCGTCAGGTGCAGGGATAGTTTTATGCGCCAGGTCCAGCCTGCGACCTCCATCAGCCAGCGATCGCCCGGCAGGCTGCCGCCGATGGCGTAGGCATTGGCGATCATCCGCTCTACCGGCTTCACCGGCGAAGAGTCGTCGGCATCGACCTCGATGTCGAGCGACAGCACCTCCTCGTTGCGGCCGCGCAGCATCGCCAGCGCGCGGTGGCTCGGCACGGTGGCCCAGCGCTCGACATGGTCGAAATAATCGGAGAATTTCGCACCCGCCTCCTGCTTGCCGTCGACCACCCTGGCGCGCATGAAGGCGCGTTCCTTCATGTAGCTTCGCAGCTTGCCGACCAGGTCGGCATTCTCGGCGAACTGCTCCGACACTATGTCGCGCGCACCCTCAAGTGCCGCCTTGGCGTCGGCCACGTCCTCGGTCAGATAGGCCAGTGCGAGTTCCGCCGGCACCAGCGAGCGGTCGGCCAGGATGGCTTCCGCCAGCGGCCCCAGCCCACGCTCCCGGGCGATCTCCGCCCTGGTGCGGCGCTTGGGCTTGTAGGGCAGGTAGATGTCTTCGAGCTCGGCCTTGGTGACGGCGGAGGCGAGCTTGGATTCAAGCTCGTCGGTCAGCTTGCCTTGCTCCCGGATCGAGCCAAGGATGGTGTCACGCCGCGCGTCGAGCTCACGCAGATAGGCAAGACGCTCCGACAGCAGGCGCAATTGCGTGTCGTCGAGCCCGCCCGTCACCTCCTTGCGGTAGCGCGCCACGAACGGCACGGTCGCGCCTTCGTCGAGCAGCCCGATGGCAGCGGCGGCCTGTTCGGGCCGCGCTGTGATCTCGGTCGCGATAATGGCTGCGATGCGCTTGATGTCGGATGCCATGCCGTTCCTGCTCTTCTCGAAAAGAGCGGCGACCATAGGCGCAGTTATCCTGCCCGCCAACCTTCGCGGTTTCACCGGCGACAGAGGTCCACAGGAAAGCGCGCCCTAATGTTGCGGCCGCTCAGACCATCCGGCTCAGCGCTTCGAAGAATGCGACGATCTCGAGATCGAGCGGATCGTCGACCGGCTCGGGCTGCGATGACATCTTGGCGATCACCACTTCCGTCCGGGGGTCGACATAGAGCCACTGGCCATGGATCCCGATGCCGCAATAGGCCCCGTTCTCATGTCCTGTCTGGTACCATTTGTTGCGGTAGCGGCCCTTGGGAAACAGCGGCAGCATGGCGCCACGCTGCCAGGCTTCAGAACTGCCGCCGGTTACCGTGGTGTCGCGCACCCAGGCCTCGGGCACGATGCGGCGGCCATTCGCAGTGCCCCCTTGCCGCATCATCTCGCCGACGCGCGCCAGATCGCGCGGCGTCACCGAGATGCCGCCGGCAGTGCGCGCCGTGCCCTCCATGTCGACCGCCACCGAAGCTTCGCCGGCAGCACCCAGCGGCAGCCACAGTTTCTCGCGCATCAGGTCGGCGAAGCGCTGGCCGGACGCCCGTTCGAGCAGCAGGCCAAGCAGGTCGGAATTGGGGGACCGGTAGCGGAAGGTCTGGCCATGCGGCTCGGCGAGCCGCTGCAGTGTCAGGAGGAATTCACGCAGGCTTTCCGTGCCGCCGCCCGGGTTCCACAAGGTGGCGCGACGGTAACGAGCAAAGGCGCTTTCGGGATCGAGGTAGGCCTCCTCGAAATCGAGGCTGACACTCATATCGAGCACATGCCGCACGGTAGCCTCGCCATAGGCCGAATCGCCGGCTTCCGGTATGTAGGCCGTCACCGGGGCTTCCGGATCGAACACGCCCTCGCCTTCCAATATGCCGGCCATGATCGCGGTCACCGACTTGCTGATCGAAAAGATGATGTGGCGGGCGCCGAAATCCATATGCGGCGCAAACCAGTCGCCGACGATCCTGCCGCCTCTCATGACGGTCAGCGCATCCGTGTGCGAGCGGCTGAGAAAAGCCGCGACGGTTTCCGGCGTGCTCGCCACCGCGATCTTTTCGTCGAGCAATCCGCCGAAATCCTCGGCCGGCGCCTCGTTGACCGGCAGGGCGGCGACACGCGCGCTCGGCACCAGCTCGCCGACGTTCTGGAATGACCATCGGTTGAACGGATTTTCCCGCCAGTTGGCGAGCAGCACCTGGTTGCGGCGGAAGCCGTAACGGGTCTCGAACGCGGTCTTGCCGGTCATGGCATTTCCTTCCAGGTCGTGTCTTGTGGGGGTTCAGCTCAGCGCGGCGGCGATGGCATGCACGGCCTTCAGCGTCGCCATGGAATAGGCGACGTTGCTGAAATCCGGCCAGCTCGAAAGCTTGACCACGACCATCCGCGTATTCCAGTCGATGTGGATCATCTGCCCGAACACGCCCCGGCACATCAGCGCCCGCGAATGTGGATTCTCGATCCAGAACTGGTTGCGATAGCTGCCCTCTGGCAGGCTCGGACTAAAGCCCGGCCCGTGGCTGCCGCTGCGCGTCGCCTCGATCCAATCGGCCGGCACGATGCCGCCGCCATTATCGAGGATCAGCTGGCCGAAGCGGGCATAATCGCGCAGCGTCGCGTTGAAGCCGCCATCGGCCAGCGCGTAGCCGGCGCTGTCGACGGTGAAGCAGGCGCTTTCATCGGCGCCGAGCTTTTGCCAGAGTTCTTCCGAGACCAGTTGCGCCAGCCGCTTGCCGGTCACCCGCTCCAGGATGAACGCGAGCACATCGGTTTCGACCGAGCGGTACTCGAATGCCGCCCCATGTGGCCGGACCGTCTCCGTCAAGCCCAGGATCAGCTCGAACATGTGCGCGGGCCAGCGAAAGTCCGGGTCGCTGCCCGGCGGCACCGGCTTCCAGCCGGTGGCGACATCGACCTGGCCTATGTCGGAATAACGGTCGTTATATTCCTCCGAGAAACACACGCCCGTCGTCATGTCGAGCACGTGCTGGACTCTGGCGCCGGCCCACCCGGTTGCCTTCAATTCCGGCAGGTAGTCCGTCACCGGCCTCGCCGGATCGACCAGCCCGCGCCCGGCCAGTATGCCGAACACCGAGCCGGTGACCGACTTGGCCATCGACTGCGACAGATGCAGCGTGCGCTCGTCCATGCCGTTGAAGTAGCGCTCAAAGGCTATCTTGCCGTCCTTGAGCACCAGGAAGCCATCCGTATAGGTCTCGTCCAGCAGGCCCGCGAGCGTCGAGGCCTTGCCATCGCTGCCCTCGACCGGCAGCCCGTCGAGATCGACCTCTGCGCGTTCGAGGCGGTGACGGTGGCCATTGCCGCGCCAGACTTCGACGGTCGGCAGAATTTCCCTGATGTGCTGGAAAGCCCAGCGGTTCCAGGGCGGCCTGTCCCAGTCGAGCCTTGGTGGCACCATGGCGGGCGGCGAGCCCTGCATGATCGGCGGCCGCGGATCGCTGTTGCGATAGGAGTCCATGAAAGCCATTCCCGGAAACGGAAAGACCCGGCGGCATGTGCCACCGGGTCGATCACGCAGCGATCACTTCTGCAGTTCGGTCCAGATCTTGGTGTAGATCTCCTGGGTTTCGGGAGCGCACATCTTCTGGAATTCGCCATGCGGCTTGGCGTCGGCCGGAATGACCACTTCCGGCGCATCCTTCATGTCGGCCGGCATATACTTCTCCGAGCCGGTGATGGCATTGGCGTAGCGGTGGAAGGCCGAGAGGCCGGCCGCGTTTTCCGGATCCATGATGAAGTTCTGGAACAACTTGGCGTTCTCGACATTCTTGGCTTCCTTCAGGACGACGACATTGTCGCTCCACAGGCCAAAGCCTTCTTTCGGATAGTTGTAGTGGATAGCCGGGTTGGCCAGGCGCTGGCGCAGCGCCGAGCCGTTCCAGTCGCTGGTCGCCTTGAAGTCGCCGGCGCCCATCTTCTCGATGGTATTGTATTCCATGGCGATCCAGTTCGGCTTGGCCGCGACCAGAAGGTCGCGCACCTTCTTCAGCACCGCCTTGTCGTCGGTGCATTGCTCGCCGCCGACATATTTGACTGCCGCGAAGATGACGTCGTTCATCTCTGGAACGACATTGACCTTGCCCTTCAACTCGTCGGGCGTGTTGAACACGATGCCCCAGGTGTCGGCAGGACCCTTGTAGGCGTCGGTGTTGACGACCACGCCGATCGTGCCCCAGGCCCATGGCACGGAATATTTGCGGCCAGGATCGAATTCAGGATTGGCCCATTCGGGCGCGATGTTCTTCGCGTTCTCCATCTTGCCCGGATCGGTCTCCTGGACGAGGCCTTCCTTTATCCAGATCGGCACGTAGGTCTGCGAGGGCACCGCTATGTCGAAGCCGGTGCCGCCCTGGCGAACCTTGGCGAGCGCCGTGTCGTTGGAATCGTAGTCGGTGATGGTCACCTTGACGTTGTATTTCTGCTCGAACTTCTTGATTACGTCGGGGCTGGTGTAGTTGCCCCAATTGTAGATGTTGAGCACGCCGTCGGCGCGCGCAAGGCCCGTCGAAGCGAGCAACGCCAACCCCAAGGTGGCCGTTGTTGTCTTCCAGTTCATCGTTCCAGCTCCCATTTCAGGTTCAGTCTCGTTTCCTGCTGACGAAGAAAAACAACGTGACGATCGCAACCGAAAGCAGCAGGAAGGCGGTCGATATCGCGTTGATCTCGGGTGTGATGCCGCGGCGGATCTGGCCGAGCATATAGGTGGGCAGCGTGTCCTGGCCGCCCGACTTGACGAATTCGGTGATGACGACGTCATCCAGCGAGATGACGAAGGCCAGCATCAGTCCGGCAAGGATGCCGGGCCACAAAAGCGGCAGCGTGATGCGGCGGAAGGTCTTCCACGGCGTCGCGTAGAGGTCGGCGGCGGCGCGTTCCAGAGTCAGGTCCATATTCTCCAGCCGCGCCCTGATCGGCAAATAGGCGAAAGGAATGCAGAACGCCGTATGCGCGGCGATCAGGTAACCGAGGCCCGAATAGCCGGTGAAGATCTTGATGCGCGAGAAGAAGATCAGCAGCGCCACGCCGGTGACGATCTCGGGCACCATCAGCGGCTGGTTGATCGCTGCGTATTTGAAGGTGAGGCCGGGATAGGGCGCGGTGCGCGTGGTGGCGAGCGCCGCCATGGTGGCGAAGATGGTCGACAGCACCGCCGCGGTGGCGCCGATCTGGAACGAGCGCAGCGTCGCGTCGATGACCTGCGTGTTCTGATATGCCGACTGGAACCATTTCAGCGAAAAACCGCCCCATTCGGAAGTCGAGGTCGCCGCGTTGAAGGCATAGATCACCAGCACGACGATCGGCAGATAAAGCACGACGAAACAGGTCGCCGCGATCGCGGTGAATCCGGGCTGGTGCTTGATGGAGAAGTTGCTAGCCATGCCGCACCCCCGACTTGCCGGCATTGCGCACATAGGCAAGCAGCGCCACCATGACGATGATCATGACCGTGATCGACAACGCCGAACCGAGTGGCCAGTTGCGGCCCTGTCCGAACTGCAATTCGATCAGGTTGGACAGCATCATGTTCTTGCCGCCGCCAAGCACGCTCGGCGTCACATAGGCGCCGAGGGCCGGAATGAAGACCAGGATGGAGCCGGCGATGACGCCGGGTTTGACCAGCGGGAAAATGATCTTGCGCAGCACCTTGAAGCGTGTCGCGTAGAGATCGTAGCCGGCCTCGACCAGCCGGAAATCGAGTTTTTCCATGCTGGCATAGATCGGCAGCACCATCAGCGGCAGGTAGACATAGGCCATGCCGATCAGGATCGCCGTGTCGGTGTAGAGGATCTGCACCGGCGCCGAGACGATGCCGAGCTTCAGAAGGATGGTATTGACGATGCCTTCGTTGCGGATGATCTGCAGAACAGCGAAAGTGCGGATCAGAAGGTTAGTCCAGAACGGGATGGTGATCAGGAACAGCCAGAGATCCCTGGTCTTTTCACTGCGCGTCGCCATGAAATAGGCGGTCGGGAAGCCGAGCGCCAAAGTCGCCAGCGTCGTCACCACCGCGAGCTTGATCGAGCGCAGGAAGATGGTGACGTGGGCGGCCGCCAGCGACAGCGTGTCGTCGAAAATGTCGCGTTCCATGAACACCGACACCCAGGCTTCCGGCGAAAATTGCCACTTCACGTCGCCATAGGCGCCGGGCGTCAGGAACGAATAGACGAGCACGATTAGCAACGGGCCGGTCGCGGCGAGCAGAATGACCAGCAGCGCCGGCGCTGACAGCAACCAGCGGGCGCGGACGTCGCGCCGCTCCGCTGCCTTGGCGACTTCTTCGGCGGTGGCCATCAGTCCCTCAGCACTTGCGCGGCGTCGTTGCCGATCAGGATGCCGACCTTGTCGCCGCGCTCGAAACCGCAGCCGGCGCTGCGCGTGTTCTGCTGGCGCACGGTGAAGGCTTCGCCGCTGTCGAGCTGGACATGGATATGCGTGTCGGTGCCGAAATAGACGATGTTGTCGACCGTGCCCGCCAGGTCGCCCTTGCTCCTGGTCAGCTTGGCATGCTCCGGCCTCACCACCACGGTGGCGTTGTCCTTCGGCTGGAAGCCTTCGGCAACGGTCGCCTCGATGGTTGTGCCGGATTTGAGCGTCGCGCGCGCCTTGCCGTTGCCGGTGCCTGATATGGCCGCGGTGAGAAAATTGGTCTCGCCGATGAAGTCGGCGACGAAGCGTTCGGCAGGCTTGTCGTAGATATCCCACGGCGAGCCGACTTGCAGGATCTTGCCCGACGACATCACCGCGATGCGGTCCGACATCGTCAGCGCTTCTTCCTGGTCATGGGTGACGAAGATGAAGGTTATGCCGGTCTCGTGCTGCAGCCGCTTCAACTCGATTTGCATCTCCTTGCGCAGCTTGTAGTCGAGGGCGGAGAGCGGTTCGTCGAGCAGCAGCACCTTCGGTTGCGGCGCGAGCGCCCGGGCCAGCGCCACGCGCTGCTGCTGGCCGCCGGAAATCTGGCCGGTGCGCCGGCCCGCCAGCGCCTCCATCTTGACCAGCTTCAGCATCTCGGCAACGCGCGCCTTGATCTGCGCCTTGGGCTTGCCCAGCATCTCCAGGCCGAAGCCGATATTGTCTGCCACCGTCATGTGAGGGAACAGCGCATAGGACTGGAAGACGGTGTTGACCGGCCGCTTGAAGGGCGGCAATGGCGCGATGTCCTGGCCGTAAAGCAGGATTTCGCCGGCGGTTGGAAAGTCGAAGCCGGCGATCAGCCGCAGCAAGGTGGTCTTGCCGCAGCCGGATGGTCCCAGCAGTGTGAAGAATTCGTTTTCGCGGATGGATATCGAGACTGTGTCGAGGGCAGCGACCTGCCCCTCACCCGATCCGAAAATTTTGCTGACGTTAACTACTTCAATCGCATTCCGATCCGGTTTGTCCGGCACGATTACGCCTCACTGTTGACCCCGCTCTTGCTGGCGGAGCTTTTCCCCTATTGGATGTGACCACATGGCCGGTGGGTTGGCAAGTCCGGCATTGAATCACAGTTCAGTCGGTCATTTCAGTCCGCCATTTCAGCAGGCAAGCCGCATGCCATCTCAGGCCTGGTAGGTGACTTTGCCGCCGCAGATCGTTGTTACCGGGCGCACCTTGTGCAGGTCGGCCGGCATAGTCTTTTCGATGTCGGCCGACAAAACCACCAGATCGGCCATATAGCCCGGCTTCAGCGTGCCCTTGCGGTGCTCGGCGAATTCGGCATAGGCGCCCTCGACCGTGTAGGCGGCAAGCGATTCACGCAGCGAGAAGCTCTGGTCCGGATCGCTTGATGCCCATGGTTTGCGCATCACTGCCGCCTGGATGCCCAGGATCGGATCGATCGGCGACACCGGCCAGTCCGACGCGAACACGACATGCGCGCCGGCATTCTTCAGGGTGCGCCAGGCATAGCTCAGCGGCCAGCGCGCCGGCCCGATGCGCGACACAGTCGGCTCCAGCGGAAAATCCATGGCGCCGGGCGGATGCGGCGGCTGCATCGAAGCGATGGCGCCGAGTTCGGCGAAACGCGGCACATCAGATGCGCCGATGACCTCTATATGTTCGACACGATGCCGGCTGTCGCGCCTGCCATTGGCCTTTTGCGCCGCCTCGTAGCCGTCGAGGACGGCGCGCACCGCGCCGTCGCCGATCGAATGCACGGCGATCTGCAGGCCGCGCCTGTCGACGGCGACGGCGAGATCGATGAATTGCTGGGGCGTGAACAGTGGTTCACCCACCCAGTCGGGACGGTCGGCATAGGGCTCGATCATGACGGCCGTCCAGGAATCGAGCACGCCGTCGTAGAACACCTTGACCATGCCTGACGACAGCCACTCGCCATTGTAGCGCTCGGCCATCGCCGAGGCCTTGTCGAGCATGTCGAGCGTCATGAAATTCTTGTAGTGGAAGGGTATCTGCACCCGGCAGGACAGACCCTCCTCGGCCTCGATCTCGGCCAGCAATTCGAGCTGGTAGAGATTGCCGTCCATGTTCTGGATCGAGGTGATGCCGTGGCGCGCGCACCAGGCGAGCCCGCGCCGCATGATGTCGCGGTCGGCGGCGCGTTCTTCCGCCGATGGCATCGGGTCTGGCTCGCCGCCCGTCGCCAGCCCGAGCCGCACCCGGCCCTCGCCGGCAAGATCGAGCACCGGGCCGAAAGCCTCGCCCTCGCGCAGTTCGCCATTGGCCAGACCGTCGTCGCCCATGACGATCTCATTGCCGGGGCCAAGCGTGCGCCCATTCAGGATGCCAGCCAAGTCCAGCGCCTTGGTGTTGGCCCACATCGTATGGTGGTCGGGCGCGGCCATGACGAAGGGCCGGTCCGGCAGGATCGCATCGAGATGATGGCGCGTCACTCGCTCGTCGTCGAGCACGGTGTAGTCGACGCCCTGTCCGACCAGCATCTTGGCATCGGGGTGCGTCGACGCGTAGTCGCGGATCGCCTTTTGCAGCGCCTCGAAACCGTGGACGCCCGACAACTGGAGATGGGCAAGCTCGGCCGCGCCTGAAAACAGATGCATGTGGGCTTCGATGAAACCCGGGATCACCGAACCGCCCCTGGCGTCGATGACCCTGGTGGCCGGCCCCTTGAACTCTTCGATGGAGGCGTGGCTGCCGAGAGCGACGATGGCGCCATCCTTGACGGCAACGGCTTCGGCGGTCGGATTGTCATCGTCCATGGTCAACACACGACCATTGATGACGATCAGATCCGCCTTGTGACCCGCACCCGTGACAGACATCGCGACTCCGCGCTTTTGACTGAGACCGACAACCACTGCCCACGAGCTGCCGCTCCGCGGGAGGGGCGATGGGGAAAGATGATGCCGGCGCGCTGTCTTCGAAATTCCCCTTGTTATCCCCAAGGCAGCGTGGATAAAAGAATGCGACTAATCATTCGCGTTTGTCAACATGCGGAATTTGCAATGTATTGTGGACAACACTCTGCGCCGATGTTGGGACTGGGCGGGGAACGAGGACGTCAAGCCGTGAAGCGCAGTCTCGATCGCAAAACCAGGATAGCGCTCGAACCGCGCAAGCAGCCGCGCCAACAACGGTCGAGCAAGGTGGTGGACCGGATCCTCGACGCGGCGCTGATCCTGACCCGCGAGCAAGGCACAAGGACGCCGACCACGCTCGCCATAGCGCAGCGCGCGGGCCTGTCGGTTGGTTCGGTCTACCAGTACTTCCCCAACAAGGAAGCCATTCTCCTGGACCTCGCCCGGCGCTGGCTGTCATCCTTTCCCGAAGTGATCGCGAGGCGCATCAGGGTCGACCCGCCCACCAACCGGGAGGAGTTTCGGCGGGAGGTACGCAGGCTTTTCACGGACACCTCCAGGCTTTATCTCGACAATGCCAGCCTGATGCCGGTGATCGAGGCGATTTCAGGCAACGCCGACCTGAGGCCGATCCAGAACGAATATGACGACCAGATCATCGCCCTCTATGCGGCATGGCTGCGGCACGTGAACCCGGCTCTCGAAGACAAGGTCGCCAGCCGGCTCGGCCTGCTGATGATGGAGGTCGGGCACGCCTGCCGTCTTGTCGGCCTGAAAAGGGATCGCCGGACATACGACCTCATCGAGGACGATGTCGAAACCATGTGGCTCGCTCTGGTGACCCCCTATCTCAACCTTGACTGATTTCGCATTCGAGAGGAATTTCATGAAGACTGTCTATTCGCCGCTTCACGCCGGCCACGCCGGCCAGATGGAACTGGTCACATCGGCGATCGTGCCGGGTTTCGAAAAACCCTCGCGCGCCGAGTTCATCAAGGCGCGGGTCGAGAGCGAGAAACTCGGAGCGATCATCGCGCCGGCCGAGCATGATCTTGCCGCCGCCAAGCGCATCCACAGGGCCGACTACGTCGACTTCCTGCCGACGGTCTGGCCGCAATGGATCGCCGAGGGCCACACAGGCACAGCCATGCCCTTCACTTGGCCGACACGCGGCCTGCGCGGCGACGTGCCGCCGAAGCGCATCGACGCCCTGCTTGGCTATTATTCCTTCGATGGCGGCGCCACCTTCGTCGAAGGCACATGGGCCGCGATCAAATCGTCCTACGACGTCGCGCTGACGGCAGCCGGCCTGGTCAAGGCCGGCGAAGCCTCCGCCTTCGCGCTCTGCCGTCCGCCCGGCCACCATGCCGGAGCCGGCTTCATGGGCGGCTATTGCTACATCAACAACGCGGCCGTTGCCGCGCAATGGTTCCGCGACCAGGGGGCCGGCCGCATCTCGATCCTCGATGTCGACTATCATCACGGCAACGGCACACAGGAGATCTTCTACGACCGCGCCGACGTGCAGGTCCTCAATTTGCACGGCGACCCGATGGTCGAATATCCGTTCTTCCTCGGCCATGCCGACGAGCGTGGCGCCGGCGCGGGCGAAGGTTTCAACATCAACTATCCCATGCCGTTCGGCACCGGCTGGGACGCCTGGAGCGCCTCGCTGGAAGACGCCTGCGCCAGGCTCGCCGCCTACGCGCCAGACGTCGTCATCGTCTCGCTCGGCGTCGACACGTTCGAGAAGGATCCGATCAGCCAGTTCAAGCTCAAGTCGTCGGACTATCCCATGATCGGCCGCCGCATCGCCAGGCTCGGCCTGCCGACGCTGTTCGTCATGGAAGGCGGCTACGCCGTCGAGGAAATCGGCATCAATGCCGTCGGCGTCCTGACCGGCTTCGAGGACCGGTGAAACCGGCTGCCCACAGCGCGGCAGCTTTCAGGGAAACACGAAAAAGGGCGGCGTCAGCCGCTCTTTGACATCCTCCAGCGACATCCTCTCGGACCTTGGCTTGCGCGACCGAAACAGCCCGGCCGAGATGACCGGCTTGCATGGCTCGGGTATTTCCACGCACCGAAACGCGCGAAAATCGGCGCCTGAGTCGCGGCTTGAGTCCACTCGATTCGATTTTGTCAAATCGCGTTTGATGTCAGATTCATCTACGGGTAGATTAGACCCGAATCAGCCGGTCCTCGGGGGGCGCGGCGACCACCCAAAGTCTCACGTGCCGGAATATTCCGGCGCCAGACGCGGACGGCTTCGCGTTCCCTGAATGGATTCCGTCTGATCGGGCGCGACCCCGCGCTTGTGTGTGTCTCGTAAATGTAACGCGTTTTCCGGTTCGGCGGCTGGCTCTCCAGCATCCGGACATCAGCATCGATTCCGGCCAAAAACAGCAAATGAGCAGTCCCGCCGCGCTTCTTCAATCCGACACATTGGGCTCGCGCCTGACGTCGCGCGGCGATCTCACCAGCTTTTTCATGGAGTTGACCGCCGAGATCGGTGCCGACAGCTATATGCTGGTCGCCATCGTCCACGATCAGGACCGCAACGACGCGCGCATCGTCTCGTCCAATTGGATTTTCGACGCCATCGAACTGATCGGCAAGCGGCTGATCGCTGGCCTTGCCCAGGGCGCGCTCACCGTTGCGCCGGGCATGCGTCCAAGGCCGCTGGTGTCGGCGCAGGCACCACAGGCCGAGGGGCTGGTCTCCGGCGAAGAGGCACGTCTGCTCGACGTGCTCGGCCACGCCGAGATCTATTCGCTCAGGCTGAATGTCGGCCGCCAACGCCTGTTCGCGCTGTTCTCGGCGGCAGCCGCCGGCCGGATCGACCAGCCAGCGCTGATGAAGGCGCAGCTGAAGTGCTGCTACGCGCTCTCGCATATTCCGCAACTGATCGCCGCCGCCGCCATGCAGGATCCGCTGTCGGACCGCGAGCGCGAATGCCTGTTCTGGGTCTCGGAAGGCAAGACCACGGACGAGGTTGCCGTCATCCTTGGCGTGTCCTCCAACACCGTCAACAGCTACATCACCCACGCCATCCAGAAATTCGCGGCCAGCAACCGCGCGATGGCCATCGCCACGGCGATCAGGAGCGGCATCATTTGAAACAGGCCGACGTCAAGCAGGCCGCCGAGGCCCTTTTCAACGACCAGCGCAATCCGTTCGGTGCCTTCTCGCTCGGCTCCGAAACGCATCACGCCGTGACCATTCCCGATGCTGTGCGGCGCTGCCGTTGGATCGCCGTCGACATCAATGCCTCGGCCTTCGGCCTGTTCTTCGTCAGCCCGTCGCTCGAGCGGGCGCGGCTGGTGCCGTGCTTCGATTCCGACTATCCCGGCATATCGGTGGCGACCAAGTTCATCTCGGGCGCCAATGGCGAGGAGATCGTGCGCCATAGCAGGATCTCGACCGAACCGCGCTGGTGGACGGATGACGGTGTGGCGGCCATGAGCGAGATGTTCGGCGGCCTTGCCTGGACCGAGCAGATGGCGCCGCTGGCGCCCGGCAGCAGCGGCATCGCCTTTCCCGTCCACGCCGATCGCGGCCAGTGCGGCCTCGTCGTCTTCCTCGGCTCGGAGATCGCCCTGCCGCAGGACGCGCTCTATGAAATCCACGCCCGTTGCTTTTCGCTGTTCGCCGCTGTCGCCCGCATGCGTCCGGGCGATGTCGGCAAGACGCGCGCGATCTCCAAGCGCGAGCTCGAATGCCTGAAGCTGACCGCCAACGGCAATACCAGCGAGGAGATAGCGCGGCTGCTGAAACTGTCGGTGCATACCGCCAACCAGTATCTCACCCAGTCGACCCAGAAGCTCAACGCCGTCAACCGCAACCAGGCGGTCGCCAAGGCGCTGCGGCTCGGCCTGATCGAATAGTTAGAACGCCAGCGGCTCGACCTTGCGGATACGCGCCTGTTCGACCACCGCCTCGAGCAGGGCGGTGTTGTGCTCGGGGTCCTCGCCGGGCTTTTCGAACGACACGTAGTTGACCGCGACCGAGGCGCCTTTTT
Source organism: Mesorhizobium sp. BR1-1-15 (assembly GCF_020165475.1). NCBI lineage: Bacteria > Pseudomonadati > Pseudomonadota > Alphaproteobacteria > Hyphomicrobiales > Phyllobacteriaceae > Mesorhizobium > Mesorhizobium sp. BR1-1-15. The sequence goes on along the minus strand of NZ_JAIUIF010000002.1, from coordinate 270,354 downwards.
CGCTCAGCGTCAGCTGGAAATAGACCGTGACGCCGGGCGGCCGAAGCTCGAGATCGAGCACGATGCGCGGGCTGCCGCTCCAGTCGACATGCGCCTCGCCGCCATGGCCGAGCCTCAGCGTGCCCGGCTTGAAGAACAGTTCCGCCGCGGAATCGACCAGGTCCGACAGGCAGGCGAAATGCTCCAGCCGGATGAAGGCGATATAATCGGCGACATCGATCAGCCTGAGCTCCGCCACGACTTGCTCGATGGCGCTGGCGACGATGATCTCGCGGGAATTGGCGTGCGGTTGGCGGTTCATGAAATCTGTCTGCGCTCAGCCTTTTTCGAGTAGACGATCCGCACCAGTTCGGCGACGGCCTGGTAGAATTGCGACGGGATCACACTATCGACCGAAACTTGCTTGTACATGGAGCGGGCGAGCGCCACGTCCTCGAAGATCGGGATGTTGTGCTCGCGCGCGATTTCGCGGATCTTGAGCGCCACCAGATCCTGCCCCTTGGCCAGCACCAGCGGTGCCGAATCCTCGTCGCGCACATATTTAAGCGCGATCGAGAAGTGCGTCGGGTTGGCGATGATCAACGTCGCGCGCGGCACCGCCGTCATCATCCGCTTGCGAGCGCGGTCGCGCGCCAGCGAGCGCAGCCGCGACTTAACGATCGGGTCACCCTCGGACTGCTTGAACTCGTCCTTGACCTCCTGCTTGCTCATGCGCAGGTCCTGCTTCCAGTGGAAGCGCGACCAGACGATGTCGATCGCCGCGATCAGGCCCATGACGAAGACGATCGCCACCAGTATGTCGACCGCGATGCCGCGGATGACGAGGCCGAAGGCGACGGGATTGGTGATCATGCCGGCGAGCAGCTTGCGGTGATCCTCGGACAGCGTGAAGGCGAGCACGACGATGGCGAAGCCCACCTTGCCGAGCGCCTTCAGGAACTCGACCCAGCCCTGCACCCCGAACAGCCTGTTCCAGCCCTTGACGATCGAGATGCGCGACAGCTGCGGCCTGATGCGTTCGCCGACGAATTGCGGCATGTTCTGGAACACCGAGGCACCGACGCCGGCGATGGTCAGGAGCACCAGCAGGCTGAGGATGGCACGGCCCACCTCCAGCATGACGATCTTGTAGAGCGCGATGACGTCGGTCTCGGTGTCCATCGGCCAGGCTTCCGGCTTCTCCAGGAACATCGACAGGAACATGCCGAGATCGACAATGGCATCCTTGGCGTAGAAGACGGTGAACACCAGTATGGCGACGAAGGAGGCCAGCAGCGCGGTCTCCCTCGAATGGGGCAGCTTGCCCTGTTCGATGGTGTCGCGGATCTTCTTTTCCGTCGCTTCTTCGGTTTTGGAATCCTTGTCGACCGCCTCTGCCATGATCCGGCCTTAGGCGGCGGCGTTCTGGGTCGCGGGAAGCTCGAACGCGCCTTCGCGCGCCAGCCGGATTGTCGTCGTCACGATCGTCTTGCGCGCCGCCATGATGTCGGCGAGGGGAACCCCTTCGGATCCTTGTCCGAGTTCGGCTTCGATCATGCGCCGCGAGCGTGCGCCGATCGCCGACAGCGCCGCTTCGGCAAGGATCGCCGAAGTGCCGCGCAGCGCCAGCGTGACCAGTTCGGTCGACAGCCCGTCGAATAGAAGCACGCGCGCTTTCTGGGTAAGCAGCGGCAAATCGTCGAAGGAGAACAGCCGAGCCCGGACGCCGTCGAGATCGGGCGTGCCGGCGGCCTCCAGGTCCTGCATGACCTCCTCGAGCAGCGGCTTGTCCAATTCGTTGAGAACGCTGGCGACGCGCGCCTGTCCGGCCGATGTATCCTTGGTCGCGGTTTCCGCCAGCACGCTGGTGCGCAGCCGATTTTCGACGATCCTGCTGGCGGCGTCGGGAACATTGGCCATCGTCACCATGCGCTTGATGATCTCGCCGCGCGTCGGCTTGCTCAACGTCAACAGCACGCTCGCCGCCGCCTGCGGCGCCAGCTTCGACAGCACCATGGCCGCAGTCTGCGGATGTTCACCGGCCAGGAAAGTACCAAGCCGCACCGGCTCGAGCTTCTCGAGCTCGGGCCAGATCGGCGGCGGACCTTCCGGCGCAACCTCGAATTTCTTGTCACCCATGATCGCGCTCATCTCTTCGGGTGACAGCGATTCATTGAGGATGGTGTCCATCCTGTCGGCGGAATCGAGCAGTCCCGCCCCTTCGGTGAACTCCGCCTCGAACTCGGCGACGATGCGCTCGAGATCGCCTTGCGGAATGGTCCTGAGCAGCCGGGCGCCCTCGATGAGCGCCTTCAATTCTTCCTGCTTGAAGAATTTCAAGAGGCGGCTGGCCGACGGCTTGCCCATCGCCACCAGTATGGCGGCCGCCTTCTGCGGACGCGTCAGGGAAAGGGACGTTGTCATGCCTTTCGCTCCCGCTGCCGCCGGCAAGACCCGCGACGCATCTTCACGCGCCCTTCGTGCCGGCGATGATTTCGGTCAGCCTGATGCCGAAGCGCGACGGGTCGCTTTCGAGCACGGTGATCTCGCCGCGCGCTATTCTGCGGCCGTTGACCACCACGTCGACCGGTTCGCCGATGCGGCGGTTGAGCGCCACCGTGGAGCCCTTCTGCAGCGCCATCAGGTCGGACACCGGCATCTCGGTGCTGCCGAGGATGATCTGGACGTCGACTGGGATGTTCATGATGACGCTCGAATTGGCAGCGGACGCGGCCTTGAACGCAATATCGGGGCGCTGTTCCTCTTCATGCAGAACCCCGCGCAATTCCTCGATGGCGCGGTCGAGCTGCTCGTCCGGCTGGTCGATTTCGGCTTCTGCCTTGGTCTTGGCCATGCATCGTCTCCAAAAGCTCAGGCGTGCCCGGCACCAGCCGGCATGAGCCCGTCGATAAAATCCTGTCCGGCATCATAGGGATGCTTGATCCGGACGGTGTAATTCTGTCCCAGCTTGCCGAACTCGCATACGAACAGCGTCTTGCCGCGCGCGCCGAGACGCGCTTGCGATTGCGCCGTCGCCTCGAATTCGATGATCTGGCCAATTTCGAAATCGGCAAGATCGCCGAGCGTCAGTCGGGCCAGCGGCATGGTCGCCTCGAGCGCCACCGTGGAGCGCATCACTTCTTCCGAAAAGCGCGCGCGCCAGCTGGCGCCCTGATCGTTCTCGCCGCCGGCAGCAGCGCTGTCTCGGCTGGCCAGCACGACACGCTGCGGCATCGTCACCGTGACGGTGCCGCTGTCGGCCGGCGTCGAGATGCCGAAGACGATGCGGATTGCAGCGCCGTCGCGGAACACGTGTCGTTTGGCTTCGGTGCCCGACATCGCCCGCGGCACTGGCAGGCGCAGGTCGAGCGACCGTCGTCCCGATCCGTTCAGTGCCTGCGCGACCTGCTGGAACATCATGGTCGAAACATCGACCTCGATCTGCGACAGATCACGCTCTATCGGCGATGCCGGCATCTCCGGGTCGCCGCCGAACAGCGTGCAAAGCGTGACCGCGATCGCCGGCGCATCGATCACCAGGGTCATGGCATCGGAGGACGTGGCTGACGCAACGATGGTCATGGCAAACGTATCGCCGGCACGGGAGCGGGCCTCCGCGACGCGGCTGACCTCGACCCCCCTGAGATCGACGGTGACCGGAACTCCAAGCTCACTGGTCAGGCTCTTCTGCAGCAGCGGCGCAGCGCGCTCTGCCATGCCCCGGCCGGCGCCGATGACCTGGGCGGCCTCGCCGCTGTCGCCGACCAGGCGCTCGATGATCAGGGAGCGCGCTTGTGAGGGACTGCCGGGACTGGTCATGACAATGTCGGCACCGATCTGTCGCGCATCGCTCAGGCGGCCCTTTTCTCGGCGGAGCCGGTGTTCATCGTGCTCTGCTCGACGGCGTCGATGGTCGGCCGTTCATAGGACGATATGGTCTTGCGGCCGAACTCGATCGCCACCTGCGGCAGGGCGCCGTTCATGTAGGCGAGCAACGTCTGCTTGACGATGATGTAGAGCCGGTTCTTCTTCTCGCGCACCGTCTTGATCTTGGTGGCGACGGGCCCGACCACCGCGTAAGACAGGAAGATGCCGAGGAAGGTGCCGACGAGGGCGGCGCCGATCAGGCCGCCAAGGATTTCCGGCGACTGGTCGAGCGCGCCCATCGCCTTGACCACGCCGAGCACGGCGGCGACGATCCCGAGCGCCGGCAGGCCGTCGCCGACCGCCACCAGCGCGTGGTAGGCTTTCATCTTGTCGGACTTGATGGTCTGGATTTCCTCATCCATCAGCGCCTCGATCTCGTGCGAACGGGCGTTGCCGATGATGATGATCCGGCAATAGTCGCAGATGAAATGCGTCAGGTCGTGGTTCTTCAGCACGGTGGGGAATGCCTGGAAGATCGCCGATTCCTCGGGATTGTCGATATGCGCCTCGACCTCGCTGCGCGACTTCGAACGCAGTTCACGCATCAGGCTGTGCAGCACGCCGAGCGTTTCCAGATAATCCTGCTCCTTCGGCACGGCCTGCTTGAAGGCTTCGAGGATGCCCCTGCCGGTGTCCTTGACCGTTTTCATCGGATTGGCGACGAGGAAGGTGCCGAGTGCGGCGCCGCAGATGACCACCGCTTCCCAGGGCTGCATCAGCACATGCAGATGCCCGCCCATGGCCATGAAGCCGCCAAGGACGCAGCCGAGCGTCACCACCAGTCCAATCAGAATGCCCACGAGAGGTCCTTCCGCATTTCAAGTCAGCTGCAAGGGATAGTCCCCGTGCCTTGTGTGAGGCTTGAATCGGAGCGGCATCGAGCCGATCGGCGCGATTCAGTTTCGCGCAAGGAAGTGAGTCTATTGTGCTGGCATAGCTTCGGCCGGAGGCGCGTCCTTGCTCAGTACCTATACCAGCTACCAGTTGATCACTAGGGACATCGACAAGTCGATCGACCGCATCGAAAAGCAGCCGGCGGTCGATCGCGACACCAAATATTATCTGGACAACATCACCAAGGTGAAATCGATCGACGATTTCGTCAACAATGACCGTTTGTTCAAATATGCCATGAAGGCCTACGGCCTGGAGGACATGGCTTACGCCAAGGCGTTCATGGTCAAGGCGCTCAAGGAAGGCGTTTCCGACCCCGACAGTTTCGCCAACAAGCTGACCGACAAGCGCTACGCCGAATTTGTCAGCGCCTTCAACTTCGCAGCCAACGGCGCCAATACCACCGTTTACAACAAGTCGCAGCAGCTGGTGACCGGCAACTATGCGCTGCAAGTCCAGATCGGCGCCTCGCAGGCGGGCTTCTCTTATTATCAGAGCGAAACCGCCTATTATGTCACCAACATCTCCAAGGTTAAGTCGATCGACGACCTGATGGGCGACAGCCGTCTGCTGACATACGCGATGGCCGCATTCGGGCTCGACGCCGAAACCGAACCGGCCGCAACGGTCAGGGCGATGCTCGAAGGTGGCGTCAGCGATCCCAACAGTCCCGCCAACAAGCTGACCGACAAGAGTTACGCCAACTTCGTCTCGGCGTTCGACTTCGCCCAGTATGGCGATCAGACGACCACGCGCGACAACGTCCAGCAGGCGGTGCCTAAGGGCTACATGGCCGGAGCCGGGCTGACGTTGGTCAAGCCGAGCGCGCAGTACGTCAAGGGCGAGGCCGACTACTACGCGGCAAACATTTCCAAGGTGAAGTCGATTGACGACCTCATGGCGGACAAGCGCCTGCTTACATTCGCCATGGCGTCCTATGGACTGGATGCGTCAACCGAAACCCCGCGGCAGATCCGCGCCATGCTCGAGGGCGGCGTGAGCGATCCCAACAGCCCTGCAAACAAGCTGACCGATAAACGATACGCCAACTTCGTCACGGCCTTCGATTTTGCCCAATATGGCGATCAGACGACCACGCGCGACGCAGTGCTGAAAGATACGCCGAAAATCTACACGACAGAGTCGGCGCTTGGCCTGATCAAGCCGAATGCGGACTACATCAAGTCGGAGACCGCATATTACCTGGCGAACATCACGAACGTGAAATCCATCGACGATCTGATGGCCAACAGCCGCTTGTACAATTATGCCCTGTCGGCCTACGCGCTCGATCCGGCGACAGAGAGCAAGGATCTCATCCGCAGCGTCCTGGCCGGTGGCGTCCGCGACCCCGACAGCGTCGCCAACAAGATGACCAACAAAGCCTATGCCGGGCTCGCCTCCGCCTTCAACTTCGAACAATACGGCGAAGCGGCCACCACGACCAATCCGGCACAGCAGCCGACCGTCGACAAATACATGCGCCAGACGCTGGAGGAGGATGCCGGCCAAACCAACGAGGGCGTACGGCTGGCGCTCTATTTCCAGCGCAAGGCGCCCGATATCACCAGCTGGTATAATGTGCTCGCCGACACCGCTCTTGCCAGTGTGGTGCGCACCGTGCTCGGCCTGCCCGATTCCTTCGCCACCGCCGACGTCGACAAGCAGGCGCAGCTGTTCGAGCAGAAGCTCGATATTTCCGATTTCTCCGACCCCGAAAAGCTCGGCAAGTTCCTGACCCGCTTCACCTCCATGTACGAGATCAACCACCCGACCTCGTCAGCCGTGTCGTCGATCAGCGTGCTCTTCGCCAAGCCGGTCACAGCGGGGATCTCCACCGACCTGATGATGGCCATGCAGAAGTTGAAGTTCTGACCATGCGGGACAGTCTCTACGTCGCCCTTTCCTCGCAGATCGCGCTCGAGCGTCGGCTCGACACGATCGCCGACAATGTCGCCAACGCCTCGACCGTCGGCTTTCGCGCCACCGGCGTGAAGTTCGAGGACGTGGTGTCCGGCACCGGGCCGAAATCCGTGTCCTTCGCCTCCTCGGGCAAGACCTACCTTTCCGGCGCCCATGGCTCCCTGACCGAGACCGGCAATCCGTTCGATTTCGCCATACAGGGCGACGCCTGGTTCGCCATCGAGACGCCGGTCGGCACCGTCATGACCCGCGATGGCCGCTTCTCGATGAACGAGAATGGCGAGCTGATGTCGGTCGAGGGCCATCCCGTGCTCGACGCCGGCGGCGCACCGATCCAGCTCGACCCCCGCAACGGCCCGCCCAAGGCCGGAGCCGACGGATCGTTGCGCCAGAACGATCAGCTGGTAGGCTCCATCGGCCTGTACAATTTCGATCCGGGTGAGAATTTCGTGCGCTACGGCAATTCCGGCATCGTGCCGGCGCGCACGCCCGAGCCGGTGACCGATCGCGCCGATATCGGCGTCGCCCAGGGCTTCGTCGAGGAATCCAACGTCAATCCGGTGCTGGAGATGACGCGGCTGATCATGGTCCAGCGCGCCTTCGAGAACACCGCCGCCCTGATGCGGCAGACTGATTCCTCAACCGACGAGGCGATCAAGACGCTCGGCTCGAAGTAGCATGTCGCTCGACCAGCCAACCCTGCGCGCACCCGAAAGACTGCCCCAGCCAACGCCGGAAGACCGGCTTGCCGCGCTGGAGCGGATATGGCGGCGCTTCAGCGATGCCGAGGGACTGCTCAAACGCGGCGGCCTCGTCACCGAAGTCACATCGACGCATTACAAGGTGCGCGGCCTTTCGGATTTCGCCAGGCTGGGCGATCTTGTCGAACAGCGCGGCCATGCCGGCACGCGCCGCGGCGAGATCGTCAAGATCAGCCGCGACGAGATTGTCGTGGCCCCCTTCGAACGCAGTGCCGATGCCGGCATAGGCGACGCCGTTTTCCGTCGCGGTCCGCTCGCCGTGGCGCCGCATGCCTCGTGGCGCGGCCGCACGATCGACGCGCTCACCCGGGCGATCGACGGCGGTCCGCCATTGGTCAGGGGCGACGGCATGTCGGCCGCCGCCGCAACGCCGGGCGCCATGGCGCGCCAGCGCGTCGGCACCGCCTTCATGACCGGGGTCAAGATCATCGACATTTTCACGCCGCTCTGTTTCGGCCAGCGCATGGGCGTCTTTGCCGGTTCCGGTGTCGGCAAGTCGACGCTGCTGGCCATGCTCGCCGGCGCAGACGCCTTCGACACCGTCGTTGTGGCGCTGATCGGCGAACGCGGCCGCGAGGTCCGCGAATTCCTCGAGGACACGATCGGCGACAGCATGGCCAAGACCGTAGCCGTCGTCGCCACCAGCGACGAAAGCGCCATGATGCGCCGGCGCGCGCCGGACACCGCGATGCGTGTCGCCGAACATTTTCGCGACCAGGGCCACCGCGTGCTTCTGGTGCTGGATTCGATCACCCGCTTTGCCCACGCCCTGCGCGAAGTGGCGACGGGAACGGGTGAGCCGCCGGTCGCGCGCGGCTATCCCGCTTCGGTTTTCACCGAGCTGCCGAAGCTGCTCGAACGCGCCGGGCCGGGAGTGGAAGGGAAAGGATCGATCACCGCGATCATTTCCGTGCTGGTCGACGGCGACGACCACAACGATCCAGTGGCCGATTCCGTGCGCGGCATCCTTGACGGCCATGTCGTGCTCGACCGCGCGATTGCCGAACAGGGCCGCTATCCGCCGGTCAATCCGCTGTCGTCCATATCACGCCTGGCCGGCAAGGCCTGGAGCGTCGAGCAGCGCGCGCTGGTGACGCGGCTGAAGTCGATGATCTCCCGCTTCGAGGACACGCGCGACATCCGCCTGCTCGGCGCCTACCAGGGCGGCGCCGACGTGGAACTCGATATGGCGGTGCGCCAGGTACCCCTGATCTACGAGGCGCTGATGCAATCGCCGAAGGACCGCCCGTCCGCTGATCCGTTCTCCGATCTCGCCCGCCATCTCAAGGGAAAGCAGAATGCCGAACAAGGGGACTGAGCTCCAGCATACCGAGCGTATCCTGCGCGAAATGATCGCTGAGGCGAAAGCCGAAGAAGAGATCGAAGCCAGCCGCAACTCGGCCATCGACGGGCTCTTCGCGGCGCCGCAATGGCCGCAGCCGCCCAAGACCGCGTTTCCCAGGCTGGGCAAGAAGGCCGGCCGGCGCAGCGATTTCGTCATCGCCGCGCTCGGCATCACGCTCGGCCTGATCTGCGCGCTGTTCCCCTGGTATATCTTCTTCAATCAGGAACAGTTCGGCGTCCAGGCAATCAAGTTCGGCGGCACCGGCACCAATTCTGGACGCGAGGGCGGCGGCGTGGTTGCCGAGCGCAGCGCGACGCTGACGGCCAAGGACGTTCCGAATGCCAATATCGACCTGCTTGCCACCGGAACCGTGCAGGATTATCCCAGCGCCGCCCCGGCGCCAGATGACCAGCCCTTTCCGGCCGACGTCACCAAATTCCGCATGGTCCACGTCGCCAATGGCCGCGCCATGATCGAGGACGACACCGGGCTGTGGATGGTCCAGCGCGGCTCGATACTGCCGGATTCCAACAAGGTGTCGTCGATCGAGCAACGCAACGGCAAATGGGTGATGGTCACCAGTGCCAACCAGGTGATCGAGCTTTCCAGATAAGTTCGCCGCGCTTGCCGGTTGCGTCCGCCCGCAAGGTCCGCGCAAGACTGGCGGCCTAGTCTTTGGGCACACGCCCGGAGATTCCCATGGAGCCCGTTTCTCTTTTCGATCTCGCCGCCAAGCAGGCGCAATGGCTGGCCGTGCGTCAGTCGGCGGTCGCCGGCAACATCGCCAACGCCAACACGCCGGGCTATACGGCAAACGATGTCGAGCCGTTCGAAAAGGTGCTCGACCGCGCGGCGGTGTCGTTGCAGACGACACAGGCCGGACACCTCGGCAGCGCCGCGACCAATGCCGGTTTCGCGATCAAGCCACAGGAAGACGACGGCGTCGTCATGCCGTCCAAAAACACCGTCGTGCTCGAGGACCAGCTTCTCAAGGCCGGTGAGGTGCGCCGCTCCTTCGAGCTCAACACGGCAATCGTCAAGGCATTCCATTCGATGATGATGATGGCGGTGAAGAGCTGACCATGGACGCGCTCACAGCAGCCCTCAAAGTAGCAGCCTCCGGCCTCGGCGCCCAGTCGGAGCGGCTGCGCGTGGTTTCCGAAAACCTCGCCAATGCCCAGTCGACCGGCACCACCCCCGGCTCCGACCCCTATCGCCGCAAGACCATCAGCTTCGTCTCGGAGCTCGACCGGACCACTGGCAGCTCAACGGTCGAAGTGAACTCGATCGACCGCGATCCCAGCGATTTTCCCGTGGAATTCCAGCCCGGCAACGAGGCCGCCGACGACAAGGGCTACGTCAAGATGCCCAACGTCAACGTGCTGATCGAAATGGCCGACATGACCGAGGCCAACCGCTCCTACGAGGCCAACCTGCAAGTCGTGAAGCAGGCGCGCGATCTCATTTCAATGACCATCGACCTGATGAGGAACCAATGATCGTGAACGGCATCGGCGCGCTAAACCTGAAGCCTGGACTTGGCGACACGGCGACTGAGCTGCTTCAGGGCGGCGTTGCGCCCGCGACCGCAGGCAACCTCGGCACCTCCTTCGCCGAGGCGCTGAGCCAGGCGGCCACAAAGACCGTCAACACGCTGCAGAACGCCGAGCAGGTCTCGGTCCAGGCGCTCAAGGGCGACGCCGACACCCGTCAGGTCGTCGATGCCGTGATGAGCGCCCAGCAGGCGCTGCAGACCGCCGTCGCCATCCGCGACAAGGTCGTTTCGGCCTATCTCGAAGTCAGCCGCATGGGCATCTGAGGAGTTCGGCCATGAAAGCACTCGCCATCGCCGCCACCGGCATGAACGCCCAGCAGACCAATCTGGAAGTCATCGCCAACAATATCGCCAACATCAACACCACCGGCTACAAGCGGGCGCGGGCCGAATTCTCCGACCTGCTCTACCAGGTCGACCGCACGCAAGGCGTGCCCAACCGCTCCAACGCTTCGCTGGTGCCGGAGGGCGTCTCGATCGGCCTCGGCGTCAAGACCACCGCCGTGCGCAACGTCCACACCCAGGGCGAACTGACCAGCACCGGCAACAGTTTCGACATGGCGCTCACCGGCAGGGGCTGGTTCCAGATCGAAGGCGCCGATGGCGGCACGCTCTACACCCGCGCCGGCGCCTTCAACACCAACGCCACAGGCCAGCTGGTGACGGTGGACGGCGCCAGCGTCATTCCAGCGATCAACGTCCCGGTCGACGCCGTCGAGGTCATCGTCAACAAGACGGGCCAGGTCTTCGCCCGCATCGATGGCCAGACCGACCTGCAGAATCTCGGCCAGCTCCAGATCGTCAACTTCGCCAACGAAGCGGGACTGGCGCCGCTCGGCGACAATCTGTTCCAGGAAACGACCGCCTCTGGCCCGGCCAATGCCGGCGTGCCCGGCGATCCCGGCTTCGCCACCATCCAGCAAGGCTATCTTGAGGCCTCCAACGTCGACCCGGTCAAGGAAATTACCGAACTGATCTCGGCGCAGCGCGCTTATGAGATGAATTCCAAGGTCATCCAGGCCGCCGACGACATGGCCTCGGTCGTCTCCAAGAACATCAGGTAACGACAATGGCCGGTCCGGTCTCCTGCTCCGCGTTCCGCCGCACCGCGCTCGTCCTTGCGCTGGTGACCGGCGGCATGCCGGCTTTCGCGCAGGACGCGGCCAACCGGTCGGCAACGCAGATCGCCAGCAGCCAGCCTGCCGGCGAGGTCGTGCTGATCCCAAACCGGGTCATTTATCCCGGCGAGACCATCGAGCTCGCGGCCCTCAAGCAGGTGACCCTCATCCCCGGCAAGCACAAGCCCGACGCGGTGGCGACCCTTGCCGAGGAACTCCAGGGCAAGATCGCCAAGCGCACGCTGCTGCCCGGCCGCTACATCCCCGCCGCCGCCATTCGCGACGCCTGGCTGGTCGAGCAGGGCGCAGCCGTGCAGGTCTTCTTCATCGCCGGCGGATTGACGATATCGGCCACCGCCGTGACCTTGCAGCCAGGCTCGGCCGGCGATCTCATCAAGGTTCGCAACAGCGACAGCGGGAAAATTCTCTCCGGCACGGTGATGGCTGACGGAACCATCCAGGTCAGCGCTTCATGATGCGTCCGCTTGCTCTTCTGCTTGCGGCCGCGCTCGGCCTGCAGCCTGCCTTGGCCGACGGCCTCACGCCCAAGGCCAAGCGCGAACTCGCCGCCAGGAATGGCGGCGTCTATGACGATCCTGAATATGATCCGGCCACCACCACGCGCATGTTCCGCGTCTCGCCCGGGCCAAGCTCGCTGCCGCCGGGCCAGGTCGCCTCGCGCATCAAGGACATCGCGCAGCTGCAAAGTTCGCGCGACAACCAGCTCGTCGGCTACGGCCTAGTCATCGGCCTCGCCGGATCGGGCGACAGCCTGCGCAACTCGCCGTTCACCGAACAGTCGATTCGCGCCATGCTGGAGAATCTCGGCATCGCCACCGAAGGCGGCAGAGCGCGCGCCAAGAACGTCGCCGCCGTCATCGTCACCGCCAACATGCCGCCCTACGTACAGTCGGGCGCGCGCATCGACATCGATGTCTCCTCGATGGGCGACGCCACCTCGCTCGCCGGCGGCACGCTGATCATGACGCCGCTGAAGGCGGCGGACGGCGAAATCTATGCCGTCGGCCAGGGCGCGGTCATCGTTTCGGGCTTCACCGCCCAGGGTCAGGCCGAGCAGTTGACGCAAGGCGTCCCGACCGCGGGCCGCGTGCCGAACGGCGCCATCATCGAGCGTGCCGTGAAGGCCGAGTTCGATGACCAGCCGATACTGACGCTGCAGCTGCGCAATCCCGATTTCTCGACCGCCATTCGCATCGCCGACGCGATCAATGACTACACCAGCCAGCGCTTCGGCATGCGCGTGGCGGCCGAGCGCGATTCCCGCACCGTGCAGATCAGACGGCCGAAAAGCGTCTCGGCGGCCCGCTTCTACGCTGAGATCGAGAACCTGGTGGTCGAATCCGATACGCCGGCCCGCGTCGTCATCGATGAGCGCACCGGCACCATAGTCATCGGCAACGACGTCAAGATCTCGCGCGTGGCCATCAGCCACGGCACGCTGACGGTGCGCATCACCGAAGCACCACGCGTCGTGCAGCCCGAACCCTTCTCCAAGGGCGAAACCGCCGTCGAGCCGTTTACCGCCATCGACGCCAGCCGGCCCGACGCACGCGTCGCCGTGCTCGACGGCCCCGACCTGCAAACCCTTGTTTCCGGTCTCAACCGCCTCGGCGTGAAGCCCGACGGCATCATTGCCATCCTGCAAGGCATCAAGTCGGCCGGCGCCCTGCAGGCCGACCTGGTTCTCCAATAGGCGATGCCGATGATCTCCTCCCTCTCATTCCATCAAGGACGCCGCCCCGCCGCGATCCTGTTCGCGGCCTGCGCTCTGGCGGCCTTTTCCAGCGGCGTGCATGCCGAGGAAGCCGTCCGCCAGGTCCTGCCGGGGGCGCCGCCCGCACCCGCGCCGCAGCTGTTGGCCCGGGAGAAGGCTCCCGACCAAAGCGAGATCGAGCGCTTCTGCTCCAACATAGCCGACGCCGCCCGCGATCGCCGCTACGTGTTGCAGGCGGAGGAGTTGAAACAGCTCCAGGCCGGCATCGACCAACGCATGAAGGCACTGGACGAAAAGCGGGCCGAATACGAGACCTGGCTGAAGCGGCGCGAGGTGTTCCTGGCCCGGGCCGAGGACAGCGTCGTCAAGATCTATGCCGGCATGAAGCCCGACGCGGCGGCCGAGCGCCTGGCCATCGTCAATGCCGATCTCGCCGCGGCCATCCTGATGAAGCTGGATTCGCGCAAGGCCGGCGTCATCCTCAACGAAATGGACCAGAAGGCGGCGGCGACGCTCACCGGCATCATGGCCAGCGCAGCCCGAAGGGTAGATCCGTCATGATCCGCAGAACGCTTATCCTGTGCGCGGTCGCAGCTTTGTCCGGCTGCGGCACCAATCTCAAGGAGATCGGCAGGGAGCCTTCCCTGTCGCCGGTCGGTTCCGGCATCGGCAATGAAGGAGCTTCGCCCTACAGCTATCCCGAGCCGCCTGCGGCGCCGGTCAAGAAATTCTCGCTGTGGGACGATCGCCAGAGCCGGCTGTTCACCGATCCCAGGGCGTTGCGCGAAGGCGACATTCTCACCGTCAGGATCAAGCTCAACGACAAGGCCAACTTCAAGAACCAGAACGACAGGAGCCGCACCGCCTCGCGCAAGCTGGGTTACGACGTCACGCTCGGATGGGAAGACAAGAGCACGAGCGGCAAGGGCGACGCCGGCCTGAGCTCCAGCACCGAAACCAATGCGGACGGCGAGATCAAGCGCTCGGAGAACCTGGAGCTCAACGTTGCTGCCGTCGTCACCGAAGTCCTGCCCAATGGCAATTTGATGATCAGGGGCTCGCAGGAAGTGCGTGTCAATTATGAGCTCAGGGTGCTCACCATCGCCGGCATGGTGCGCCCGTCGGATATCGGCGCGGAGAACACCATCTCCTACGAACGCATCGCCGAGGCGCGCATCTCCTATGGCGGCCGCGGCCGCGTCAGCGAGGTCCAGCAGCCGGCCTACGGCCAGCAGATCCTCGACCAGGTTCTTCCGTTCTAGGGCATTGGAGACCGCAGCACCGTGGCCAGCGTCGAACAGGTTCCGTCTCGCAAGGGTCCTTCCCTTGCCGTCCAGGGCGCCATGCTGCTCCTGGTGACGGCTGCCGCCATCGGCATGGGCTGGCTGTCCGGCGGCTATCTCAAGGGTGTGGGGGCACCGGCATCGGTACCCGTCGCGCCGGAAAACGAGGGCAAGGTACCCAAGCCCGCCGACGCGCAAGAGCCCGGCACGGGACCGTCACTCGTCGCGCTGGCGCCGATCACCACCAACATCGCCTCGCCCGCCGAGACCTGGATCAGGATGGAGGTGTCGGTGGTCTACGACGCGCCGCAGCCGCCGGCAATGTCGGATGAGATCCATCAGGATCTTCTGGCCTTCGTGCGCACCCTGAAGATGCACCAGATAGAAGGCGCCAGCGGCTATCAGCACCTGAAGGCCGATATCGAGGAGCGCGCCTCGATCCGCAGCCAGGGGCATGCCAAGCAGGTACTCATCAGGACGTTGCTGCTCGAATGAAGAAATTTCTTCTTGCCGCGGCGCTGCTCGGCGCCGCCACATCGATCGCGACGGCCCAGCAACTGGACCTCGGCGGCATCGGCAAGGCCGACGGCACCACCGTTGGCTACATCATCCAGATGTTCGGCCTGCTCACCGTGCTTTCGGTGGCGCCGGGCCTGCTGATCATGGTGACAAGCTTCACCCGTTTCGTCATCGCCTTCTCGATCCTGCGCGCCGGCATCGGCCTGCAGTCGACGCCGGCGAACCTTATCCTCATTTCGCTGTCGCTGTTCATGACCTTCTATGTCATGGCGCCGACCTTCGACCAGGCCTGGAATACCGGCGTCAAGCCGCTGATGGACAACCAGATCAGCCAAACCGAGGCTTTCGAGAAGATTTCCGATCCCTTCCGCACCTTCATGCTGCACAATGTGCGCGACAAGGACTTCGACCTGTTCGCCGACCTCGCGCGCGAACGCGGCCAGACCGTTGCGAAGGAAACCGTCGACCTGCGCATCCTGGTGCCCGCCTTCATGATCTCCGAGATCAGGCGCGGCTTCGAGATCGGCTTCCTGATCGTGCTGCCGTTCCTGGTCATCGACCTGATCGTCGCCACCATCACAATGGCGATGGGCATGATGATGCTGCCGCCGACGGTGGTGTCGCTGCCCTTCAAGATCCTGTTCTTCGTCCTGATCGACGGCTGGAACCTGCTCGTCGGCAGCCTGGTGCGCTCCTTCAACTGATCGCGCCCGGCGCCGAACCGCGCCCTCCCGTTTTTTTCGACAATATTTTTCGATTAACCGTCCGGTTTAGTCCTTTGGTAGGGACTTGCCGCCATATTCCCCGCAGATGGCGGGTGATCGGGTCTCAGACAGATCATTGGCATGATGCCGCTCCGTCATACCGGCCAATCCGGTATGTCAAAAAACACCTGTAAAAAGTAAGGTACGAGTAGACATGGCCAGTATCATGACCAATGCCTCGGCGCTGACCGCGCTGCAGAGCTTGAACGCCACCAACAAGAACCTCGAAACCACCCAGGCCCGCATTTCGACGGGCTATCGCGTTTCCCAGGCTTCGGACAACGCTGCTTACTGGTCGATCGCCACCACGATGCGTTCCGACAACCAGCAGATGTCGACCGTTTCGGACGCGCTCGGCCTCGGCGCCTCGAAGGTCGATACCGCTTACACCGGCATGAACAGCGCGATCGACACCATCAACCAGATCAAGACCAAGCTGACCGCCTCTTACGGCCAGACGGATGCCGACAAGGAAAAGACCCAGACCGAAATCGCCGCCCTTCAGAAGCAGCTGAAGGCCTATGCCGACGGCGCCAGCTTCTCCGGCACCAACATGCTGTCCGTGGACAGCGGCACGGGCACGTCCGTGGCGGACATCAAGATCGTTTCGGCCTTCAACCGTGACGCTTCCGGCGCGGTATCGATCTCGACGATCGACGTCAACGTGGAAAGCACCAAGCTGTACGAGGCGGGTACCACGGCCGGCACCGCGAAGGGCATCCTCGACGCCGCGCGTCTGGGCACCGACGGCAGCGTCACCGCCACGGCGGCTACTCCGGCTGCTGGTGCTACCGTTGCGGCCGGCGACACCTATTCGGTCGCCAGCCTGAAGATCTTCGACTCCGCAACGGGCAAAGGCTTCAGCGACGACCAGATCTCGGGGATGATGAACGTCGTCGACGCCGCGCTCAAGGACATGACGAACGCCGCCACCACGCTCGGCGCCGCCAAGAGCAGCATCGACCTGCAGAAGACCTTCACGCAGAGCCTGATGGACTCCATCGACCGCGGCGTTGGCCAGCTCGTCGATGCCGACATGAACAAGGAATCGACCCGCCTCCAGGCCCTGCAGGTTCAGCAGCAGCTCGGCATCCAGGCGCTGTCGATCGCCAACGGTTCGTCGCAGTCGATCCTGTCGCTCTTCCGCGGCTGATCGCCTTCACCATCCACGAACAGCACCAAGATATCGGGCCGCGCCAAAAGCGCGGCCCGATTGCGTTTGCTCCAGCCCCGCGCAATCCTCGTTCCTTAACTGTCGAAAGCTGACTTTTAACAGGGCGTTAACCATATCGCGCTAGCTATGGTTAACCAATAGCTTACGACAGGTTGTCGAATCGGCCCGACCGGCACGATCGCAGCCGATGGGCAGGCCGACCAGGCCTGTGGGCATGCCGGCTTAGAGAAGGAGCGAGTTTCTTGGCGAGCATCATGACGAACGCTGCGGCGTTGACTGCACTTCAAAGCCTCAACGCCACCAACAAGTCGCTCGAGCAGACACAGGCCCGCGTCTCGACGGGCTATCGCGTCTCCGAGGCCTCCGACAACGCCGCCTACTGGTCGATCGCCACCACCATGCGCTCCGACAACCAGGCGCTCTCGACCGTGCAGGATGCGCTCGGCCTCGGCGCCTCGAAGGTCGACACCGCCTATACCGGCATGAACAATGTGCTGGACACGATCGGCAAGATCAAAACCAAGCTGCTTTCGACCGTCGGCCAGACGGATGCCGCCAAGGCAAAGACGCAGACCGAAATCACGGCGCTTCAGGCGCAGATGAAATCCTTTGCCGACGCCGCCACCTTCTCCGGTTCGAATTTCCTGTCGGTGATCTCCAAGCAGGTGTCGGCCGCCAATGACGGCGTCCAGCCCGACTCCAAGATCGTGTCCTCGTTCAACCGCACCTCGTCCGGCGCCGTCCAACTCGGGACGATTGACATCGATGTCGAGAGCACCAAGCTTTTCGATTCCGGTCTCGCCGGCGAGGTCAAGAACCAGGGCATTCTCGACCGCAAGACATCGGTCTATTCGACCGCGGCCGCGCAGACCCTCTATGACACCGCCTATGCGGCATCGATCGCGGGTGGATCAACGGATATCGCAGCCAACACCGCCGGCCAGACAGCGGCGGGGGCGGTTACCAAGGTCGACAATATTTCCGCCTACAATCTCGACATCACTGCGGCAGGCGTGACCGACGACATCATCACCCAGATGATCACCAAGATCGACAACGTCATGAGCCAGCTGACCGATTCCGCCACCATCCTCGGTTCGGCCAAGAGCAGCATCGACCTGCAGAAGACCTTCACGCAGAGCCTGATGGACTCCATCGACCGCGGTGTCGGCCAGCTCGTCGACGCCGACATGAACAAGGAATCGACCCGCCTTCAGGCGCTCCAGGTGCAGCAGCAGCTTGGCATCCAGTCGCTGTCGATCGCCAACAGTTCCTCGCAGTCGATCCTGTCGCTGTTCAAGAGCTGACCGCCCACTCGACGTCTTCACCTCAAGGTTGACGGGCCGCGCGCCGAGCGCGGCCCGATTTCATTTTCGCACAAGCTTCGAGGGCTAGTGTTCCAGCGGACAGTCATGCTGGGAGTAGTCGACCGTGCCGGAACAGATCCAGAGCATCATCGCGAATCTCCGCGGGTTTGGCGTGAAGCGCCTGGCCATGCTGGCGGGCATCGCCGCATTGGTGATGAGCGTCATCGGTGTCGCTTCCGTCTATCTCAACCGTCCGGCCTACGACACGCTCTATGTCGGGCTCGACCGCGCCGACGTGAACCAGATCGGCCTCGTGCTGGGCGAGGCCGGCATCGGCTTCGACGTCGGCTCCGACGGAACCTCGGTCCTGGTCCCGGCCGGCACCACCGCGCAGGCCCGCATGCTGCTTGCCGAAAAGGGCCTGCCGACCAGCGCCAATGCCGGCTATGAACTGTTCGACAATGTCGGCTCGCTCGGCCTGACCTCCTTCATGCAGCAGATCACGCGTGTGCGCGCGCTGGAGGGCGAAATATCGCGCACCATCCAGTCGATCGCGGGCGTCAAGGCTGCGCGCGTCCATATCGTTATGTCCGAGCGTGCCAATTTCCGCCGCGACGAGCAGCAGCCCTCCGCGTCGGTCGTCATCCGCTACGCCGGCATCGACGCCGAGAAAAGCGCCATGTCGATCCGCCATCTCGTCGCCGCCGCCGTTCCCGGCCTGTCGGCCGACAAGGTGACGGTGCTCGATTCCAACGGCAATCTGCTGGCGGCGGGAGATGATCCCTCCAACACAAGTGCCGCCCGCACGCTTGGCGTCGAACAAACCGTCGAGGCGCAGATCGGCGACAACATCCGGCGCGCCCTCACCCCGTATCTCGGCCCGGACAATTTCCGCGCCAGCGTCAAGGCCGACGTCAACACCGATACCCGCCAGACGGAGGAGACGATCTTCGATCCGGAGTCGCGCGTCGAGCGTTCGGTGCAGTCGGTGCGCGCCAACGAGAACAACAACCAGAAGCAGGCCTCAACGCCGGCCAGCGTCGAGCAGAACCTGCCCGAGACGCAGACGACCGCCACCGAGGGTCCGCAATCCTCCTCCCAGAACGACCGCAGGGAAGAGATCACCAACTACGAGATCAACTCCAAGAAGATCGCCACCGTCTCCAACGGCTACAGCGTCACCAAGATGTCCATCGCCGTGGTCGTCAACCAGGATCGGCTGAAGGCGATCCTGGGCAAGGACGCCACGCCCGAACAGATCGCCAAGCGCGTCGCCGACATCCAGAAGATGGTGACCTCTGCCACCGGCTTCGACGACAAGCGCGGCGATGTCATCGACGTCTCGGCGGTCGAGTTCATCGACGGGCTCGACGGCGAGGCGGTCCCGCAAGCCGGAATGCTCGATTCCGTCGGCCAGCATGCCGGCACGCTGATCAATGCCGGCGCCTTCATCGTCGTGGTGTTCCTGGTGGCCTTCTTCGGCCTGCGCCCGATGGCGGCGGCCCTGACAGCAAAGGCCACGCCGGCCATAGCGGGTCCCAATTTCGACGAGGTCCAGCGCTCGCTGCCGACGCCGGAGGGCACGGCTTCCGCCGAAGCCGGCTCGGCCGTCGGCGCGTTGCCGGGCGTGCGCGCCGGTTCCACGCCGCTCGACGACCTGCGCCAGAAGATCAGGCCTGCGCCGCAGGAGCGGCTTGCCCGCATGGTCGACCTCAACGAGGAGCGCACAGCGCAGATCCTGCGCAAATGGGCGGCCCAGGAAGTCGCGGTGTAGTCCATGCCTTCCCTAGCCCTTTTCGATCTCCTGCCGGATTTCGGCCCGCGCCCGCAACGTGTCAGCCAGCCGAGGGCCGCCGCCGAGCACGAGCCGGAAGCAGCCGCGCCGCAAGCCGATATCGGCACGCTGATCGCCGAAGCGGTCGCCCAGGCGGAGGCGGCGCTTGGCGAGCGGCTTGCGGCTGCCCACGAAGCAGCGATGGACGCTGAACGCCGGGCGAATGCCGAGGAAGCGAAGGCCTTTCTCGAGAGCTTCGGCGGCGATGTCGGCGAGGCGGTCTCGCTGCGCATCGATGCCATGGAGGC
Source organism: Mesorhizobium sp. BR1-1-15 (assembly GCF_020165475.1). Classification (NCBI taxonomy): domain Bacteria; kingdom Pseudomonadati; phylum Pseudomonadota; class Alphaproteobacteria; order Hyphomicrobiales; family Phyllobacteriaceae; genus Mesorhizobium; species Mesorhizobium sp. BR1-1-15. Next base: position 249,988 of record NZ_JAIUIF010000002.1, on the reverse strand, counting down.
GCGCGTGACGGACCTCGTCGCCGCCACGGTCGCCCGCATCATCGGCGGCATCGTCAGTGACGACCTGCAAAAGCGCTCGCTTGAAGCGCTTGCCGGTGCGGTCCGCGAAGCGGTCGGCGATGGCGAAGCGGTGCGCATAGTCGTTCGCGGCCCGCTTTCCCTTTTCGAAGCGCTGAAGGCATCGCTCGGAGCGCGCGCCGCCAATCTCGACTTCATCGAAGCTCCCGGCTTCGATCTCACGGTCTCCATCGACGAAGCGGTGTTCGAGACGCGCATGGCCGAATGGTCGGCAACGCTCTCCCAGGTGTTGGCATGAGCGTCGCCGATGCCGATCAGGCCAGGCACGAGATCATCATCGTGCGTCGTGGCCATGACGACCACGAGGAGGGCCATCACGGTGGCGTCTGGAAGATCGCCTTCGCCGACTTCATGACGGCCATGATGTGCTTCTTCCTGGTCATGTGGCTGATCAACGCCGCCAACGAACAGACCAAGGCGGCGGTCGCCAGCTATTTCAATCCGGTCAAGCTGGTCGACCGCACGTCGAGCCGCAAGGGCCTGGAGGATCTCGGCGACGGTCCGCGCGCCATCGGGCTGACCGCCGACAATCCGGAAGAGGCGGCCACCAAGGCCGGACAGGATGGAGCCGGCGGCGCGGGTTCATCCGATCCCAAAAAGGAAAAGCAGGAGCCGCAGCAGTCCGAGCAGTCCGACGAACACCTGTTCGCCGATCCCTACGCGGTGCTTTCGGAAATCGCCACCAACACCGGCATCATGCAGAACGTCAGCCAGAAGGGCGATGGCGGCGCGCAGAGTGCCGGCCCGGCAACGGGCGCTTCCGGCGGCGCCTCCTATCGCGATCCGTTCGAGCCTGATTTCTGGTCTCAGCAGGTGGCCTCGCCGGGCGCCGAGGCCAGCGCGCAGCGCGCCAGGATCGAAGGTGATCCGGTGAAGCCCGGCGACAAGGCCGCCGAGGCGCAGGTCGCCAAGGTCAAGGCCGTGCCGCCTGCGCCGCCGGTCATCGCGGCGCCGCTTGAACCTCTGGCAAAGGACGGCAAGGCCACAACGGCAATCGCCGAGGCGGGTGATGCGAAAGCCGGCGCCGCCGGGCCCGCGGACGCCAAGGTTGCCGCCGCCCAGGAGGCGGCCAAGCCCGATGCCGGCGAAAAGAAGCCGGGCGCGGCCGCGCTTAAGGCTGCGGCCGATGTCAGGCAGCAGCTGGCCGAGGCCTTCAAACCTGGCGACAAGTTGCACGACGGCGTCTCGGTCGAAGCCACCGACAAGGGCGTCCTCATCTCGATCACCGACCAGCTTGACTTCGGCATGTTCGAGGTCGGCTCCGCGATGCCGCGCCGTGAGCTGGTGCTCGCGATGGAAAAGATCGGCCGCATCGTCAACAGCCAGAAGGGCACGATCAGCATCAACGGCCACACCGACGCGCGGCCGTTCCGCAGCGCCGGCTACGACAATTGGCGGCTGTCGACGGCGCGCGCGCATTCGGCGTACTACATGCTGGTGCGCGGCGGCGTCGACGAGCGCCGCATCACCGAAGTCGCCGGCTTCGCCGACCGCCAGCCGAAGGACCCCGCCGATCCGCTGTCGGCGGTGAACCGCCGCATCGAGATACTGATGGCGACCGGCGGATGAGGCGGGCGGTCTTCACCAGCCGCTTGATGGGCCTTTTGCTGTTGGCCGGCCAGCCTACGGCCGCCCTCGCGCAGGATTCGTTGCAACCCTATCAGCTGGTGCGCTCGCTGCAGCTTATTCAGGACCGTATCGCCGTCGGCGACCACGCCGCGCTGCCGATGCAGTCCAAGCTGCTGGAGATGATCGATACGCGCTTGCGCGAGGCGGACAAGGACGATTTCAGGGATCCGAAGAATTTTCGCGCGCTGCTGGTCTACGGCATGAGCGGCGGCAACCCGGTGACCGTCGAGGCGGCCGTGTCGCGCGCCACCGCCGATGCGCGGGACCTAGCCCTTGCCAGGGGCGTCATCGATTACCTGAACGGCCGCCCCGCCGAGGCCATCGAAGCCTTGAAGCCGGTCGATCCGATGGCGGAGCCCAGCGACCTCGGCGCCTTCCTTGCCCTGGTCAAGGGTTCGCTGCTCGCCAGCGACCAGCCGGCCGCGGCGCTGGTGCTGCTCGACGAGGCGAAATTGCTCGGCCCCGGGACACTGGTCGAGGAGGCGGCATTGCGCCGCTCGGTCGGCATTGCGGTCGCGCAGCGCGACGCGGCGCGCTTTGCGCTTGCCTCCACACAATATGTCGAGCGCTATCTCTATTCGCCCTATGCCAGCCAGTTCGCCGACTCCTTCGTCTCGGGCGTGATTGAGCTGCACATGTCGATCAGCCAGGACAAATTGGCCGATATCACCTCAATGATGGATCCCGAGCGCGAGAAGGTCATTTATCTGCGCATCGCCCGCCGCGCCGCGATCGACGGCCTGAACGAACTGTCCGCCTTCGCCTCGGCGCGGGCCGAGCAAGGCCGCGACGGCAACACCAATCAGGGCGATCCGCGCGCCCTGCTCTACTCAAGCCTGTCCACCGTGACATCGGGTACCATCGAGGACGTGCGCGCCAAGCTGGGCAAGATCGACCGCAGCCGGTTATCGGACGGCGACCGCGCGCTGCTCGACGCCGCCGAGGCCATCGCCGGCGAAGTGGTGGCACCGCCCGCTTCCCTCCCGACCGCCAGCTCGGCACCTGCAGAGGTCATGCCATCGCACGAGCCCGAGCCTGCCGCCGCGCAGACGGCCGACGCCGCCGGATTGCCGCCCGTCGAGGGTGCTGTCTCCGAACGGCCGGCCGTCGCGCCATCCGGCGATACAGTGGCAGTTGCGCCGAACGCGCCGGCTCCGGGCGATGCGGCAACTGTCCTGCCGGCATCGGCGCCGGCGGCCGCGGCCAGCACCGACACGTCAGACCCAACCGATGCCGCGATGGTCAAAACCCGTCGACAGCTCGACCTGATCGACCAGATGCTTGGAGCCGCTCCGAAATGACCCCCAGCCTCGGTCCGGCGCTGCCGGGAATCACCACCGCGCGCACGACGGCGGAACAGCCGGCGGCGACCGGAAAAAATGACGACACGGGTTTCGGCAAGATGCTCGACGACAAGGCCGGCCCGGCCCACCCGGACAAGCATCCGGCAGCCGGGGCCGGATCGCGCGATGAGCGCTGGAGCAGGCTTGCCGCCGGTCCTGCCGGGCAGAAGGACGAGCCACTGCCGGCTGGCAAGGCAAGGATCCCATCCAGCGGAATGCCGGCCGCGAAAACGGCCAGGGACGACAAGACCGCCGAGCCGGACAAGGACTCCGATGGCGCAGCGGCCGCGACAGGTGCGACGCCGCTCGAGGACCATCTGCCGTTGCTGATCGCGTTCCATGACCTGCGCCATTTCTCGACATCGGCCAGACCGGCCGATACGAACGAAACCGGACAGGAACCGGCGCTCGACGGGCAGCTCCTGCCGAAGGCCTACCGGCCGAAATCCGCCGCCGGGCATGACGATCTCGACCCGATCTCGAAGCCCGAGCGGACATCGCTCGTCGATGGGTCGCTGACCAAGCTCGATGGCCAGACCGTCCACGACGCCGCTGGCACGCCAAAACGCGACAATGCGATCGCGGCCGGGCCGCTGCCCCAGACAGCGCCGGCCGAAGTGCCGGGCGTGGATCCGAAGCAGGCGGCACCGCAGCTGAAATCCATGGCCGATGTTCAGTCCTCGTTGCGGCACGAGCCCGGAAAACAACTGTCGGCGGCAGGGCGCATCGACGTGGTCTCCGAGCGCAGCTTCCCTGCCCCGCCGCAGGCGCCGATGAGCCAGGCCGCCCTCAACGTGATCGGCGCCATAACAGCCGATGGCGGCCCGAAAACGACGCTTTCGACACACTCCGCAACCGCGCAACTGACAGGCCCTGTTGCCGCCGCGACACATGTGTTGAAGATCGAACTTCATCCGGCCGAGCTTGGCATGGTCACCGCCAATCTTCGCCTCTCCGGAGAACAACTTTCGATTGAGTTGAAGCCTCAAACACATGACGCCTACCACCGGCTGTCCTCTGATAGCGATGCCATCGTCAAGTCCCTGCGCGGACTCGGCTTCGAGGTTGACAAGGTCACGATACTACAACCTTCGGTAGCGGTCCCCGCAACGACCCGCACTGATGCGACCGCATCCTTGCAGACGGCGGCGGGCCGCGACCAGTCGTCCTTTCAACCCGGGAATTCCGGCGGCGGCAACAGCGGCGCCGGCGGCCAGCAACCGGGCCAGCAATCCGCCGGAAGACACAATGATGACGCGCAAGCACACGGCCGCCCCGCTTCGCCTTCTCGCGAGCGCGCTGGCGGCGATATCTTTATCTAGTCTTGCGAGCGCCGCCGCTGCCGCCGCCAATGCTTGCGAACCGGAGATCCTGCGCGCCGCCGACCACTATGGCGTGCCGGCCGGCATCCTCTATGCCGTCGGCTTGACCGAGACCGGCAAGAAGGGAAGCTTGCAGCCCAACGCATTGAATATAGAAGGAAAAGCAGTCTTCCCGACAAGCCGCGCCGAAGCTCTTGCCACCTTCGCCAATGCCCGACGCGAGGGCAAGACGCTGATCGATCTCGGCTGCATGCAAATCAATCACCACTACCACGGCGCGCATTTCCGCAGCGTCGAGGACATGCTAGATCCGCGTCAGAACGTCGACTATGCAGCGCGTTTCCTGGCCAGCCTTCATGCCCGTCACGTGACCTGGTCGATGGCCGTCGCCCGCTATCACGCGGGGCCCGACAACGACCCGGCGCAGAAGGTCTATGTCTGCCGCGTGATATCAAACATGGTGGCCACCGGCTTCGGCAAATGGACCGGCAACGCCCGCACGTTCTGCAACCCATGAGTGTATTGTTGCATCTCATGCAATCAGTCGCAAAGTCTCGGCGTTGCGCTTCGACTTGGCCGGGACTTGGAGCACCAAGCATATCTCACCCCATGCTAATGCAACCGATGCGATTCCAGACTCCCAAGAAACTAGTTACAAGAAATGACGGTTGTTCAGGATTCCTGCCAGCGGATACGGCTTTCCCCACGGGGCAGATGAGCTGATTCGGAGGCGGGGCCGATGATCGTTATCGTTGACGAGCGAGAGCTCGTGACAGACGGATACAATTCACTTTTTGACCGCGAGGGCATCGCCTGCGCGGGCTTCGCTTCCGGCGAATTCGGCGAGTGGGTGAACTCGGCGGCCGATGCCGATCTGCGCTCGGTCCGGGCCTTCCTCATCGGCGACTGCCGCGAAGGCGCGATCTCTCCGCGCCAGATCCGCGACCGCACCGGAGCCCCGGTGATTGCTCTCAGCGAGCAGCATTCGCTGGAGAACACGTTGCGGCTGTTCGAGAGCGGTGTCGATGACGTCATCCGCAAGCCGGTCCATATCCGCGAGATCCTGGCTCGCATAACAGCCATCCGCCGCCGCGCCAACGAAGATGCCGCCTTTACCGAGATCGGTGCCATGCGCATCTTCATGGATGGCCGCGACCCTGAAATCAATGGCCAGCCGCTTCCCTTGCCGCGCCGTGAGCGCCGCATTCTCGAATATCTGGCAAGCAATCGCGGCCGCCGCGTCACCAAGACCCAAGTATTCAACGCCATCTACGGCATCTTCGACGAAGAGGTCGAGGAGAACGTGGTGGAAAGCCACATCAGCAAGCTGCGCAAGAAGCTGCGCGAGAAGCTGGGCACCGATCCGATCGATTCCAAGCGCTTCCTCGGCTACCGGCTGGTGTTCTGATGCACCGCCGCGCCAGCCTCGCGCAAGACAGGACGCGTAGCCTCGCTGCCAATGGCATGGACATTGCGGAGACATTTCGATGAGCCTCTACGGGATGATGCGGACCGGCGTTTCCGGCATGAACGCGCAGGCCAACCGTCTGTCGACGACAGCCGACAACATCGCCAATTCCGATACCACCGGCTACAAGCGGTCCTCCGCCGAATTTTCAACGCTGGTCATGCCCTCGACGGGCGGCGCCTATAATTCCGGCGGCATCACCACCACGATCCGGCAGGCGGTCAGCGATCCCGGCGTTCTCCAATACACCACCTCTGTCTCCGACCTTGCCGTCAGCGGCGACGGCTTCTTTGTCGTCCAGGACCCGAGCGGCACGCCTTTCCTGACCCGCGCCGGCGCCTTCGTTCCCGATGGACAGGGCAGGCTGGTCAACTCGGCCGGCTTCCAGCTGATGGCCTACAGCTACGAAAATGGCGTGCCGGCGGCGACGGTGAACGGTTTTGAAGGATTGGTCCCGGTCGTCATCTCCGACCAGGGAATGACCGCGACCCCGAGCACCGAGGGTCTCTACAGCGGCAACCTGCCCGCAGGCGCGACGCCGGTCGCGGCCGGCAACCTGCCCACCACCAACGCCGCAGGCGCGCAGTACACCTCGAAATCCTCGATGGTCGCCTATGACAATCTCGGCAACAAGAAGCTGCTCGACGTCTATTTCACCAACACCGGCGCCGGCACCTGGCAGGTGTCGGTCTTCGACCAGTCGAAGGCGACCGCTGGAACGTCATTCCCCTACGCCGGCGGCGCACTGGGCTCGGCCAACCTGACGTTCGACACGACCACGGGCAAGCTCACCGGCGCCGTCGACAGCGTCTCGCTCACCGTGCCCAACGGCAGCGCCTTTTCGTTGGATCTGTCGGCATTGACCCAGCTCGGCACCGGCTTCACGGTTTCGGACGCTCAGGTCAACGGCAACGCGCCGAGCACCATCGACAAGGTGCAGATCAGCAAGGACGGCACCATCTACGCCCAGTACAAGGACGGCTCCACCAAGCCGCTCTACAAGATCCCGCTGGCCGATGTGCAGAGTCCCGACCAGCTCACCGCGCTGCCCGGCAATGTGTACTCGCAAGGCACAGAATCCGGCGCGGTCCGCGTCGGCTTTGCCAATGAAGGCAAGCTTGGCTCCATCATCTCCGGCGCGCTCGAGAATTCGAACGTCGATATCGCCGAGGAACTGACCAACATGATCGCGGCGCAGCGCAGCTACACCGCCAATTCGAAAGTCTTCCAGACGGGTTCCGACCTGATGGACGTCCTTGTCAACCTGAAGAGATAAAACCGGGCAACGCCCGTGAAAGACCCGCATGTCGCTTTCCACCGCATTGAGCATCGCCCAATCGGCGCTTATGAACACCGCTCGGCAGACCAGCGTTGTCTCGCGCAACGTCGCCGACGCTTCCAATCCGGACTATACGCGCCGCATCGCCGTCGTCACCAGCACGGCGCCGGGCGCGCGCTCGGTTGACATCCAGCGCGTAGCCAACGACCTGCTCTTCCGTCAGAATCTAAGCGCCCTGTCGGCGTACAGCGGCCAGAACGCGCTCTATAGCGGCCTGGATCAGCTGGATGTTTCGGTCAATGGTGTCGACAATGCGTCCTCTCCCTCGACCGCGATCGGCAATTTGCAGCAGGCGCTGCAGCTCTATGCCACCTCGCCGTCCAACCAGAATCTCGGCTCCAGCGTTATCGACGCGGCCAAGCAGGTCGTGCGCTCCCTGAACGAAGGCTCCAGGGCCATTCAGGACTTTCGCACCCAGACCGACGGCCAGATCGCCACGGCGGTAGACGATCTCAACTCGCTGCTCAGCCAATTCCAGGACGCCAACCAGGCTGTCATATCAGGCACGCGCTCCGGCACCGACGTTTCCGATGCGCTGGACCAGCGCGACGCGCTTTTGAAGAAGATCTCGGACTATGTTCCGGTCTCCACCTTCACGCGCGGCGACAATGACATGGTCATCACCACGGGTGACGGCACGACACTGTTCGAAACCATCCCGCGAACGGTCAGCTTCGCCCCATCCTCCGGCTACAGCGCCGGTACCGTCGGCAATGCCCTCTACATCGATAATGTGCCGATCTCGGCGGGAACCAGCGGCAACACCAGCGCCAGCGGCAAGCTTGCCGGTTTGCTGCAATTGCGCGATGGCGTAGCCTCGACCATGCAGAGCCAGCTCGACGAGACCGCGCGCGGCCTGATCACGGCGTTCGCCGAGACCGCGCCGTCAATGCCCAACGCCGCCGGGCTGTTCACCTGGTCGGGCGCGCCGGCGGTGCCGGCCGCTGGCACGCTGGTCAATGGCCTTGCCGGCACGATCAGCGTCAATGCCGCCATGGATCCAAGTGTCGGCGGCAATCCGGCACTGCTGCGCGACGGCGGCGCCAACGGCGCGGCCTATATCGTCAACACTGGTGGCGCCTCTTATTCCAGCCTTCTGGTCGCCTATGGCGACCGGCTCGATCAGCCGATGACATTCGACCCCGCCGCCGGGATTTCGGCGACGTCGAGCGTTGCCGACTATGCCGCCAATTCGATCGGTTGGCTCCAGAGCGTGCGCCAGCAGGCTTCGACCGCAGCCGACGCCAAGCAAGCCCTGGCATCGCGCAGCGCCGAGGCGCTGTCCAACGCGACCGGCGTCAATGTCGACCAGGAAATGTCACTGCTTCTCGATCTCGAACACACCTATCAGGCATCGGCCCGAATGATGAAAACCGTCGACGACATGTTGGCGGCTCTGCTCAGCGCGGTGGGATAATCCATGACCTCAGTCTCTTCGGCCGCCCTCTCGAACGCGATGCGTTATCAGCAGATGCGCATGCAGGCCGAACTCGTCAAAGCCACGAAGGAGTCCTCGACCGGCAGGGTCGCCGATGTCGGCCTGGCACTGGGCGGACGCACCGCCCAGTCCGTCACCTTCTCGCGCGATCTCGACCGGCTCAACGTCATCATCGATTCCAACGGCCTGGTGGCCGCCCGGCTCTCCTCGACGCAGACCTCGCTCGGCCAGCTTTCCAGCGTCGCGCAGACCTTGCTGTCGAGCCTGACCACCTCGACGTCGGGCGATTCCTCCGCCAACCTCACCCAGTCGGCCGGCAAGACAGCCGTCCAGCAGCTCGCCTCGATCCTCAACACCAGCGTCAACGGCGAGTATCTGTTTGCCGGCACCAACACCGACGTCAAGCCGATCAACGATTTCACCGCGGCCGGATCACCCGCCAAGGCTGCCTTCGACGCCTCCTTCGTCGCCAATTTCGGTTTCACGCCGGATGACCCCGCCGCGGCAAACATTACCGCGGCCCAGATGGACGATTTCATCACCAACGACGTCGAGCCGCAGTTCTTCGGTTCGGGCTGGCAGGCCAACTGGTCGAACGCCACCGACCAGCAGATCGTCAGCCGCATCGCGCTCAACGAAACCACCGCGACCTCGACCAGCGCCAACAGCGACGGTATCAAGAAGCTCGCCATGGCGGCGGCCATGGTCTCCAGCCTGATGTCGACCAACATCAGCCAGGCGGCGAAGGATACCATCGTCGGCCGCTCGCAGTCGCTGGTTGGCGAAGCGCTGAGCGGCATCGGCCAGGTTCAGTCCGAAACCGGCATCGTCCAGAAGCGCGTGTCCGACGCTGTCGACCGCATGAAGACACAGGTCGACCTGTTCGAGCGCCACATTCTCGATCTTGAAGCGGTCGACCCGGCCGAAGCCGCGACCCGCGTCGCCGACCTGACGCAGCACATCGAGACCTCCTTCGCATTGACGGCAAGGCTCCAGCAGCTCAGCCTATTGAATTACCTGACCTGACAACTCTGAACCGGAACGGTAGAGCCAACGATGTACCAATTCTCCTACGCCGACATCCAGAGCACCTCTGTCGCCGATGCGAAGGACCGTGAACGGGAGCTGTTGACCCGCTCGATCGATATGCTGGCGGCGGCCGCCGCCCTTGGCCCCGCTTCGATGGAGGCGGTGGAGGCGCTGCATTTCACCAACCGCGTCTGGACCGCCTTTGTCGAGGATCTCGGCTCCAATGACAACGCGCTTCCCAAGGAACTGCGCGCCAACCTGATTTCGATCGGCCTTTGGCTGCTGCGCGAGGCGGAAGACATCCGCCAGGGCCGCACCCAGAATTTCGAGGGACTGATCGAGGTATCCCAGATCATCCGCGACGGCATTCAATGACCAACACGCTGAAGATATCGCTGAAGCCGAACGAGAAGATCTACATCAACGGTGCCGTCATCCGCGTCGACCGCAAGGTCACCGTCGAATTGATGAACGACGTGCAGTTCCTGCTCGAAAGCCATGTGATCCAGGCCGATGACGCCTCGACGCCGCTCAAGCAGCTGTATTTCATCCTCCAGGTGATGCTGATGAACCCGGCCGGCGCCGGCGAGGCGCGCGAAATGTTCCGCCGCTCCTTGCCGCTGCTGCTTGCAAGTTTCGAGGACGCCGAGATCGGCAGTGCGCTGAAACAGATCGACCGCATGGTCGGCGAGGATCACATCTACGAGGCGCTAAAGGCGATCAGGTCGCTCTATCCGCTCGAACGCCGCGCGCTTGGCGGCAATGACGACGTTCCGGGCGCCTCGCGTCCGCTGGCTGTAGGAGCACGCTGATGACCGTGGACATGACGACGACGATACCGGTTGGCGCCAATCAGGCCAGCCAGCAGACCTCCAAGACCGCTGTCGACTACCAGTCCTTCCTGAAGCTTCTGATCGCCGAGATGAAGAACCAGGATCCGACCAAGCCGATGGATTCGACACAGTATGTCGCCCAGCTCGCCACCTTCTCGCAGGTCGAGCAGTCTGTGCAGACCAATACCAAGCTGGACCAGATCATGCAGTCCTCGGCGCTGTCGCAGGCCGATGCGCTGATCGGGCGCTCGATAACGTCCGCCGACGGCAAGACGACGGGCACCGTCGCGTCCGTGCGCCTTGCCAGCAGCGGCCTCATCGCCGTGCTGGGCAACGGCACCGAGATCGCGGTCGGCCCCGGCGTCTCGGTCAAGGCGGCAAGCTGACGGCTCCGGCGGGCCGACCCCATGAACGAGGCCGACGCACTCGACATCGTCCAGTACGCGGTGTGGACGGTGCTGACCGCATCCGCCCCGGTGGTGCTGGTCGCCATGGCGGTGGGTATCGGCATCGCCTTGATCCAGGCCCTGACGCAGGTCCAGGAGATCACCTTGACCTTCGTGCCGAAGATCGTCGCCATCATGCTCGTGGCGGCGCTGACCGGTCCCTTCATCGGCAGCCAGATATCGGCCTTCACCAACGTCGTCTTCGAGCGCATTGAAAACGGGTTCTAGCTGCTTGCGGCGAGCCGGCCCGTTCTGCCCCGACGACTTACCGGCAGCAGCCTGCTGTCGCCGATGCGGACCGTGTACGGCATAGGGCTGCATCCGCGGCGCGGCGTCGAAGCAACGCCGCACGGCTGCGTGGTCCTCCTCTATCCTCTTGTTGGACCATGATCTTTTTTTCAGGACGTTCGCTCTTTGCGGCACGATGCCATAGTTTCGGCAAACCATCCGGGGAAACGGATCACCGCAACGATCGGCAAGCCATGACAGGGCCTTTCCTATGATTGACGAAAAGCCGGAGAGCGAGAGCGTTTCGGCGCTGGCGCCGTTCCGGCACGGCATCTTCCGCGCCGTGTGGTCGGCCAGCCTCGTGTCGAATTTCGGCGGCCTCATCCAGGGCGTCGGCGCCGCCTGGATGATGACCACGATCGCCACCTCGCCCTATCAGGTCGCGCTGGTGCAGGCCTCGACCACCTTGCCGATCATGCTGTTCGCGCTCGTCGCCGGCGCCATCGCCGACAGCTTCGACCGGCGCAAGGTTATGCTGGTCGCCCAGACCTTCATGCTGGTCGTCTCGGTGCTTCTGACCCTGTTCACCTATTCCGGCTTGATGACGCCGTGGACGCTGCTTGCCTTCACCTTCCTGATCGACAGCGGCACGGCCCTGAACAGCCCGTCCTGGCAAGCCTCCGTCGGCGACATCGTGCCCCGCAACAAGGTGCCGGCCGCCGTCGCGTTGAACTCGATGGGCTTCAACCTGACCCGCAGCGTCGGTCCGGCGATCGGCGGCATCATCGTCGCCGCAGCCGGGGCGGCGGCCGCCTTCGCGGCCAACGCGGTGAGCTATATCGGTCTCATCGTCGTGCTGGCGCGCTGGAAGCCGCAGGTTCAGCCATCGACGCTGCCGCGCGAATCGCTTGGCGCGGCCATGGGCGCAGGCCTGCGCTACGTCGCCATGTCGCCCAATATCGGCAAGGTGCTGGTCAGGGGCTCCGCCTTCGGCTTCAGCGCCGGCGCGGTGCTGGCGCTCCTGCCGCTGGTGGCGCGCGACGTCGTCAAGGGCGATGCCTTGACCTATGGCATCATGCTGGGCGCCTTCGGCATCGGCGCGGTCGGCGGCGCGCTGATCAGCGTGCGGCTGCGCCAGCTTTTGTCCAGCGAGACCATGGTGCGCTCGGCCTTCGCCGGCTTCGCCGTCTGCGCCTTCAATGCCGCCGTCAGCCACAACGCCTGGCAGACATCGCTCGGCCTGCTGGTCGGCGGCGCGTGCTGGGTGATCGCGCTTTCGCATTTCAACGTCACCGTGCAGATGGCGACGCCGCGCTGGGTCGTCGGCCGGGTGCTGTCGGTCTATCAGACCGCGACCTTCGGCGGCATCGCGCTCGGCAGCTGGATCTGGGGCATCGTCGCCGACGCGCATGGCGCCGGGACAGCGCTGATCGCGGCGGCCATCGCCATGCTGGCTGGCGGCGCCATCGGCCTCGTGCTGCCGCTGCCGCAGCAGCAGGTGCTGAACCTCGATCCGCTCAACCGCTTCAAGGAGCCGCATCTCGCGCTCGACCTGAAGCCACGCAGCGGCCCCATCGCCATCATGATCGAATACATCATCCGCGACGAGGACGTGCCGGAGTTCCTGGCCACCATGGCCGAGCGCGGCCGCATCCGCCGCCGCGACGGTGCCCGCAACTGGACGCTGGCGCGCGATCTCGAAAATCCGGCGATCTGGATCGAGCACTACCACACGCCGACCTGGCTCGAATATGTCAGGCACAACGGCCGCATCACCCAAGCCGACGCCACGGTCGGCGAGCGCCTGCGGGCGCTGCACAGCGGCGACGAGCCGCCGCGGGTGCGCCGCGTGATCGAGCGCCCGACAACCGCGGGCACGGCGCTGGTCATGGCAAAGGGCCCGATCGAGCATTAGGAGTGCAGGATAGCGCGAAGACGTTTTCGTCCGGGCTTGCATCAACACAAAGCGTTAGAGCGGACCCAGCCAGCGGAACGCGCGCTTCAGTTCGGCGACGCCATCGCGTTCGTACCAACGGCCGTGCGCCATGATCACGCGTTCCGGATTCCATTCTAGCATCTTTTCGACTGCCGCCTTGAGTTGCCCCCTGGGGAAGGTCAATCGCAAATCGCGCGGCGTCTTGCCATCCGGATCAACGACACCAGCCGCCCTGGCAAGCCAGCGCCACGGCCAGCCAAGCTTCCGCGATTCGAAGTTCTCGATCAGGTCTGTCAGGATCAATGTTCGGCTGACGGAATGGAAGAACACTATCTCCGTCATGAAGCTGCCCTCCACCGGCAGCGACTTGAGGTCATCGTCCCACGGGTAGCCCCTCTCGGCACCAAGCTCGTTCGCCTCGAAATCGATCCTGTCGCCCGCCTGCTCGCGAATGCCCGGTGCCAGCCAGATACCCGCATCCGCAAAGGCCCTGCGCCACATCGGAATCCACCAATAGTGGATCCGGTTCGGCCCGATGATGTAGCGGACCTTGCCCAATCCAGCGATCTCGGCCTCGAGGCTCCCTGTCAGCAAGGTGGGTGAATGGACGAACAAATCGCCGTCGTTGACGCGGATGACGGTCATCCGTGTCGGAAACCGCATTTTCGGCCAAGGCATGCCGAAGCGGATGACCGGGCCATCCACGATCCAGACGTCCTTCGAAACCAGCTTTAACGTGTTGAGCGGCGGATATGGTGTGCGGTCGGCCATGGTCTGCTGATGTAGGGTGGAGAACAAGCTTGGCCACGGCAGCTTCGCCTTGCACGAGTTCAGCCGGGCCGGCTCGGCAGCCTACCTTCGCCCGACCTACCCTTCGCCCGACAAGTCCCGGCGCGCTTTTTCCAGCTCCTCGGCATAGCGCCGCATCAGATGGCCCTCGGTCAGCAGTCCGAGCACGATGTGGTCGGTGAAATCCTCGACCACGGCCAACTCCTCGGCGCCGGCCCGCTGGAAGGTCTCGGCGGCCGACTGCACGTTCATGCTCGGCACCAGGACGGCATCCTTGTATTGCGCGAGGTCGCGCACCGCCGTCTCGCCGTCGGACAGGTCGCTGTGCAGTTCGGCAACGATCAGCACGCCGACATACTGGTCACCCGCGTCGACGGCGATGACGCGCTGGGCCGAGCCCAGCGGTACCTGCTTGCGGAAGGCCGCAAGCGTCGTGTCGGCATTGATGGTCTTGATGTCCTTGCGCATCATCGAGCCGACGGTCAGGCTGCGCATCCAGCCGACGTCATGGGCGCTGCGGATCGTTTCGCCGCGCAGATGAAAGCGCCACGTCGAGAAGGAGTAGCCGAAGGTCTCGCGCACCAGGATCGCCGCCATGATCGAGGCCGCCAGGACGACGCCGGTTAGCGTCAGGTCGCGGGTCGATTCCAGCGCCAGGAACGTCATCGTCAGCGGCCCGCCGACGACGCCGACCGCCAGCGATGTCATGCCGACGACGGCAGCGACGGCGGAATCGATGCCGGTCGACGGCGAGATGAAAGCCATCACATCGGCGAATGCCTTGCCGAGCAGGGCGCCAAGAAACAGCGAAGCGAAGAACAGTCCGCCGCGAAACCCCGAACCCAGCGAGATCGCGGAAGCCGCCAGCTTCAGCACGAAGACGCTGGCCACCACGCTCAGCCCATAGTTCATGGCGAATTCGCGATGCAGCGCGCCGTGGCCGCTCGACAGCACCTGCGGCGTGACCAGCCCGAGCAGGCCGACGATGACGCCGCCGATGACGGGACGCAGCGAGGCGTCGACCGACAGCTTGGCAAAGGCGCGTTCGACCAGCGTCACCAGATGCATGATGGCGATCGAGGCGGCCCCGCCAAGCAGTCCAAGCAGCAGGAAGGGCACGTACTGGCTGGCCGTGAGTGCCGGCAGGCCCGCAAGCTCCAGCGGGAACGGCACGCCGCCGAACATCTCGGCGGTGAGCGAGGCGGAGATCGCCGCCGTCATGACAGGCACCACATTGGCGACCGAATAGATGCCGATGACCAGTTCGAAACCATAGAAAGCACCGGTCAGCGGCGCATCGAAAGCCGCCGCGATGGCGCCGGCGGCGCCGCAGCCGACCAGGATGCGGACATCATTGCGGCGCAGCTTGAACAGCCGCGCCAGCCGCGAAGCCAGGCCGGAACCGACCTGCGTATAGCCGGCTTCCAGCCCGACAGAGGCGCCGAAACCGCTGGAGATCATGGTCTGGCCGGCGATGATGAACGTATCGGTCAGCGACATGCGACCGCCATAGAGCGCGTTGGCCTCGATCGGGTCGACAGGCGTGCGAAATCTCCGCTTTCTCAGCCAGATCACCGTCAGCCCGAGCAGGATGCCGCCGATCGCCGGGATCAGGGCCTCCATGGGGTGGGCGAGCGAGAACATGCCGGAAAGCCGGCCGCCGGGCTGTACGCCGAACAACAGCCCGTGCAGGTCCTGCACGATCTGGCTCATCGCGGTGACCAGTATGCCCGCCATGACGCCGACGATGCCGGCAAGGACGACAACCGCGATGCCTCGCGCTTCGAGCAGCGGGATCGAATTGATGAGCACCGCGCGCAGCCGGCGAGCGTAGACTTGCGGTTGATTCCTGGGCGATTGGTTTTTGGTAAGCACCGGAGCGGCTCGCCGACATCAGCAAGGCATTGAAAACACTGCCGTGCTGATACGCCGAGCGGCACCGCATGGCAACCACAATGACGGCGCCCGCGCGCCCTTTGGGAGGGAGCCCGTCCGGCCGCCGATGGTCAGGTCGGCTTCGGGTCGCCGGCCTCGTAGAGCACGAGATTGCGCTCGCCGATGCCGAGCGCCGGCCAGCTTGCGCGCCAATCCACAAGGTGCGGCGCGGCGAAATGTGCGTCGAGCGCCGCCCTGTCACTCCAGACTTCCGTGACCCGAATCAACCCGGCGTCGAGGACATCCCGCGCATAGGAGTATGCGAGGCAACCGGGCTCGGCACGGCTGGCAACAACCATGCGTTCCATCGCTGGCCTTGCCTGTTCGAGCTTGTCGGGTGGCAGACGAACCGTGCCGATGACCAGCAGCATGAGATTTCCTTTCGATGGTTGGGCAGGCCACTCTCCCACCCTCGCGCAAGCTTGGCCAGCTACCCTCGCCGGGCTGTCGCATGCTCGGCAGCCCACGGTTTTCGAGGACTAGAATGGCGATAAGCGAAAGCATCCAGCCCGGCGCCGTGGCCAAGAACGGTCGCGACGTCTTCTTCGCGCTGGGCATCGTCATCATCCTGGCCGTGCTGTTCCTGCCGATCCCGGCCTTTCTCATCGACGTCGGCCTTGCCTTCTCGATCGCCCTTTCGGTGCTGATCCTGATGGTGGCACTGTGGATCCAGCGGCCGCTCGACTTCTCCTCGTTTCCGACCGTGCTGCTCATCGCCACCATGCTGCGGCTATCGCTTAACATTGCCACCACGCGCATGATCCTGTCGCACGGCAATGAAGGCACGCACGCCGCCGGCTACGTCATCGCCGGCTTCTCCAAACTGGTGATGGCCAGCGATTTCGTCATCGGCCTGATCGTCTTCATGATCCTGATCGTGGTGAACTTCATCGTCATCACCAAGGGCGCCACCCGTATCGCCGAGGTCGGCGCCCGTTTCACCCTCGACGCCATCCCCGGCAAGCAGATGTCGATCGACGCCGACCTCTCCGCCGGCATGATCGACGACAAGACAGCGCAGTTGCGCCGCCGCGAGCTGGAAGAGGAATCCTCCTTCTTCGGCTCGATGGACGGCGCCTCGAAATTCGTCCGCGGCGACGCCATCGCCGGCCTCATCATCACCGCCATCAACATCGTCGGCGGCATCGCCATCGGCTATATCAGGCACGGCATGGGCATGGGCGAGGCCGCCGACGTGTTCATCAAGCTGTCGGTCGGCGACGGTCTGGTCACCCAGATCCCGGCGCTCATCGTCTCGCTCGCCGCCGGCCTGCTGGTTTCCAAGGGCGGTACGCGCGGTTCGACGAACCAGGCCGTGTTCGGGCAACTCGGCGCGCATCCGCGCGCGCTCTATGTGGCGGCGGCGCTGCTGGTGCTGCTCGGCCTGATGCCTGGCCTGCCCTTCTTCCCCTTCTTCGCGCTCGCCGGCGGCATGGCCGGCCTCGGCTATGTCATTCCGATGCGCCACAACCGGGCCATGGCCGAGGCCGAGGCGCTGAAGAACCAGGAGAAGGCGACCAAGGCCGAGGAAGAGAAGAACTCGGTCAAGGCCTCGCTCGCCACCGCCGAGATCGAGCTTCTGATCGGCAAGCAGCTTTCGACCCGGCTGCTGGTCTCGCATCAGGAGCTGGTCTTCCGCATGGCCAAGATGCGCAAGAAGTTCGCCCAGCAATATGGCTTCGTCGTGCCCGAAGTGCGCGTCGCCGACGATTTCGCCATCCCGCCGAAAAGCTATCAGATCAAGGTGCACGGAACGGTGGTCGCCGAATATTCGATGCGCGTCGGGGAGATCATGGTGCTGCTCGGCAACCGCGACGTTCCCGAAATTCCGGGCGAGGAGATCCGCGAGCCGGCCTTCGGCATGCGTGCCTATTCCGTCATGGAAACATTCGCCGAGGATCTGAAGCGCGAGAACTACACCTTTGCCGACAACATGTCGGTGCTGCTCACCCATCTCTCCGAGGTCATCCGCAACAACCTGCCGCAGCTTCTGTCCTACAAGGATATGAAGGCGCTGCTCGAGCGCCAGGATCAGGAATACCGCAAGCTCGCCGACGAGATCTGCACCACGCACATCTCCTATCCCGGCCTGCAGGCAGTGTTGAAGCTGCTGCTGGCCGAGCGTGTCTCGATCCGCAACCTGCACCTGATCATCGAGGCCATCGCCGAGATCGCGCCGCATGTGCGCCGCACCGAGCAGATCGTCGAGCATGTCCGCATCCGCATGGCGCAGCAGATCTGCGGCGATCTTTCGGAGGGCGGCGTGCTCAAGGTGTTGCGTCTCGGCAACCGCTGGGACCTGGCCTTCCACCAGAGCCTCAAGCGCGACGCCAAGGGCGAGGTGCGCGAGTTCGATATCGATCCGCGCCAGCTGGAAGAATTCGGCCAGGACGCCACCAAGGCGATCAAGAAATTCCTCGAAGCCGGCGAGCGTTTCGTCCTCGTCACCGCGCCCGACGCGCGCCCCTATGTGCGCATGATCATCGAGCGGCTGTTCACCACGCTGCCGGTGCTCTCGCATGTCGAAATCGCCAAGGGCGTCGAGATCAGGGTGCTCGGGACGATATCGT
Organism: Mesorhizobium sp. BR1-1-15; assembly: GCF_020165475.1. Taxonomy (NCBI): domain Bacteria; kingdom Pseudomonadati; phylum Pseudomonadota; class Alphaproteobacteria; order Hyphomicrobiales; family Phyllobacteriaceae; genus Mesorhizobium; species Mesorhizobium sp. BR1-1-15. Next base: position 231,605 of record NZ_JAIUIF010000002.1, on the reverse strand, counting down.
GAGCGTTCTCTCGCAAGCGGTCGTCATCGCGGCTTTCCTCGCCTTCTGCCGCATCGGCGCCTGCTTCATGCTGATGCCCGGCCTGTCCAGCGCCCGCATCCCGGTGCAGGTCAGGCTGTTCGTTGCGGTCGCCGCCACCGGCGGCCTGCTCGCCTTCCTGTGGGACAAGATCTTTCCCTTCGTCGATCCGCGTCCGCAGATCCTGGTGCCGATGATCGTTTCCGAACTCCTGGTCGGCGGCCTGATCGGCGCCATGACCAGGCTCTACATGGAAGCCCTGCGCTTCATGGGGTCGGCCATCGCCATGCTGATCGGCTATGGCGGCTCGGGCGGGCCAGCGATCGAGGAGCCCGAACCGCAGGCGGCGCTCGCCGCCATGATCTCGTTCTCGGCACTGCTGCTGCTGTTCGTCTTCGACTTCGACCATGAGATCATACGCGCGCTGGTGACGTCCTATACGGTCGCGCCGGTCAACGTCTTCTTCAACCCGCAGGCGGCACTGGTCGATGTCGCCGACACGGTGTCGGACACCTTCTTCCTGGTCATCCGCCTCGGCAGCCCTTTCGTCGCCTATGCCATTCTCGTCAACCTGACGATCGGCTTCGTCAACAAGCTGACGCCGCAGATCCCGATCTATTTCATCTCTCAGCCCTTCGTCATCGCCGGCGGCATGCTCATCTTCTATTTCGCCGTCGGCTCCATGCTGTCGCTGTTCGTCGACGGCTTTGTCGACCTGACGCTGGCGAGGTGACATGAGCACGCGCAAGGACCGCCTGAAGAAGCTGGTCAAGGTTCAGGAACAGTTGAAGGCGCTGCACGAGACGCGCCACGCCACCCTCCTCGCCGCCGCAAATGCCGCCGAAGCCGAGGCCAAGGAACTGGTCGAGCATTTCGACAAGGACAATTCCCTCTCCGGCCTTTTCCCCGATCTCTACCACCGCCGCATCGCCCAGGCCGTCGTGCGCCAGGAGGCGAACCTCGAAAGCGCCAGGAAGGAGGCCGGCCTCGTCGCGTCGGCAACCGCGCGCACCAACATGGTCGAGCGCGCCTACAAGGACGTGCGCAACCGCGACGAACGCGAACGCTCCGACCGCGAACGCCTCGATCTGATCGCGCAGAAGCGGGGACAGGAGTAGAGGAGGAGGTCTGGACGCAAAGCAAGCCTTCGCAGCGGAATCCTGACTGACCGCTTTGCGCCTCGTACGGGCTATGGATGCAATTTCGCGTCTACCCAGAAGCCGCCCGTACAGCCTGTCGAAGAATGTGCCGAGCCTCCGCATTGCGGAGGATCGTAAAAAGGCGACTTTTCAGCTAGCTTGTTATCTGTTCGGCGGCAGCTTCCTCGAGGCCAGCTGCCGCTTGGACGGCAAGACCGCGAGCCGCTGCCTGTGAATCGTAAAATTCCTCGAGCGCATGGACCCTGCCCCACCGCAGGGTAAACACGTGGAGACCTCGGTTGATGTACGACGTGTCGCCGTTAAGCAGGGTCGCGGTGCCATCCCACTGGGCAAACACAGTGGTATGCCATGGCCAGCCCTCCACCCAGATGTGATTGACCGTGAGACGGAGGGTGGGCAGAACACGGCCGAGGCGTTCAAACCAGCGGCGCAGGGCTTCCTTGTCGTGGCGCTCTCCACCAAGCGCGTGGGCGCCGCCAACCCGATGATGGACATGCGGCGCGAGTGCTTTCACCGCCGCATCCCAGCGATGATTGTTGACGTCATCGAAGCTCTTTCGGATCGATTTCTCGACAAAATAACTATATAGCATATCACTCTCCTCCAACTCATTCGGTAGCGCGATCGAAGGCACCTGTGGCAAGCTGTTCGGACGCAGCCGACACCATGCAGGGTCTGCGCGTCAGCGCATTGTCGCGTCGGCTCGCAGGTATGTGTCGGTCTCGGTCGAGATCGTGACCTCCTCGCCCGACCTTGAGAACGCATAAAGCGAATCCTGATGGCCCGGCATGGAAAAGGCCACGGAGTCGCCGTCAGCAAGGCCCATGACGAAGCGCAGCGGATCACCTCCGATCTTCGGCGCGAAGGTGGCGGTGACCTCCAGCAGGTCGCCGTTGACCGGGACGTAGTAGACCACCATGTCGAGCTGTCCCTCGTGCAGGCTGGCAGCTTCGATCGGGCGTCCGATGGTCGCTTCCTCGGCAAAAGCCGGTTTCGCAAGAAACATCGCGGCCAGAACGGACGCACTCAGGGTTTTGCGGATCATCTCATATCTCCTTTTTTGGATTGCGTTCGACCTCTATATAATGTATAGATTACGAATGCAATCTAAAAAGGAGATGGCGATGCGCGTAAGTCGCACTCAGGCCGCGGAAAACCGCGAAACCGTGATCAATGTGGCAAGCCGCCTTTTTCGGGAGCGAGGCTTTGACGGCATTGGCCTCAAGGATCTGATGAAGGGCGCCGGGCTGACCCAGGGCGCCTTTTACAAGCAGTTCGAGTCAAAGGACGACCTGGCGGCGCAGGCATCCAGGCGCGCGATGGAAAGCGCCACCGACAAGTGGTCGGCCGCGACAGCGGCAAACCCTGGGAAACCGCTCGACGGGGTGATCTCATTCTACCTCAGTATGGATCATCGCGCGGAAAAGATGGACGGCTGCCCGGTCGTCGCGCTCGGCTCGGATGCGGCCAGGCAAGGCGCCGAGGTAAAGGCCTCATTCGAGGCCGGCATCAGGGAGTATCTCGAGATGCTCGGCAGTTGGGTTGGCGAGGACGACGGCGAAAAGGGCGGCAACAAGGCAATGGCCGTTCTCTCGACAATGGTCGGCGCGGTCATGCTCTCGCGGGTGGTCAACGACCCGGACCTCGCGCAGGCTTTTCTGGATGCGGCGGCCGATCAGGTTCGCGAGACAGTCGCCATCTGAATGATGCGGGCAGCGGCGCCTGATCCATTGCTCGCCGCTCGGACCGAACCGTCGCGCGCGACTGCGAAGAAGTAACGGATACCGTCCCAGTCGATCATGGAGAAGTTCGCGTCGTCACGTGAAGCCTCCGGTGCGATTTCGCACCACCGTAGTGCGTGTCTTCCGACTGCATGGCGCGCCTGGGCATGCCTACCTCTTGGCGTGGGGCAGCGGCGATGCGTCCGCCCGAAGGAGAAGCGCGATGAGCTATTCCACCATGAGATTTGGGGCTGTTGGCCAGGCATTGGCCCGTATGTTCGGCCGCTAGGCAAGCACCGGGCTCGGCATCCTTCGGCACTAGCATCGGAACGCCTGCGTGCGCTCGCGCGGCTTATCTAGCTGAGCGGCATCAGCTGACCTCCGGGCCATCCGTCCGGTCGTCTGGCCACCTATAATCGGAGATCAAGGGCATGAACATCGAACTCAAGGGCCGAAAGGCCATCGTCACCGGATCGACCGCCGGCATCGGTCGCGCGATCGCCGAAGGGCTGGCGCGCGCAGGCTCCGCCGTCGTCGTCAATGGACGTACGGAAGAGCGGGTCGCCGCGACGCTCCGGGAACTGCGCGCGCTGCTGCCTGACGCCGACCTCACCGGCATTGCCGCCGATCTCGCGACAGCCGAGGGCTCGGCGGCGCTCGCGGCGCAGGCGCCGGATGCCGACATCCTCGTCAACAATGTTGGCACTGCACGTCCCAATGGCTTCTTCGAGCAGGACGACGCCGCATGGCTCGACCTCTTCCAGCTCAACGTGATGAGCGGCGTGCGCGCCGCGCGCCACTATATGCCGGGTATGGTCGAGCGCGGGTGGGGACGGGTCGTCTTCATCAGCAGCGAGTCCGCGCTCGCTATCCCCAAGGAGATGATCGACTACGGCATGACCAAGACCGCGTTGCTGGCCGTGTCGCGCGGGCTGGCCGAACTTGTCGGTGGCACCGGCGTCACGGTCAACGCTGTCCTGCCGGGGCCGACCGACTCCGAGATTCTCGGCGGCTGGATGAAGGCCACCGCGAAAGAGCAGGGCATCACGCAAACGGACGCCGAGCATAATTTCCTGAAATCGCTGCGTCCGACCACGCTCATCAACCGGTTCGCGACAACCGAGGAAGTCGCGAACATGGTCGTCTACACCTGCTCCGAGCAGGCCTCGGCGACCACCGGCGCCGCGTTGCGCGTCGACGGTGGTGTGCTCCGCTCGATCGGATGAGCCGCGTCCCACCGCCGCGGTGGCATGAGGGTCGCCGCGGCTGAGCCGGCCTCAAATCGGCGCCGGCTCGGGTGACTCCTGTCGGCAGCGATTGTCGGATCGTCGAGCCGCCTGGGGTGCGCCGCCGATCGACCGGGCCGAGGTCAAGATCGACGAGGGGCCGTGGATCGCCAAGAAACATACCTGTCGGGAGAGCAACGGACAGGTGACCGCCGTATTCAGGTCAGTTGACGGCTCGGCGCGTCGAGCCGAGCAGCCTGGAAGCTGTGTTTGCTAATGCCAGGAGCCGCCGTCTGCTCTCGGCCCTTACGCGTCCGTGCAGCAATGCGCCACTGTCCGGAATTACGGTTGGGAAGAGCGCTCGTCCGCCGGTTGCGGGAATTGCCCTTCGTTGTTCATGCTTACTTCCGTAACCAGCTTGCGGCGAAGCGCCGTGCTGTAATCGTTTGGCCCTTTCGGCGTCATGACGAAGGCCTGGGAACCGCCAATGACCGATTTGGCAAAATAGGATGCCAGCAAATTGCCGGGATCGTCGCCTTCGGTGGGAATGGCGATCGCGTTGATCGTATATCCCTTGGCAATGGCGTTCAGCCTGCTCGGCTGAACAGGAAGTCCGTCGTTGTTCTCACCATTGGAGGAGATATCGATGACCTTCTTGGCGGCATTTCCAGGAAACTGGTCCAGCAGAAGACTGCCAATGTCGATAGCCGAGGAAACCGATGTTCCGGCTCGCCCCCGGCGGATGACGCCGGTATCCCCTTTCCTGCTGATCTCCGCCGCCGCCGCTCTTGCGTCTTCCAGTCCGCAGATGCTTGTCCACGGCAGTATGGTGCGTGCGTGTCCGGGGCTCGACCATTCAAAGTAGGCCACGCCGATGCAGCCGACGTAATTCCGGCCGATGGCGGCGATGATCTCGGGCGACGTGAGTGCCGCGGCATGTCCCTCGCGTTGCAGATCGGCGATCTTTGGATCAATCGATGACGAGAAGTCGACCGCGAACACGATGGCAACGTCGACATTCGCTGCATGCGCCGGGAGATTCCAGAACGCAGAAGCTGCAAGTATCCCCGCCAGTCTCAGGAGTGAATTGGCTCGCCTTGCCAGCCCCCTTCCCGATGGCTTTGTGGGCGAAAAAAGATTGGCCCCGCCTATCGGCTGCACCCGCCCGCGAAAGGAGACCGCTCCAGAAGAGGGACCGGCGTCCTGATACATATCTATAAACATGCCATTCTCCATCGCGACAACCGATCGTTGTCAAAGCCGCCCATTTTCAACATGTGGAAATTTGACGAGGGACCTTGGACCCGACGCCGAACAGCAGCAGATCGGCCTTGGTCCACAAAAGATAACAGCCGAGTAACGTCAGCGGCATGATAAGTACCGCGAAGGACTCGCCCGACCAGACCACCGGCAAAGCCTGGCCGAGGGCGACGGTTGTCGCCACCACTGCCGGCAACCTGCTGGCGAGCACCGCACTGCGGAACGGATCGGGCCAGGCGGTCGGCCACACCGGAACCGGCCTGCCCGGCCTGTGAAAGGTGCTGCCGAACTTGCCGAGCGCATGCAGCAGGCCGGAGGTCGCCGCAAGCAACGGGTCGCCGAGCAGCAAGAGCGCGATGCCGAGCCCGATTGCGCCTAATCCCGAGAGGAAGTCGCCCAGACGATTGAGGGTGGGATCGGGAACATCCGGCTTTGCCCAAGCCCGGTGGTAGGCTTCGCCGCCCCAGAAAAAGACGAGGGTAGCCAAGGTGAGCGCAACAGTGCCATGGCTGCCCGCGAAATAGTCCATCACCGCCGCGATGACAGCGCTTTCCTCATGCTGGCCGACTGGCGCGGCCGCAATTTGGGTTGCAAGACCTACGATGAGGCCAAGCGCGTTGCCACTGTTGTAATAGCCGCCGGGTCCCTTCATGCGGGCACCAAGGGCCGATCTCAAATGTGCGAGCGGAAGAAGGACTGTCCACGCGTTCATCGCAGCGCCCCCGCGGCCTGTCCGGCCGCGCTCGATACGGCGACGTTCGCATCAGCGGCAGTGGTCATCGCATTCCTCCACCGGACCTGAACTGTTGACGCGGCGTTCGCCTGCCCCGCTTGCCGGCGCTGTTGCAAAGGCAGGGGCAATGTCGAAGCGTTGGTTCGAAGCGGTCCGCAAGGACGCACGTGCCTGCGGCGCTCGGTTCGATCGTGCGACGGAAAGGATCGCACCGAGAATGATCGCTGCTCCCAAGGCGCCCGGCCACGAACTCCGCTCGCCCAGAAAGATCGCCGCGCCCAGCGCCCCGAAAACGCTTTCGGCACTGACGATCACGGCGGCGTGGCTGGCCGGCGTGAAGCGCAGGGCAACCGTCTGTATGCCGAAGGCTATCGCGGTGGAGAAGACGCCGAGTATCGCCAATTCCGGACCGGCTGCGAATGCGGCGGCCAGCGACAGGTTGCCTTGCATTGCCCCAAGCGGCAGGGCGAAGACTGCGGCGCCGAGGAATTGTGCGGCGGCGGCGGTGAACGGCCGCGCATGGGCCTGCATGTGCCGGCCGAGCTCGACCGCCCAGAGCGCATAGCAGGCAGCCGACAGGATGGCGGTGAGATCGCCGCTGCCGAGGCCGCCGATCCCATCCGACAAAAGCAGGGCTCCGACCAGGGTCAGCCCGGCAGCGATCGTGAGGCCCGCTGTCGGACGCTCGCCGACGAGCAACCAGGCGGCCAGAGGTGTCATTACGGTTGCCGTGCTCACCAGAAAGCTTGCATTGGTGACCGAGGCTCCGACATAGCAAAGCTGCTGAAGCGTGATGGAGATGGCGAACAGCGCGCCCACCCTGGCCAGGCTCGGAAAATAGCCCGCCCCGATCGCCACTCGCCTTTCGGTCAAGACAAAGGGCAGCACCAGCAGCCCGCCGATCAGGCAACGCAGACTTACCGCGCTCATGGCGTCGAGATGGACCAGCACCGTCTTTTGCGAGACGTTGCCGAAGCCCCACAATGCGGCTGCAAAGAGCAGCAGCAAATTGGCTCTTGTTCTGGACACGCGCCCCCCTTGAACCAAGCATTGCGTTGACTTGGCCGCCTAATTTAGCGAAGTCTAAATGACCTGCCGTCACGGGGGCGCTTGACGCGCGGTGACGGACGATTGCGGAACGTTAGATTTGCGTTAGAATTTCGTCAGGCTGAGGCAGCAGATGCAAAGTGACGACGGCGGCGCTGCAAATAGAATCTCACTCTTCGGCGGCTTCCGTATTGAAACAACTGGCCCGCTTCGACTGGTCGGGAAACGCGGCCCGGCAATCGTTGCTTATCTGGCCCGATGTCCGGGCATGGCAGCAACGCGGGAGAAACTGGCTGACCTGCTATGGGGCGACAGCGATGGCGAACATTCGCGCAACAGTCTTCGCCAAACCCTCAGCGTCCTGCGCCGCGATCTCTCGGGTGTCGATCTTATCCATTCCACCGGAGAGTTGATCCACCTCAGGCCAGAGGCGTTTCGGGTCGATGTGGAGGAGTTCGAGACGGGTTTATCGGCCCGCTCCGCGCAGGAACTCGAAAAGGCTCTGGCGAACTACACTGGCCCGTTTCTCGACGGTCTCCATGTGGGAAGCAATGGCTTCGACGACTGGGTCGCGTCGGAACGCGACAGGTTGCTCGGTCGTGCGCTTGAATCATTCGAGAAACTGGCTCGCCTCGTCGACGCTGAAGCGGGCCTCGTCCTGGCCGATCGCGTCCTGGCCATGGATCCGGCGCGGGAAGAATCCTATCGGCTCAAGATGGAATTGCTCCTTGCTTGTGGTCAACGCGACAAGGCGCTCAGGACATACGAGGCCTGCAGAAGCATGCTGAAGAAGGAGTTCGGCGTCGAAGCCGGCCCAGAGACGCGGGCACTATGGCAGTCCCTGCTGCTTGCTTCCGACACGGCGTCACACGCGCCGTCGGCAAGTGGTGTTGCGGCCAGCCATCGCCTCGGACACCCTTCCATTGGCGTTGCCGACTTCACCAATCTGACCGGAAAACAAGGCGACAATTTTTTCTCCAAGGGACTGGTCCAGGACATCACGACAGCTCTTTCCGAGGTGGCCGACTATGTCGTGCTCTCCGCGGTTCCCCCGACAGATAAGGTCGGCCCGCGCCAAGAAGGTAAAGCGCCGGGAGCGCTGCGGGCACAATATGTGCTCAGCGGCAGCATCCAGAGATCCGGCAATGGGCTGAGGGTGAACATCCAGCTTGTCGATGCCGTCGGCGGTCATCATGTCTGGGCCCAGAAGTTCGACGGCCACTCCGAGAATGCGCTCGAATTCCAGGACAGGATCGCCCAGTCCGTCGTTCTGGCGGTGATCCTCGAACTTCAGCTGACCAACTGGAAGGTCCGCGACAAGAGTCCGCCTGGTCCCCCTGAAGTGCGCAGGTTGGTGAACGAGGCGCTCATGAAATATTTTGAGATGACCCACGACTCGCTGCTGGTCGGGATGGAACTTGCGACGAAGGCGCTCTCGACAGGGCCCGACAACGCCCGTGCGAAGCGGACGCTCTCGATCATGATTTCCATGGGCATCGCGTTTGGCGCGCTGCCCCGCGAGCAGGGCAATATCGAGTATACGCTGGCGCTTGCCGAGGCCGCGGTGCGGGCGGTGCCGGACGATGAAATTGCCCGGTGCATCTTGTCATTCGCTCTCGAAAGTTGCGGTCGTATCGACGAGGCGATCGTCGAATGCCGGCACGCGATCAGCCTCAACCCAAATTATCCGAGCGGCCACGGCGATATTGCGATGCTCTTCGCGCTGCGCGGGCAGGTCAGCGAAGCCGTGCGCGAGGCGAACGAGGCGATCCGGCTGGGAACCCATGACGTCATCGACTACTGGCGTCACCACGGGCTCGTTATGGCGCTGTTTGCCGGCGGAGACGATCAGCGGGCGCTCGAGGTCGCGCGCAAGGTGGTCAGGACAAAGCCGGGCTTCGTTCGTGGCGCGCTTTATTGGGCCGCGGCCGCGGCCGCAACCGGCAATCGCGATGAAGCGTCGCGGGCCATCCATCATTGCCTGTCACAACTTCCGCATCTCAATCTGAGCAATGTCTGCCCTGGCTTTGTGCCGCGCTATGTGAAGGATCATCACCATTCCCGGTTCCTTGAAATGCTGTCGAGGGCCGGTCTTCCCCCGTCCTGAAGCGCGTCACGTTCGAACGGATTCGGGCGAGACGCTTTCTGCAGGTCGTTCTCCCAAAACCGGAAGCCACATTTTTACCCGACATGCGTTGTTGAAATCTGGCTGCGCGGCTGGATGCAGAGAACCCTGACCTTCCTTCCTCCCCCGCAAGCCTGCCACAAGCTTGTTGAGGCATGGTCTGGCCAAGGAAACCCGACAAAAGGCGGACTTTCTTGGCGATCTCTCCCCCCAGCGACATCGTGATGGATGTTGTCCGAGCAGCCGAGCCGGCGGATCTCGCGGCCGCGCGCGCCGCACTGACCAGGCATGCGGGCGGCGTTGCCGGCAGCTTTTCGGTCGAGGCCGCTTCGGCCGGGACGATGCTGTCGCGCGCCACCGCCGACCAGGCCGTGGCGGCCGATTCATCCAAGAAGTTCAAGAAATTCGAAGCCATGGTGCTCCAGACCTTCATCCAGAACATGATGCCCAAGGACACCGAGGGCGTGTACGGCAAGGGCCTGGCCGGCGACATGTGGAAATCGCAGCTCGCCGAGCGCGTCGCCGACGTCATGGCCGAGCGCGGCGGCATCGGCATCGCCAAATCGCTGCTCGCCGACCATTATCTCGAAGGCAAGCGCAAGGTGCCGATCGGCCCGGTCTCCGGCGGGCCTGAAAAGACCGAGATCGACCGGCAGAGCCGTCTGTCCACCTCGCTCGTCCAGGAGCTGCAGCGCAAGGCCGCCAGGTCCATGACCGGCGATGAAACGACCACAAAGACAGACATCAAGATCTAGACTGGGAAACGCCATGGCCGACTTTTCGGAATTCACCGCCAACCTGCCGGCGCGCACGGCCACATCGGAAGCCCCGGTCGCACTCGCGCGGCCCGGAAACCTTGCCGCCATCATCGGCCGCATCGAGGAAGTCGTCGAGCAAGAAACGGCCGGGCTGCGCAGCGACACCGGCTACGATCTCAAGGCATCGAACGCGCGCAAGAGCCGCTATCTCTATGAACTGACCCGTGCCATGCGCGGCGGCAGCGAAGCCGAGTTCCTCGAACAGCACCGCGAAGGCCTTGTCCGGCTTCGCCAGAAGCTTGCGAAGAACGAGGCGGCGATCCTGGCGCATCTGAGCGCCGTCAACGAGGTCGCTGGCCTGTTGCGCACCGCCATCCAGCGCGCCGAAACCGACGGCACTTATTCCGCCGGCGAGTTCGGCCGGGCGCGCGGTTAGCGCGTGGTCGCCGGCTCGGGTGCCTGAATGGTCAAGGTCATCGCCATCGCGGTCTGGATCTGCGTCGCCACCCTCGGCGCGGTGTTCTATTCGTTCCAGGCCGCCGGCGAACGCGGCGTCGGCGAAAAGCCGAAGCCGATGCTGGGCGGGCTGGACTACGTCAAGACCGAGGTCATCTCGGTGCCGCTGATCCGCAACGCCAGGATCGACGGTTATTTCCTGACCAAGTTGGTCTACACGGTCGAACCCGAGCAGATCAAGAAACTGTCGATCCCGGCCGAGGCACTGATCACCGACCAGGTCTATTCCTACCTGTATTCCAATCCGCAGATCGACTTCACCAAGAAGGAGACGATCGACCTCGACGCCTTCCGCGCCGCGATCCGCGATACCGTCAACACACGCGTCGGCGCCACACTGGTGCATGAGGTTCTGGTCGATCAGGTCAATTTCCTGAGCAAGGATGAGATACGCGACAACTGGTTGCGCCGCCGGCAGGAAGCCGGCGCCACTGCGTCCGAGATGACCAAGGCCTTCAAGTCGCATTGAGCCCCCGGGCATGCCACTGGCCAGGCACGGTGATCCGGTCCTCGCCCGGTGCGGCGATAGGAACCAGGCCCTGCAATTCGCGTTGACGTAAACGTCAATCCAAAGCTATATGCGGCAGCGACCGTGGCCGCGAAGATGCATGGCCCTCGGGCGGATCGATGTGTCGTGGCGCGACAGGATGCAACCAGATAAGCAGATGCAACCGAACAGGCAGATGCAACCAGACAGGAGAACAGCGTGAGCGTTCAGGAGATTGCCGACAAGATCAGGTCGCGCGTGGCCAGCAGCGGGTTCGATCGTTCCGTGAAATTCGACACCGGCAGCGATGGCGTCATCGTCATCGACGGCGCCGATGTCTCGACCGCCGACGGCCCCGCCGACTGTACCATCAAGCTCTCGCTCGACGATCTGGACTCGCTGATATCGGGCGATCTCAACCCGACCATGGCGTTCATGACCGGCAAGATAAAGGTCGAAGGCGACATGTCTGTCGCCATGGCGCTCAGCCAGTTGATCGGCTGAGACAGAAGACCGCCGAGACTGTTCTCGGAACGAAAACGCCGCCGTTTCGGGCGGCGTTTTTCGTTCGTTTGGGGCTCAGCGCCTCAGGCCGCCAGCGCCTGCGCCTTCAGCTTGCGCCCCGCGGCCTTCAGCGTGCCATGGACGCCGTCGAGCGCGCCCTCCACCAGTTCCACCGCGAGCAGCCGATGCCGCTCATACGGGCCCGGCATGGCCAGCGAACCGGTCTTTGCGGCTGAGAAGCCGAAGCGGCCGTAATAGGGCGCGTCGCCGACCAGCAGGATCGCCGCGTGGCCGAGACGCGCGGCTTCGGCGACCGCATGGCGCATCAGCGCCGAGCCGATGCCGGCACTCTTGAGCGAAGGAGCGACCGCCAGGGGCCCAAGCAACAGTGCTGCCGGACCGCCCTCGCCCAGCGTGACGTCCCAGAGCCGCACCGTGCCCATCACGGCGCCCGATGCGTCGCGCGCGACGAAAGCCAGGCCTTCCGAGGGCCGCCGGCCCCGCCGCAGCTTCTCCGACGACTTCGTCTTGCGCTTCGGCCCCATGGCGGCATCGAGCAACGCCTCGCGCGCCGCGATATCATCAGGCGTTTCGGCAACGATGGCGAAAGCACGGGCACTCTCCCCCCTCGAGGGGGAGATGTCGCCGAAGGCGACAGAGGGGTTCGCCGCGCGTGAAGCGCTAGCCCCATGCGGTCCAAGAGACGTCGAGGCGGCTGAGACAAACCCCTCCGGCCAGTTCGTGACCATCTCCACCTCTGAGGGGGAGATGTCGCGCGCAGCGCCTTCGACAACGAAATTTGCAATGTCCATTTCCGCGATCCTTCACGAGCGGAGACTGTTCCACAGGCGAGCCCGGATGGGCGACAGACGCCCACCTGGGATGACCCGACGGTTCTTTCGAACCGTCAGATCACGTAGGATCGGAGAGGCTCGAAGCCGTTGAAGGCGACCGCCGAATAGGTGGTCGTGTAGGCCCCGGTGCCTTCGATCAGCACCTCGTCGCCGATGGTCAGCGACAGAGGCAGCGGATAGGGCGTCTTCTCATACATCACGTCCGCCGAATCGCAGGTCGGGCCGGCGAGCACGCAAGGCGCGGTTTCCGTGCCGTCATGCGCGGTCACTAGGGGATAGCGGATCGCCTCGTCCATCGTCTCGGCCAGGCCGCCGAATTTGCCGATATCGAGGAACACCCAGCGCACATTGTCGTTGTCCGCCTTCTTCGAGATCAGCACGACTTCCGACTTGATGACGCCGGCATTGCCGACCATGCCGCGGCCCGGCTCGATGATGGTCTCGGGAATGGCGTTGCCGAAATGCTTGCGCAGCGCCGAGAAGATGGCCTGGCCGTAAGCCTGGGCCGCCGGCACGTCGCGCAGGTAGCGCGTCGGGAAGCCGCCGCCCATATTGACCATCTTCAAGACGATGCCTTCCTCGGCGAGCGTCGAAAACACGGTCTTGGCGTCGGCCAGCGCGCGATCCCAGGCCGTCAGGTCGGTCTGCTGCGAGCCGACATGGAACGACACGCCATAGGCGTCGAGCCCGAGCGCCTTGGCATGGCGCAGCACGTCGACAGCCATCGCAGGCACGCAGCCGAACTTGCGCGACAGCGGCCATTCGGCGCCCTCGCCATCGGTCAGCACGCGGCAGAACACGCGGGCGCCTGGAGCGGCGCGGGCGATCTTCTCGACCTCCTCGACGCAATCGACGGCGAACAGCTTGATACCGAGCTGGTAGGCGCGCGCGATGTCGCGCTCCTTCTTGATGGTGTTGCCGAAGGAGATGCGGTCCGCCGGCGCACCGGCGTCCATCGCCATCTCGACTTCGGCAACGGAAGCGGTGTCGAAGGACGAGCCCATCGCAGCAAGGAGGCGCAGGATTTCCGGCGCCGGGTTTGCTTTCACCGCATAGTAGATCCTGGAATCGGGCAGCGCCTTCTCGAAGGCGCGGAAATTGTCGCGCACGACATCAAGGTCGACGACGAGGCAAGGACCGGTCGGACGTCGGGTGGCGAGGAAGTCGAGGATGCGCTGCGTGGCCATCGGGTTTCTCCATCACGCCTTTCGGCGCGCACAAGGGTGCGGACGCGGGCTGTCGGCCTCGCGAACACGCGGTGGACAAAGGCGGGACGGAAATCCATGGAACCAGCCGGTGGAGACCCCGGAACCATGAAACGCCGTCTCGCGGCGATGAACCTTGGCCTTGCCCGGCTTCGGTTCGCTTTGTCTGCCTTGGCTTGGACTGGGAGAACCCCGTTCCGCACTGCCGGCAATGATGGTGTGCCTCTTCAGTAACCCCGGTCTTTGGACAACCGGCAGAGAACCAGAAAGGCCCGCACCGTCGTTGCTTCAAGGTGTCCTCGGTCTGGCGGTTGGCCGCTAAACCGACTGGAGGGGTTGGCTCCAGTTACCTTACCGATTTCCCTCACCATTCAGAGGATCGGCGGACACCCACAGGCACGTGCGACTTTGGGCAAGCGCGATATAGGGGCAGAGAGATTCACAATCAATAAAAATCGTATCGTAGGTTGTAAAAATTCCGGCATCGAACAATGTTGGTTTCACCGTATCCGGATATCGAACGATGACAGGCACGCACGACCCTCTCGACCCCCTTCTGCACCCTCGCAAGATACCGGTGGGCCGGCCTGTCGCTGGCCCTTCCGGCGGCGACATTGCCCTGATACGGCTCGGCCGAAATCTCGACGCCGCACGAAAGGCCTGATTCATGGACACACTGACCCGCATGCGCGCCTTCATCGACGTGGTCGAGGCCGAGGGCTTTTCGGCGGCGGCGCGCAAGATCGGCCGCTCCAAGGCGCTGCTGTCGAAATATGTGCGCGAGCTGGAGGACGAGCTCGGCGCGCTGCTGCTCAACCGCACCACCCGCCAGTTCTCGATGACCGAGGCCGGCCACACCTATTATCGCCGCGCCTCCGAGATCGTGCGCGAGGTCGACAGTCTTGCCGACGCCGTGCGTGAATCGTCCGGCGACGTGCGCGGCAGGATCAAGCTGTCTGCGCCGCGCACCTTCGCCGACGCGCCGATCGGCCAGTCGCTGATCGACTTCGCCAAGCAATATCCCGACATCGTGCTCGACATCCAGCTGGACGACCGCTTCGTCGACCTCGTCGAGGAAGGCTTCGATCTCGCGGTGCGCATCTCGCGCCTGGAGAACTCGTCGCTGATCGCCAGGCGTCTGGCGCCGTTTTCCACACGGCTGTGCGCATCTCCCGAACTCATCGCAAAACATGGCATGCCGGTACGGGCGCAGGATCTCGGCCGCATGCCCTGCATCGTCGACACCAATGGCCGCGGCTTGAACAACTGGCAATTCAAGGGAGACGGCGAGGATACGGTGAGCGTCTCGGTCTCCGGCCCGATCGAAGTCAACAGCCCGATGGCGGCGCGGGCTGCTGCCCTGTCGGGGTTGGGATTTGCCATCCTGCCGGATTTCATCGCCGCGCCGGATATTGCGAGCGGCCGGCTGGTGACGGTGCTGGATGACCGCACCCTGTCGGGCGCCGGCATTTTCGCCGTCTATCCGCACCGGCGCTATTTGCCCGCCAAGGTGCGTGTCTTCGTCGATTTCCTGGTCCAGTGGTTCAGGACGCGCGAAACCGCATGACCGCCTTCAATTGCGGCGCGGTCCCATTTTCGCCCCCTTTCTGGTAACTGTCGACTTCTCTCCGAAGCCAAGGGAATCGCGACCGCGAATGCATCTGAGACGGCACGCAATCACGCTGGCTTCGGCCTTGGCGGCGACATTGACCGCCATTGGACCGGCCGAGGTGCATCCGCACGTTTTCGCCGAGGCCCGCCTCGACGTGATCCTCTCCCCGGATCACCAAAGCGTGAAAGCGCTGCGCCATCTCTGGCGCTTCGATGATCTGTTTTCCAGCACTGTCATGATGGAGTTCGACAAGAATTCCGACCTGAAGCTTGACGACAAGGAGTTGAAGGAGGTCGCCGACACGGTCCACGCCTCGCTGGCCGAATTCAACTACTTCCAGCTCGTCACCCAGGACGGCAAGGACGTGCCGATGACGCCGCCGACGCATCTGATGGCCAATTTCGACAACGACCAGCTGATCATCCTGTTCGAGTCCGAACCAAAGGCGCCGATCAAGCTCACCGGCAAGATCGATATCGGCGTCTACGATCCGACCTTCTACACGGCGATCGACTTCACCGAGGACGCCAACATCACGGTCGAGGGCCTGCCCCCGAACTGCACCGACAAGGTGGTCCGCCCCGACCCGGATGAGGCCATCAAGGAAAACCAGAAGACCCTGACGGACGCCTTCTTCAACGACCCGACAGGCACCGACATGAGCAAGATCTTTGCCACCAAGCTCGAACTGACCTGTCAGCCAGAAGGATGAACCCGGTGATGAGACCATCCCTGCGTTTGGCATTCGGCCTGTTGGCCATCAGCTTCGCGATGGTGCATTTCGCCGGCTCGGCTCATGCCCAGAGCTCGCTCGGCATCGGCGTCAACGATGGCATGGCGCCGACCACCGGCCCGTTCGCCCACATCCTGATGTGGATCAATCTGCGGCAGCAGGAATTCTATCGCGCGCTCGCCACGGCGATGAAGGCGATGCGTCAGGACAACAGCAAGCTCTGGGTGCTCATCGGCCTGTCCTTCGCCTACGGCATTTTCCACGCCGCCGGCCCCGGCCACGGCAAGGCGGTGATCTCGTCCTACATGGTCGCCAACGAAGTGGCGCTGCGGCGTGGCATCCTGTTGTCGTTCGTCTCGGCCCTGCTGCAGGGCCTGACCGCGGTCGCGGTCATGGCAGTCGCCTATTTCGTCCTGCGCGGCACCGCCGTCTCGATGACCGACGCGGCCTGGTTCATGGAGATCATGAGCTTCGTCTTCGTCACCCTGTTCGGCGCCTGGCTGCTGTGGCGCAAGCTCGGCCCCTCCGTCCTGCGCCTGTTCGGCAGAGGTCCCGCCTACAGCCTGTCGGCGGCTCACGCGGGGCATTCCCATGCGGGCCATTCGCATGCCGGTCATACAGGTCACACGGGCCATTCGCATGCCGCTCACAGCCATTCGGCGAACGCGCTGCATGGGCATGAACATCACGACCATGGGGATGACCATTCGCACGATCACCATGACCACGGCGCGCATGACCATCACCACGATCATGGCGCGCACGATCACGCGCACGCGGCGGGCGAGGTCTGCGAGACCTGCGGCCACTCGCATGCGCCAGATCCGGCGCTGCTGTCCGGCGACCGCTTCGACTGGCGCACCGCCTGGACGGCGGTGGCCGCGGTCGGTATCCGCCCCTGCTCCGGCGCGCTGATCGTGCTCAGCTTCGCCCTGCTCAATGGCCTGTGGCTCGGCGGCCTGCTGTCGGTGCTGGCGATGTCGATCGGCACCGCCATAACCGTCTCGGCGCTGGCCACGATCGCGGTGACCGCAAAGAACTGGGCGGTGTATTTCGCCGGCGACGGCCGCATGGGCAACCGCATCCATTCGATCGTCGAGATCGGCGGCGCCGCCTTCGTGTTCCTGTTCGGACTGCTGCTGCTGTCGGCGAGCCTGACGGGTGGCGTTTGACCCGGAAGTAGCGCCCCAAGGTGTGTTGAGATTCAGGTCAGGCCGTGCCGAGAACGGTTGATATCGAGAACCGGAGCGGAGCGTACTTAAAGTACGTGAGCACCGGAAGCGCAGGTATCAGCCGTTCGCAGGCCGGCATCACCTGAATATCAATACACCTTGCCGCCGAGTTCATCCTCGATATGAGCGCGGATAATCTCGTCAAAGCTCTTCTCGGCACTGAAGCCGAGTTCCCTTGACCGCCGCGCCTCGAACCGCGTCGGCCAGCCCTTGACGATCGCCCAGATCGTCTCGTCCGGCTCCTCGCGGATCAGGCTCACCGCCTTCGGCCCGGCGATGCGTTCCAGCGCCTCGATCTGCTCGCCGACGGTGACGGCGACGCCTGGCATCGTCAGGTTGCGGCGCGGCCCGACGGCGGCGCCGTCGATCCCGGCCGCATGGATCAGGAAATTCACCGCCGAGCGTGGGCTGGCGTGGGTATGGACGACGGTGCGCGGCACCGGCAGGATCGCCTCCTGACCGTTCAGCGGCTCGCGGATGATGCCGGAGAAGAAGCCGGAGGCCGCCTTGTTCGGCTTGCCCGGCCGCACGCAGATGGTCGGCAGCCGGATGCCGATGCCGTCGAAGAAGCCGCGCCTGGAATAGTCGGCCAGCAGCGCCTCGCTCATCTGCTTCTGCGTGCCGTAGGAGGTCAGCGGCGTAGTGTGGAATTCATCGGGAATGACGTCCGGGAACGGCGCGCCGAACACCGCGATCGACGAGGTGAACACGACGCGCGGCGCAAACCCAGCCAGGCGGACGGCATCGAACAAGGCGCGCGTGCCGTCGAGATTGACGCGGTAGCCGAGATCGAAATTGGCTTCCGCCTCGCCCGATACGATGCCGGCGAGATGGAACACGACGTCGGGCCGCGACGCGACCAGCCTCTCGGCGGCGCCCGCCTCGGCGAGATCGCCGGTATGGCTGTGGATGCTGACGCCCTCGATGGCCGGCGCCTGTGGCGGTACGATGTCGTGCAGGTCGAGCGCGGTGATCTTCTGGCCGCGCAGCCTGCCGTCCTTTGCCAGCCGTGCAATGAGCTTGCGGCCGACCATGCCGGCGGCGCCCGTGATCAGAATGCGCATGTCGAACTTCCCTTATTTGCTCTGATTTTTGCGTTGGCTGCGCGCGCGCAGCCAGAACACCAAGAAAAACGCCAGCACGAACGCGGTGCCGAAGATGCCGGCCAGCACGGTCGACAGATCGCCGAGGGCCAGCATGATGTTTGGCAGGAAATAAACGGCAATGCCGAACAGCAGCATGATCGACAGCGCGGCGATAGCGGCGTTCTTGCTATCGCGATCCATTATGCTGTCCCTGCGTGGCCAGGGGTCGTCGAGCTCGGATTCAAGGCGCTTGGGTTCCCTGCGTCAGTGATGGTGGCCATGATGCAAAGCCGCGTCATGCCCCTGGTGGTGATCATGGTCATGACCATGGTCGTGCTCGTCGCCGTCGTCGGCGCACTGGCCGAATTCAGGTTCCACCGTGGCATGGCTGATGCCATGCTCCGACGCAAGCCGCTTCTTGATCGCGCTGACCGCCTTGTGCGCGTCCACGCCCTCGTTGAGGCAGGCATGCAGCGTCGCCATGCTGCTGGTGCCGTCGATCGACCAGATATGCATGTGGTGCACCTCGCGCACCCCCTGGACCGTCGTCGCGATGTCGCTGGCGATCAGGTCCCGGTCGAGGCTCGGCGGCACCCCTTCGAGCAGGACGTGGGCGGCCGCGCGCATCAGCGACCATGCCGTGGACAGGATCAGCAGCGAGACCAGCACCGACAGGATCGGATCGATCGGGGTCCAGCCGGTCGCCAGAATGACGATCGCCGCCACGATTGCCGCGGCCGAGCCGAGCAGGTCGCCGAGCACATGCAGTATGGCGCCGCGCATGTTGAGGCTCTCACGGTCGCCGCCATGCAGCACCAGGAAGGAGCCGATGTTGACCAGCAGGCCGAGGATCGCCACCACCAGCATCGGCCCGCCCAGCACCGGCGCCGGCGTCTGCAGGCGCTCCCACGCCTCGTAGACGATCCACAGCGCGATGACGAAGATGGCGATGCCGTTGGTGTAGGCCACCAGCGTCTTGACCCGGCCGAAGCCATAGGTCAGGCGGACGGTCGCCGGCCGGTCCGCAAGATGAAACGCGTACCAGGCAAGGCCGAGCGCAATGGCGTCGGCAAGCATGTGGCCGGCATCGGCCAGCAGCGCCAGCGAGCCGGTGAAAAGACCGCCAAGCGCCTCCGCCACCATGAAGCCCGCCGTCAGGCAGGCCGCGATCAAAACGCGCTTCTTGTCGGTCGAGCCATGACTATGCGCGCTGTGGCCGTGCCCGCTGTGGTCGTGCCGGCTGTCGTCGTGCCGGCTGTCGTCGTGACTGTGCGCCAATGGCAAACTCCCATGCCCGGATTCAGCTCAAGCGCCGAATTCCGCGCGAAAATCCTCGAGCCGTCGTTTCTGCTGGCCGGCACCGTCGAAATTGGCCGGATCGAGCCACGCCTCGTAGGCTTTGCGCAAGGCCGGCCATTCCTTGTCGATGATCGAATACCATGCGGTGTCGCGGTTTTCACCCTTGACGATCAGGTGCTGGCGGAAAATGCCCTCGAACTTGAAGCCGAACCGTTCCGCGGCGCGCTTCGACGGCTCGTTGCGGTTGTTGCATTTCCATTCGTAGCGGCGATAGCCGAGCTCGTCGAAAATGTATTTCATGAACAGGAACTGCGCTTCCGTCGCCGCCGGCTTGCGCGCGATGAGCGGCCCCCAATAGATGTTGCCGATCTCGATGACGCCATAGGCTGGATCGATGCGCATCAACGTCTGGCGCCCGGCGACCTTGCCGCTCGCTTTGTCGATGACGGCGAAGAACAGCGGATCCTCGCTCGCCTCCACCTTGTCCAGCCAGGGTTGGAAGGCGGCGCGGGTTTCCGGCGGATAGTCGGGCAGCCAGGCGAAGCGGCCATCGACGTCGGCCACGGAAGACGCTTCATAGAGGCCATCGCCGTGCTTGGCGGCGCTCAGCGGCTCAAGCCTGACATAGCGGCCCTCCAGCACCTTGCGCTCCGGGCGCGGACGCGGTTGCCAGTTCTTGAGATTTTCCGACACCGAAAGCTCCAATCCGTTTGACTTTTGCGGGCCGAAGCTCACAAAAACGCAACCGCATAGCAAGAACCACACGGACGGGAAAAATGCTCCACACGATTTCGGCCTTCGATCGTCTCGGCGAGGAAAACGCCTTCGCCGTGCTCGCGAGGGCCACGGCACTCGCCCAGCAAGGCCGCGACATCGTCAATCTCGGCATCGGCCAGCCCGACTTCAAGACGCCGCAGCACATTGTCGAGGCGGCGATCAAGGCGCTGCGCGACGGCCACCACGGCTACACGCCGGCGAACGGCCTGTTGGCGACGCGCGAGGCGGTGGTGCGCCGCACGCTGACCACGACCGGGGTCGAGGTATCGCCCGACGCGGTGATGATCCTGCCCGGCGGCAAGCCGACCATGTTCGCCGCCATCCTGATGTTCGGCGAGCCCGGCGCCGAGATCCTCTATCCCGATCCCGGCTTTCCCATCTATCGCTCTATGATCGAGTTCACCGGTGCGGCACCCATCCCCGTGCCGATGCGCGAGGAGAACGGCTTTGCCTTCTCGGCCGAGGAGACGCTGGCGCTGATCACCTCTAAGACGCGGCTCCTGATCCTCAACTCGCCGGCCAACCCGACCGGCGGCGTCACACCGCGCGCCGAGATCGAGAAGTTGGTCAAGGGACTGGAGGCACATCCGCGGGTGGCCATCCTTTCCGACGAAATCTACGACGTGATGACCTATGATGGCGAAAAACACTGCTCGCTGCTCGGGTTTCCCGAAATCCGCGACCGGCTGATCGTGCTCAACGGCTGGTCGAAGACCTGGGCGATGACCGGTTGGCGCATGGGCTGGTCGATCTGGCCGAACGGCGACAAGGGTGCCCATCTCTACGACAAAGTGCGCAAGCTGGCGGTCAATTGCTGGTCCTGCGTCAACGCGCCGAGCCAGTTTGCCGGCATCGCGGCCATCGACGGCCCGCAGGACGACGTCGACAAGATGATGCGCGCCTTCGATCGCCGCAGGAAGATCGTGGTCGAGGGACTGAACGCCCTGCCAAACATATCCTGCATCACGCCCAAGGGCGCCTTCTATGCCTTCCCCAACGTGTCGAAGACCGGCTGGAAGGCGAAGCAACTGGCCTCGGCCCTGCTCGATGACGCCGGCGTGGCGTTGATCGGCGGCCCCGATTTCGGCATTCTCGGCGAGGGCTATGTCAGGCTCTCCTACGCCAATTCCGAGGAGAACATTTTGCGCGCGCTGGACAGGATCGGAGTGTTCCTGGCCAAGTGAGGCCTCCGGCGTTCGCCGCGAGTCCGCATCGATTGCCGCTGGCGGCATGGCAATGTCATGATGCGTCGGGAGGCGCATGGCCAAAGACTGTGCCTGCGTGCGGGGAGCCGCTACGATCGTTGGATCAGGATCGAAATGGGGTGCCTCGATGTTTTATGCAATTCTTGCCTATCACGTGGAAGACGCGATCAAGGCACTGACGCCGCAGGAAGATGCGGCACTGATGACCGACCTGCTCAAGATCCACGACGGGCTCTATGCGAACGGCAGCCTCGGCCCCTCGGCGCGGCTTGGAGCGACCCAGTCGGCCTGCACCTTGCGCGGACCCGGCGACGGGATCGTCATCGACGGCCCCTTCGCCGAGACCAAGGAACAGCTTCTCGGCCTCTATGTCGTC
The DNA here is from genome assembly GCF_020165475.1 of Mesorhizobium sp. BR1-1-15. Taxonomy (NCBI): domain Bacteria; kingdom Pseudomonadati; phylum Pseudomonadota; class Alphaproteobacteria; order Hyphomicrobiales; family Phyllobacteriaceae; genus Mesorhizobium; species Mesorhizobium sp. BR1-1-15. The sequence continues at coordinate 209,672 of NZ_JAIUIF010000002.1, read as the reverse complement.
GATTGCGCCAAGCGCGATGACGCGATCGCCATCGCGCGCGATCTGCGCCGCGTCAACCCGACCGCCGTCTACGAGATCCGCCCGATCGCGCTCTATCTGCCGGGCGTGGCGCTGGCAGGCACCTAAAGCAACTCCAGAAAGCGCGTAGAGGTTTCCGGGAAAAGCGCGTAGCGCTTTCCCTTGGGAATTGCGCAAAAATAAAGGCTTGGTCAGCCTCTGCCCACGAACGGCATCTTGGTCGCCATCACGGTCATGAACAGCACATTGGCCTCGAGCGGCAGGCTGGCCATGTGGACGACGGCGTCGGCCACGTGCTGGACGTCCATCACCGCTTCGGCGGCAATGGAGCCGTTGGCCTGTGGCACGCCGACCGTCATCGGTTGCGCCATGTCGGTCAGCGCATTGCCGATGTCGATCTGGCCGCAGGCGATGTCGTAGGGGCGGCCGTCGAGCGCCAGCGTCTTGGTCAGCCCGGTGATGGCATGCTTGGTCGCGGTATAGGGCACCGATCCCGGGCGCGGCGCGTAGGCCGAGATGGAGCCGTTGTTGATGATGCGGCCGCCCATCGGTTTCTGCTTGCGCATGGCGCGGAAGGCCGCGCGGGCGCACAGGAACGAACCGGTGAGATTTACGCCCACAATATCGTTCCACACCTCGACCGGGATCTCGTCGATCGGCGCCGACTTGTAGCCCATGCCGGCATTGTTGAAGAGCAGGTCGACGCGGCCGAACGCCTCCGCCACCGTCTCGAACAAATCATCGACCTCGCCGGGCTTGCTGATGTCGCAGGCGACAGCCAGTGCCTTGGCATCCGTCTGCCCGGCCGCGGCGATCGCCTCGTCCAGCACCCCCTTCCGGCGTCCGCAGAATACGGCGTTCCAGCCGGCTTTGAGCAGCGCGGTGGCGACGCTCTTGCCGATGCCCGTGCCGGCGCCGGTGACGATGGCGGTTTTTTCGGTCATGGCAGATATCCTCCGGCTGCGCCGCATTTGGCTCGACTGATTTTCAGGTGGTCCAGGGGCAAAAGGCATCGCAAATGACGGCGGCGATGGCAAGCGGGACGCTGGTGTCCAGGGCAACGAATCCAAGCTGACAGGTTTCGTCCGGCCTTCGACCGCGCGCTGTCGAGGGAGCATTGAACGGAAAACCCGCCTGTGCGGCGGGTCCCTGGCGCAACTCAGCACCATAACCAAATATCTACCATAGTTGCCTTCACCCAGTCAAGGAAAAAATTCCTATCAAGGGTTCGGAGCCTGGCCGGGTGCCGAAAAGTACAATTCCTTTTTGGGAGAAGCCCGGAGGGCCGACAAAAAGGGCGGTCATTGGCGACCGCCCTGATCTGGACCGGACTTGGGAGGAGGAAAGCCGATCCGACTGTCTAGAATCATGCGCTTCCTGGGTTAACGAGAGGTTAACGCCACGAAGGCCCGCCTGTTCCGTTTTGGCCTACCAGCGTGGATTGGGTGAGGTCCCGGCCTTGGCAGCCGGCACTTTGACCGCCGAAACCGTCGCCTCGACATGGTCGATCACCGCATCCGGCAGGCCGAGCCGGCCCGCGAGGAGATCGAGATAGCCGCGCTCGGCGCGTGTGTCGGGATCGATTGTAAGGCGCGACGCGGTGTAGAGCTCAAGCTTCTGCGCGTCGTTCTTGGCGCCGGCCACCAGCGTGTCGAGGTCGATCGGGCTCTCCAGCTCCGCCATCAGGAATTTTTCCGCATCGGAACCGATCCCCGCGAGGCTCAGCTTGCCGGCGATCTTCTTGCGCTCCTCGTCGTCGACATGGCCGTCGGCCTTGGCCGCCGAGATCATCGCCCGCACCAGGGTCAGCGTGAATTCGTCCTCGCCCTGCGGCGCTTGCGACGGGTGGAAGGCAGTGTCCTTCGGCGGCGGCAGCAATTCCGGTTCGCCGGCCGCCGGCGCCTGCTCGGGTGCATTGCCGGCCTTGTAATTCTGGTAGGCCTTGTAGGCGAGGCCACCGATCGCTGCCAACCCGCCGAGCTTGACGGCGGCACCGGTGACCTGGCGCCCGGCGCCGGTTCCAAGCAGCACCGCGGCCAGCGCGCCCGCCGCAAGAGGATTGTCCTTGGCCATCTGCACCGCCTGTCCGGCCTTGTCGCGGACCGTGCCGCCGGTGCCGGGAATTTGCGAGCCGAGCAGATCGTCGAGAAGCTTCTTGGGATCGAACATCAATGCCTCCAGGATTGCCCGGCCGAACGGGCAGGTTTCGAACGCCGAAGACGTAGGTCCCGAAACCTGGCATTGCAATGACGGGCGGCCGCTTTGCCCCGGCCCAGGCGCCTTGATCAGGACCCGATATGCGGTCCCCTGCCCCGCGCCTGCGCCAGCTCGACCTGCCGCTGGCGCTCGGCATAGCGCTGGCGGTCGTCGTCCGACCGAGCGTCGAAACAACGCGGGCAGGAGACGCCGGCGGCAAATTTCGGCGATGTCAGCTCGTCCAAGTTCAGTGGATGCCGGCAGGCGCGGCACAGCTCGGCGTCGCCCTCGGCGAGGCCGTGCGACACCGAAACCCGTTCGTCGAAGACGAAGCATTCGCCTTGCCACAGGCTGTCTTCGGCCGGCACCTCTTCGAGGTATTTCAGGATGCCGCCCTTGAGATGGAACACCTCCTCGAGACCGAGCGACCTGACATAGGCCGTCGCCTTCTCGCAGCGTATGCCGCCAGTGCAGAACATGGCGACCTTGCGGCCTTCCAGTTCCGCGCGGTGCTCTTCCACCCAGGCCGGGAATTCGCGAAAGCTCGCGGTCGCCGGATCGATGGCGCCCTTGAAGGTGCCGATCGACACTTCGTAGGCGTTGCGCGTGTCGATGACGATCGTGTCGGGTTGGGAAATCAGCGCGTTCCAATCGGCCGGCGCGACATAGGTGCCGGCACTCTTCGCCGGGTCGATGTCTTCGACACCCATGGTGACGATCTCGCGCTTCAGCCGCACCTTCATGCGGTGGAAGGGCGTTTGCGCGGCGCTGCTGTATTTCACCTCGAGGCCGGACAGCCCGTCGATGGCTTCGAGATGGTCGATCAGTTCGGCAATCGCCGCATCGCTGCCGGCGACCGTGCCGTTGATGCCTTCATGCGCCAGAAGCAGCGTACCCCTGATGCCGCGCCCACAGCAGAAGGCAGCCAGTGGCGCCCGCAGCACCTCGAACGCGTCGAGCCGGGCAAATTTGTAGAGCGCGGCGACGCGGACAGGCTGGGATGGCGCGGACGGTGTCATTGCCAGAGCAACTAGACGCTCGTAAAAGCCGTTTCAAGGTGAAACGGGTTTGACGGCCTGCCATGGCCCTGTTCCGGAAGAGCCCGTAAGCTACCCGGCGTGCGTGACATCACGACACGCCCGGTTGCGTGGACAGGAAAATACCCGTCTGCTAATCGGTTGAATTGACAACGATATGGAGAAGAAGATGCCCAGCAAGACCGAAAAACTCCTGTCGTTGCTCAACGGTCAGCCGGTCATCCCGGTGTTGAAGATCGCTGATGTTGCCAATGCGGTGCCGTTGGCCCGCGCTTTGGCGCGCGGCGGCCTGCCGGCGATCGAGATCACGCTCAGGACCGCGGATGCGCTGGAAGCGATCCGGCGCGTGGCCGGCGAGGTCGAGGAAGCCATCGTCGGTGCCGGCACCATTCTGGATGCGCGTCAGTTCGACGAGGCGGCCGCCGCCGGCTCGCAATTCATCGTCAGCCCGGGCATAACCCGCGAGCTTCTGGCAGGCGCCGCCGACAGCGAGGTTCCGCTGCTGCCCGGCGCCATTACCCCCGGCGAGATCATGGCCGCGCGCGAAGCCGGCTTGCGCTTCCTGAAGTTCTTCCCGGCCGAGCAGTCCGGCGGCATCGCCTCGCTGAAGGCATTCGCCTCGCCGCTCGCCGACGTGAAATTCTGCCCGACCGGCGGTATCACCGGCAAGAACGCGGCCGACTATCTCAGCCTGCCCAATGTTATCTGCGTCGGCGGCTCCTGGGTTGCCCCCGACGACATGGTCAAGGCCGGCAGGTGGGACGAGATCGAAGCTCTCGCACGCGCCGCGAGCAAGCTCACCGGATAAGCGCTTTCGCGTTCACCAGCGCAGCGGGCCATTCTCGTCGAAATAGCCGGCGGTCGGACCATCGGCATCGAGCGTCGCCAGGCGCACGATGATCTCGGCTGCCTGCTGCACCGTGCGACCGCCCCTGTGCCCGTTGAGATCGGTCGCGGTGTAGCCGGGAGCAGCGGCATTCACCTTGATGCCGCGCGGCGCGAGTTCCCTGGCGAACGCCACCGTAATCGCGTTGAGCGCCGTCTTGGAGCTGCCATAGCCCATTATGTTGGGCGACTGGTTTTCGCCTGTTGCGTCCTGCGCGCGTGCGATCGAGCCGATATAGCTGCTTACCATGACGATGCGGCCGGCGGGCGATGCCAGCAAGAGCGGCAGGAATGCCTGGGTGACGCGGACCGGGCCGAAGACGTTGACATCATAGGTGGCCTTGATGTCGGCGATGTTCTCCCGGCTCGGCGGCAACTCATACCGCCCGTTCGAGCCGAGCGCGTCGACATATCCAGGAGCAATGCCGGCATTGTTGACCAGCACGTCGAGGCTGGCTACCCGCGCCGCGACGGTCCTGGCGGCGACCGCCGCGCTTTCGTCATCGACGACGTCGAGTTCGAGCCACTCGACGTCGAGCCCTTCGTTGCGCAGCGCCTGTGCCGCCTCAGCGCCGCGTTCAGCGTCGCGGGCGCCGAGCCAGACCTTGAATCCTGTCGCCGCCAGGCGCCGTGCGGTCTCCAGGCCGATGCCCTTGTTGGCGCCGGTCACCAGTGCGCGCTTCGATGTCGTCATATCCAAATCTCCTTTGTGGAGGCCTGATGCCTGTCGCCTGGAAGTGGCCCGGTCCGGGAAAACGACATGCATAAAACAAAGGCCCAAAACACGCCGCCAAACGCGACGCGCCTTAGAGATGGCGGATTGCGGCCCGCCTCGCGCGCCGAAAACTCTCTTGCTCTTGCCCGATCCTCTCACCTGGTTGCGCGGCCCACGCGGATCGGCAATGCTGGAACGATGAGAGAGGCGCTGCTGGAATTGATCGCCATCGCCGCCCGCCATGCGCATGGACGGCGGACAAGGACGGCGATCCCTCGCGTTACGATCGGCCGCAGCGAGGTCCCGACGCCGCCTATGCCCGAGCTTTGTCAGCCGACGGCGCTGTTCGTGCTGCAAGGCACGAAATCGGTGCTGATCGGCGAGCGTACGCTTCGTTATCAAGCCGGCAGCTATTTCGTCTACGCAGTCGAGACACCCGCCACCAGCCAGCTGATCGAGGCGAGCACCGCGCATCCCTATGTGGCCATCGGCTTCGCCCTCGATGTCAAGGCGATCGCAGCCCTGCTCATCGAGCACGAGCCGGCCGTCGGTGGCGACGATTTCATGACCTACCTGGCCAATGACGACCTGCTCGACGCGTGGCGCCGGATGCTGCGGCTGCTCGACAGGCCCGCCGAGATTCCCGTGCTCGCTCCCCTGCTCGAGCGCGAGATATTGTTTCGCCTGTTGCAAGGCCCGCAAGGCGCGAAGTTGCGCCAGCTCGCCGGCGCCGACAGCCGCTTGTCACAGATCCGCCGGGCGACCGCCTGGATCCGGGCTCACTATGACGAGCCTATCGAGGTGCGGCGGTTGGCCGAGCTCGCCAATATGAGCAGCGCTGCGTTTCATCGCCACTTCAAGGCGGCGACGGCGATGAGCCCGATCCAGTACCAGAAGCAGGTCCGCCTGCTGGAGGCCCGCCACCTGCTGCTGGCCCAGCCGGGAAACGCCGCGCGGGTTGCCTTTGCCGTGGGCTATGAAAGCGCTTCGCAGTTCAGCCGGGAGTATGCGCGTCAGTTCGGGTTGCCGCCTGCACGCGATGCCGCGCGGCTTCTGGCGCGGGGCGAAGCGGCCGCGCTGGACATCGACTGAACCATCCCGGGCGGCACGAAAAAGCCCGGCCGGCTTGCGCCGATCGGGCTAGTTTGGTGCCATGGCAATCAGCCTTGGCGGTCAGTTGCAGACCCTGACCTTCTCGACCACCTTGTGGTGATGCTTCCAATGCGTGACCATCTTGGTCCGGCAGTGATGCTTGCCATTTTTGATGATCACGGTTTCGGCTTGCGAGGGAGCAAAAGCCGCCGATGCCGCCACCAGCGCCAGGACGGATGCCAACAGGATCTTCTTCATGAATATCCCCGGGGTTGGAACGCAGCCATTCTAGCCGGGAAACAGGCAGCTTTTACCTTTTCACGAGAAGTTCAGGCACCCGTGATCCCGCGGGGCCGGGGCCGGCTTCATGCATGCCGGTTGTGCCCGCACACAGCCGGCTGACAACGAAAAGCCGCGCCGGTTGCCCGGCGCGGCTTTCGGAATGCCCGGTCTTTACTTCGTCTGGAAGCGCGCGACGGACAGGAATTTTACGGCATTGCCGGTGAAACGGTTGGCATCCGCCATCTGGTCGCCCTGCTGGAAGCCGGCCGTGTAGACCTCGCTCGGCGGCGTGTGGACCACGTTGTAGGCGTAGCCCGGCGCCGTCGTGGCGCTCGAAACCGTCGCGACATTCTCGCCGCTGGTCAGCGCCCAGCGGGCGGCCTGCGGTGCGGCGGCAACCACGATGGCCTTGGGACCGGGTTTCAGGTCGCGGGCGGTGGCTCTGGCCTCCTTGCGGGTCGTCTTCACGCCGGCGCCGATCGCGGCGACCGGATCGGAACCGGCAGCGCGGGCGACGACGGCCTCGCGCGGCGATGCGGCATCGACGCCGGACGGGTCGTTGAAAGCCGAACGAGGCTCGGACAACGACGCAACCCGATAATAGTCAGCCTGCACGGGAAGCGCCTCGGCCTCGTCGAGCACGGCCTTGACCGCATCGGGCTTGACCGCATCGGGCTTGGCCGCATCGATATTGGTCATATCCGGCCGCGCGCTCGGCAGCACCGAGAAGGCATCGGTCGCGGTCTTGCCACGCTCGGCCGTCTCGGCCAGCGCCATCAGCACATCCTTGCTGGGCGCAGGCGCCAGCACCGCCGGCAACGTGTGTTCGGGGCGCCATGTCGGCAAAGGTATGTTGTTGGCGGCAACCTGCGCTGCATCGGCGGCGACCGCCGAGGGATCAGCCTTGCCGAAAGGCATATTCGCCGGCGTCTGCACGGTTGCCACGGTCTGTTCGGTGCTGGCCGTCGCATCCGCCATGCCGAAGGGAACATTTTCAGGCGGCTGCGCGCCGACATCGACTTTCGGCCGCGGCGCGAAATCGGGCAGCGGGATGCTGCGTGCCGGCAACGCCGCGATGATCGTCTCGGGCGTAACCTTTTCCGGCTCCGGGGCCTGCTCCTCGGCGACCTGCGGGATCTCGGCGCGCTTGGCGTTCTCGGGCGCCACGATCGCGATCCCCGGCAGGGTGCCGCTCTTGGCGGTGCTCGCCGGTACCGGCTTCACGCTTCTCGGCTTCGGCGCCGGCTCTGCCGATGCGACATCGGCGCTGTCGTCGGCCTCGTCGTCGCCGCCGCCGAAGAAGGCAGCCAGGAGTCCGCCGGACCTTTTGGAACCACCGCCGGCGCTGGCCAGCTCGATGGCGGCGCCGCCGGAGCCCTTGCGTGCCTTGTATGAGGCAAGCGCCTGCTCAAAGCCAGGCAGCGGCCGGCCGTCGCTCGGCACGTGCAGCGTCTTGCCGTTCGGGAACAGGCTCACCAGTTCCTGTCGGCTGATGCCGGGCCAATGGCGCACATTGCCGACATCCATGTGGACGAACGGCGAACCGGATCTCGGATAGTAGCCGACGCCGCCGCCCTGCATCTTGAGCCCGATATTGCGCAGCTTCTTCAGCGGCACGCCCGGAATGTAGAAGTCCATCGCCTTGCCGAGCATGTGCTGGCTCTTCTCGGCGACACCCTTGCTGCGGCTGCGCAGCATCGAGTTCGTCGACGGCGAGCGATAGCCGCAAACCACCTGGATATAGTCGGTGGCGCCGCTTTCCCGATAGGCTTCCCAGACCAGGTCCAGCAGGCGCGGGTCCATCTTGGTCGGCTCGTTGCGGCGCCAGTCGCGCAGGATGATGTTGATCTTCCTCAGCCCGGCCTGATCGTAACGGCCGTTGCGCTTGTAGACGATCTCCGCCTTCTCGTGCGTGTGGAGGTGGTAGAGCTTCAACGAACGCACTTCGGCCCTGGCGCCGGTTGCGGCAGCGGCAAGAAAACCAAATGCGACAATCATGGCCGCCAGCCACTTCGGCCAGACGCTCAAATGATAGTGCCGCCCGTTTGTGTGTCGTTCGATTCTGTTCAAATCAAAAGGCCTTGCAGGCTGCCGTTTGTCCCCGGATTTGCCCAAACGGACGTGTCGTTGTCACATCCGAATATCGATCCTAATGGTTAATCATCGCTTATTGAAGCCGAAATGCGGTAAGACCGTGGCGATATCCCGCCAAAAATTGTCCACAAGGTTTCTTGGTAAACCGCTGGTTTAGATCATGATTCCTCGTTTGGCCGAAACACGATCTGTTACCGTTAGCCTTAATGCGTGAACGGGACCGTCGGGGACGTCGCCAGCGGCGCGCCACACTCCGGTCCAGTCAATGCACCGGCGACATGATGGCAGCGCAAGCTGGTCCCGGCCTTGCGTGACCGCACTCGGGCCGACCGCTCTCAGGCCGGACATCGGGCGGCTGTGCGCGATAGCGCCCTCAGGAAGCGAGCCGGTCGAGCCTGCCGGTTTCCGGATCGATGCCGTATTCCTTGAGCTTGCGGTAAAGCGTCGAGCGGCCGATGCCGAGGCGGCGGGCGACTTCGCTCATCTGGCCGTTGTAGTGATCGATGGCGAGCTTGATCATCTCCAGTTCGACATCCGCCAGCGCGCGCACATTGCCGCGCTCGTCGAGCGCGCGCAGCGTGCCGAAGCGTGGCTGAAGCCGCGTCGGCGATTCGGGTTCGGCGGCCGAAACGCCCTCGCCGGCCAGCGCCCGCTCATCGCGCGGTTCGACAGCCAAGAGCGGCCCGGCCGGCGCGATGTCCACATCGAGGCGGACCGTGCCCTCCACCTGGGCGCGGATTTGCGGGAAATCCTCGACGCCGAGCACATCGCCTTCGCACAGCACCGAGGCGCGGAAGACGGCATTTTCCAGCTGCCGGATATTGCCGGGCCAGTCATAGGCCTGGAGCACGGCGAGCGCCGCCGCCGAAATGCCCCGCAGGCGATGGCGCGGGTCCGCCGGAGCCACCTTCTCCATGAAATGTGTGACCAGATCGGGAATGTCGTCGCGGCGGTCGCGCAATGGCGGCACATAGATCGGGTAGACGTTGAGCCGGTAGAACAGGTCCTCGCGGAACTTGCCGTCCTTGACCTGCTGCAGGAGATTGCGGTGCGTCGCCGAAATCAGCCTGATGTCGACCCGGACCGTGGCGCGGCCGCCGACCGGATCAACCTCGCCATCCTGGACGGCGCGCAGCAGCTTGACCTGCACGTCGAGCGGCAGGTCGCCGATCTCGTCCAGGAACAGCGTGCCCGAATGCGCTTCGACGAATTTGCCGGTGTGCTTCTCCGTGGCTCCGGTGAACGAGCCCTTCTCATGGCCGAACAGGATCGATTCGACCAGATTGTCGGGAATGGCGCCGCAATTGACGGTGACGAAAGGTTTCGAGCGGCGGTCGCCGCTGCCCTGTATGGCGCGCGCCACCAGTTCCTTGCCGACGCCGGATTCGCCCTCGATCAGGATCGGGATGTTGGATGCCGCCGCTTTCTGGCCGAGGCGGATCACCTTGTCCATGGCGGGACTGTGCGTGATCATGTCCCTGAAGGTCAGCAGCCCGCCGCGCCGGCGCGACGTGCGCTTGACCTCGCCTTCGACAGCCTCGACCTTGAGCGCGTTGGCGATCGAGGCCTGCAGCCTGTCGGGAGAGGCCGGCTTGACGACGAAGTCGAAGGCGCCGTGGCGCATCGCCGAAACCACGGTCTCGATGCCGCCCTGGGCGGTCTGCACGATAACCGGGATGGTGATGCCGCGCTCGCGCATCGCCTTGAGCACGCCGATGCCGTCGAGATCGGGCATGACCAGATCGAGAATGACCACCGACACGTCGCGGGCGCCGGGCCCGTCGAGGACGTCGAGGCCGGCAGCGCCCCCGTCGACGACGATCGCGGTGTGGCCGAACCGCGTCACCGCCGCCTCGAGCAGCCGGCGCTGCACGGGATCGTCATCGACTATGAGTATGGAACCTGTCATGACTGTCTTGAGCCGCCCGCCTGATATCCCCATGGACCATCTTGGCACAGGGTTCTAAATAAGGTTTCAAAAAACCCGGTGAACGAATTCCTTAGGATTTGACCGGCTTCTCCGTTCTCCTTGATTCTGGCCCTGGGCCGGCCACTCGATTCAAAGAAGGTATTGTCGATGCGCGTGATGTTTGATCGGCGGCCTGCGGCGCCAGCTTCCGGTCAGGGCGCCGCCGAGCTTGGCGATCTGCCGGAATGGAATCTTGCCGACCTCTATGCGGGCATGGAGGCGCCGGAGCTGAAGCGCGACATCGCCAAAGCCGCCGCCGATGCGGTCGCCTTCGAGAGCCGCTGGAAGGGCACGCTGTCCGCCGAGGCCGAGCGCGGCAGCGCAGGCAGGCTGGGCGAAGCGCTTGTCGCCTATGAGGCCCTGGAAGAGCTGATCGGCCGTATCGTCTCCTATGCCGGCCTCATCTACGCCGGCAACACCGCCGATCCGCAGCGCGCCAAGCTCTATGGCGACATCCAGGAGAAGATGACCGACGCCAGCGCGCATCTTCTGTTCTTCGCGCTCGAACTGAACCTGATCGACGACGCGGCGATCGAGGGCGCGCTCGCCGCCGACCCCGCCTTCGGTCACTACCGGCCCTGGGTGCTCGATCTGCGCCTGGACAAGCCCTATCAGCTCGAGGATCGCGTCGAGCAGCTCTTCCACGAAAAATCGATCACCGGGCGCGGTGCCTGGAACCGGCTGTTCGACGAGACTATGACGGACTTGCGCTTCGACGTCGACGGCGAGGAGCTGACGTTGGAACCGGCCCTGAACCGATTGCAGGATGCCGACGGCGAGGTGCGGCGCCGCGCCTCCGAGGCGCTCGCCCAGACCTTCCGGAGGAATTTGCGCACCTTCACGCTGGTCACCAACACGCTGGCCAAGGACAAGGAAATCTCGGACCGCTGGCGCGGCTTCGAGGACATCGCCGATTCACGCCATCTCGCCAACCGCGTCGAGCGCGGTGTGGTCGATGCGCTGGCTTCGGCGGTGCGCGAGGCCTATCCGCGCCTGTCACACCGCTATTACCGGATGAAGGCGCGCTGGCTGGGCATGGAGGTGATGAACCACTGGGACCGCAACGCGCCGCTGCCGGAGACGCCGCAGGCGGTGATCGGCTGGGACGAGGCCAGGAACACGGTGCTGTCCGCCTATCAGCGCTTCTCGCCCGAGATGGCCGAGATCGCGCGGACTTTCTTCGACCGCAACTGGATCGACGCGCCGGTGCGCCCAGGCAAATCCCCCGGCGCCTTCGCCCATCCGACCGTGCCTTCGGCGCACCCCTACGTGCTGCTCAACTACATGGGCAAGCCGCGCGATGTGATGACGCTGGCGCATGAGCTTGGCCATGGCGTGCACCAGGTGCTGGCCGGCGGCCAGGGCGCGCTGATGGCCTCGACGCCGCTGACGCTGGCCGAGACGGCGTCCGTTTTCGGCGAGATGCTGACCTTCCGCTCGTTGCTCGAGCAGACCACCGACAGGCGCGAGCGCAAGGCCATGCTCGCCCAGAAGGTCGAGGACATGATCAACACGGTCGTGCGCCAGATCGCCTTCTACGAATTCGAGCGCAAGGTGCATGCGGAGCGCCGCAACGGCGAACTGACATCCGACAGGCTCGGCCAATTCTGGCTGGAGGTGCAGGCGGAAAGTCTGGGCCCGGCGATAAAGTTGCGCGACGGCTACGAAGTCTTCTGGACCTACATCCCGCACTTCATCCATTCGCCCTTCTACGTCTACGCCTATGCGTTCGGCGACTGTCTGGTGAACTCGCTCTACGCGGTCTACCAGAACGCCGAGCGCGGCTTCCAGGACAAATATTTCGAGATGCTGCGCGCCGGCGGCACCAAGCATCATTCGCAGCTTCTGGCGCCTTTCGGCCTCGATGCCACCGATCCCGCCTTCTGGCAGATCGGGCTTGGCGTGATCAGCGGCTTGATCGACGAGCTGGAAGCGCTCGACAACTGAGGCGTCTTCTGTACGTCGTCCCCACCTGCTCAGAACAGTTTAGCCGGAATGCATATTGGGCCCACACTATTCTTGGTCTAAATATCTGTTCTTGAATAACTCTCTTTCGTAGTTTTCCCATAGCTTTCCGTAAGCTCTATGATAGCCTCCCCGCCAAGCTCAGCCGGAGCATGCGGGTCGGGCGGGGAAGTCTCAGCTGACCGCGGCGTTCCGGTGCACGCGACGACGGCCATTGGCCATGGCTTGCAAAGCCGACGCCGACGGCTCGACTGAGGCCGGCTGTTCCGCAGGCGGCGGAACCATCATCGAGTAGTCCTTCGCCGAAGGTCATTAAGTCCAATGCCGCGGCAGACGGATCTGACTGGAGAGAGAGACAATGGGCACTTTTTTCTACATGCTCCTGGCGTTCCTTGTGGGTGTGCTGGTTGGCTGGTTCATCTGGGGACGCTTGCGCGGTGAACTCGACAGCTTGCGCGGCGATCTCGACCGCACACGCAGCGAGCGCGACCGGCTGCGGGCCGACAGCGATCGCCTGACCGGCGAGTTGGATGCCTGTGGGCGCACCCGCGCCGACCTCGAGCGCCGGCTGCGCGAGGCCTCGACCGGCTCCGGTCCGGCAAAGGCGGCGACCCCGGCGCCGGCCGCCTTGATGTCGACGCCCACCCCTGCCAAATCCGCTCCGGCGGCCAAGCCGGCGCCCAGGAAGCCGGCTGCGGCCAAGGCCGCTTCCAGCGCCGCGAAGACCGGCGCGCCGAAGGCCGCTGCCGCCAAGGCGGCACCCAAGGCCAGCGCGGCACCCAGGAAGGCGGCACCGGCGAAGGCCGCGCCGGCCAAGGTGGCTTCCGGCAAACCCGACAATCTGCGCCGGCTGATCGGTATCGGCCCGGTCAACGAGAAGCTGCTCAGGGCACAAGGCGTCACCAGCTTTGCCCAGATCGCCGCCTGGACAGCCGCTGATATCAAGCGGATCGAGGACGTCATGAATTTCGACGGCCGTATCGCGCGCGAGCGCTGGATCGAGCAAGCCAAGCTGCTCGCCGCCGGCAACGAGGCGGAATTCGCCAGGCAGTTTCCGTCGGCCGGAACCGCCAGCAACACCTGAGCGACAGGGCAGATCCGACGATTGCGGCCGGCGGCGCGAACGAAGCGTCGCCGGTTTGTTTTTGGCCGCAGGTCTGTCCACAGGTCGGGCCAAAGGTGGGGCCAGAGGTCGGCTTTAAGTGGCAAGGTGCCGCTCCCTCGATTGCGCGCGGCTGGCCCCCCATATAGAGCCATCATTGGCTTCATCGATCCACGCGCCGAGTTCCATGCCCCTGCCCGCCGCAATTTTCCGCAATGACGAAAGCGCGCGCCAGCTCGTTTTCGATCGACCGGACGACATCATCACGGCGCACGAGGCCCGGGATTTCTCGGCCGCGCTGCAGGCGGCCCAGGCGGCGCATGATGCCGGCAAGTGGCTTGCCGGCTACTTCTCGTACGAGGCGGGCTACCTGCTGGAGCCGAAGCTGGTTCCGTTGCTGCCGGCCGGGCGCCGCGCCCCGCTGGTCTGCCTGGGCGTCTTTGACGCGCCGGTGCAAGAGCCGGTGCCGCCCCGCAAGGCGGCGGCGACCAACGGCCCGATCTTCGATGCAAGGGCGACATGGTCGTTCGAGGATTACGAGAAGCGGTTCTCGCGGCTGCACCGGCACATCAGGCAAGGCGACTGCTACCAGGGCAACCTGACCTTTCCGGTGCATGCGCAATGGTCGGGCGATCCGCTGGCCGCCTTCGACGCGCTGACCGAACGCCAGCCGGTGAAATACGGTGCCCTGGTTTCGCTTGGCGATCCGGTCGTGCTGTCACGCTCACCCGAACTGTTCTTCGAGATCGACGCGCAGGGCATGGTCGAGACGCATCCGATGAAGGGCACGGCGCCGCGTGGTGCGACGGAAGCAGACGACGAGCGCCAGAAAACCTTCCTGCGCAATGATGAGAAGAACCAGGCCGAGAACCGGATGATCGTCGACCTGCTCCGCAACGACATCTCGCTGATCAGCGAAGTCGGCACGCTGGAAGTGCCAGAGCTGTTCCGCATCGAGACCTATCCGACCGTCCACCAGATGGTGAGCGACGTCAGGGCGAAGCTGCTGCCGGGCCTCACGATCCGCCAGATTTTTGCAGCGCTGTTTCCCTGCGGCTCCATTACCGGCGCACCGAAAATCCGCGCCATGGAGATCCTGCATGACCTTGAAGGCACGCCCCGCGATGTCTATTGCGGCGCCATCGGCTGGATCGCGCCCGGCGGCACGATGCGCTTTTCCGTGGCGATCCGCACAATCTCGCTCTTTCCCGGCGGCGAGGCCGTCTACAATGTCGGCGGCGGCATCGTCTTCGATTCAACCGCGCAGGAGGAGTATCAGGAGTGTCTCTTGAAAGCCCGCTTCGCGACGGGAACGCCGCCGGTTTCGAATTGATCGAGACCATGCGCTGGGAGCCGGCCACGGGCTTCCTGCGCTTGGAGCGGCATCTGGCGCGCCTCTATGGTTCGGCGGCCGAACTCGGTTTTGCCTGCGACCCGCAACGCATCGGTGACGTGTTGGGCAAGGCTGTCGATGGCGCGCGCAACGCCTTGCGCACGCGCCTGGCTTTGGCGCGCAGTGGCGACGCGGCCGCCTCGGTCCAGCCCTATGAGCCGCTCGCCGCCGATAAGGTTTGGACGCTGCGGCTGGCGCGCACGAGGCTCGATTCGAACGACATGCTGCTGCGCCACAAGACCAGCCGCCGGCAGGTCTACACGCATGCCCGCGCTGAATACCTCATCACCCAGGCCGACGAAGTGCTGTTGGCCAACGAGCGTGGCGAGATGTGCGAAGGCATCATCACCAATGTCTTCGCCGATTTCGGCGACGGCATGCTTTTGACGCCCCGCCTCGATTGCGGGCTGCTGCCTGGCGTATTGCGCGGCGCGCTTCTGGATGAAGGCCGCGCCCGCGAGGCGATCTACAGCTTTGACGACTTGAAATCCGCCAGGGCGCTCTATGTCGGCAATTCACTGCGCGGCTTGATCCCGGCAAAACTGATCTGAAGCATGACATCGCTGCCCACCCACACGCCCTATGATGGCTCGTCCAAGCTGTTCACCATCGGGCTGAAGCCGCTTGCCCTGGCCGACTGGATCGAAGTCGACGAACATCTCCTGCCGTTCCTCGCCGAGAAGCAGCGGCTCTATGCCGAAATGCCCGGCACCGTGTTCGTCGAGGAAGACGGCACGCGCGATGCCCAGCGCGAAGTGCTCGACCTGCTCGAAGCGCACTTGCCGCGGGCATTTCCCGAGACCCATCGGCGTGCCAGTGGCGGGGTCGAGGTGATCGGCGCCGCCGGCAATCCCGAGGGCGACTTCGCCAAGGCGCCGCTTGTCGCGGCCTCGCTGCTCGTCCAGGAAGACCTGATCCTGATGCGCCGCGGCGAAGACGGCTGGCGGCTCGCCGCCGGCTCGCTCTGCTTTCCCTCGTCCTGGTCGCTGCTCGAAAAATTCGGCAAGCCGTTGCAGCAGATCCATGCGCCCGTGCCGGGTTTTGGCCCTGGCACGCGGCCGGCCGAGCTGATCAACCGCATGTTCGACGGCCTCCAGGGCCAGGCCGTGGAGCGCTACAACTGGTCGATTCAATCGGGCGATGCGCTCTACCATCCGCTATCCAATGTCGAGCGAATCGAGCGCGCCTCCAGCCGCCCGTCGCGATTTGCCGATGGCGACGCCAATGCCCACGCCTTCATCCGCGTCGAGCGGCAGACGCTTCGAAAATTGCCCGTCTCGGGCGACATCCTGTTCACCATCCGCATTCATCTCGACCCGCTGGCGGCGTTGGCGCATCACCCCGACCGGGCAACGCTGGCTCCGGCTTTCGCTGCCCAGCTCGAAGCGCTCGACATCGCCCAGCTCGATTACAAGGGCTTGACATCAGACCGCGACCGGCTGGTCGGCGTCCTTAACCAAATGGCGAACGCCGCCTGACCGGCGGTTGGCGCTTTTCACTGGTTTATGACAATGATCTGTGATGTAGCGCATGCCCGTTGGGCGAGAATGCCCGGGTTTGCACCTGTCTGAAGGAGTGCTCGATAAAATGGCGAATGAAAACTGGCCCGTTTACGGTGAGATCACCGGCCCTGTGGTGATGATCGGCTTCGGCTCGATCGGACGGGGCACGCTGCCGCTGATCGAGCGCCATTTCAAGTTCGACAAATCGCGCATGACGGTCATCGACCCGCTCGGCACCGACCGCGCGCTGCTCGACGAGCGTGGCATCACCTTCATGCAGGATGCGGTGACCGAGAAGAATTACAAGAAGCTCCTGACCCCGCTTCTGACCAATGGCGGCGGCCAGGGTTTTTGCGTCAACCTGTCGGTCGACACCGGCTCGGTGGATCTGATGCGGCTCTGCCGCAAGCTCGGCGTGCTCTACATCGACACGGTCGTCGAGCCATGGCTCGGTTTCTACTTCGATGCCGAGGCCGACAATGCCAGCCGCACCAACTATGCGTTGCGCGAGTCGCTGCTCAAGGAAAAGCACGACAAGCCCGGCGGCACGACGGCGGTCTCCACCTGCGGCGCCAATCCGGGCATGGTCTCGTGGTTCGTCAAGCAGGCATTGGTCAACCTGGCCACCGATCTCGGCCTCGAGTTTTCGGAACCCGCGCAGGAAGACCGCGAGGGCTGGGCGAAGCTCATGAGGAAGGCCGGCGTCAAGGGCATCCATATCGCCGAGCGCGACACCCAGCGCACCAAGAAGCCGAAGCCGATGGACGTGTTCTGGAACACCTGGTCGGTCGAGGGCTTCATCTCCGAGGGCCTGCAGCCCGCCGAACTCGGCTGGGGCACGCATGAGAAATGGATGCCCAAGAACGGCAAGAAACACAAGCATGGCTCCAAGGCCGCAATCTATCTGGAGCAGCCCGGCGCCAACACGCGCGTGCGCTCGTGGTGCCCGACGCCAGGTGCCCAATACGGCTTCCTGGTGACCCACAACGAGGCGATCTCGATCGCCGATTTCTTCACCGTGCGCTCCAAAAAGGGCAAGGTTCAGTACCGCCCGACCTGCCACTACGCCTACCATCCCTGCAACGACGCGGTGCTGTCGCTGCATGAAATGTTCGGCGCCGCCGGCAAGGCGCAACCGGTACACCACGTGCTGGACGAAAACGAACTGGTCGATGGCGTCGACGAGCTCGGCGTGCTGCTCTACGGCCATGACAAGAACGCCTACTGGTACGGCTCGCAACTGTCGCTCGCCGAAGCGCGCAAGCTGGCGCCTTACCAGAACGCCACCGGCATGCAGGTTACCTCGGCGGTTCTGGCCGGCATGGTCTGGGCGCTGGAGAACCCCGAGGCCGGCATCGTCGAGGCCGACGAGATGAACTACAAGCGCTGTCTGGACGTGCAGTCGCAATATCTCGGACCGGTGAAGGGCTATTATACCGACTGGACGCCGCTCGATAATCGGCCCGGCCTGTTTCCGGAGGACCTCGACCGGAACGACCCGTGGCAATTCCGCAACATCCTGGTGCGATAGCGTCGCGCCAGGCATGCCTCACTGCCTTGCAATCGCCCGGAAATCGGGCGATTGAAGGATGCGGACGGGAGCAAGCCGCGTCCATCTGGACGCATGAACTGCGCTCTTGAAACTTGGATGCATGCACCGTGCTTTCCGAAAGTCGTTTTCCGATTTCGGGCCGACGGGCGAGGAGAGGATTTTTACATGACCATTGCGCGCAAGATTCTTTCGATGAGTGTTGCGGCGGCCACGATGGTGGGGCTGGCCGCTTGTGCAACCAGCGGTCCCGACGAGCCGTCGATAGGGGCCGCGCCGAAGGGCGTCGAAGGCTCCTGGATCGACGCCAAGGGCACCGGTCTTTCGACCTTTGCCGGCGGAACCTTCACCACGGTAGCGACCGATACCGGCCAGAAGCTGTCCGACGGTACCTATACGATGACCGGCGCCACATCGGTCGAGATCCACGGTACCTCGCTGATCCGGCAGACTCCGGTGAGCTTCAACTGCTTGCTGGTGTCCACCAGCCAGCTCAACTGCACCAGCGGCTCCGGCCAGAATTTCGTGCTGACCCGGCGCGCCTGAACCGACCGGCATTCAGACCTCCAAAGGACGGCGGCCAATGGCCGCCGTCCTTTTTTGTGCCCCGCAGGGATCAACGGGGTTTTGCCCCGATTTCCCCTTGCATGCTCCGGAACGCGATGGGAACATGGCTGAAAAAGCCGGCTGTTATAGACCGGTCAAGCAAGAGCGCTAAACGGCTCTGATCAGCCTATCCGGGAGACGAAGATGAAGAAGCTTGCCGCCATTGCCGCCCTTTCCGCGTCGACGCTGGGCCTGTCGGCCGGCGCATCTTTTGCCGACTACACGCTGAATATCCTGCACATCAACGACTGGCACAGCCGCATCGAAAGCAACAACAAGTACGAATCCACCTGCTCGGCGGACGAGGAGACAAAGGGCGAATGCGTCGGCGGCGCCGGCCGGCTGGTCACGGCGATCGCGCAGGAGCGCAAGAAGCTGGAAGGCCAGAACGTGCTGTTGCTCAGCGCCGGCGACAATTTCCAGGGTTCGCTGTTCTACACGACTTACAAGGGCAAGGCCGAAGGCGAGTTCCTCAACGACATGAAGTTCGATGCCATGGCGCTCGGCAACCATGAATTCGACGACGGCGAAACGGCATTGGCGCCGTTCCTCGACATGATCAAGTTCCCCGTGCTCGGCGCCAATGTGAAAGCCAACGCGCAGTCCAAGCTCGGTGACCGCGTCAAGCCGTCCATCGTCGTCGAGGTCGGCGGCCAGAAGATCGGCATCATCGGCGCCGTCACCAACGATACGCCCGAACTCGCCACTCCCGGCCCCAACATCGCCATCGAGGACGACGTCAAGTCGATCACGGCCGAGGTCGAGAAGCTGAAGGGAGAGGGCGTCAACAAGATCATTGCCGTGACCCATATCGGCTACAACAGGGAGCGCGATGTCATAGCGAAGATCCCGGGCGTCGACGTGGTCGTCGGCGGCCACAGCCATACGCTTTTGTCCAACACCGATCCGAAGGCGGCAGGCCCCTATCCGACCATGGTCGACAATCCGGACGGCTACAAGGTGCCGGTCGTGCAGGCGGCGTCCTATTCGAAATATCTCGGCGAGTTCAAGGTCGTGTTCGACGACAATGGCGTCGTCAAGTCGGCGAGCGGCGACCCGATCCTCCTCGACAAGTCGATCACGCCCGATCCCGCCGTGCTCGCCCGCATAAAGGAGCTCGGCGCGCCGATCGAAGCGCTGAAGAACAAGGAAGTGGCCGAGACGACCGACGTCATCGACGGCAGCCGCGAGAGCTGCCGCGCCCGCGAATGCGCGATGGGCAATCTCGTCTCCGACGCCATCCTCGACCGCGTCAAGGGACAGGGCGTCGAGATCGTCATCTCCAATGGCGGCGGCCTGCGCGCCTCGATCGACAAGGGCACCGTCACCATGGGCGAGGTGCTGACCGTGCTGCCCTTCCAGAACACGCTGGCGACCTTTCAGATCTCGGGCAAGGACCTTGTTGCCGGGCTCGAAAGCGGCCTCAGCCAGGTCGAGGACGGCGCCGGCCGCTTCCCGCAGGTGGCCGGCCTGAAATACGCCTTCGACAAATCCGCCCCGGCCAATGCCGGCCGCGTCAAGTCTGTCGAGGTGATGGAGAACGGCGCCTGGACGCCGCTCAATCCCGACAAGGACTATCTGGTCGCCACCAACAACTATGTCCGCCAGGGCGGCGACGGCTACAAGGTTTTCGCCGAAAAGGCCAAGAACGCCTATGATTACGGCCCCGGCCTCGAACAGGTGGTCGCCGACTATCTCGGCGCGCACCGGCCCTACACGCCCAAGCTCGACGGCCGCATCACCGAGATCGCCGCGACGACAGCGGCCGCGCCTGCGGCGGAGCCCGCCAAGCCAGCCGAAGCAATGCCCGATCTGCCTGCCAACTCCGGCGATATCGCCAACACGCCGCCGGCCGTGTCGACCGAGGCCGCGCCTGCGCCCGCACCGGCAACGCCTGCCGCTCCGGCAACGCCAGCACCTGCGGAACCGGCAAAGCCTGCCGAAGCCGCCCCTGCCCCGGCAACACCCGCGCCGGCTGAGCCGGCAAAGCCCGCCGAGGCCGCACCGGCCGAAACCAGCCATGTCATCGTCGCCGGCGATACCTATTGGGACCTGGCAAAGAAGGCCTATGGCGACGGCACCAGGTGGAAAGTCATTTCCGAAGCCAACAAGGGCTACGAGCCGCGCCGGCTTCCGGTCGGCGCCACCTTGACCATACCGCCGAGGTAACCGCCTTCGCCTTTGCGCGCAGGGACACCCGCCCGAAACAGGGCGGGCATCCTGTTTCGGGTAAGGTGCGGCCAGACGCTGCATTGAAAAGCAGCGCCGCATCGCTACTTTCGCGCCGTGTTCGGAGACCCGCAATGCCGCCTTCCACTCCTGTCGACGCCAAGCCCGCGAGAACCGTGGGGCCGAGACCGGCCGGACATTCGCCGGCCAAGGCGGGCAAGGTCGGCGTCATGCTGGTCAATCTCGGCACGCCGGACGGCACCGATTTCAGGCCGATGTGGCGCTATCTCCGCGAATTCCTGTCCGACCCACGCGTCATCGAACTCAACAAGGCGATCTGGTATCCGATCCTCTACGGCCTCGTGCTGACCACGCGACCGAAGAAGTCGGGCGCCAACTATGCCAGGATCTGGAATCGCGAGAACAACGAGTCGCCGCTGCGCACCTATACCCGCGCCCAGGCCGAGAAGCTGACCGTGGCATTGCGCGACCTGCCCGACGTGGTCGTCGGCTGGGCGATGCGCTACGGCAATCCCTCGACCGCGAGCGTCGCCGAAAGCCTGGTCGCGCAGGGCTGCGACCGCATCCTGACCTTTCCGCTCTATCCGCAATATTCGGCCACCACCACGGCGACTGCCAATGACCAGTTGTTCCGGGCGCTGATGAAGATGCGTGCGGCGCCTGCCGTCCGCAGCGTGCCGCCCTACTATGCCGAACCGGTCTATATCGAGGCGCTCGCCCATTCGATCGAACGGCATCTGGCCAGCCTCGATTTCGAACCGGAGGTGGTCATCACCTCCTATCACGGCATCCCGAAACCCTATTCCGACAGAGGCGATCCTTACCGCGAGCATTGCCTCGAGACGACACGGCTGCTGCGCGAGAGGCTCGGGTGGGACGAGAAGAAGCTGATCACCACCTTCCAGTCGCGTTTCGGCGCACAGGAATGGCTGCAGCCCTACACCGACAAGACGGTGGAGAAACTGGCCAAGGACGGCGTGAAATCGATTGCCATCGTCAACCCCGGCTTTTCCGTCGACTGCATCGAAACGTTGGACGAGATCGGCCGCGAGGCGGCGGAAACCTTCCATCATGCCGGCGGCGGAAGATTCGCGCACATCCCCTGCCTCAACGACAGTCCCGAAGGCATGGCGGTGATCGAGGCGATGGTGCGGCGCGAACTGTCCGGCTGGATCTGAAACCGGGAACAATGGACGTTCCGGGGCGTTGAGGCGCGCCCTCCGGAGACCATCGATGCCCCGCAAGCTCGACCTCAGAAGCGGCCGGCCAGTCTGGTCCGCCTATCGGGCACCCGCTGTCCCGACAAGCGCTCTGACCCGTGACGCCAAGGCCGATGTGCTGGTGATAGGCATGGGCATCAGCGGCGCCATGATCGCAGAAGCGCTGACGGCGGACGGCCATTCGGTGGTCTGCATCGACCGGCGCGGCCCGCTGAGAGGGTCGACGTCGGCGACCACCGCCCTGGTGCAGTTCGAGATCGACCAGCCGCTGACGGCACTCGGCAGGATGATCGGCAAGGCCTCGGCGGAACAGGCCTGGCGGCGCTCGCGTCTGGCCGTTTCCAACCTTGCCGGCCGCATAGCCGAGCTCTCCATCAACTGCCGCCTGAGCCGCGCCCCCTCCCTCTATCTGGCCGGTACCGTGCTCGGCCCATCGCAGTTGCGTGACGAGACCGAGGCGCGGCGACAGGCGGGCATCGCCGCGACCTATCTCGCCCCTGCGCCGCTGGCTGCGCGATTCGGCATCGAGCGCGACGGCGCCATCCTCAGCCATGGCAACATCGCGCTCGATCCGCGCAAACTGACCGCCGGATTGCTGCTGAAAGCGCTGGAGCGCAAGGCGCGCCTCTACGCCCCGGTCGAGGCGACCACGATCGAAGACAGCGCCAAGGAGGTCGTCGTCGCCACCAGGGGCGGCCCCACAATCACCGCGCAGCACGTCCTGCTCGCGACCGGCTACGAGTTGACCGACATCGTGCCGGCAGCCGCCCACCGCGTCATCTCGACATGGGCCATCGCCACACGCTCGCAGCCGCGAAAGATCTGGCCGGACGCGGCCCTCATCTGGGAAGCGTCGGACCCCTATCTTTATGCAAGGGCGACAGCCGACGGCAGGGTGATCTGCGGCGGCGAAGACGAGGATTTTATCGACAAGGAACGGCGTGACGCGTTGATCGCCGGCAAGAGCCTGAGACTGGCCAGGAAGCTCGGCCGCCTGTTCCCGGATCTGGACACCAGGCCCGATTTCGCCTGGACCGGCTCCTTCGGCACCACAACCACCGGCCTGCCCTATATCGGCGCCATCCCTAGGCATCCGCGCATCCAGGCCGTGATGGGCTATGGCGGCAACGGCATCGCCTTCTCGCAAATCGCTTCCGAAATCGTTTCTGCCGCCATGGCCGGATCGGAAGATACGGACGCAAGCCTGTTCGCCTTCAGCCACCGGCAGCAGCAACACAAACAATCCCTTATCACCTGATTGTAACGTTGTTGAAACACACTTAAGTGTTTGCTGAAGCCGGCTGCGGGAGAATGGCTCCCATGGCTTGCCTCTTGAGGGAGAGCCAAATGGATTTCAGTGGTTTCGATATCGCGATTATTGTTCTGGTCGCTCTTGTCGTGCTGGTGCTGTTCAAAGGCATAAAGACAATCCCGCAAGGCTACAATTATACGGTCGAACGCTTTGGCCGTTACACGAAAACGCTGTCGCCAGGCCTCAACCTCATCGTGCCGTTCATCGATCGCATCGGCGCCAAGTTGAACATGATGGAGCAGGTGCTCGACGTCCCGAGCCAGGAGATCATCACCCGCGACAACGCCATCGTCGGTGTCGACGGCATCGCCTTTTTCCAGATCCTCAACGCGGCGCAGGCGGCCTACCAGGTTTCCGGCCTGCAGAACGCCATCCTCAACCTGACCATGACCAACATCCGCACCGTGATGGGCTCGATGGATCTCGACGAGCTGCTGTCGAACCGCGACGCGATCAACGAGCGCCTGCTGCGCGTGGTCGACGAAGCGGCTCATCCCTGGGGCATCAAGATCACCCGCGTCGAGATCAAGGATATCAATCCGCCCGCCAACCTGATCGAATCGATGGGCCGGCAGATGACGGCCGAACGCAACAAACGCGCGCAGATCCTTGCCGCCGAGGGCCTCAAGCAGTCGCAGATCCTCGAGGCCGAAGGCCGCAAGGAAGCCGCCTTCCGCGATGCCGAGGCACGCGAACGCTCCGCCGAAGCGGAAGCCCGCGCCACGCAAGTGGTGTCGGAAGCGATCTCGAAGGGAGATGTGCAGGCGCTCAACTACTTCGTCGCCCAGAAATACACCGAAGCGCTGGGCAAGATCGGTTCGGCCACCAACAGCAAGATCGTGCTGATGCCTTTCGAAGCGTCGTCGCTGATCGGCTCGCTGGGCGGCATCGGCGAGATCGCCAGGGAAGTGTTCAAGGGCGACGGGCCGGCCGGCACGCAACGGCAGGTCTCACGACCTCCGGTCGTCAGGCCGAGCGACAACTAATGTCTTTGTGAGTGGATCAAAACCATGATCGACCGCATCGTTTCCGAACTCGGCCCGTGGAACTGGATGGTTCTGGGCTTCGTGCTTTTGGCGATGGAAATCATCGCACCGGGCATCTTCATGTTGTGGACCGGCATCGCCGCGCTGATCGTCGGCGCGGTATCGCTGCTGGTCTGGGATGCGGCCAGCTGGACCTGGCAGGTCCAAGTGCTCGTCTTCCTCGCGCTGTCGCTGGTCTCGGCATTGGTCGGCAAGAAACTCATCGGCGGACGCGACGAGCCGACCGACCAGCCGCTGCTCAACCGCCGTGGGGCGCAGATGATCGGCAGGATGGCGACGCTGGCCGAGCCGATCCGCGACGGCCGCGGCCGCATCAAGCTCGGCGACACGCTGTGGCGCGTCTCTGGCCCTGACCTGCCGGCCGGCACCCAGGTGCGCGTCACCGGAGCCGCCGACACCGATCTCGAACTGACCGTCGAGCGAGTGTGAAACCGGCTCCGCGCTAGCGCAATTCCAGGAAAAGTGTGTACGGTTTTCCGTCCGGAATTGTGCAGAAACAAAGAGATAGAGCAGTTCGCCGTTTCCGTGAAACGGTGAACTGCCCTACGCAGCGCCGATGCGCAAAAGATCGTGCAGGTGGACGAGCCCGACGGGCTTGTTGCCCTCCACCACCATCAGGCTGGTGATGGCTGAATTGTTGATCGTCTGCAGTGCGGTCGCCACCAGCGTGTCCGGCGCCGCGGTCTTGGGAGATCTCGTCATCACCTGATCGACGGTCATCGCCGTCAGGTTGCTGCCTATGTGACGCCTGATGTCGCCATCGGTGACGATGCCGATCAGCGCGCCGTCGGCGGCGGTGACCGCCACGCAGCCGAAGCCCTTGCGCGACAACTCCAGGATCGCGTCCTGCATGCCGGTGCCCGAAACGACCAGCGGCAATCTCTCGCCGACATGCATGATCTCGCGGATCTGCATCAGGTTGGCGCCGAGCTGGCCGCCGGGATGGAAGGTGCGGAAATGATCGGGCGTGAAACCCCGCGCCTCGAGCAGGGCGATCGCCAGTGCGTCGCCCATCACCAGTTGCAGCAGTGCCGATGTCGTCGGCGCCAGGCCATGCGGGCAGGCTTCCGGCGCACGCGGCAGCAAAAGCACGACATCGGCGGCGCGCGCCAGCGCCGATGTCTCACCGGACGTGATTGCAATGAGCGGGATGGAGAAGCGCCTGGAATAGGCGACGATGCCCATCATCTCCTTGCTTTCGCCCGACCATGACATGGCGATGATGGCATCGTCCCTGGCGATCATGCCGAGATCGCCGTGATTGGCTTCAGCGGGGTGGACGAAAAAGGCCGGCGTTCCGGTCGAGGCCAGGGTCGCGGCGATCTTCGAGCCGATATGGCCGCTTTTGCCGACGCCGGTGACGATGACCCGGCCTTCGATCCTCGAGATCATGTCGACCGCTTCGGCAAAGGGCTTCGCCAGCCCGTTTTCGAGCGCCTCGGCCAGCGCTGCCACTCCCGCCTGTTCGGTCGCCACCGTTCTTAGCGCCGAAGCGATCGAGGCCTGTCTGTCCAACGGCTTCTTGTCGAGGGATCGCGCATCCATGGCCGATGCGATTAGCGCTTTGTGCCGCGCCTGTCCAACGGAAATGCCTCCCCCGACCGTCTAGGAGAGCGGTTCGAATGAACGAAGCGCAAGGTCACGAATGTCGAGGCCTGGAACAATGAGCGCTTGGAAAAGCAATCGCCCCCCGCCTCAACCCTCCGTTAACCATCCCCATTTACGGTTCGGTAAGTATGGCGCGCGCTCGCGCCGCGCAAGCAGTGGTGGCGATGTCCGGGGCCCAGTCAGAAAAGACGAGAAGGCGAAAGAGCAAGGCTGCCTGCGCCTTGCTGCTGGCGACCAGCATCTTCGGCCTGCCGCGACCGACGCTGTCCTTCGCCCAGGAAACGGAGCTGCGCGGCGAGGTCTCGGAATCGGCGATCCTGTCCGACCAGCAGCGCAAAGCGAGACTGGCCGCCATAGCCGGTCAGGGTCAACAGCAGCCAGCGAATGCCGCCGGTCAGGACGACACGCCGTCGCGCACCTATCTGCCCGCCAGCGCCGGCGCTGCTCCTGACGATAGCGGTGCCGCCTCGCCCACTGGCAGCATCTTCGACCCGCCGGCGGCCGGTGACGACGTGACCGCCGACAATCCGCCTCCGCCCAAACCACGCCGGCCATCGGCCACCGGGCAGGCCAATGCGGACAAGGCCGCCGACAGGGCGAAGACAAAGAAAAAGAACACCACCGCGACGACCGACGCGACCACGACCGCCAGCACGGCCGACGATGCCGACGCCACCGTCACCGGCACCGGCACCGGCACCGACCAGGAGACCGCCAACCGCCGCGCCGTCACGATCGACAGCGTCGACCGGCAGCAGCTCGATCCGGGCGCCGAACGCACCGCTTCCATCGAAGGGCAGAAGAAGAAAATCGAGGACGATCCGTTCGCCGCTCCAGGCATCAAATGGGGCTCCTTCGTCATAAGGCCGACGCTGGAGCAGGGCCTGACCGCCACCTCGAACGGCGATTCCAGCAGTGCCGGCAAAGCGGCGCTGCTGTCCGAGACGGCACTGCGCTTTTCCGCCGCCTCC
This sequence comes from Mesorhizobium sp. BR1-1-15, assembly GCF_020165475.1. Lineage (NCBI taxonomy): Bacteria > Pseudomonadati > Pseudomonadota > Alphaproteobacteria > Hyphomicrobiales > Phyllobacteriaceae > Mesorhizobium > Mesorhizobium sp. BR1-1-15. Next base: position 182,920 of record NZ_JAIUIF010000002.1, on the reverse strand, counting down.
GACTGGCGCGAGAACTCCGCGACCATTGATGGTTATGGCCTCTTCCGCGAGACCGTCTCGGGCTACCCGGTTCACAATGAGCAAGGCCGCATCGAAGGCCAGCTCAATGTCGACCTCGACAACGAGCAACGCGCCGTCGCCAAGCTCGGTTACGAGGCCGTGCCGGAATCGGCCTCGTCGCCCGACGCCATTGCAGGCGTCAGCAAGCAACCGCTGCGCCAGACCATCGACGGCAGCCTCGGCATCGAAAAGGACGTCGGCAAGGCGCAATACACTTTGACCGGCGCGGTCTCGGACGACTTCTATGGCGATGCCAAGCTTTCTGACGACACCTCGCTGTCGCAGAAGGATCGTAACTCCACGCTTTATACGGCGACCTTGCGCACCGGCTACGAAATCTCCCCTGCCCTTACGCCTTTCACCGAAATCGAGCTCGGGCGCAGGGCCTATGATCAACGCTTCGACAATGAAGGTTTCGAGCGTTCATCAACGCGGCTTGGTGCCCGCGCCGGCCTCGAGCTCGACATGGGCGAGAAGCTCGCCGGCGAGTTCTCGGCCGGCTGGCTGCGGGAAGCGATCGACGACGACCGCCTGGGGGCGATCGCGGGTGCCACCGTGGACGCCGACCTGAAATGGTCGCCCGAACGCGGCACCACGATCGGCCTGACCGGGCGGACCACGGTCGAGCCCACGACCACCGCAGGTGAAAGCGGCGACATCCTCTATTCCGGCCGCCTCACGGCCGAACGCCAGATCCGCGCCAACCTGACCGGCAATGCCGCGCTGGGCCTGGACTGGCGCGATTATATCGGCATAGACGGCCATGACAGGGTGCTGAGCGCCGAAGCCGGGCTGACATGGTGGCTGAACCGCTATGCCGGCCTCACCACCCGCGCCAGGACCGAGAAGCTCACCAGCAACCTGCCTGGCCGCGACTACACCGCCAACAGCATCTATCTCGGCTTGAAGGTGCAGCGGTAAGCGCGGGCCGCTAAGCTGCGTGCCGCATCCGAGACATCGGCCAGACAGCGCCTCCCTTAAAGCGCCGCCACAACGTCCTCCGAAGGCGCCATCTCGTCGAGAAGCCTGCGGATAACGCCGGCCATGCTCTGGTTCATGTCGTTGCGCCAGAGCGCGAAGGCCACATTGGCCTCGACGAACCCTTCCGGCGATCCGCAATCGAAGGTGCGGCCCTGAAAGTGGTAGCCGTAGAAGGGCTGCTGCTTCTCCAGCTTCAGCATTGCGTCCGTGAGCTGGATCTCGTTTCCGGCGCCCTTCTCCTGGCCTTCGAGGATTTTGAAAATCTCGGGCTGCAATATGTAGCGGCCATTGATGTAGAGATTGGAGGGCGCGGTGCCGGTCTTCGGCTTTTCCACCATCTCGGTGATGCGGAAGCCATGATGGGTGGCTTCGCCCCGGCCGACGATGCCGTATTTATGGGTCTCGGCGGGATCGCATTCCTGAACCGCGATGATGTTGTTGCCGGTCTCGGCATAGAGGTCGACCATGTCCCTCATGCAGCTCTTTTCCGACTGCATGATCATGTCGGGCAACAACAGCGCGAACGGCTCGTCGCCGACCAGTTCGCGCGCGCACCAGACGGCATGGCCAAGTCCGAGCGGCACCTGCTGGCGAGTGAAGCTGGTCTGTCCCGGCCCGGGCTGCAGCCGCTGCAGCCTGGCGAGCTGGTCGTCCTTGCCGCGCTGGGCGAGCGTGTCATAGAGCTCGAACTGGATATCGAAGTGATCCTCGATGACCGCCTTGTTGCGCCCGGTGACGAAGATGAAATGCTCGATGCCTGCCTCGCGCGCCTCGTCCACCACGTATTGGATGACGGGCCGGTCGACGACGGTAAGCATTTCCTTGGGGACGGCCTTGGTGGCCGGGAGAAACCGCGTGCCGAGACCTGCGACCGGGAAAACTGCCTTGCGAACTCTCTTCATGCCTTCAATTATCCGTTTGCAGGCCGGCTCCGCAATCCCGCGCCGCGACATTTTCACGCCGGAATTCAGGATTATCGGGCGAATGAAGGGAAACTTGCACCGGTAGAAGCATCGAGGCGCCTTTTCGTTCCAGGGGCGGCCTATGGTAAACCAATTCCTAACCTGGTTCGGCGATGAATGGTCTTTCCCAAGACGGAGAAGGAGGAAAAGATGTCCGTTCGCAATGCCGCAAAGCGTTTAACCAGCGTCATGACGGCCGCCAGCCTCTCGCTCGCCATGCTGATGCCTGCCGGGCCGGCCTTCGCCGATGCCGGCTTCCGGCAATGGGTCGCCGGCTTCCGCGCCACCGCGGTGCAGGGGGGCGTTTCCGGCGCCGTCTATGACCGCGCCTTCAGGGGCATCGACGAACCCGATCCGGTGGTGCTGGAAAAAGCCCGAACCCAGCCGGAATTCACCGCGCCCGCCTGGGATTATTTCGACAACCGCGTCCACGACCAGTCGGTCGCGGTCGGCCAGCAGATGGCCAGGAAATGGAAGCCGTGGCTGGACAGGATCGAGGCGAGGTTCGGCGTTGACCGCAACGTCCTGCTGGCCATCTGGTCGATGGAATCCAACTATGGCGAGATCCTCAAGCGCGACGACATCATGCGCAATGTCGTCCGCTCGCTGGCGACCCTGGCCTATGGCGATCAGAAGCGGTCGAAATATGCCCGCACGCAACTGGTCGCCGCACTGAAGATCCTCCAGACCGGCGACATCGACGAGAGCCACCTCATGGGTTCCTGGGCGGGCGCCATGGGCCAGACCCAGTTCATCCCGACCAGCTACCAGCACTATGCCGTGGACATGGACGGCAACGGCAAGCGCGACATCTGGAATTCCATTCCCGATGCGCTGGCGACATCAGCCAATCTGCTCAAGAAGAATGGCTGGCAGGCCGGCAAGACCTGGGGCTACGAGGTGGCCTTGCCGGCCGGCAAGCTGCCAGCAGGCTCCAGGACGCTGGCGCAATGGCAGGCGCTCGGCGTGGTCAGGGCGAGCGGCAAGCCGTTCAGGAACCTCAGCGACAAGGCGACGTTGAAAGTACCGGATGGCCGCGGCGGCCCCGCTTTCCTGATGATCAGGAATTTCTCGGTCATCAAGGCCTACAACAATGCGGACAAATACGCGCTTGCCGTTGGTCTTCTTGCCGACGAGATCGCCGGGTCCACCGGCCTCGTACAGGACTGGAAACGGCCTTTCACCAAGCTGACGTTCGAGGAAAGGCAGGAATTGCAGAAGCGGCTCTCCCAGCACGGCCTTTATGACGGCAAATTCGACGGCAAGATCGGCGACGGGTCGAAGTCGGCCATCATGGCCTATCAGGCAAAGGTCGGCTTGACCCAGGACGGCTATCCGAGCATGGAAGTGCTAAAATGGCTCAGGCAAAAATAGGGCCTGTCATGAACTGAGGAGGAGCGATTGGCTTGGGCTGCGCGCATCGGGACCTTCATTCCCCGCATGCTGGTGCTGTTCCTGGCCGTCGCCGTGCTCGCCGTCGCCATGGCCGGCGCCTTCCATGCCCCCGCCATGGCGCAGGAGCAGCAAAGCCGCGGCTGGTCATTGCGTGACCTTCTGTTCCCGCGCCGCAGCGAGCGGATCGAGCCGCCGCTGGACATCCAGAAACCAAGGCCCAGGCCGAAGGCAAAAAAGCCGCGTGCCCCGCGTCCGCCCGCGGAACCGGAAATCCCGATCGCCGAGAAGGCGCCGGACGCCCGGGTCGTCCTGGTGGTCGGCGATTTCATGGCGGCCGGGCTCGCCGAAGGTCTAGATACCGCCTTTGCCGAGAATACCGGCGTCAGGATCGTCGTTCGCTCCAATGGCTCGTCGGGCTTCGTGCGCGATGATTTCTACAATTGGCCGGAACAGATCAAATCGTTGATAGAGACCGAAAAGCCCGCCGCCGTGGTCGTGATGCTCGGTTCCAACGACCGCCAGCCGATGAAGGTGGGGGATGTGCGCGAGCAGCCCCGTTCCGAGACCTGGACCAAGGAATACGAACGTCGCACCGAAGCGTTCGGCAAGGCCATCGCCACGGCTAAGGTGCCTTTCCTGTGGGTCGGCATGCCGGCGTTCAGGGTTTCGAAGATGACATCCGACATGCTCGCCTTCAACGACATCTACCGTCAGGCGGCCGAAAGCCATGGCGGCGAATTCGTCGATGTCTGGGATGGATTCGTCGACGAGAACGGCGCCTTCGTCACCAGTGGCCCCGACATCAACGGCCAGCCCGTGCGGCTGCGCTCCGATGACGGCATCAACATGTCGAAGGCCGGCAAGCGCAAGCTCGCCTTCTATACCGAAAAGCCGTTGATGAAGGTCCTGGGCCTGGCCGCGCCGGGAAGCGTCGCCCCGACCGCTGCTCCTGCCGGCGCGCCGGTCGAGGCGCCGGCGCCGGCCGCCGCTCCCATCGTCATTGACCGCACCGCGCCGATGCTGCTCAGCGATCCGGCGCTCGACGGCGGCACGGAACTGCTCGGCGCCGGACCGCCCGCGAAGGCCAACCCGGGCCTGCCCGGCGAAAAACTGGTGGTCGAGGGCAAGGCGCCGGTGGCTTCGCCCGGCCGCGCCGACGATTTCGCCTGGCCGCCGAAGACAAATCCGGCAGCCGCGGCCGCCGCGGCTGGCACGACGACGGCCATCACTCCTTAGCAGCGCGGAGGGCCGAAACCGGTTTTCGGAACTCGCTGCTGCGAGCCATAGGATGGCGTTTTCAAGAACCGGAGCGAGCGTACTTTTTGGGTACGGGAGCACCGGAAGCGCAGAAAACGCCTTATGGCCGCAGCAGTAGAGTTTCCAAACGGGCTCAGCGGGGCAGGACGCTCGAACCCATCAATGCCTCGTCGATCGAACGCGCCGCCTGCCGACCCTCGCGGATCGCCCAGACCACCAGCGACTGGCCCCGACGCACGTCACCCGCGGCATAGAGCCTGTCGACGCTGGTCCGGTAGTCGCGGTCATTGGCCTCGACATTGCGGGAGCGTCGGCTGTCGGTGACGATCTTCATCTCACCTTCCAGTTCAGACACCACGCCGGCCATGGCCGGCCCGGCAAAGCCGATGGCGATGAAGGCGAGATCGGCGCGGATGACGAACTCGGTGCCGACGATCGGTCGGCGCTTGTCGTCGACCTCGCAGCATTTGACACCGGTCAGCTGGCCTTCCTCGCCGATGAATTCGAGTGTCGCCACCTGGAATTCGCGCTCGGCGCCCTCGGCCTGCGAGGAGGAGGTGCGCATCTTGGTCGCCCAGTAGGGCCAGACGGCGAGCTTGTCTTCCTTCTCCGGCGGCTGCGGACGGATGTCGAGCTGCGTGACGCGCACGGCGCCTTGGCGGAAGGCGGTGCCGACGCAGTCGGAAGCGGTATCGCCGCCGCCGACGACGACGACATGCTGGCCGCTGGCGATGATCGGGTGCGACGGCCACGCCATCGACTGGATCGGCTCGCCGCCGACACGCCGGTTCTGCTGCACCAGGTAAGGCATCGCGTCATAGACGCCGCCGAGATCGTCACCGGGGATGTTGGCCGCACGCGGGGTCTCGGATCCGCCGCAATAGAGCACCGCGTCATGCTCGGCGAGCAGTTCGGCCACGGGCTTGTCGATGCCGACATTGACGCCGCAATGGAAGGTCACGCCTTCGCCCTGCATCTGCTCGATGCGGCGATCGATATAGTGCTTCTCGATCTTGAAGTCGGGAATGCCATAGCGCATCAGCCCGCCTGGCCGGCTTTCGCGTTCGTAGACATGGACATCATGGCCGGCGCGGCCGAGCTGCTGGGCGGCGGCCATGCCGGCCGGGCCGGAGCCGATGACGGCGACGCGCTTGCCCGTCTTCCTCTCCGGCGGATAGGGCCTGATATGGCCGGTCTCGTAGGCCTTGTCGGCGATCGCCTGCTCGACCGTCTTGATGGCCACCGGAATGTCCTCGAGGTTCAGCGTGCAGGCTTCCTCGCAAGGCGCGGGGCAGATGCGGCCGGTGAATTCGGGGAAATTGTTGGTCGAATGCAGGTTGCGGATCGCATTGTCCCAGTCCCTGTTATAGACGAGGTCGTTCCAGTCCGGGATCTGGTTGTGGATCGGGCAGCCGGTCGGCCCGTGACAGAACGGGATGCCGCAATCCATGCAGCGCGCGGCCTGTTTCTCGACCTCCTTGTCCGACATCGGCAGCGTAAACTCGCGGAAATGCCGGATGCGGTCGGAGGCCGGCTGGTACTTGTGCACCTGCCGGTCGATCTCGAGAAAGCCTGTTACCTTGCCCATAGTCCAGTTCCTGCTGTCCAGATGGTGCGGTTTTCGCCGCACCCGTTAACCTCTTCAGGCAGCCGTGGCAACCTTCCGCGAGAGGTCAAATTATCAGTGACATGGAGCCGGGAAGCCTGGGCTTCCCGGCCTTTGCGAAGATCTATTCGGCCGCCACGCTCATGCGCATGCGTTCCATCTCGATCAGCGCGCGGCGGTATTCGACCGGCATGATCTTGCGGAATTTCGGCCGGAACGCCGCCCAATTGTCGAGGATCTCGCGGCCGCGCACCGAACCCGTATAGTGCACGTGGTTCGAGATCAGCTGATAGAGCCGCTCCTCGTCATGGCTGGTCATGTCACCCGAGACGTCGACGCGGCCCTTGTGGTCGAGGTCGCCGCCATGATGCAGCAGCTTTTCCATCAGGTCGTCTTCTTCCGGCACCGGCTCCAGCTCGACCATGGCCATGTTGCAGCGCTCGGCGAAATCGCCCGCCTCGTCCAGCACATAGGCAACGCCGCCCGACATGCCGGCGGCGAAGTTGCGGCCGGTCTTGCCGATGACGACGACGATGCCGCCGGTCATGTATTCGCAGCCATGGTCGCCGACGCCCTCGACGACGGTGACGACGCCCGAGTTGCGCACCGCGAAGCGCTCGCCGGCGACACCGGCAAAATAGGCCTCGCCTTCGGTAGCGCCATAGAGCACCGTGTTGCCGACGATGATGGACTCGGCCGCGACGATCTTGGCTTCATCCGGCGGCCGGATGATGATGCGGCCGCCCGACAGGCCCTTGCCGACATAGTCGTTGCCGGCGCCGACCAGCTCGAAGGAGATGCCGCGCGCCAGGAAGGCGCCGAAGGACTGGCCGGCGGTCCCGGTCAGCTTCACCTGGATCGTATCCTCGCGCAGGCCCTTGTGCTTGAAGCGCTTGGCCACCTCGCCCGACAGCATGGCGCCCGCCGAACGATCGACATTGCGGATGTCGACCTCGATCTTGACCGGCTGCTTGGCCTCCAGCGCCGGCTTGGCCAGCTCGATCAGCTTGCGGTCGAGCACGTCGTCGATCGGGTGCTTCTGCCGCTCGGTCCAGTGCACCGCCTCATGTGGCGCATCGGGCTTGTAGAACATCTTCGAGAAGTCGAGCCCGCGCGCCTTCCAATGCTGGATCACGTCGCGCTTTTCCAGGAGATCGGCGTCGCCGATGATCTGGTCGATATGGGTGAAGCCCATTTCGGCAAGCAGCCCGCGCACCTCTTCAGCGACATAGAAGAAGAAGTTGATGACGTGCTCGGGCGTGCCCTTGAAGCGCTTGCGCAGCACCGGATCCTGCGTCGCCACGCCGACCGGGCAGGTGTTGAGATGGCATTTGCGCATCATGATGCAGCCGGCCGCGATCAGCGGCGCGGTCGAGAAGCCGAACTCGTCGGCGCCGAGCAGCGCGCCGATGATGACGTCGCGCCCCGTGCGCAATCCGCCATCGACCTGCAGCGCCACGCGCGACCTGAGACCGTTGAGCACCAGCGTCTGGTGCGTCTCGGCAAGGCCCATCTCCCACGGGCTGCCGGCATGCTTGAGCGACGTCAGCGGCGAGGCACCCGTGCCGCCATCGTAGCCCGAGATGGTGATGTGGTCGGCGCGCGCCTTGGCGACGCCCGCCGCGACCGTGCCGACCCCGACCTCCGACACCAGCTTGACCGAAATGTCGGCCGCCGGGTTGACGTTCTTCAGATCGTAGATCAGCTGCGCCAGATCCTCGATCGAATAGATGTCGTGATGCGGCGGCGGCGAGATCAGGCCGACGCCGGGCGTCGAGTGCCGGACCTTGGCGATGGTGGCGTCGACCTTGTGGCCGGGCAACTGGCCGCCCTCGCCGGGCTTGGCGCCTTGCGCCACCTTGATCTGCATGACGTCGGAGTTGACGAGATATTCGGCCGTCACGCCGAACCGTCCGGAAGCGATCTGCTTGATCGCCGAACGTTCGGGGTTCTTGCCGCCGCCGGGCAGCGGCAGATAGCGGTCTGCCTCCTCGCCGCCCTCGCCAGTGTTCGACTTGCCGCCGATGGCGTTCATGGCGCGCGCCAGCGTCGTATGCGCTTCCCTGGAGATCGAGCCGAACGACATCGCGCCGGTCGAGAAACGCTTGACGATCTCGGCCGCGGGCATGACGTCGTCGAGCGCGACCTTCTTGCGGCCGGTATCTTCCGCCAGCTTGATCTTGAACAGGCCACGAATGGTCTGCGCGCGCGCCGTCTCGCTGTCGATCTGCGCGGAATACTCCTTGAAGGTCTCCCAGGACCCCTGGCGCACGGCGTGCTGCAAGGTGGCGACCGCGTCGGGCGACCACATATGCGCCTCGCCGCGCATCCGGAACAGATATTCGCCGCCGACATCCAGGCTGTTGCGCAGCACCGGATCGTTGCCGAAACCATCCGTATGACGCCTGAACGTCTCCTCGGCGATCTCGTCCAGCCCGACGCCTTCGATCAGCGTGGCGGTGCCGGTGAAATACTTCTCCACGAAATCGGTCTTCAGCCCGATGGCGTCGAAGATCTGCGCGCCGCAATAGGACTGATACGTCGAGATGCCCATCTTCGACATCACCTTGAGGATGCCCTTGCCGATGGACTTGATGTAGCGCGACACGACTTCGTAGGCGTCGACCTCTTCAGGCAGTTCGCCGCGCTTGTGCATGTCGAGCAGCGTGTCGAAGGCGAGATAGGGATTGATCGCTTCGGCGCCGTAACCGGCGAGGCAGCAGAAATGATGCACTTCGCGCGGCTCGCCGGATTCCACGACGAGCCCGACCGAAGTACGCAGCCCCTTGCGGATCAGATGATGATGCACCGCGGCCGTGGCCAGAAGCGCGGGAATGGCGATGCGGTCCGGCCCGAGCTGGCGGTCGGACAGGATGATGATGTTGTAGCCGCCGGCGACCGCCGCTTCCGCCCGCTCGCAGAGGCGATCGATGGCGCCCTGCATGCCGGCCGCGCCCTCGATCGAGGCATAGGTGATGTCGATCGTCTTGGTGTCGAACCGATCCTCGGTGTGGCCGATGGAGCGGATCTTTTCGAGATCGCCATTGGTCAGGATCGGCTGGCGCACTTCCAGCCGCTTGCGGCGCGAACTGCCGACCAGGTCGAAAATGTTGGGCCGCGGGCCGATGAAGGACACCAGGCTCATCACCAGTTCCTCGCGGATCGGATCGATCGGCGGATTGGTGACCTGGGCGAAGTTCTGCTTGAAATAGGTGTAGAGCAGCTTCGATCTGTCCGACATTGCCGAGATCGGCGTGTCGGTGCCCATCGAACCGACGGCTTCCTGGCCTGTGGTGGCCATCGGCGACATCAAGAGCTTGGTGTCTTCCTGGGTGTAGCCGAACGCCTGCTGGCGGTCGAGCAGGCTGACATCCTTGCGCAGCGCGCGCGGCTCGACCGGCTTCAGGTCCTCCAGGATGAGCTGCGTGTTGGCGAGCCAGGTCTTGTAGGGGTGCCTGGTGGCGATCTCCGACTTGATCTCCTCGTCGGAAACGATGCGGCCCTTGGCAAGATCGATCAAGAGCATGCGGCCGGGCTGCAGCCGCCACTTCTGGACGATCTTTTCCTCCGGCACAGGCAGCGCGCCGGCCTCCGACGCCATGATGACCCGGTCGTCGTCGGTGACGATGTAGCGCGCTGGCCGCAAGCCGTTGCGGTCGAGCGTGGCGCCGATCTGGCGCCCGTCGGTGAAGGCGACCGCGGCGGGCCCGTCCCACGGCTCCATCAGCGCCGCGTGGTATTCGTAGAAGGCCTTGCGGTCGGCGTCCATGAGCTTGTTGCCGGCCCAGGCTTCCGGGATCAGCATCATCATGGCGTGGCTGAGGCTGTATCCGCCCTGGAACAGGAACTCGAGCGCATTGTCGAAACATGCGGTGTCGGACTGGCCCTCATAGGAGATCGGCCAGAGCTTGGAGATGTTGTTGCCGAACAGCTCCGAATCCACCGACGCCTGGCGCGCCGCCATCCAGTTGTTGTTGCCGCGCACGGTGTTGATCTCGCCATTATGCGCGACCATGCGATAGGGATGCGCCAGCTTCCACGAGGGGAAGGTGTTGGTGGAGAAGCGCTGGTGGACCAGGATCAGCGCCGTTTCGAAGCGCGGATCGGACAGGTCCTTGTAATAGGCTCCGACCTGATAGGCCAGGAACATGCCCTTGTAGACGATGGTGCGCGCCGACAGCGACACGCAGTAGGCGCCGATGTCCTTGTTGTCGTTCTCGGCGTAGATGCGGCCCGATATGACCTTGCGCAGCAGATAGAGCCTGGCCTCGTACTCCTCGTCGTCGGGAATGTCGGCCGTGCGTCCGATGAAGACCTGCCGGTGGAACGGCTCGGATGCCACGATATCCGGGGCCTTGGAGAGCGACGAATTGTCGACCGGCACGTCACGGAAGCCGAGCAGCGGCAGCCCCTCGGACTGCGCCGATTCGGCAATGATGTCCTCGACATGGGCGCGCAGCGCAGCATCCTGCGGCATGAACCAATGGCCGACGCCATACTGCCCCGCCGGCGGCAGCTCGACGCCCTGCGCGGCCATCTCCTCGCGGAAGAAGCCGTCGGGAATCTGCACCAGCACGCCCGCGCCGTCGCCCATCAGCGGATCGGCGCCGACGGCGCCGCGATGCGTCAGGTTTTCGAGCATGGAAAGCCCGTCCTCGACGATCGTGTGCGACTTCGCGCCCTTCATGTTGACGATGAAGCCGACACCGCAGGCATCGTGCTCGTTGCGCGGATCATAAAGGCCCTGGGCGGTCAAACCGGTGCGGCGGGTATTGGCCAGGGTTTTGACGGCTGCCGCTTTCGTCTGCGCGGCCTTGCCGTTCGTCGCAGCGTGCGTCAATTCCGTCATCGTCCTGTCCTCCATTCCGCGTCCTTGCGGGCGCTGGTTTGCCTCGGGAAGCGCATTGCTTCCCCTTCATCCTTACGGCACGTCTTGCGAAATCCTTGCCGAACCATGCGGCTCGCCGCGCGGTTCGCATCCGGTATCGTACAGGCCAGAGCACGGCCGTCCACCTGTCGCTCGCGGCAAAAGCCGGAGAGGCTTAGAATACGCCAATCCAGCCTGTTTTGCGCGACAAAATAAGACAGCACTACTGTCCTAAATTTTTATGGCAGAAAAGCCGGGCGCATACAAGACCGATTCACAAAAAACTTCGGCGTTCCGCGACACAAAGTTTCGTGAAATACCCGCTAAACGCAAGCTTCCGTCCCTGCCGGTTTTCGGCAGTTCGCTGGCTTTACCCGTTTTCTGGCGTCTGGCCCTTGCGAGCCAGCCATGAAACCGGTCAAGGTTGCAGCGATTTTCCCAGCACAGGCAGATGCATGTTCTTCGCTTCCGACAATTGGGCAGGCGCCCACCCCAACATCGCCTCCGGTCTCTCGGCCCACGCCGGCGGCTTTTCCACTGCCTATGGCGATGGCGCGCTCGACCAGGCCGTCTGCCAGCGCTTCAGCGAAATCTTCGAACGCGAGGTTGCGGTGTTCTTCGTGGCCACCGGCACCGCCGCCAATTCGCTGGCGCTAACCGCCTACAACAAGCCCGGCGGCATTTCCTTCGCTCATCGCGAATCGCATGTCATCGAAGATGAGTGCGGCGCACCGGAATATTTCTCTGGCGGCTCGCGGCTGCATGCCGTCGATGGCGCGCTGGGCCGGATCGATCCGCACAATCTGGAAACGGCGATCGGCCGTTTCGCCGGCGAGCTGGTCCATTGGGGCCGGCCGATGGCGGTCTCGATCACCCAGTCGACGGAGGTCGGCACGGTCTACGGCCTGCATGACATCGCCGCGATCTCGGCCATCGCGCGGCAACATTCCGTGCCATTGCATATGGACGGCGCCCGCTTTGCCAATGCACTGGTCGCGCTCGACACGACGCCCGCCGAAATGACCTGGAAAAGTGGCGTCGACATACTGTCTTTCGGCGGCACCAAGAACGGCTGCTGGTGCGCCGAGGCGATCGTGCTGTTCGATCTCGAGCGTGCCCGGGAATTGGCCTTCCTGCGCAAGCGCGCAGCCCAGCTGTTTTCCAAATCGCGCTTTATCGCGGCACAGTTCGAGGCTTATTTCCGCGACGGCCTGTGGCTCGACACCGCCAGGCACGCCAATGCCATGGCTGCCCGTCTTGCCGCGGCGATCGAGGATTCCGAGACGGCGAAACTGGCTTGGCTGCCGCAAGCGAACGAGGTTTTCGCGGTGATGAAAAAGGCTGAAGCCGACAGGCTGCAGGCGGCGGGTGCTGTTTTCTACGACTGGCACAAGCCGCATGGCTTCGAAGGCCATATCGGCGAGGACGAATTGCTCTATCGCTTCGTCACCAGTTTTGCGACGACGTCAGAGGAAGTCGACCGCTTTGGCCAGTTGATCGCCGGGTAATTGCTGTTCCCGGCAAATAAAAAAGAAGCGGCGCCTTTCGGCGCCGCTTCCGTCTCGGGAGGAGACTTAGGGATTACGCAGCGGTCTTGGCCTCGATCTGCTTGGCCTTGGCCGGAGCCGAAGTGATCGCGATCTTGCGCGGCTTCAGTTCCTCGGGGATGTTGCGCTTCAGGTCGACGAAGAGCAGGCCGTTCTTCAGCGTGGCGCCCACGACCTCGACGTGGTCGGCAAGCTGGAAGCGGCGCTCGAAGGCCCTGGAGGCAATGCCGCGATAGAGCAGTTCGGAACCCTCGCCGGTGCCCTCATCCTTGCGCTCGCCTTTCACGGTTAGCACATTGCGGTGGGCCTCGATCGAGATCTCCTCGTCCGAGAAGCCGGCGACAGCCATCGAGATGCGGTAGGCATCCTCACCGGTGCGCTCGATATTGTAGGGCGGATAGGTCTGCGCGCCGTCGGGCTGCGCAAGCGAATCAAGCATGGTGAAGAGACGGTCGAAGCCGACGGTCGAGCGATAGAGCGGGGAAAAATCAACGTGACGCATGGTGTGTTCTCCTGTTGAGCAACAAGGTTTGCGTTTGGCCGGTGCGAAACCCGTGAGCGGCGTTCCGGTTTGACCAGCGGCCCCGACGTTGGCGGCCGCAATCCACATTTGGGGAGCGGGCAAAGCCATTTCAAGATTTTGCCTCCCGGCAAAAATCGAGGATGAACGGCAGATGAACCGGCGCTTTTGCGCGCGTTCAGACAGCCCCCGCTAGACTGCTCTCGACATCAAGGACAAGCGGCGCCGGATTTGCATGGACCGGGCGCCGCGACGAGGCCGAACCGGGTGCAACGTCCCTTCCTCCCGGATCGACAGGGGCCGGAAGCACGCTCATAGCGGCTTCCGGCCTTCCCTGCTGCCGATCCGATGCCTCCCGGAATTCCTTTGCTTTTGGCCCATGGACGGCTATCAACCTTGGCGAGGCCGGCCATGACAGGCAGGCATGCGAGACGCCGAGCACGAAGCGCCGAATGACGTATCTCCTCCACGAAACGCCCCCCTTTCCCGACCCCCCCCTTTTTCATGAAACTGAGGGCAACCCGCGACCGGAAAACGCCACCGGCGGCTTTTTCACGGCACGCGACGGCAAGAAGATACGCTATGGCCTGTTCGCCGCGGTCGCCCGCCCGATGAAGGGCACCGTGGTGCTGCTGTCCGGCCGCAACGAGTGCATCGAGAAATATTTCGAAACCATCCGCGATCTTGCGGCGCGCGGTTTTGGCGTCGCCACGCTGGACTGGCGCGGCCAAGGCGGCTCCGACCGGCTGATCCGCGATCGCCAGCGCGGCTATATCAAGTCCTTCCGCGACCACACGGCCGATCTTGAACAGTTCTTCGAGGAGATCGTGCTGCCGGATTGTCGCGGGCCGTACTACATCCTTGCCCATTCGGCCGGCGCCGTGATCACGCTGCTTGCTTCGCCCTCCATGGTCAACCGCGTGCGGCGCATGGTGCTGATCGCGCCGTTCTTCACCTTGCCCGACCTGCCCGTCTCGATCCGGACGGTCCGCCGCGTCTGTTCGCTGTTTTGTGCCCTGGGCCTTGGCCGGCTTTACGCCGCCTGGGGGCCGCGGCCGAAAGTTACCGCTCCCTTCGACACCAACAAGGTAACGACGGATCCGGAACGTTACCGGCGCAACACCAGGATCTACGAGGATCACCCGCAACTGGCGCTTGGCGGCCCGACGATCCGCTGGCTGAGAGCGGCTGCCGAAGCCGCGGAAGTGGTAAGCGATCCCGAATTCATGGCCCGCATCCGGGTCCCCCTGCTGGTCATCGCCGCCGGTGCCGATCAGGTCGTCTCGACCAAGGCCGTGGAAGCCTATGCCAGGCGTCTGCGCCTCGGCTCGCTGCTCATGATCGACGGCGCGCGTCACGAGATCCTGCAGGAGGCCGACATCTACCGCGAGCAATTCCTCGCCGCCTTCGACGCTTTCATTCCCGGCAGCGACGACCCGACGGCCTGATGGCGCGTATTGCCGAGACCGGAGCCGGTCCGGCGCCGGCTCATGCCTGGTTGGCGAAATTCCATAATCCGGTTGGCCCCCCAGGTCGCCCCGCTATCCGCCGACAACGCCCGTTCCCAGCACGCCGTCTTGCACGGATCAATGTCGGACGATGATCGCGCCGACGCCTCGGCAGGTTTAACGGCTATGCATGCTTCTCAATTCGGCCGTTCGGCCGGAGGCAGCTCGACGCCTGGTTCCCGTTCCGGCGCCGGGCGCTAGTTACCGTCCGCAGAGGTCAGTCGACGGGATCGGGAGGAGCGGTCATGAACGCATCGGGCACGCTGCCACGCCAGGGCCATCGCCTGCTGCAGCTCGGCATCGCCCTCCTGCTGTTTTCGTCATTCGAAGGGTTCGCCATCCCATACCTCGCCGCACCGCGGCTCGGATTGTCGGTTCACACGCTCAGCGCCTTGCAGGGCGTCCTGCTGCTGGTTTTGGGTCTCGTCTGGTCCAGGCTCAATCTTGGCGTCGCGATGTCGCGGATTGCGTTCTGGTTCCTGATCTATTCAGCCTTGGCCATCCTGGCAGCCTATGTGATGGCCAGCCTCTGGGGAGCCGGCAACGAGACGATGCCGCTGGCGGCCGGAGCCGCGCATGGAAGCGCCTTTCAGGAATACGCGATCAAAGGCATCGCCTATTCGTCCGCGCCGACCGGCCTCATCGCTTTCGCGCTCATTCTATGGGGCCTGCGTCTCTCAGACGCCTAAAGCGCATCGCGGCGAAACGGATGCTCAGCCGCGCAGGGCCGCCATCGCCGCTGCATGGAGCTCGGGCGTCGCCGCCGCCAATATATCGCCGCCATTCTCGGCCGGCCCGCCGTCGAAGGTGGTGACCACGCCGCCCGCCTTCTCGATGATGGGGATCAGCGCCACGATGTCATAGGGCTTCAGTCCGGGATCGGCGACGATGTCGACGCTTCCCGCGGCGACCATGGCGAAGGCGTAGCAGTCGGTGCCATAGCGAGCGAGTTGCACCTGCCTCTCGAACTGGTCGTAGCGCAGGCGCGCCTCGCCCTTGAACAGCGCCGGCGTCGTGGTGAACAGCGTTGCTTCAGCAAGGCTCGTCGTCTTGCGCGTGACCAGTTTTCGCGGCCCGCCCGGCCCCTCATAATGAGAACCGGAAGCGTTAGCGTAGAAGAGCTCGCCGGTGAAGGGCTGCGACATCAATCCGGCAACGGCATCGCCCTCCACCGTCAATCCGACCAGCGTCCCCCACACCGGCAGGCCGGAGATGAAGGCGCGCGTGCCGTCGATCGGATCGATCACCCAGACATGCCTGCTGGAAATATTCTCGCTTCCGTGTTCCTCGCCGAGAATGCCATGGTCCGGATATTGCGCCGATATCAGCGCCCGGATGGCACGCTCGGCTTCGCGATCGGCTTCGGTGACTGGATCGAAGCTGCCCTTTTCCTTGTTGGCGACCGCGCCCTGGCTGCGGAAGCGCGGCAAGGTTTCCGCTGCCGCCGCCTGCGCGATGCGGCGCATGAAATCGATGCTGATGTCCAACTGATTCTCCCGCATTGCAGCATGCCCGAGCCACGTGTGCCGCCAGTTTCGCGCCAAGACAAGGGCGTTCCAGGATTTTTCGCCGCGCCGACTGTTGCCAGAATAACACGCCGGCGCCACCGAAGCGCAATTTCCACATCACTCTGAATTAAAAAAGCCGGTAGGTCGCTTGACATTTGTGCAGCGCACCATACCCTTGATCTCGGACAGGGTTTCCTGTCCATGCCCTCCTTGGGCGTTTCCTCCCTAGACTTCGACCGTATCGTGCGAACGATGCGGTCTTTTTTTCGCCGCCAATTCCAATCCCCGCCAATCCCGATCCATGTCGCCCAAGACTATGCGGCGGTTGAGGATGGCGCCATCTAATGAAACCAGGATCTATTCACTCCGCGGCCAGCGGCAGATCCATGAAATGGTGGTCGGGCATGGCCATCAGGTCGGCCGAAAATCGCGCCAGGTCGTCGGTCAGCGCATCGAAACCGGCCGCTTTCTCGAATGTGCGCTCATTCATGTAGAGCCCGCGATTGACCTCGATCTGCAGCGCATGGAGATGGCGCGCCGGGCGACCGTAGTGTTCGGTGATGAAGCCGCCGGCATAGGGCTTGTTGTGGGCGACGGTATAGCCCATGGCGTTGAGCAGGCCGATCGCGGTCTCGGTCAATGCCGCGGTGGCTGAGATGCCGAAGCGGTCGCCGATGATGAAATCGGGCCGCAGGCCGCTGTCTCCGACGCGGATGCTCGCCGGCATGGAGTGACAGTCGATCAGCACGGCAAAGCCGAAACGCGCGTGGGTTCGCGTCAACAGCCGTTTCAGCGTCTCATGATAGGGTTTGTAGACGGCCTCTATGCGGGCAACCGCTTCGGCCAGCGGCAGGCGACCGGAGTAGATGTCGAGGCCTTCACCGACCAGCTTCGGAACGGTGCCGAGCCCGCCGGCCACGCGCGCGGAACGGATGTTGCAGAAGGACGGCACCGGCTCGGCGAACATGCGCGGATCGAGTTCCCACGGCTCGCGGTTGACGTCGAGATAGGCACGCGGGAAATTTGCCGCGAGCATCGGCGCGCCAAGCGCCACCGCGCCGCCGAACAGCTCGTCGACATAGCAGTCCTCGGACCGGCGAATGGCGTTGCGGTCCAGCCTCGCCATGGCGAGGAAGCGCTCCGGATAATGGCGCCCGCTGTGGGGTGAGTTGAAGAGGAAGGGGACGCGCTGCTCGGCGCCCGACCGGATTTCGAAGGGGGGAACGACCGAAAAATCCTCGGCTGCCGTCTTCAATTTGAACGAACCCGAAAACACCAATGCATCATAGGATGAAAGTGCCACCTTGACGGCCGCATGTCCAGCATTTCGGCGCCGGCACCGCCTTTCCGAATGCGGATTATGCCGCGCCTCGTTCACTTGATGTTTACCCTCGCCTCCTCATATACAGGATGGTTAACGGCCCTGCCTTTCGGCAGAGTCCGGGCGGGTGATTCGGACGGGATATCATGGCACGCATTCTTCTGGCGGAAGACGACGACGATATGCGTCGCTTCCTCGTCAAGGCGCTGGAGCGCGCCGGTTACCAGGTCAGCGATTTCGACAACGGCGCCAGTGCCTATGAGCGGCTGCGCGAGGAACCGTTCTCGCTGCTTTTGACCGATATCGTCATGCCGGAGATGGACGGCATCGAGCTGGCCCGCCGCGCCACCGAGATCGATCCCGACCTCAAGGTCATGTTCATCACCGGTTTCGCCGCCGTTGCGCTGAACCCGGATTCCAAGGCGCCGAAAGACGCCAAGGTGCTGTCGAAGCCGTTCCATCTGCGCGACCTCGTCAACGAGGTCGAGAAGATGCTGCAGGCGGCCTGAGCCGTTTTTGCCCAAGGCATCGGCGACTATCGGCCGGTGCGGCAAAACGGAGCCTTCTTTCCCCTTTCCTGCTATTGACGCGCCGGATCAAAAATGGTGTATGCGCGGCTTCGGATGGGCGTGTAGCTCAGCGGGAGAGCACTGCATTGACATTGCAGGGGTCACAGGTTCAATCCCTGTCACGCCCACCATCCTTTCAAAGACTTAGCTTCTTGGGCCGATTGGCACAGAACGGCACAAAACGCCCACTGAGCTCCTGAATGGTGCCCTTGAGTATTCCGATGCGGCCGATCCGTGACAGCTTGTGTGTTACGCCCGATATGGCGGGGTCAAGAAAAAGCCGAACGGAACAACCAGCGCCGTGAGAAGTTAGCCGGCACGCTTCCCTCCGCCCTCCGTCGGCTCAATAGCCCCGTCTGCGCTCCCGGGGTTTCTGCGTTTTGGGCATCTACCTCCAATTGCCGACCGAATCGCTCTTTCGGGTGACTTTCTTAAAGGAGTGAACTGTTCAAATCTGGAGTCTCTCTAAGCGGGAGGAACGGATGGGCAGCGATTTCGAGGCCGCACGACGACACCTGAAGCGCGCGCGTCAGTGCCTTCATGGCGATGATCACGTGAGCAGAGAAACGGTTGAGAGAATCGATGAAATGATCATAGCCCTGGCCGCGGAGGAGTGCTCTTCGTTTGGCTCCCTCTTCCCCTTCGGCCATCGAACGACGCGGAACTCTGAGGCCGCCTCGTCCAAGGCATAGCTCTACCTGCTGAAGGCAAACACTCGCGGTCCGTCGAAGGCCCCGCTGGCTCCGGCCGGCCGGCTCTTCGAACTTGCCGGAGGCGGTTTCGTCTCGCTGGGCAACAAAGGCTTTTTGTCATATAAGCGGAACCTGATATTCGGCGGCTGATTTCCGTGGCGGCAGCGTTCCCACACGCTGCTGGCCGAGGTTCCGAACCTTGGTCGGGCCCGCATCGCCCCGCCAGTGGTGCGGGCCCACAAAGCGGCACCTAGAACCAAGCCGCTGGCTTCGGCCGGGGCTACGGCTTGTTCATGGGTGTTGTCTTTGACGCGGGATCGAGCGCGATGCGCGACCTTCTGTAGACTTGATGAAAAGGCCGGAGCCAACAATCGCTCCGGCCCTGTTTCGTCGTCAGTCATTGCAGCTGTCGTCGGCCTTTGCCGCCGCGGTCTTGCCGCCATGCTGCTGCGCCTCGATATCCTGCTGCGATGTTGCGAGATTCTTGTCACCGCCGCCTTCCGCCCCCGCCAACGGCATTGTGCTGCCATCCTTGGCGGCCGGTTTGCCGGCACTATCCTTGGCCTTCGGAGTTTCCAAGGGCGCGTGGGTACCATCTTTCGAAATACCGGCGGTCTGTTGGGTGTCGGCGCCCGTGTTGGCAGCCGACTTGTCCGGACATGCCGCGATTGCAGAGCCCGCAGAAAACGACACCGCAAGCGCGATTACCAAAGCCATTTTCATCATGCTCGTCCTTCTGTTTGAGTGCCCTGCGGGTGAAACTAACGGCGCTTTTCTTTGTTCCGGGCCGGGCCGGGCCGTATGTCGTCATCGACGCACCACAACCGGCACGTTGATGCTACGGCGACGGCGCCAGATACTCCACGGAAGCGTTCGCCGACTCCCTTGTTATGCGGCCGAAGGGATACTCACCAGGAGTGAATGATGAAACGACTTCTTCTCGCTTCCGTCGTAGTGATTCTTTCCGGCGGCCTTGCCCTGGCGCAATCGACCAATACGACGTCGAGCGGCTCCTCCTCCACGACGACAACGATGCCGACGGATCAGAACACGGACTCGACCACGACCAAGTCGACCAACTCCAACTCCGCCAAGGATTGCGCACCGGGCCAACAGACAGGCAGCGCCAAGGAGTCAGCTCCCGGTCAGCAGGAAACCAGCGCCAAGTCCGCGGCCCCTGGCCAGATGGAAACGACGACGGAAGGTTGCTGACCGCATTGCCGCTGATGTCTCGACTCGCAACCTTGGCCTCCAGGTGCCTCGCGTCAGTTGGAACCACCTGCTGGGCTGATAGGCCGTCGGCTTCGGCCGGCGGGCGTCCAATGAATGCGGCTGTGGACTCGGTGACCCCCTACGCAAACGTGACCAAGTTCTCTGAAAAGTGACTGACGATTGTTCGCCTCGACGCGATAACGTTCCTCGACATCAGGAGGAACGCCTTGAAGCTCAATTCGCAGCAGAAGAAAACCGTCCTTGCCTCATTCCTGGGCTGGACGCTCGACGCTTTCGATTTCTTCCTTCTGACATTCCTGCTCACCGACATTGCGTCTGAATTCCAGACCGACGTCCCGGCGGTGTCAAAGGCGCTTTTCCTGACCCTTGCGACGCGCTTCATTGGCGCGTTCTTCTTCGGCACATTGGCAGACAAATTCGGGCGCAAGCCCATCCTGATGCTCAACATCGTCAGTTATTCCGTGATCGGCGCTTTGGCCGCCTTCTCGCCCAATCTCGGCATATTCCTGGCGCTGCGCGCACTGTTCGGCATCGCCATGGGCGGCGAATGGGGACTTGGCTCCTCGCTTGCCATGGAATCCATCCCGCCCAGCGCCCGCGGCATGGTCTCGGGCATCCTGCAATGCGGCTATCCGGCCGGCTACCTCCTAGCGGCGGTCGTCTATGGCCTGCTCTATCAGCAGACGATCGGCGGCTACACGATCGGCTGGCGCGCCATGTTCCTGCTCAGTTTCATCCCGGCCCTGATCGTCCTTTTCATCCGCTCACATGTTCCGGAATCGCCGGCCTTCGTCGAGGCGCGGAAGACCGCAAGGCCCGGCATGCTGGAGACACTGCAAAAGCACTGGGGCGTCGCCCTCTATGCGGTCGTGCTGATGATGTTCTTCAACTTCTTCAGCCACGGCACGCAGGATCTCTACCCGACATTCCTGAAGAAGCAGCATGGTTTCGACCCGCACACGGTGAGCTGGATCACCATCGTCGCCAACATCGGCGCCATCGTCGGCGGTCTGGCGTTCGGGGCGCTGTCCGAGAAGATCGGCCGCGTCAATGCGATCACGCTCGCCTGCCTGATTGCCTTGCCGTCCATCCCGCTATGGGCCTACAGCTCGACGTCCTTCATGCTGGCCATCGGCGCCTTCGTCATGCAGGTCGCGGTCCAGGGCGCCTGGGGCGTCATTCCGGTCCACCTCAACGAGCTCTCGCCCGGCGCGGTGCGCGCGACCCTGCCCGGCTTCATCTACCAGGCCGGCAATCTCGCAGCCTCCTATGGCGGTCCCTATCAGGCGGGCATAGCCGAGGCTCCCGGAGGCAGCTATGGCTACGCGTTGGCGCTATTCGCCGGCGTGGTCGCCGTCTGCATCATCATCGTCATCCGCTTCAGTCCGGAACGGCGCGGCCAGGTGATGACCGTGCTGGACCACGACGTCAGCCGAGTCTGAGCGCCACGACGCCGGCGACGATGCTGAGCGCGGCGGCGCCGCGCCAGCCTGTCATCTTCTCGCCGAGCGCGAACACCGAGATCACCATGGCGAACAGGATGGAGGTCTCGCGCAGCGATGCCACCGAGGCGATCGGCGCCTTGGTCATCGCCCACATGACGATCCAGTAGGCAGCGCCGCTCAGCACGCCGGTGAACAGCCCCGCTTTCCAGTCGCGCGCCAGCACCGGCAAGGCCCGCGGGCCACGGAAGATCAGGCACAGCACCAGCGCTCCAAGCGCATCGCACACGAACAGCCAGGCGGCATAGCTCTGCGCCGTGGCCGCCAGCCGCGCCCCGCTGCCGTCGGACAGTGTGTAGCTGGCGATGAAGATCGAGGTCCCCAGCGCAAAGCCCACCGCGCGCAGGTTCAATCGTTCCAGATGCGCGCCGCCGCGAAACGACATCACCAGCGTGCCGGCCGACAGCAAAAGAATACCCAGAATGGCGAGCGGCGCCGGCACTTCGGCGACCACGAACATACCGCCAAGCGCCGCCAGCAAGGGCGCGGTGCCGCGCGCCAGAGGATAGGTCTGGGCGAAGTCGCCGGCCTGGTAAGCGCCGATCAGGAAGGTCCGGTAGCCCATGTGGAAGACGACGGAGGCAATGATATAGAGCCAGACTTCCGCCCTCGGCACCTCGACGAAGGGAAGTGCGAAAAGCGCGGCAAATCCCATGCCAAGCGTCATCAGGGTGATCGACAGGAAGCGGTCGAGATGGACCTTGACCAGCGCATTCCAGATCGCGTGCATGGCGGCCGCCGCAAGCACCGCGAAGAAGACGAAAAGCGTCATTTGGGCCTCATCCGCCTCCGGGGCCGGCGGGCGTTTCGAGATCGATGTCGATCCTGACCGGAAAATGATCGGAAGCCACTTCGCCAATGTCCGAGCTGACCGAGCGCACACGACCGGCAAACAGGCCGCCGACGAAGCAATGATCGAGCCGGCGCTTTGCCAGCCTGCCGTCGATGATCTTCTCATGCGTGTGGAAGTCATCCGCCGGTTCAATCGCCACGGCAGCGGCATCGACGAACCCATCCAGATAGGCGGCACCGCGATGATAGGGCGTGCCGCCGACGATGCGGCGGTATTCGGCGCTGCCCGGCTCCATGTTGAAATCGCCCATCCAGATCGCCGCCAGCGGGTTCTCCGGCTCTGGCTCGCCATTGCTCCAATTGCGCGCCGGCTCGTCGTCGGCGCCGCTCCACGGCCCCCCATCGGAGGGCGCCCGGCGATGCTCGGCAAGCAGATAGTCGATCTGCTCGAGCCGTTCTTCAGCCGCGACATGGGCGAGATGCAATGAAAGCACCCGCACCGGACCCGCCGGCGTGCGGATCATGCATTCGAGCGCCGCGTTGCGGGTGTTGAGCGGCCGCAGTGTGCGGCGCATCGGCAGCGCATGCAGCCGCGACCAGACGATCGGCAGCTTCGACAGCACCATGGTGCCGAACTGCCGGCGCCGGTTGACGATGCGGCCGTCGCGCTGTTCGCTGGCGTCCATGTCGAAGGCCGGGCCGTAGACCCAGTGATAGTCCGGCAGCAGCCGCGAAAGCAGCTCTGGCTGGTCGTCGAAATTGCTGCGCTGCCAGTGCCGCTCGACCTCCTGCAAGGCGATGACATCGGCGCCGGCAACAATGCGCGCGGCGCGCGCCGGATCGTAGAGGCCGTCGCTGCCGAACCCGTATTGGATATTGTAGCTGACCAGCTTCATTGCTCATCCGGCTCAGTTTGGTGACGGCAGTACCGTTTCGACGGCGACCTTGCAATGGACCGCCGCGGCGGCCCGGCTGGGCCACGACGCAAAAGCCCCTCGCCTCGCCTAGGTCGTCAGCGGCTGGAACCGTCCCGCCGGGGAAGCCGCCAGCTCCGACCAGTCGATTTCTTCCTCCAGCCGGTGATAGGCCTCGTCACCGATCGTCCCGTTGCGGCGAAGTTCTTCCAGCGCGTCGCGCTGGCGCTTGATGGCATAGAGCCGCAGCCGGTCGTACTCGGTTGCTGCCTGGGCGTCGTCGGGGTTCTTGGCGACCTTGCGCTGTGCGGCATACTGCTCGCGCACCGCCGCCGCCGCGGTCGAGGTCTTGCCGCTCAATATGTCGAGGGCCGCCTGCATGATGGCGACACGGGCCTGCGCGACCTCGCGGTCTATGGTCTCGTCCGGTTCGAGACGAAGCAGGCGCAGCAACGGCTTCAGGCTCATGCCTTGCAGGACAAGCGTGCCCAGCACCACGCAAAAGGCGGTGAGCACGATCGGATCGCGGCCGGGGAAGTCCGCCGGCAATGCGAAGGCAGCCGCCAGCGTCACCAGGCCGCGCATGCCGCACCAGCCGATCAGCACCCCGCCGCGAAACGACGGCACCTCTTGCCGCTGCTCCGCATTGCCGAAGCGGGCAAGCCATCGGATCACGGCGCCGCAGCCCAGCACCCAGGCAAGGCGGGAAACGATGACGACCGCCAGGATCGTCCCTGCAAACAGGAACGCCTCGGACTGTCCCTGCTCGGCCAGGCGACCGACGATCAGCCGCGCCTGCAGGCCCATCAGCACGAAAGCCAGCACGTTAAGCACGAACACCGCCGTCTCCCAGACGGAATAGGAGCTGACGCGCTTTCTGGCCGACATGCGCCGCGGTGCGGTGCGCGCGATGGTCATGGCATAGACGACGATGGTGATGATGGCCGAGAGCCCCAGCCTGTCAGCCAGGATCCAGACGCCGAACGTCCCGGCGAACTGCACGACGGTGCCGCTCGCCGCATCTTCGATACGTCCAAGCATCGCCTGGGACAGGCGGCCGAGCAGATAGCCCGCGGCCAGGCTGCCGATGGTCGACAGCAGGACCATCGGAACGGCACTGCCCAAAAGAACGGGACCGGCGGCGGCGGTGATCGCGATGCGATAGATCAAAAGCGCGGTGGCGTCATTGAGCAGGCTTTCGCCCTGAAGGATGGCCGTGATGCGGTGCGGCACCTTGAACTGCCCGAGCACGGCGCTCGCGGCAACCGCGTCCGGCGGCGCCACGATGGCGCCAAGGGCTATGGCGGCGGCGATCGGCAGGCCGGCCATTTTCCAGCCGACCAGTCCCACGACGGCGGTCGTGAAAACGACCGCGCCAAGCGCCAGCAGCACAAGCGGCAGCCTGTAGCGGTTAAGATCGCGCAGCGATGTGTCGTAGGCCGCGTCGAGCAGCACCGGCGCAATGAACAGCGCAAGCGCCAGTTCCGGATCGATCTCGATCGTCGGCGCGCCGGGCAGGAAGCCAAGGCCGGCGCCCGCCAGCGCCAGCAAGGCGGGGTAAGGAACCTGCAGGCGCCGCGACAGCGCCGTCAGCGCAACGGCGATCAGCAGGAGGACAAGGGTGAGCTCAAATAGCGCCATGGCTCATCGTAGCGGCGAAGCGGAGCTCTTGGCAGTGGCAAAGCGGCAGGATGCTGTTGATTGTCCAATAGGAGTGCATCGTCCGGCAACTGGACCGGTGGCCGGATCGGCAGGGCGCTTCGGCCGCGTCAGTGCAGCACCAGCAGGTCGCCCGACGAGAAGGAAATCTCCGCCTTCTCGCCAACGGCCGGCGGTGGCGTCGTCGAACTGTTGAACGTGTCTAGTGAAACGGTGTTGCCGCCGATGCCGACCCGGACCCGGATCACCGAGCCGAGAAAGTGCACTTCGGAGATCTCGCCGGACAGGCTTGAATCGCGACCGGGCTGGCGGCCGAGCGAAATGGCTTCCGGCCGCAGCGCCAATGACAGCGTATCGCCGGACTTCGAGCCGTTGAGCCTGCCCTTGAGCGAGACTTCCTCGGTGTTGACACGGACCTTGCCCAACGCCGCGTCGGTGACGGTGCCTTCCAGCACATTCAGCGTGCCGACGAAATTGGCGACGAACTTGGTTGCCGGCCGATTGTAGATCTCGAACGGCGTGCCGACCTGCTCGGCCTTGCCGCCATACATCACCGCGATGCGGTCGGAGATCGACAGCGCCTCTTCCTGGTCATGGGTGACGAAGATGGTGGTAATGCCGAGCTTCTTCTGGATCGAGCGGATTTCCTCGCGCAGCGAGACGCGCACCTTGGCATCAAGCGCCGACAGCGGCTCGTCGAGCAGCAAGAGCTTCGGCTTCGGTGCGATGGCGCGGGCCAGCGCGATACGCTGCTGCTGGCCGCCCGAGAGCTGATAAGGATAGCGGTCGGCCATCTGCGGCAGCTTGATGATGCCCAGCATTTCGGCGACACGGGCATCGATATCAGCCCTGGACATGCCGGCGACTTTCAGTCCGAAGCCGATGTTCTGCGCCACGGTCAGGTTCGGGAACAGCGCATAGGCCTGGAACACCATGCCGACATTGCGCTGGTTCGGCTTCAACCTGGTGATGTCCTTGCTGCCGACGACGATCTTGCCGGCCGACGGCTCCTCGAAGCCGGCGACCATGCGCAGCACCGTCGTCTTGCCGCAGCCTGACGGGCCGAGGAATGAGACGAACTCGCCCGGTTCGACGTCGAGATTGAAATCCTCGACAACGGTGGTGGCGCCGAAGGATTTTCGCACATGCTGGATGGAGAGGAATGGCTCGGCCATGGCTTTTTCTTTCGGGTCAGTTCGGACGATTAGCCGATTTCGGCGCGAAGCGCGACAGGATCTGGATCAGCGACATGCAGCCCCAGGTGATGACGAAGGCGATGATGGCAAGGGCCGCCGGCTCATAGGCGCGGTTGGCTCCGACATTCTGCAAATAGGGGCCGAAAGCCGGCCGGTTCAGCAGGCTCGCCATCGTGAACTCGCCGATGACGATGGCAAATGTCAGGAAGGCGCCGGACAACACCGCAATCAGCACGTTGGGAAGGATGACGCGGGTGATGATCGTGCCCCAGCCGGCCCCGAGGATCTGGGCCGCTTCCGTCAACGTCCGCACGTCGATGGTTCTGAGCCCCGTATCGACGGCACGGTACATGTAGGGCAGCGCCAAGGTCGCATAGCCGATGACCAGCAAGGCATTGGTTCCCATATCGGACCCGAGGAACGGCAAAGGTGAATTCGAGCCGTACATCCTGATATAGCCGAAGACGATGACGATGGCCGGAATGACCAACGGCAAAAGCGTGATGAACTCGACGACCGGCCTGAGCTGCGGCAGCCGCAATCGGATCCAGTAGGCCGCCGGCACCACGATCAGCACACCCAGAATGATGGTGAAGATGGCGGCGACCACCGAATACAGGAAGGTCGCCTGGAAACGCGCGTCGCCGAGCACGATCCGGTAGGCGTCGAAGGAATAGGCGCCGCGCCGCATGCGCATGGAAAATTCCACCGTCGCGATCAGCGGGATGAAGAAATAGGCCGCGCCGAGGATGAAGACCATCCAGGCCCAGAATTTGCCCGACTTCATTTCAGCCACCTCTCGGAACGGGTCCGGAACCAGATGTAGAAGACATTGGCCAGGCCGGTGATGACGATCATGCCGAAGGCGATCGCGTAGCCGAGATGGGCATTGTGCAGCACGTCGCCGCGGATTTGCGCGTAGAGCAGGATCGGCACGATGTTGAGCGACGAGCCGGTCAGCGCATAGGCGGTGGCGATCGCCCCGAAGGCGTTGGCGAAAAGCAGGATCACGGTGCCGAGAAAACTCGGCCAGATCACAGGGATGACCACGATGCGCCAATATTGCGCGGTGGTCGCGCCAAGCGTGGCGGCAGCTTCACCCCATTCCTTCTTCAAACCATCGATTGCCGGCGTGATGATGACCACCATCAGCGGTATCTGGAAATAGACATAGGTCAGCGTCAGGCCCCAGAAGGACAGGATGTTGAAGCCGTGGGCATAGATGTTGAGGCCGAACACGGTGTTCAGGATCACCGTGGCAAGACCGAGCCGGCCGAGCGTGGCGAGGAAGGCGAAGGCCAACGGCACGCCCGCGAAATTGGAGGCGACGCCGGAAAAGGTCAGGGTGGCCGAGCGTATCCAGTCCGGCAGCCCGCCGCGCACGATGGCGATGGCGATGGCCAGGCCCGCGAAAGCGCCGATCAGCGCCGAGGCCAAGCTTACCTTGATCGATATCCAGTAAGCGGCAACGATCGACGGCTGCGCCAGCGCGACGATGTTCTCGAGCGTGAACTCGCCGGCATCATTCTGGAATGCGCCCAGCATCAGATAGAGCGTGGGCAAAATCAGGAACATGATGGCGAAGATGAAGAACGGAGCGACGCCTAGCCATTGCGTCGGCAATCGCAACGCGCGTGCCTCCGCGGGCGGCGCGGTCTTGCCTGCGGCATCGTGATTGGAAAGCGAGAGATCGGTCATGCGCCGGCTACCGTCTTCGAGGGGGAACCGGGCGGCCGCGAAGCCGCCCGGTGGATTTCAACTGTTACTTGACGTTGGCACCGACAACGGAGTCCCAGTTCTTGGTGACCGCTTCCTTGGCCTTGCCCTGCTCGTCCAGCGTCGGGAACACCGCCGAAGCATAGGCTTCCGCCGGCGGCAGCTTGGCCAGGACGTCCGCCGGGATCTTGCCGTTCTTGGCGAGATCGTTGAAGCGGATCGGGTGGCAATAGCCCTTGAGCCAGCCGATCTGGCCTTCGTCGGAATAGAGGTATTCCATCCAGAGCTTGGCTGCGTTCGGATGCGGCGCATAGGCACTGATCGCCTGCACATAGACGCCGGCGACGACGCCGGTCTTCGGCACGACGACGTCGACGGGCGGGTTGCCCTTCAGCGTGTCGCGGCCGGCGAGCGCATTGTAATCCCAGTTGATCAGGATCGGGGTCTGGCCCTGGGCGAGTGTCGCCGGCTTGCCGATGACCGGTACGAAGTTGCCGGCGGCATTGAGCTTCTTGAAGAAGTCGAGGCCGGCGGTGCCCGCGGCTTCGCCAGCCGCGGCGCCACTCGAAAGGCCAGCGGCGTAGACCGCCTGGATGGCCTGGTTCGAAGCGCGCGGATCACCGGCGAGAGCCACCGAGTTGGCGAATTCCGGCTTCAGCAGATCGGCCCAGTCAGCAGGCGATTCCTTGACCAGATCCTTGTTCACCATCATCGCCAGAACGCCGTAGTAATCACCGTACCAGGCGCCGTCGGCATCCTTGGCGCTGTCGGGGATCGAGTCCCAGGTCGACACCTTGTAGGGCATCAGCAGGCCGTCGGCCTTGGCGGTCGGGCCGAAGGACAGGCCGACGTCGATGACGTCGGGCGCCTGCGGGCCCTTATTGTCCTTGTTGGCCTTGATCGCCTCGACCTCGTCGCCCGAACCGGCGTCGGGATTGAGCTCGTTGATGGTGATTTCCGGATATTTCGCCTTGAACCCGGCGATGACGTCGCCGTAACCGCACCAGTCATGCGGCAGCGCGATGGTGGTAAGCTGGCCTTCCGCCTTCGCGGCCTTGACGAGATCGTCCAGCGGAGCCGCGGACGAAATCACCGTCGACGCAAACAGCGCCGCGGCCGAAAGGGAAAGCACTTTCCCCGTGAATTTGAACATGTGTTCTCTCCGTTGAACTGACGCCGTTGGACGCCTGCGATGCGGTATCGTTTTCGTGTGACAGCCAGATGAAAGCTTTATGAAACCCCACCGCTGGCAGCACGAAAGTTAACTCCTTTTAATCGACTGTAGCAATTAGCCACCACTTAATTTTCCGGCTAATTACTTTTGCCTTGCACTTCACCCCTTTCCCCTTGGTTGCCCCTGATTTTCCAGATCAACTTTACCCTGAAAGCGGTATCACACCGTCCCGGCGATTGCGTTTTCGAGCAGCGTCAGCGCTGCTTTCTTGGTCAGCTTGACCGGGTTGCCGCCGGCTGTCGGATCGACCACCGCCATATCGGCGATCAAGGCCTTGCGCTTCTTGTCCATGTCGAGCCCCTTGATCAGGCCTGGCAGCGCATGCGGCACCTTCAATTCCTTGCGAAGCTTGATGACAGCCTTGGCGAAGCCGTCGAAGCCGCCTCTTATGCCGCAATAGGCGGTGAGCCGCGCGATGCGGTCCTCGATCGCCTCGCGATTGAAGGCGAGCACATAGGGCATGAAAACCGCATTGGTCATGCCGTGATGGGTGTCGTAGAGCGCCCCGATGGGATGCGACAGCGAATGGATCGCCCCCAGCCCCTTCTGGAAGGCTGCCGCGCCCATCGCCGCGGCGCTCATCATGTTGGCGCGGGCGACCAGATCCCTGCCGTTGGCATAGGCCTTTGGCAGGTTCTCGAAGACAAGCCTGATGCCTTCCACGGCGATGCCGTCGGCCATCGGATGGTAGCCCGGCGCGCAATAAGCCTCGAGGCAATGGGCCAGCGCGTCCATGCCGGTGCCGGCGGTGATGAAGCCCGGCATGCCGACCGACAGCTCCGGATCGGCAATGACGATCGCCGGCAGCAGCTTCGGATGGAAGATGACCTTCTTGGTGTGGGTCGCCTCATTGGTGATGACGCCGGCGCGGCCGACTTCGGAGCCGGTGCCGGCGGTGGTCGGCACCGCTATGATCGGCGCGATCGCGTCCGAGTTGGCGCGTGTCCACCAGTCGCCGATGTCCTCGAAATCCCAGACCGGCCGCGTCTGTCCCGCCTGGAAGGCGATCAGCTTGCCAAGGTCGAGCGCCGAGCCGCCGCCGAAGGCAATGACGCCGTCATGCTTGCCCTTCTTGAACACCGCGATGCCGGCGGTGAGATTGGACTCGACCGGATTCGGCTTCACTTCGGAGAAAACGCCGTAGGGCACTTTTGCGTCATCGAGGATTTTCAGCGTCGAAGCGACGACCGGCAGTTTCGCCAGCCCCGGATCGGTGACGAAGAGCGGCCGCTTGATGCCGGTGGCGGCGAGCACCTCGGGCAATTCCTTGATGCGCCCGGCGCCGAAGCGAACGGTGGTGGGGTAGTTCCATTTGGAGATCAGCTTGGACATGTTTGTCTTTCAAAAAATCAGATGGCTTCGCGCAGGTGGAAGGATTTCGGCCGGGTCAGGTTGTCGTAGCCGATGGCGGACAAGCCGGCCCCCTTGCCGGTGTCCTTGACGCCGGTCCAGACCAGCGCCGGGTCGAGGTAGTCGCAGCGGTTCATGAACACCGTGCCGGTCTCGACGCGGTCGCCGATCGCCACCGCATGCTCGGTGTCGCGCGTCCAGATCGAGGCGGTCAGGCCGTAGGGGCTGTCGTTCATCAGCGCGATCGCCTCCTCGTCGTTGCGCACCTTCATGATGCCGACGATCGGGCCAAAACTTTCCTCGCGCATGACGCTCATCTGGTGGTCGACGTCGGTCAGTACTTCCGGCGCCAGATAGGGCGAGCCGGCCTTGTCTTGAGCCACCTTCATGTTGATATGCGCCTTGGCGCCCTTGCGCAGCGCCTCGGCCTTCTGCTCGCGGATCAAGTCGGCGAAACGGGCCTGCGCCATCGGCCCCATCGTCGTCGCCTGTTCGAGCGGGTTGCCGACGACATAGTGTTTCGTCTCGGCGATGAAGCCTGCGACGAATTCGTCATAGACCTTCTCATGCACATAGACGCGCTCGATGCCGCAGCAGCACTGGCCGGAATTGTAGAAGGCGCCATCGACCAGAT
Source organism: Mesorhizobium sp. BR1-1-15 (assembly GCF_020165475.1). Taxonomy (NCBI): domain Bacteria; kingdom Pseudomonadati; phylum Pseudomonadota; class Alphaproteobacteria; order Hyphomicrobiales; family Phyllobacteriaceae; genus Mesorhizobium; species Mesorhizobium sp. BR1-1-15. Next base: position 151,897 of record NZ_JAIUIF010000002.1, on the reverse strand, counting down.
TGGCGACTGCATGGTCAATCTTGGCGTCGGGCAGCACATAGGCAGGATCCTTGCCGCCAAGCTCCAACCCGAGCGTCATGAAGGTGCCGGCCGCTGCCTTTTCGATGGCGCGGCCGCCGGCGACCGAGCCGGTGAAATTGACGTGGTCGATCTTGCCCGAGCCAAGCAATTTTTCTGTCTGCGCGTGGTTCAGCACGATGTTCTGGAACACGCCCTTGGGCAGGCCGGCTTTGTCGAAAGCCTGTTGGAAACGCTCGCCGACAAGCAGCGTCTGCGCGGCGTGTTTGAGGATGACGGTGTTGCCGGCCATCAGCGCCGGCACGATCGTGTTGACCGCGGTGAGGTAAGGATAGTTCCACGGCGCGATCACCATGACCACGCCGAGCGGATCCTTCTTCACATAGCGGCGGAACCCGTCCTTCGGATTGGAAGCCGGGACCGATTTCAGCGCCGCCTCGGCGATCTCGACCATATAGCTGGTGCGTTCCTTGACGCCGCCGAACTCGCCGCCATAGCGCACCGGACGCCCCATCTGCCAGGCAATCTCCGGCACGATTTCGTCGGTCATGGCGACCAGCGTTTCGAGCATCGCCAGCATGTACTTGCCGCGCTCGACGATCGGCGTCCCGGCCCACTTCTCCTGCGCCGCTTTGGCGCGCTCGACAGCGGCATTGACCGCCTGGTCAGTGGCGATCGGACGCTCGGCATAGACCGAACCATCGATAGGGGATTTGAGTTTCACGATTTCCAAGAAGATGTCTCCATATCGAAAGGCAAAGCGTCAGCAGGCAAGGGCGCGAACATGCCCCGCTCTCGCATAATCCAGTATCGACTGATCGCGCGTCACGAGCGTCAGATCGAACGCCCGTGCCGTCGCGATCAATATTCTATCTGCCGGATCGCCGTGAAGCGATCCGGGCAAGAAGGACGATTCAATCAATAAGCCCGGCGAAAGAGCCTCTACCTTGATGCCTGGCGTGGCGATCACTTCCCCAAAAATGCTTGTTGGCGACTTTGCTGCCGCCAATCGGCCGTTGGCGCTCAGCAGGCCCAATTCCCAGGCCGATATGGGGGAAACCCGGATCTTCTCGTCAACAGCCGCGGCGGTATTGATCGCAGTCTTGGCTTCCGGCCTGATCGGCTCGTTCAGCGCTATCCATATGATCGCGCACGTGTCGAGCAGCAGCCTATGCGTCACGGCTGCACATCAGGCTCAAAAGCCGGCTTAGTGTAATCATGCCCTGGGCAAAGCGTAACCTTGCCTGTCCATATGCCGAAAAGCGGATGGTCGATATTTTCCCGTGGAAGTTCGTAGCTGGCCTGCGCTGGCTCCGCCATTCCCGGAGGAGTCTTGTCCATGGTAGCCATGTTCGGCTTTCGATAGCCCTCGGGCCATCCCTCCAGTTTAAAATCCACGCGTTCGTTCGCAAGGTCGACATGGGACGCCCGATAGTTTGCGCGCAACCAGGCGCGCGCCTGGCTGTGCCCGCTCGGGCTGTTCGCCCACCATTCCTGCCGCTGTCGCGCCGACGGTGGCAAGCGGCCGCCTATTACTTGCTCGATCTCCGCGAAGCTCATGGACATACGGCCTTGGCCCGAGAACAGAAGATGCTCGAAAAGCGGATGGTATTTGGTTCCGTCGGTCATTGTACAAATTTAGTCCAATCCGCGTTTCCGATCAAGGTAAAGATAGTAATATACTATCTTCTAGTATCGCTCGAACCCACGATGCAGTTCCCAATCCGTAATGCGGCGGTCGTATTCGAACTGCTCCCATTTAGCGGTGTGGACGTAGTGTTCGAGCACGTCCTCGCCGAGCGCCTGTTTCAGCATCTTGGACTTGGCCAGCGTGTCGGTGGCGTCGCGCAGCGTCTTCGGGATCTCCGGCAGGCGCGAGGCCTGATAGGCGTCGCCGACGAAGGGCTTCTGCAGCTCCAGCTTCTCGTCGATGCCGGCAAGGCCGGCGGCGATCAACGCCGCGAAGGCGAGATAGGGGTTCAAGTCGGCGCCGCCGATGCGGCACTCCATGCGGATGCCCTTGGTGCCCTCGCCGCACAGGCGGAAGCCGGCGGTGCGGTTATCTTCGCTCCACATGATCTTGGTCGGCGCGAACGTGCCGGCCTGGAAGCGCTTGTAGGAATTGATGTAGGGCGCCAGGAACCAGGTGAACTCCTTGGCGTATTTGAGTTGACCCGCCGCCCACTGCTGGCCGAGGCTCGATAGCGTCCAGTCGGCTTGTCTGTCGAAGAAAAGCGGCGTCTTGCCGTCGGCGCTCCAGAGCGAATTGTGGATGTGGCTGGAATTGCCGGCGAGCCCGTAATTGTACTTGGCCATGAAGGAAATCGCCTTGCCTTCGGATTCGGCGATCTCCTTGGCGCCATTCTTCAGGATGACGTGGCGATCGGCCATGTCGAGGGCCTCGGCATAGCGCACATTGATCTCTTCCTGACCCGGCCCCCACTCGCCCTTCGAGTTCTCGATCGGGATGCCTGCCGCTTCCATTTCGTTGCGAAGCCGTCGCATGACGCCTTCTTCCTTGGTGGTGATGCCGATCTGATAGTCGCCGATATAGGGCGAGGCGGTGTCGAGGCCCTGCCAGTGCTTCTTGCGGGCGGAATCGTAGGTCTCGCTGAAGAGGTAGAATTCGAGTTCGGAGGCGAAATAGCCGATATAGCCCCGCTCCGTCAGCCGCTTGACCTGCTTCTTCAGGATGGCGCGCGGGGAATGCGGCAGGTCGTCATGGGTGTGGTGATCGAGCACGTCGCAGATCACGAGCGCCGTCTTTTCCAGCCACGGAATGCGCCGCAGCGTCGCGAGGTCGGGCTTCATGACGAAATCGCCATAGCCCTTCGACCAGCTTGCCGCCTTGTAGCCGGGCACCGGCTCCATATCGATGTCGGCGGCCAGGAGATAGTTGCAGCCATGCGTCTCGTCATGCGCGGAATCCACGAAGTACTGGGCCAGGAACCGTTTTCCCGCCAGCCGTCCCTGCATATCGACGATGCAGGCCAGCACCGTGTCGATCTCCCCGCCGGAAACCGCTTTCTTCAACTGATCGAACGAGAAATTTCCGGCCATTCCTTTGGCGCTCCAGTGCTTGTCATTTTGGGCTTGTCGATTTCGAAGGGTCGAAGCCATGGCCGGCGATGCGCCGGCCATGGCTGTGAGATGCTGGCCTCAGTGGCCGGTTTCGCCGACGGCCTGCTCAGCCGCCTTGATCGCCGCTTGGCGCGCCGCGATGATGTCGCCGAGCGGCGGACCCTGGAAGCGGTTGCGCTCGAAGGCAAACCAGACGATCGCGGTCAGGATGAAGAAGCCGACGGTGATGTAGAGCGCCCAGTCGTTCGGCGGCTGGATGCCAATGACGAAGATCAGGATCATCGACACGATCGAGAGGAAGGCAAACAGCATGAACACGCCGCGCCCCATGTTCCACGGTCCCATCTTGTCCCATTTGGGCGTGCCCCAGGCCAGCATGCCGAGCACGATCGGCACGGTGAAGGACAGGAACAGGAAGATGACGGTGCAGGACACCACGATGGTGTAGGCCGAGGTGCCGGCGACCGAAACCAGCGTCGAACCCCAGACGAACAGCACCGACAGGATCGATGCCGTCCAGATCGCCGCCACCGGCGTGCGGTAGGTCGGACTGACCTTGGCCAGTGCCGACGAACCCGGCAGGCCGCCGTCACGCGAGAAGGCGAAGATCATGCGCGAGGCTGAGGTGACGGTGGCGAGGCCGCACAGCAGCTGAGCGATGAACACGACGAGATAGACGAACTCCTTGAGGCCAGGGCTGACGCGCTGGTCGAAGGCCCAGAAGAACACGTTCCAGCCTTGCTTGGCGGCATCGTCCATGTTCGGGATCATCAGCACGAACGCGGCCAGGAACAGATAGCCGAACACGGCCGACCAGATCACCGACATGACCATGGCGCGCGGCACCGAGCTGGCCGCCTTGATGGTCTCCTCGGACGTATGCGCCGAGGCGTCGTAACCGGTGATGGTGTAGATCGGCAGCAGGAGGCCGAGCGCGAACACCCAGGCATTCGAAACCGACGGCCAGACGCCGCCTCCGGCATCGCCGGAGTAGTTATGGAAGGTAAACAGCCGGCTGAAATCCCAGGTTTCGGCGGAGAGCAGGCAGACCACCGCGATCAGGATCGAGCCGAAGAAGATGAGATAGCCCGAGAAGTCGGTGAGCTTGGCCGTCAGCTTGATGCCGAGATGGTTGATCAGCGCCTGGGCGCCGGTGATGATGACCAGAAAGATCATCTGGTTGGTCAGCGTGCCTTCGATGCCGAGCGCCGGTCCGAAGGCGCCGATGAAGAACGTCCAGGTGCCGACATTGATGGCGCCGAGCACGGTGATCAGGCCGAGCAGGTTGAGCCAGGCCGTGACCCAGCCGGTGCCGCGGTTGCCCAGGATCGAGCCCCAATGATAGAGCCCGCCGGCCGTCGGATAGGCCGAGCTGATCTGCGACATGGCGACGGCGAACGTCAACGAGACGAAGCAGCCGACCAGCCAGCCGATGCCGATGCCGATGCCGCCGGCGCCCGACGTTGCCTGCGCCAGCGAATTGATGCCGCCCGACAGGATGCAGATGATGGAGAAGGAAACGGCGAAATTCGAAAAGCGGCTGAGGCGCCGCTCCAGTTCCTGGGCGTAGCCCATGCTGTGGAGGACCTTGACGTCCTCCGCCTTGTCAACTTCGGTATATCCAGGTGCTGCCATTTTTAGTCCCCTTGCGTTCTCAGCTAGCCGATTGAACTGACTTTCCCACTGCGTGTTCCCTGGCGCCCCTGGTCTCCTCGGGCTCTAGATCCGAAAAGATGCCTGTGAGCAAATCCGCCCATTTCCGCTGCCCGGTCTCGCCGGAGATTTCATCGTTGCGGATTTCGATCATCGCGCAGGGCAGCCCGCGCGGGCGCGCATGGCGTTCCAGCGTGAAATAGACGCGGTCGGCCGGCGAATAGGGTTCGTTGACGCCGACGGTAATGCCGGCAAGGTGCCGCAGCGCCGATATCAGCGGCGCCGCCAGCCGGCGGTCGTCATCGTGGATGATGCCGATATGCCAGGGCCGGTCTCGGCCTTTGTAGACCGGCGTGAAGGAATGCACCGATACCAGCCGCGTCTCCTGGCCGCGCGCCAGCCTGTCTTCGACAATATGCTCGATGGCGTTATGAAACGGCTGCCAGGACAGGGCGACCCGCGCCGCGCGCTGCTTTTCCGACAGGCCGGTGTTGCCCGGTATGGCTGTGGTTTCGCTGACCGGCGGCACCAGGTCCGGCGCGTCAAGCGGCCGGTTGCAGTCGATGACGAGACGCGAAATGCAGGTTTCGACCAGCGTCGCATCGAGCGCCTGCGCCATGCGCAGCGCAACGGGCAGCGCGCCCGGGTCCCAGGCGATGTGACGCGACAGGTCCTCGGCGGTGAGGCCGAGCGTGCCGAATTCGGCGGGCAGGAAATTGGAGGCGTGGTCGCAGGTGAGCACGAAGGGACTCGATCCGCCCGGGTTGGTCACCCTTACGGCATCAGGCGATGCAAGGCTGGCGGGCCGTGCTTTCTCCATAGTCTGCGGTCCCCGGGGAGCGCTGTATCGTATGTTACGTATTTTGCCTCATTGCGTCCCTATGGATGATTTCATACAGTTTGCCCGGCTTTGTCAAATGCGATTTGGGGAAAACACCGTCGGCCGGGCCATGGATGGGAAAGATGATTTCCAGTATTGCCGAATTGATCGCCGACCGCATCGGCACAATGCCGGCCGGCGAGCGGCGCGCGGCCCAGACGCTGATAGCGAGCTATCCGATGATCGGTCTGAAGACTGTCGCCGAATTCTCGTCCGCGGCCGGCGTGTCCTCGCCGACGATCCTGCGTTTCGTCGCCAGGCTCGGCTTCCAGAACTATCCGGAGTTCCAGTCGAGCCTGCAGGACGAACTGGCGGCGCAATTGCAGTCCCCTGCGACCCGCACGCTCAATCCGCCCTTGCCCGGCGGCACGGCGTCGCCGATGCTGGAGGCAACGCTCGACAATATGCGCGAGACGTTCCGGCACCTGTCCGACAAGCAGCTTGCCGACATCGCGTCCCGCCTCGCCGAGCGTCGCGGCAAGACATTCCTGATCGGCGGCCGCTTCACCGATCCGCTGGCGCGCTACATGGCCGCCCACCTCGCCATCATCCAGCCTGACGTCATTCACCTCGCCGGCCAGGAAAGCATGTGGCGCGACAGGCTGATCGATATGGGCAAGCGCGACGTGCTGGTCATTTTCGACATCAGGCGCTATCAGGACAGCCTCATCCGCTTCGCCGAGAAGGCGCATCAGCGTGGCGTGCAGATCGTGTTGTTCACCGACCAGTGGCTGTCGCCGATCGCCCGCTTCGCCCGTCACGTCATCGCCGGGCGAACCGCCGTGCCTTCGGCGTGGGACTCCTCGGCGGCGCTCTTCGTCGTCGCCGAAACGCTGATCGGCGCCGTCACAAGGCAACTCGAGGCCGACGGCGCCCGGCGCATCCGCGAGATGGAAGGCCTGCGTTGATGCAGCCCGGGATACGTCTGGAACGATTTCGGTCCGAAACTGGCGTCGGGGCGGCATAGCCAGCGTTGTAATCTCGAAAGCCCGGCTCGAAGTGAACTAAAAAATCAAAACGGCACGAACACCGGCAACGTTACGCATATTTAATGTGCGCGGACACTGAAGAATTGTCATAAAGGCACGATATCGGGGGCTTGCTTCTTGCCTTAGAATAGCCCCGCTGCGTCTGCTTATTTCGGGAAACCGGTGGACGGAAGGATTGTTTTGCCAACCGGAGTGCCGATGGCCGCCTGGAAACAGATACTTTTCGCCCTTGTGGTGCTGGTGGTGGCGGTTGCCGCCTGGCTGCGCTTTTTCCCGGGCGCGCCGGACGTGCTGGCGCGCTGGGGAATAGACTGGGCCTACGCGGCAACGCCTCCGGCTGAAACCGGCGCCGGCACGAAATCCGCTGGCGGCGAGCGAGCCCGTCAGGTCAACGTCGTCGTCGTGCCCGCTATTTCCGCGACGATAAACGATCGGCTCCAGGCCATCGGCACCGGCCGCGCCAATGCGTCGGTGACGGTCAACCCCTACTCCTCCGGCCGTCTCGCCGAATTGCTGGTTTCGTCCGGCACCCATGTCGACAAGGGACAGGTCATCGCGACCCTTGATTCCGAAACCGAAGTGATCGCCCAGGACCGTGCCCGGCTCGCGCTTCAGGACGCACAGGCCAAGCTCGACCGGGTCAGGTCGCTGCGCGCCTCCAATGCGGCGACACCGGTCGCCGTCGTCGATGCCGAAGTGGTGCTGGCCGGTGCCAAGCTGGCGCTACAGGATGCGGAACTCGCCCTGCACCGCCGGTCTGTTCTCGCCCCGATCTCCGGCACGGTCGGGATCCTGCCGATCTCCGCCGGTAATTATGTGACCAACCAGTCGGCGATCGCGACGCTCGACGACCGTTCCTCGATCCTTGTCGATTTCCTGGTGCCGGAACGCTTCGCGGCCGCCGTCAAGATCGGCGCGCAATTGTCGGCGACGCCGATCGCCAATCCCGGCAACAGCTATACCGGCACGGTTTCGGCCATCGACAACCACATCGACGAGAACAGCCGTACGCTTCTGGTCAAGGCGACGATCGCCAACCCGGCCGATTCGCTGCGCGCCGGCATGTCGTTCGCCATCACCATGAAATTCCCCGGCGAGACCTATCCCGCCGTCAGCCCGCTGGCGATCCTGTGGGGCTCGGAGGGCGCTTACGTCTGGGCGGTCGAGAACGGCAAGGCCAAGCGGGTGCCGGTGCGCATCATCCAGCGCAACACCGAAACCGTGTTGATCGACGCGGAGCTGGACAGTGGCGACATGGTGGTGACCGAAGGCACCCAGAGCGTCAGCGAGGGCGGCGAAGTCCGCATCGCCCGCGGAGAGCAGCGCGCCGCGAACGCGGCCGAAGGCTCATGACCGGAGCCGTCAACGCCGCCAGCGAGACTGGCTTTACCGCCCTGTTCATCCGCAGGCCGGTCATGGCCTTGGTGCTGAATGTCCTCATCGCGGTCGCCGGCCTCGCCGCCTTCTATGGCGTCGAGATCCGCGAGCTGCCTGATGTCGACCGCGCCGTCGTCACCGTTTCCACGACTTTCGAAGGCGCGGCGGCCGAAACGGTCGATCGCGAACTGACCGACACGATCGAGGGAGCTGTTGCCCGCGTTTCTGGCGTCAAGTCGATCTCCTCGACCTCCTCCTTCGGCTCGAGCCGCGTCACCATCGAATTCAACGACGGCGTCGATCTCAATGTCGGGGCCTCGGATGTGCGGGATGCCGTCGGCCGCGTCGCCAACCAGATGCCGGAAACGGCCGATCCGCCGCGCATCGTCAAGGCCGACGCCAACTCCGACCCCGTGATGCGCCTGGCCGTCACCTCCGACACCATGTCGGTTCAGGACATGACCGTCGTGGTCCAGGACCAGATCGAGGACGAACTGGCTGCCGTTCCAGGCGTCGCGGACGTCCAGGTCTATGGCGACCGCGACAAGATCTTCCGCATCGACGTCGATCAGAACAAGCTCGCCAGCCTGGGCTTCACCGTCGCCGACCTCAGGACCGCCCTTGCCTCGGTCGCCTTCGATTCACCCGCCGGCTCGATCACCACCAGCAATCAGGACCTGATCGTTCGCACCACCGCCGATGTGACGACGCCGGAAGAATTTGAGAACATCATCATTGGCGGAACGACGCGCATCCGCGATGTCGCCACCGTCACGCTCGGCCCCGACATCGGCCAGACCACGTTGCGTTCGGACGGCAAGACCGGCATCGGCATCGGCATCATCCGCCAGGCGGAATCGAACACGCTGGACATCTCCACCGGCGTCAAGGCCGCGGTCGAGAAGTTGCAGGCAAACCTGCCGCGAGGCATGTCGATCAAGGTCACAAGCGACGACGCGGTGTTCGTCAACGGCGCCGTGCACGAGGTGGAGATCGCGCTCGCGCTTTCCGTCTCCATCGTTCTGGTCGTCATCTATGCCTTTCTTCTCGACTGGCGCGCCACGCTCATTCCGGGCCTGTCGATGCCCGTCGCCATGATCGGCACCATTGCGGCGATCTACCTCGCTGGTTTCTCGATCAACATCCTGACGCTGCTGGCCCTGGTGCTGGCGACGGGGCTTGTCGTCGATGACGCGATCGTCGTTTTGGAAAACATCGTGCGGCGGCGCAATCAAGGCATGGGGCCGCGTGCCGCCGCAGTGCTCGGCGCACAGGAAGTGTTCTTCGCCGTCATCGCCACCACGCTGACTCTGGTTGCCGTCTTCGTGCCGATCTCCTTCCTGCCGGGCCAGACCGGCGGCCTGTTCCGCGAATTCGGCTTCGTGCTCGCCATGTCGGTGCTGTTGTCCTGCGCGGTCGCGCTGACGCTTTGTCCCATGCTTGCCTCGCGCATGCTGTCCGGTGCCGCCCTCCACCGCGAGGGCAGCAACGGCGTCGGCGCGCGCATCGGCGGCGCGCTGAACGCGGCCTACCGGCGCAGCCTGCATGTCTGCCTCGACGCGCCGTGGATCGTGGTGCTGGTGGCGTTGCTGTTTGCCGGCACCGCATTCGCGCTGTTCGGCACCATCCGCCAGGAATTGACGCCGACCGAGGATCGCGCGGTCGTGCTGCTTCGCATCAGCGCCCCGCAAGGCGTCAGCCTCGACTACACGACGCAGCAGATGCAGAAGATCGAAAAGCTGATCCAGCCGCTGCGTGATTCCGGCGAAATCGTCAGCACTTTCGAGAGCGCCGGCCAGAACGGCGCCTATAATTCAGGCTTCATGGTGATGACGCTGGCGCCCTGGGACGAGCGCAGCCGCAGCCAGCAGGAGATCATGGCCGAGATCAGCCAGCTCACCCGCCAGGTGCCCAGCGTGCGCATCTTCCCGGTGCAGCCCAACAGCCTCGGCATCCGTGACGCCGGCAACGGCCTGCAGTTCGCGCTGGTCGGCAACGACCGCAAGGCGCTCGGCGACTCGGCCGTCAAGATCATCGCCGAGATGCAGAAGGATCCGCGTTTCCAGACGCCACGCCTTTCCATCGACCCGACGCAACCGCAGCTTTCCGTTGCCGTCGACCGCGAGCGCGCCTCCGATCTCGGCATCGACATCACCGGGCTGGCCAATACCATGCAGGCCATGCTCGACGGCAACGATGTCGTCGATGTCTACATCGCCGACCGCAGCTACGGGGTGAAGCTGGTTTCGACCACCAACCCGATCAACGATCCGACGGACCTGGAGAACGTCTTCCTGAAGACGGCTGACGGCCGTTTCGTGCCGATGTCGACCATAGCCACGCTGACCGAGCGTGCCGTGCCGCCCTCGCTGTCGCGCGAGCAGCAGCAGCCGTCGGTGGCGATCACGTCCAACCTCGGCGGCGATTTCGCCCTCGGCTCGGCCCTTACGCGCGCCGAGGAGATCGCAACGCCGCTTCTGCCGCCGGGCAGCCGCATCGTGCCATTGGCCGAGGCGGCGACGCTGGGTGAGACAAACAGCGCCATGGTCACCATCTTCGGTTTTGCCCTGGTCATCATCCTGCTGGTGCTTGCCGCGCAATTCGAGAGCTTCGTCAGCGCCATCATCATCATGGCGACAGTGCCGCTCGGCCTCGCCTGCGCCATCTTCGCGCTTCTGCTCTCGGGCACCAGCCTCAACGCCTACAGCCAGATAGGTCTGGTGCTGCTGGTCGGCGTCATGGCCAAGAACGGCATCCTGATCGTCGAATTCGCAAACCAGCTGCGCGATCGCGGACTGGGCGTGCGCGAGGCGATCGAACAGGCCTCGACCATTCGCTTGCGCCCGGTGATGATGACAATGATCTGCACCGTGCTCGGCGGCGTGCCGCTGGTGCTGGCGGCGGGCGCCGGCGCCGAGGCCCGTATCGCGCTCGGCTGGGTGATCGTCGGCGGACTGGGGCTGGCCACCGTCTCGACGCTGTTCCTGACCCCCGTCGCCTATCTCTTGCTCGGCCGCTTCGTCACGCCGAAGACCCACGAGGAGGCGCGGCTGAAGCGCGAACTCGAGGAAGCCGCCTACACCGATGTGGAGCCGGCTGAATAGGGAAATTCCAGGAGACCGTGTAGCGGGTCCGGAATTTTCGTGGGGAAACAGCCTGCTATTTCAAGAGACGGCCCTCGATCGACCAGCGCGCGGCGAGGAAATTCAGCACCGCCGCCACAACCACCCCGCCGATCTTTGCCGGCCACACGCCGACGACGCCGGCGAACAGCGCGATCGCAAGGCTGGAGACACCAAGCGAAATCAGCGCGCCGAGCGAGGCGAAGCGAAGAAAGGCATGATGCAGCCGGATGGTCGGATCGCGCTCGAACGACCAGAAGCCGTTGGCCGCGAAGGAGAAGGTGACGGCAATGAACCAGGACGCAACGTTGGCGGGCAGCGGCGGCACGTGCAGCTTGAGCAGCAGAAAGAAACCGGCAAGGTCGATGGCCGTGTTCACCAGGCCGACAATGGCGAAGCGGATAATCTTGTTGCCGGTCGAACGCCGGGACTGATCGGCACTCATGCTGTGCCGTCCATGATGCCGACACGCGCGCGAGCCAGGTTTGCGCCGAAATGATCGGAGGCGAGAACCGCGAATTCGACTTCGCGCACATCTTGCATCGGGTCGCGTGCACGCAACGTCTCGTCGACATGCCCGGGATGGCACATGAACAGTCCCTCTTCCGGCAGGCTTTCAACGGCGGTTTGCAGGGCGGGCGCGAACTTTTCCGGCTGCCGCCAGTCATAGATGCCGGCGAGCGGCGCCCTCACGGTGAAGCCGGCGCGCCGCATGGATCGGTTGAAACCAGTTGCCAGGGCGGCGATCGCCGCAATTTTCGATGCCGCCGCTCCGCTGCCGGCCAGTGCCGGCGCGCCGCGCAGCCACGGTCTGCCGGCATCTCCGGCGAAACGCCCCCGCAGCCATTTGCGCACGACAGGCAGGAAATGCACATGCTGGTGGCCGTCGATGAAATCGGGCCGGCGCCCGAGCGCCTCGACGAAGCGGCCAAATTGGGCGTCGAGCTCGGCATGGACGTCGCAGGTCTCGATGCTGCCGCGCAGGATCGGCAATGCCAGCGAGCGGAGCGGCGGCAGCCGGCCTTCCGGTGCCAGGCTCGACGGGCCGGTCACGGCCGGCTGGTCCGTCAAGGTCAGATGCAGGCCGACGGCGACCCGGCCGCACAGCGGCTTGATTCGTTCCGCCTCCCCCGGCCATTCCGCGAAACCGGTCATGCAACCGGTGCCCGTAAGCCGCCCGCGATCGAGCAGGTCGAGGATCGCCGCCGAGACGCCGGGCGCCAGGCCGTAATCGTCGGCGATCAGGCGGATGCCGCGCATCATGCCCCGGGAACGCCCGGCGCCGACCTGGCGGGAACATCGCTGCGCACGATATCGCGCACGATGTAGACCGGGCGATCCTTGCTTTCGCTGAGGGTGACCCAGACATATTCACCGATCAGCCCGAGAAGTGTCAGGTTGAGGCCGCCGAGCAACACTACGGCGACCAGCAGGCTCGGATAGCCTGGAACGGCAATGCCATAGAACAGCACCTCGAAGAGCACTTTCGCGCCGTAGACCGCGCCGGCAAACGCCGCAAGCAGTCCGCTGAGGCTGATCAGGCGCAGCGGAATCACCGAAAAGGACGTAAACCCCTCTAACGAAAAGGCGATCAGGTTGAGCCGGCTCCATTTCGACTTGCCGCTGGCGCGGTTTTCCGGCGAATAGGATATGGCCTTCTGGCGGAAGCCGGCCCAGGCGAACAGGCCCTTGTTGAAGCGCCTTTTGTCGCGCAGGCTGGTCAATGCGCGCGCCACGGTGCCGCGCATGACGCGAAAGTCGCCTGCATTCTCGGGAATATCGAACCGCTGGCTGCTGTTGATCAGGCTGTAGAACAGTTTCGCCAACTGGCTGCGCCGCCAGCTTGCCCCGCGCCGGTCGTTCTGCGCGTAGACGACGTCGACGTCCGGATTCTCAGCCAGCTCGACGATCATCTTCAGGCTGGTCTCCAGGGAGTGCTGCAGATCCGCGTCCATGACAAGCACCATGTCGCCCCGCGAGTGGTCGAGGCCGGCGAGCACGGCGACCTCCTTGCCGAAATTGCGGCTGAGGCGCACGATTTCCCAGGATCCCGAAAGTGCCTGCGAAAACCGCCCGGCGCTATCGTCCCGGCTGCCGTCGTCGACCAGGATCTTGTGGACTTGCATGCCGAAGCGGCTCGACACCGCCGCCTCGAGCGCGTCGAGCAATGCCGCGAAAGCCGTCGCCGATTGCGCCTCGTTGAAGAACGGCGCCACGATATCGAGTCTCGGGGGCATCTCAGCCATGGGCGACAGGCTCCACATTCACCAATTTTTGTCGCGCCTTGGCCCAGAACCACCATATCAGGAAGCAGGCGATGAAAGTGACCGTGATCGGCCGAAACCAGGGATAGAGAAAGTCATGCATGTGGCGCTCGACACCGGTCAAACCTGTCAGGAATAAAGTCATGGACAGCACGCAGGCCAGGACGCCACCTTTTTCTTCGCGCCACAACAGGGCAATGGCAAGGCCGGCGGGTACCGCGATCATCGCATAGGTGTTGGGCTCGACGCGCGGGTTGAAGACGCACATGTAGAAGGCGGCCGCCAGGAAGATCGCGAGTCCGGCCGCTCCTTGTTCGAGCTTGCGGTCGAACCAGAGCACGATCGAGAGCGTCAGCAGGCCGATCACGACGCGCACCGCCGTGGCAGCCGAATCCGGAACGGGCAGCCCCATCTCGATAAAGGGCGCGGTGAAATCGGTAGGAACAAAATGGCTGGTCTTGTCGACGGCCATCGACGTCAGCATGCGGGCGAAATCGCCATACTGCTCGTTCAGGTAGCCGGCGGGAGCGAAAGCGTAGGGGATGGCGAGCACGAACAGCACCGCGAGCACCAGCACCGGTATCAGCCGCGGGCGCAACGCCCCCACCAACAGCAGCATGATGATCGCGGTCGGCTTGGCCGTTATAGCAAGCGAGGCCCAGAAAAAGGTCTCCGCACGCCGTCCTTCCAGTGCCGACAGGGTCAAGAGCCAGCAGGCGCCGGTCAGCAGGATTGTCGCCTGGCCGTTGCGAATGGCGCCCAGTGTCATCGGCAAAGCGAGAAAGAGGCCGAAGGAAAGCAGCCAGGTCTGCTCCTGTCCGCCCAGCTTGCGCACCTGCCGCGCCGCGGCAAGGGTGAGAACGGCGAAACCGAGGGCATGCCAGACCAGCCCGCCAAGATGCGGTCCCAGATTCAAGAACGGAATATAGAGCGCGGCGAAGGCGGGCGTGTAAAGGTATCCCATCTCGGACTCGAGGTCGTAGAGCGGCCGGCCGGCGAGAAACTCCACACTGCCATATCTGTAGGCGTGCAATACGGTGCGCGCATCGGGCGACCACAGGACCAGGCCAAGCACGACCGCGAATGCCCCGATCCACAGGCCAAGCCCCAGGCGGTCGAAAACCGGTTTGGAAATCCTCACCAAGCACCCCACACCAATCCGGAACAGGCCCGGTCCGGCACTGTCCCAGCGTTCATTGGCGGCGGCATATCACGGACAAAGCGGGGTGGCATAGGGGGATCGAACGGCGTGGCCGCCGATGACATTGAACGATCGCAGCCAACAAACCACCCTCTTTCCGGCCCTCGAAGGTTATAGCAGCTGTGCTCTCGATGAACCGGAATGCAGCTCAACCGCACACCCCCTGCTTTACGGCCGAATGAACACCTTGCCATTGGGCCTGGCCAGTTCCGCCGGCACGCGCGCCATCGCCTCGGCCAGCGGCACCACAGCCGTCACGTCGGTCGTCCAGCGCCCGTCGGAAAAGCGCTTCTGCGCCTCGAGGATCGCAGGACCGCGGCGATCCTTATGCTGCCGCATCCATTCGCTCAGCCAGAAGCCCTCTATGTGCTTGTGCTGGAAAATCAGCTGGCCGGGTTCGCGGATGATCGTGGCCTCGGGATCGAGCCGTCCATAGATGATCCAGCGCGAGCGCTTCGGCATGGCGTTGAAGATGGCCGAGGCCAGTGGCCCGGTCACCGCATCGAGAAAGATGCGCGGCTGTTCGGCCTTTATCACCTCGCGCAGCGAGGCTTCGAAATCGGGCGACTTCTCGTTGAGCACATGGGCGGCGCCGATTTCCTTCAGCAGCGCGATCTGCTCGTCGCGGCGCACGGTGACGATAGGCCGGAATCCTTCCTCACTGGCCAGCCCGATGATCAGCTTGCAGAGCTGGCTGGCGCCGGCGGTCATGATGAAGGCCCTTTCGCCTTCTCGGCTGACGATGTCGAACATGGCGAGCGCGGTAAGCGGATTGACGATCATGGCAGCCCCATCCTCGTCGCGCACGGTGTCGAGGAGCGGAATGCAGGCGGCGGCTTCGGCAACGGCATAGTCGGCCCATGAGCCCCAATTGGAGAGCCCGGTGGCGAAGGCAACGCGCTTGCCGACGAGGCTCTTGGGATAGGGCTCGTCGCCGCCGGCAACGACCACGCCGACGCCTTCGAAGCCGGCCGGCCGGCCCTTGAGCCGCGGCTGGCCGTACTGGCCCTTGATGAAGGCGACATCGGACGGATTGATCGACGCAAGGCTGACCTTGATCAGCACTTGCGTCGGCCCAGGTGCCGGCACTGCGATACTGCCTGGCTTGAGATAGGGCTCCATCGCCTCCAGCACGCTGCCGCTCGGCGCCCTGGTGTAGCCGTCGCCGACCAGGAGCAGGGCCTTCATTTCGGAGGGTATGGCCATTGGTGGCTGCTCCTTGGTTGTCGACGCAAGACGATGAGATGCCGGCCGGCTCAAACCTTTTCCTGCGTGTATTTCCTCAATTCAGCCCGCGCCACCTGGCGGCGATGCACGGCATCCGGCCCGTCGGCGAGGCGCAGCGTTCTGAGATGCGTCCACGAGCGCGCCAGCGGCGTGTCCTGGCTGATGCCTTGCGCGCCGAACATCTGCACCGCCTCGTCGGTGACCTTCAGAGCCATGCGTGGCGCGACCACCTTGATCTGACTGATCCAGGGCGCGGCGGCGCGCGCGTCGCCCTGGTCGATCATCCACGCCGCCTTGAGGCAGAGCAGGCGGGCCATCTCGATCTCCATCCGGCACTCGGCGATGATATCGAAATTGGCGCCGAGTTTCGCCAGTGGCTGGCCGAACGCTTCACGGCGGACCGAACGCTGGCACAGCAGCTCCAGCGCCATCTCGGCCTGGCCGATGGCCCGCATGCAGTGATGGATGCGGCCGGGGCCGAGGCGGCCTTGCGCGATCTCGAAACCCCTGCCCTCGCCGAGGATCAGGTTCGACGCCGGCACCAGCACATTGTCGAAGCGAAGATGCATGTGGCCGTGCGGCGCGTCGTCGTCGCCGTAGACCTGCATTGGACGCAGCTTGCTGACACCCTTGGTGTCCGCCGGCACGAGGATCATCGAATGCCGCCTGTGCTTCGGCTCTCCATCGGAGGTCTTCACCATGACGATATAGATGGCGCAGCGGGGATCGCCGGCACCAGAGGCCCACCATTTCTCGCCGTTCAGCACATAGCCGTCGCCGCGCCGTTCGCAGCGCATCGAAATGTTGGTGGCATCCGACGAGGCTACGTCCGGCTCGGTCATCAGATAGGCCGAGCGGATCTTTCCGTCGAGAAGCGGCTCCAGCCAGGCGTTCTTGTGCTCCGCCGAGCCGTAGCGCTCCAGCACCTCCATGTTGCCGGTGTCGGGCGCCGAGCAGTTGAAGGTCTCGGCGCCGAGATGCGCCTTGCCCATCTCCTCGGCCAGATAGGCGTATTCGACGGTGGAAAGACCGTAGCCGCGTTCCGAGCCGGTCAGCCAGAAATTCCAAAGGCCGCGCTCTCTTGCGGTCGTCTTCAGCCCTTCGAGGATCTCGGTCTGGCGCCGCGTGTATGTCCAGCGGTCGCCCGCCTTGCCGACTTCACCGAGGAATTCCTTGTCGAGCGGCATGATCTCGTCGCGCACCATGGCCGCGACGCGCGCGTGGATCGGCCTCAGCCGCTCCGTCATGCCGAGATTCATCTCCGTCATCGGTTGCTAACCCTTCATTCAGGCCGGGCATTTTGTCAGTGGCAAGGATGACCGTACTTCGGATAGCCTTGTCAACGCGAACGCTTTCCCCGATCCGCCGATGAAAGGCGCAGGAGTTCGATGAGCTATCTCGACGATCTTTTTTCGGTGGCCGGCAAGACCGCGCTGGTCACGGGCGCGGCGACCGGCATCGGCCGCATGGCGGCGACGGGCCTCGTCAAGGCCGGCGCAACGGTGATGATCGCCTCGCGCAAGGGCGAGGACTGCATCAAGGTCGCCGAGGAATTGAACGGGTTCGGCGCGCCGGGCCGGGCGGAAGGCTTTGCCGGAGACGTTTCCAGCGAGGCCGGCATTGCCGCCTTGGTCGGCGAGGTCAAGACGCGGGCCGAACGGCTGCATATCCTGGTCAACAATGCCGGCGTGTCCTGGGGAGCGCCGCTGGAGAGCTTCCCCTATCATGCCTGGGCCAAGGTGTTCGGCGTCAACGTCACCGCCGTCTTCCACGTGACCCGCGAACTGCTGCCGCTGCTCGAAGCCGCCGCCAGCGACGAGGATCCAGCCCGGGTGATCAATCTGGGCTCCGTGATGGGCACGCAGCCGCTGGCCGACGACGCCTACTCCTACACCGCCTCCAAAGCGGCCGTTCATCACCTGACGCGCACCCTGGCGCTGGAATTCGCCGGCCGCCGCATCACCGTCAACGCCTTTGCCCCTGGGCCCTTCCAGAGCCGGATGACGGCGTTTGCCACCGCCACTGAGGAACAGGCCAGGCATGTCGGCAGCCACGTTCCGATCGGCCGTATCGGCGCCCCGGATGACATTGCCGGCGCAACGCTCTATTTGTGCAGCCGTGCAGGCAGCTATGTCACCGGCGCCATCCTGCCGATTGACGGCGGACAGTCGGTGCAGCATGGGCTGACCCTGTTCAAGGAATGACATGTCCGGCCGGGGAAGCCGGGGATGAAACTGGAGGACATCCGCGTGGAACCGATCAGTCTCGATGTGCTTCTGGCCAGCGTCGGCAAGGAGGTGGGCGTCTCGCCATGGCGGGTGGTCACGCAGCGCATGATCGACCAGTTCGCAGACGCCACCGACGACCACCAGTTCATTCATTGCGATCCGGAGCGGGCCAAGCGCGAGACGCCATTCGGCGGCACCATCGCGCATGGCTTCCTGTCGCTGTCGCTGTTGTCGGCAATGACGTTCGAGACCATGCCGCCGCTGGAAAACGGCAAGATGGGCGTCAACCACGGCTTCGATTCGCTGCGCTTCCTGGCGCCGGTGAAGACCGGCGCGCGCATCCGCACCCGTTTCGTGCTGGCTGACGTCAAGGTCAGGCCCTCAGGTTGGGTGCAGACGGCCCATGACGTGACGATCGAGATCGAGGGCTCGAAGAAACCGGCGCTCACCGCCCGCTGGCTGACGCTGACCCTGATCGAACGCCAGCCAGAGACCGCATGAGCGACCCGAACGCGCTCGACCAGGCAGCGCTTTCGCCCTATCTCGAGGCGCGGATCCCCGGCTTTGCCGGACTTTCCTCCGTCGAAAAATTCAAATCCGGCCAATCCAACCCGACCTATCTGCTGACGGCGGCCAGCGGCCGCTACGTGCTGCGCGCCAAGCCGCCGGGGCAGTTGCTGAAATCGGCACACCAGGTCGACCGTGAATTCAGGGTGATGAGCGCCCTTTCGGGCACCGCCGTGCCGGTGCCGCGGATGCTGCATCTCTCGGCCGAGAACTCGCCGATCGGCCGCATGTTCTACGTCATGGATTTCATCGACGGCCGCATCTTCTGGAATCCGGCACTGCCGGAAGCGCGCGACAATGGCGAGCGCGCCGCCATCTACGATGCCCTGAACGCCACGCTCGCCGCCCTGCACGGCGTCGATATCGAGGCCGTGGGTCTCGGCGATTTCGGCCGGCCGGGCAACTATTTCGAGCGCCAACTGGCGCGTTGGACCAGTCAGTACCGCGCCTCGGAGACCGGTGCCATTGCCGACATGGACCGGCTGATCGACTGGCTGGAGACGCACAGGCCCGCCGACGACGGCCGTGTCTCGCTGGTGCATGGTGACTATCGGCTGGACAATCTGATATTCGCGCCGGACCGGCCGAAGGTGATGGCGGTGCTCGACTGGGAACTGTCCACATCAGGCCATCCATTTGCCGATATCGCCTACCAGTGCATGCAATGGCGCCTGCCGCATAGCTCGGGCTTTCGCGGCCTGGGCGGTATCGACCGCGCCGCGCTCGGACTGCCTTCGGAAGAGGACTATGTCGCCACCTATTGCCGGCGGCGCGGGCTCACCGGCATCGGCGACTGGACGTTCTTCCTCGCCTTCTCCTTCTTCCGGCTGGCCGCGATCTGCCAGGGCGTCTACAAGCGCGCGCTGGACGGCAATGCCTCGAACCCGGAAAAGGCCAGGACCTATGGCGAGGCGGTGAAACTGCTTTCGCACCTCGCCGCGAAACTGATCGACCGAAACTGATCGACGAGAAATAATCGATGGGCCGCTTCGACGGAAAAACGGTGTTGATCACGGGTGCCGCGGGCGGGCTTGGCCGCGGCGCCGCCAAAGCTTTTGCCGCCGAGAGCGCGCGGCTGGTCCTCTCCGACCTCGATGAACCAACCTTGAGGAGCTTTGCCGAAACGCTCGATGCCGAGACGGCGGTCCTGGCCGGAAACATCGCCGACGAGGCGCTGTCGCAGGCGCTGGTGGCTCTGGCGGTCGAAAGATTCGGCCGGCTGGATGTCGCGGTCAACAATGCCGGCATCGTGCAGAGTTTCGTGCGTTTGCCGCAGGTCGCCTCGGAGGAGGCGCGCCGCGTGATCGAAATCGATCTGCTCGGCGTCTTCTATGCCATGAAACACCAGATCCAGCAGATGGAGCGGCAGTTCAAGGCTGACGGCAAGGGCGGCGCCATCGTCAACATCGCCTCCGCCGCAGGACTGGGTGGCGCGCCGAAGCTCTCGATCTATGCCGCCGCCAAGCACGGCGTGGTTGGGCTGACCCGGTCGGCGGCAATTGAATACGCCAGCAAGGGCCTGCGCATCAACGCTGTTTGTCCGGCGCACACGAGAACGGCGATGGTGGACGGTTTCGTGCGCGTCTCCGGCGCTCCGGAAGCTGACGCCTTGGCCGAACTGACGC
The DNA here is from genome assembly GCF_020165475.1 of Mesorhizobium sp. BR1-1-15. Lineage (NCBI taxonomy): Bacteria > Pseudomonadati > Pseudomonadota > Alphaproteobacteria > Hyphomicrobiales > Phyllobacteriaceae > Mesorhizobium > Mesorhizobium sp. BR1-1-15. The sequence goes on along the minus strand of NZ_JAIUIF010000002.1, from coordinate 131,665 downwards.
GCGGCGTGCCGATGAGGAGGGTGGCCGAAGTGGATGAGATCACCACGGTGATCCTGTTCGCCGCCGACCCCGCCAACTCCTTCATGACCGGCCACACATTGGCCGTCGACGGCGGCGTCGGCGCCATCTGACGCCTGCCGCCTGGGAACCTGCGACGGGAGCCAGCGAGGCCCTTGTCCGTTTCCGTACAGCGTATATAATTCAGTTGGCCCCCAACCAGCAGAGGCAGGCGATATTGCCGGTGAGCGCCCAGACACGCCGCGAGAAACAAAAGGCCGAACAGCGTTCCGAACTTGTGGAGGCCGCGCACAAGCTCGTGCAGGAGGAAGGCTATGAGGGCCTGACCATCCGCAAGCTGGCCAAGCGCGTCGGCTACGCGCCGATGTCGGTCTATTCCTATTTCGCCGACAAGCAGGACATATTGTTCGCGCTGGCCGAAGATGCGTTCGAGACGCTCGCCCGGCGCATCGAGGAGCATCCTTCCGACGATCCGATCGAGGCGCTGCAAGCAGTGATGACGGAATACGCCGCGTTCGGACTTGGCAATCCCAATGAATACCGCACCGTCTTCATGACCGAAAAGACCAAGCTGCCGGCAGGCCGGAGCTACGAGGACATGGAAGAAAGCAACCCGGCGATGAAGGTGCTGATCAGCAGGGTCGAGGCCTGCGTCGCCGCGGGGAAGTTGCAGGGTGATCCGCGCGCCATCGCCACCATGCTGTGGGCGGTCGGCCACGGCACCATCTCGCTGCTGATCACCTTCCCCTTCTACCCTTTCGGTGATCCGCAGGCTTTCGTGAAACGGATGTGCGATTTCACCCTTGCCACCCTCAGCACGCAGAACGTGCCCCCGCTGACCGAGACACCGGTCAACTGCTGAACGATATCTCCTTGCGTTTCCACGCTTCATCGCCGCTCCGCGTTTACGTGCCAAGCGGGATGGATTTTCTTGGTTAACAAAAATTTCCGTACGCGTACGATTCTGGCTTGAACTCCGCGATCAGTGGGCGTATTTGTACGGAATACCGTACATGTACGAGAACAAATTCACCCATCGAACCCGGAGACGGACAATGAAAAAGACCCTCCTCACCCTCGCCGCCGTGCTGGCACTTTCGGGCTCGGCCCTTGCCGCCAACACGACCCACCCGGTCAAGCACGTGCCGCCGGCGACTTGCGTCGACACCAAGGCCAATGTGAAGCTCGATTGCGCATCGACCGGCTCGCTCGAGAAAAAGGGCGTCACGGAAACCACCGCTGAAGGCAAGGGCCCGCGCCTCGGCATCAGCATCAATCCCTGGATCGTGCCGAGCGCGTTCTGATAGCGGCAACACACGCCTGGCCGGTGCAGCCGGCCAGATGTGATTCAGGCGATCGTGACCGGCAGTCTGGACGACGAACTCTCGAAGGCCGCGTCGATCAGCCTCTGCATGTCGGCGGCGCGACGGAAGGATGGATCGCCGTTCCTTCCCCTATCGAGCGCTTCGGCGAAACGCAGCGCGTTGCGCTTCACATCCGGCAGCGCCAGTGTCCGCCAACGTTGCTGGTCGATGTCCTCGCCCAGGCAGGCCGACAGGCGCGAAACCTTGCCGTCTGTTTTGACCTTGATGGCGCCCTTGGTGCCATGCATGGCCAGCGACAGGTCGTTGGCGTGGCCGGTCATGTAGCGGCTGGCGACGATCGTCGCGAGCGCCCCGCATTTGAACCGCGCCGTCATTGCGACACTGTCGTTGGCATCAAGCACATAATCGCCGATCCGATCGCCTTCGGCCTTGGGAAACGTCACCAGGTCGGCGTGCAGGGTGGCGATGTCCTGGTCGGCGCCATAGCTTGCGAAATCCAGAATGTGGATACCGACATCGCCGAGCACGCCCGTCGAGCCGTGCCGGTTGGACAGGCGCCACAGCCATTTGTCTTCGATGCGCCAGTCGCCCCATGACTTGCTGACCAGCCAGCTCTGTTTGTAGCTCGCCTCGACATGGCGCAATGCGCCGATCTCGCCGGCCTGCACCATGCGTCGCGCTTCCTCGATCGCCGCCGAGTTGCGGTAGGTCAGGTTGACCATGTTGACGACCCCGGCCGCCTCGGCCGCTTCCGTCATTGCAAGCGCGTCGGCATGGTTCGGCGCCAGCGGCTTTTCGCAAAAGACGTGTTTCCCCTGGGCAAGCAGCGCCAGCGTCGTGGCCTTGTGCACGCCATCCGGCGTCGCATTGATGGCCGCATCGAACGCACCCCAGCCGATCGCCGCTTCCAGGCTCTCGAAAGACTGGCTGATCTTGTTGGCGGCGGCGAACATCGCACCGCGGCCCGGCACCTGGTCGACGCAGGCGACGATTGTGCATCCTGGAATCCTGGCGAACTCCTCGACGTGATGTCCGGCAATGCCACCGGTGCCGAGCAGAAGGAGGCGGTGCATCTTCAACTCACGCCTAACTCAGGCCCTTGTCGCCGTCGGCATGCAGGCGCAGGCCCTTCTGGACGATCTTCTCCTTGGCCTGGTCTGTCGGCACGTTCGGCGCATTGATGATGCCGGACCATGCGGGTGCGGGATTGTGCGCCCAATGCACGGCGTTGCGCAGCACCTGCTGCACGCCTTCATTGTGGTAGATCGGGTAGGTCTCGTGGCCGGGCGAGAAATAGAAGATCCGTCCGGCGCCGCGCTGATAGGTCAGCCCCGACCGGAAGACTTCGCCGCCTTCGTACCAGGAGACGAACACCGTCTCCAGCGGCTCCGGCACCGCGAAGGGCTCGCCATACATCTCCGTCTCGCCGATCTCCAGGCACTCGCCGATGCCTTGCGCGATCGGATGGCTGCGGTTGATGGCCCAGACGCGCTCGCGCTCGCCCGCTTCGCGCCATTTCAGCGAACAAGGCGTGCCCATCAGCCGCTTGAAGATCTTCGAATAGTGTCCGGAATGGAGCACGATCAGACCCATGCCTTCCCAGACCCGTTTCTGCACGCGCTCGACGATCTCGTCCTTGACCTCGCCATGGGCGGCATGGCCCCACCAGAGCAGGACATCGGTGGCAGCCAGCCGGCTTTCGCTCAAGCCGTGCTCCGGCTCCTGCAAGGTGGCGGTGGTCGCCTCGATGCCCTTATCCTGGTTGAGCGCGGCTGCGATGGTCCCATGCATGCCCAATGGATAAAGGCCGCGCACGGCGGCATTGGTCTGCTCATGGACATTCTCGCCCCAGACGACGGCTTTTACCGGCATTTTACGATCTCCCAAAGCGCTTTGAATATCCCACTTGGCGCCGTCTTGGAAAGATGGCTCCTCAACCGAAGCTGGGGAAATCAGCGCGGTTTGCGTCCGGGAACGGTCTTGGCTTTGCCCGGCCTTGCGGGGGCGCCGGGGATAGCCGTCCCCGTGATCGACACAGGATCGCTGGCCGGGAACGTATCCTCGAGGCCTTCCTCGAGTTCCTCTTCGGCGTCGGCGCCGTGATGCCGCTCATGCTCCAGGGAGCGCACGGCCGAGCTTTTCCCGGGCGACTTCGGCGTGGACTTCGATGGCATCGGCATTCTCCCTCGACCTGTTGCCGCAAACGGGCGCGGGCGGCAAACGTTCCGGGATCAGGCCGCCGCGTCGCGTGCTCCCTCGGAGAGGAAAGTAAAGACATAATCCGAGAAGGAACGCCAGCACTCGACCCGGAAAGCGTCTTGCGCCGTGCGCAGCAGAATAATCTCGGCCTTGCCGAGAATGGTACGCGAGGCGGCACCCACCGGGAAGGGTTCGAGCGACAGATCCTGCGGGCAGCCCGAATTGATTGCCGCGGCCGCGGCCGGACCGGCGACCGATATCGCAACGTTGCGATGCGAGATGCCGACAGCGGAATGCAAGGCGGAAATCTTTGCACAATCGGCGAGCGGGTCTTTGCCGGCCTCGTCGATGATCATCCATTCATCCGGCCCAAGCCACAGCGCGGTGCGCCCGCCTTTCGACACGGACGTCTTCGGCTTTTTCGGCATGGTCACGCCGAGCGCCTTCGACAAGGCGGCAAGCGACGCCTCCGGAGCGCGCAGCGAGATCCGTTCGGCCGGCGGCAGCACCTCTACCTTGACGCCGGCGGCGGAGATAGCGCGCCCGGCCAGCGCCGGACGGCGCTCGGCCGCCGGCGATGCGGCCGAAGCCGTCTTTTTCGCGACTGCCTTAGCCATTGAGGCGGCCTCCCGTTTCGTCGAAGAACACCATGCCGGAAACCTCCACTTCGATCGTCCCGCCAGGCATCGGCACGTAGAGCGTGTTGCCCGTGCGTGCGCGACCGCCGGCGACCAGCGCCAGAGCGATCGAGCGGCCGCAATTCTGCGACCAATAGCTCGACGTGACATGGCCGATCATCTTCATCGGGATCGCCTGCCTGGGATCCTCCACGATCTGCGCGCCTTCCTCCAGCACCACCTTGGGATCCTTGGTCTTGAGGCCGACCAGTTGCTTGCGGCCCTTGGCGACCAGGTCCCGCCGCGTCAGGCCGCGAATGCCGACGAAATCGGCCTTCTTCTTGCCGACGGCCCAGTCGAGGCCGGCATCATTGGGCGTCACCGTGCCGTCGGTGTCCTGGCCGACGATGATGTAGCCCTTCTCGGCGCGCAGCACGTGCATCGCCTCGGTGCCGTAGGCGGTGGCGCCATGCTTCTGGCCCTCGACCCACAGCGCTTCCCAGACGGCCTGGCCGTAATCGGCCGGCACATTGACCTCGAAGCCGCGCTCGCCGGTGAACGACATGCGGAACAGCCTTGTCGGCACGCCGCAGATCTTGCCCTCGCGCACCGACATGTGCGGGAGGGCCTCATCCGACATGTCGATGCCTTCGACCAGCGGCGCGATGATGTCGCGAGACTTCGGCCCCTGCACGGCGATGACAGCCCATTGCTCGGTGATCGAGGTCAGCCAGACATTGAGATGCGGGAACTCGGTCTGGAGATAGTCCTCCATGTGGTTCATGACGCGCGGCGCGCCGCCGGTCGTCGTCGTCACATGGAACCGGTCGGGCGCCAGCCTGCCGACGACGCCGTCATCATAGATGAAGCCATCCTCGCGCAGCATGATGCCGTAGCGGCAGCGGCCGGGCTCCAGCTTTTCCCACGGATTGGTGTAGAGCAGTTCCATGAACTTGGCCGCATCGGGACCGACCACCTCGATCTTGCCGAGCGTCGAGGCGTCGAACAGGCCAGCCGTGTTTCGAACCGCGACGCACTCGCGGTCGACCGCCGCATGCATGTCCTCGCCACCCCTGGGGAAATACCAGGCGCGCTTCCACTGCCCGACATCCTCGAACACGGCGCCTTGGGCTTCAGCCCAGGGATGGATCGCCGTCTTGCGCGTCGGATCGAACAGCGGACCGCGCGCATGGCTGACGATGGCGCCGAAGGTCACCGGCGTATAGGGGGCGCGGAACGTGGTGAGGCCCACCTCGGGGATTGGCTTGCCAAGCGTCTCGGCGGCAATCGCCAGGCCGTGCATGTTCGAGGTCTTGCCCTGGTCGGTCGCCATGCCGTTGGTGGTGAAGCGCTTGACGTGCTCGATCGAGCGCATGCCCTCATGCACCGCCTGGCGGATGTCCTTGGCGGTGACGTCGTTCTGGAAATCGACGAAGGCCTTCACCGTCGTATCCGGACCGGCGCCGGGGGCGGCGCCCAGCATGCCACGCGACCAGCTTTCCGAGGCGTCGACTTTTGGCCTTGTACCCTTGGCAGTCTTTGCGCCGGCGTCCCTTGCCGCCTTGGCCCCTGCCGCATAGGCCTCGTCGAGGGTCGCCGACAGGCCGTCCGTGCCGTTGCAGGCGCCGACAGAGACGCAGTCCTGCGCGTAGGTGCCGGGCACGAAGCGCTTGGTTTCGTCGTTGAAGGCGACCTTGCCGCGCGACTGCGAGAACAGGTGCACCGACGGCGTCCAGCCGGCCGACATCAGGACCGCATCGACCGCAATGGTGCGCTCGCCGCCACCATTCTTCGGCTGCACCGTCATCGACGAGACGCGCAGCTTGCCTCCGGCGCGGATCACCGCGCGGCCGAAATTGATCTCGATGCCGAGCATCCTTGCTTCATCGATCACCGGCCCTGTCGGATTGTCGCGCAGATCGACGATAGCCGCGATGTTGACGCCGGCCTTCTTCAGGTCGATCGCCGCCGCGTAAGCGGAATCATTGGCGGTGTAGACGCCGACGTTTTTTCCGACCGCGACGCCATGGTGATTGAGATAGGTGCGCGCGGCCGAGGCCAGCATGATGCCCGGCCGGTCGTTGTTGGCGAACACCATGTGGCGCTCGATGGCCCCGGACGCCAGCACCACGCGCCTGGCGCGCACCTGCCACAGCCGCTCGCGCGGCAGGTCGTGGCCGGGATTTTGCAAATGATCGCTGACCCGTTCGACCAGGCCGACGAAGTTCTGTGCGTAGTAGCCGAAGGCAGTCGTGCGCGACAGCACGCGGACATTGTCCATGCCTTTCAGCCTGGCGATCGCCGCCTGCGCCCAGGCAAAGCCGCCCTGGCCGTCGATTTTCGCGCCGCTCTCGAAGCGCAGGCTGCCGCCGAATTCGGCCTGCTCATCGGCCAGAATGACCCGCACGCCGGTTTCAGCCGCTGCCAATGCAGCCGCGATGCCGGCCGCACCGCCGCCCAGCACCAGCACGTCGCAATGAGCGTAACGCGACGAATAATGGTCGGGGTCCGGCCTGTCGGGGGACACGCCAAGCCCGGCGGCTTCCCGGATCTTGGGTTCGTAGAGGCTCTTCCAGGCCGCCTTCGGCCACATGAAGGTCTTGTAGTAGAAGCCGGCCGAAAACAGCGGCGACGCCAGATCGTTGACCGCGCTGACGTCGAAGGACAGCGACGGCCAGCGGTTCTGCGAGTTGGCGGCGAGTCCGTCATAGAGTTCCTGCACGGTCGCGCGAACATTCGGCGTTTTGCGCGCGTCGTCGCGCACGATCTGCACCAGCGCGTTGGGCTCCTCCGCGCCGGCCGACAGCACGCCCCGCGGCCGGTGATATTTGAACGAGCGGCCGACCAGGTGCACGCCGTTGGCCAGCAGCGCCGAAGCCAGCGTATCGCCTTCGATGCCGACGAAGGACTGACCGTCGAAGCTGAAGCGGGCGGTCTTGGCCTGGCTCAGGCGGCCGGCGCTCGGTATGCGGAACGCGCCGCTCATTTGGCAACCACTTCGCTGGAGTTCTTGGGCAGCTTGGAAGGCTTCGGCTCGCCGGCCTTGTAGGTCATGACGAACTTGTCGGTGACGGTGTCGCGCACGGCGTTGAAGAAGCGCGCACAGCCATGCATGTGTCGCCAGCGCTCATAGATGATGCCTTTGGGATTCGAGCGGATGAAGAAGAATTTTTCGAAATCCTCGTCGCTCTCGCCTGACAGGTTGGCCGAGCGCGCGATATGCGCCTCGCCGGCGTTGCGGAACTCAAGTTCCGGACGCTCTTCCTCGCAATAGGGGCAGCGGATGAGAAGCATGTTTTCGTTCCTACAGCTCAGTCATCGTCAATGCGCCACCGCCGCCGCCGCCGCCTCGTCGATCAACCGGCCGGTGCGGAACCGCTCGATGGTGAAGGGCGCGTTGATCGGATGCGGATCGTCCCTGGCGATGGTGTGGGCAAAGACATGGCCGGAGCCGGGTGTCGCCTTGAAGCCGCCCGTGCCCCAGCCGCAATTGACGTAGAGGCCGGGCACCGGCGTCTTGGCCAGGATCGGCGAGCGGTCGGGCGTGACGTCGACGATGCCGCCCCAGGAGCGCAGCATCTTCATGCGCGTGAAGATCGGGAACATCTCGCAGATTGCGTCCAGCGTATGCTGTAATATGTGCAGGCCGCCGGTCTGCGAGTAGGAGACGTACTGGTCGGTGCCGGCGCCGATCACCAGTTCGCCCTTGTCGGACTGCGAGATATAGGCATGCACCGTGTTCGACATCACCACGCAGGGAACGACAGGCTTGACCGGCTCCGACACCAGCGCCTGCAGCGGATAGCTTTCCAGCGGCATTCGCACGCCGGCCATGTTCATAATGACCGAGGAATGGCCGGCCGCGACCACGCCGACCTTCTTGGCGCCGATGAAGCCGCGCGTCGTCTCGACACCGGTGACCGCGCCATTGGCCGCCCGCTTGACGCCGGTGACCTCGCAATTCTGGATGATGTGCACGCCCCGCGCCGAGGCGCCGCGCGCATACCCCCAGGCGACCGCGTCATGGCGCGCCGTGCCGCCGCGCCGCTGCAAGGCGGCACCGACGACCGGGTAGCGCGCATCCCTGGAAATATTGAGCGGCGGGCAGAATTCCTTCGCCTGCTCGGGTGTGAGCCATTCATTGTCGATGCCGTTCAGCCGGTTGGCGTGGACATGGCGCTTCAGCACCTGGATGTCGTGCACATTGTGCGCCAGCATCATGACGCCGCGTGCCGAATACATGACGTTGTAATTGAGCTCCTGGCTGAGCCCGTCCCACAATTTCAGCGCATGGTCGTAGATGCCGGCGCTCTCGTCATAGAGATAGTTGGAGCGGATGATGGTGGTGTTGCGGCCGGTATTGCCGCCACCGAGCCAGCCCTTCTCCAGCACCGCGACATTGGTGATGCCGTGCACGGTGGCGAGATAGTAAGCGGTAGCCAAGCCATGGCCGCCGGCGCCCACGATGACGACGTCGTATTCCTTCTTCGGCTCCGGCGAGGACCATTGCTCCTCCCAGCCCTTGTGGCCGCGCATGGCCTCACGCGCGATGGCGAATACAGAGTATTTCTTCACGTTCCAGCCTCGCGCCAAAGTCTCGCGGATTTGCGGCCGGGCTAGCAATTTCTCCCGGCGCGCGAGGTGTATCACTAGCGAAACAGCGCTGCCACCCTTGCGCTGTTTGCGACGGCTCTTGCCGTTTTGCGCCGCAACCGGCCGCGGCGTGCGAGGCCAGGGAAAATCGGCGGGTTCGCAGCTTTCGGGTGGCTGCGGCCATGCTCATTTGCGACGACGCATCCGACCGCCGGCAAGGCCGGCTTAGCGGAAGGATGACAGAAACATGCTCGCACTCGCCAACAAGATCGCCATCGTCACTGGCGCCAGTTCCGGCATCGGCCGCGCCACTGCAAAGCTCTTTGCCGAGGAAGGAGCCAAGGTCGTCGCCGCCGCGCGCCGCCAGGCCGAGCTCGATAGGCTTGTCGAGGAGATCGTGGAAACCGGCGGCACTGCGATCGCTCTTGCCGGCGACGTCAGGGACGAAGCCTATGCGAAGGCGCTGGTCGATCTCGCGACCGGTAGCTTCGGTGGTCTCGACATTGCATTCAACAATGCCGGCGCTGTCGGCATGATGGCGCCGCTGCCGGACCTGCCGCCGGCGTCGTGGCATGACACGATGGATACCAATCTGACCAGCGCCTATCTGGCCGCCAGGCATCAGATACCGGCGATGCTGGAGCGTGGCGGCGGATCGCTGGTCTTCACCTCCAGCTTCGTCGGCTATACCGCCGGCATGCCAGGCATGGCGGCCTACGCCGCGGCCAAGGCCGGCCTGATCGGCCTGACGCAAGTGCTGGCCGCCGAGTACGGGCCGAAGGGGTTGCGCGTCAACGCACTGCTGCCAGGCGGCACAGACACGCCCGGCGCGACCACAACCACGCCCGAGGCCCGCACGTTCGTCGAAGGCATCCATGCCCTGAAGCGGATGGCCCGGCCGGAAGAGATCGCCCGCTCGGCGCTTTATCTTGCCTCCGACGCGTCGAGCTTCACCACCGGAACGGCGCTGTTCGCCGACGGCGGCGTGTCGATCAACCGGACGTGAACGGTTTCGGCGCCGGCATGCGGATCAACGCGGGCCGCGATGTCGCAATCCGGGCTTGCATTTGGGCTCGAATTGACGATTCCGTTCTCTCCTTGGAAACGGGCCGGAACCATGCTGCTGATCAAAACCTATGTCGCCCAAAGCGCAATCGAGGGCGTCGGCGTGTTCGCCGCCGAGCCAATCAGGAAAGGCGCCTCGATCTGGCGGCTCGACCCGGATTTCGACCGGCTGATCCCGCTGGAAAAATACGAGGCGGCACCCTCGCATCTCAGGGAACTGCTCGACCGCTACGCCTATCCCAGCCCCGACCGGCCCGGCTTCATGGTCTATGAGGTCGACAATGGCCGCTTCATGAACCATTCGGCGACGCCGAACACGGACTTTTCGCAATATGGCGGGGCAACCGCGACCCGCGACATAGCGGCCGGCGAAGAGATAACCTGCGACTATGGCGAATTCTTCGAGGATTTTGAGCGGTTGCATCTGGCCACCGCGTAGTTGGCTGCCTACCTTGCGAGCGCCCGCTGGGCGATTTGGCCGCCTCCCTTCATTTCGGCTGTGGACAGCGCGGCGTGATTCTGCTATCAGCCGCCACAATTCGTGGTGTAAATCGCCGCGGAGGCTAGTGGCTATGGCCGCTTGCCTGTTGATATCAAACCCGAAAGACAGGATTGCCCGTGCAGGTACTCGTCCGCGACAACAATGTTGATCAGGCGCTTCGCGCTCTCAAGAAGAAGATGCAGCGCGAAGGCATCTTCCGCGAAATGAAGATGCGCGGTCACTACGAGAAGCCTTCCGAGAAGCGCGCCCGTGAAAAGGCCGAAGCCGTGCGCCGAGCCCGCAAGCTGGCCCGCAAGCGTGCACAGCGCGAAGGTCTGCTGCCGATGACGCCGCGTCCGGTGGCTGCTGGCGGTGCCGCCGGCGCAGCGCGTCCGCCGCGCTGATTAACGCCAATATTTCGTCCTTTTCGAAGGATACCAGGGGTGGCGCGATGCGGAATCGCCGCCACCTTTTTATTTTGATGTGACCCGGCCCGGAGGGGGGATCCGGACCTGAATGACGCGGCAAGTGAGGACAGGGCAGACATGAACGCAATCAGCGTGGAGAGCAAAACCACATTTCGTGGCTTTGCCCTGGCGACAGCCCTGCTTTCCGGATTGATGCTTGCCGGCTGCCAGACCTCGGGCCCGACCGGCGAGTTCAACAACATCGACAAGGCGCAAGGGTCGAGCGAGAACATCTCCTCGCTGTCGGCGGTGATTCAGCGCAATCCGCAGGATCCTGAAGGCTACAATGTGCGCGGCTCGGCCTATGGCCGGGGCGGCCAGTACCAGGCGGCGCTCAAGGATTTCAACCAGGCCATCCAGCTTAACCCGAATTTCTACCAGGCCTATTCGAACCGTGCGCTCATCCAGCGCTTCCTCGGCAATCAGGAAGCAGCGCTGGCGGACTACAACCGCTCGATCCAGATCAACGGCAACTACGATGCCGCCTATATCGGCCGCGGCAATCTCTACCGGAAGGCCGGCCGCACCCAGGAAGCCTTCAACGATTTCCAGAAGGCGATCCAGCTCGACACGACCGATGCCCGCGCCTATCACAATCGGGGCCTGATCTATCAGAGCCAGGGCCAGCACAAATTCGCTATCGAGGATTTCTCGACCGCCATCTCGCTGGCCCCGGACGCCGCCGAGCCGTATAATGGCCGCGGCCTTTCCTACCTCGCCACCAATGACGAGGACAATGCCTTCTCCGATTTCAACATGGCCATCAAGCTCGACGGCAAGAACGCCGAGGCCTGGTCCAACCAGGCGCTGATCTACGAGCGGCGCGGCGACAAGGCCAAGGCGGCCAAGTCCTACCGCGAAGCCGTTCGGCTCGATCCCACCTACCAGCCGGCCAAGGATGGCCTCGCCCGCGTCAGCTGAGATCAGGCAAGGCCGGCCAAGCCCACACGCGTCGGATGCGTGTCCGAAAGGACACGTATCGCCGCAGATCGCCATCAATCCGGCAACCGCGCGCTGACCCCGCTGCAAGCCGTGATCGCCTGCCTTGTTCGCGCCAAGGTTTCAGCGGAACGGTCTGGCCACCCAGCCGTTACTTTGAAGCGTTTTGCGAAAGGACCTCCCATGACCAAGAAACTCGTCTGCGCCGCTGCGCTCGCCACGACCATGTTCGCTGTTGCACCGGCAAGCGCCGGCAGATTGCAGCTCGGCACGCTCGACTGCACCATCGACGGCGGCACCGGCTACATCGTGACATCCAACAAGGGCGTGTCCTGTGTCTTCCGCCCCTATCATCACGGTCCGGCCGAGATTTACACCGGCGTCATCTCCAAGCTCGGCGTCGATGTTGGCAAGACGCACCAGGGCCAACTCGCCTGGGCCGTGTTTGCCGCGACCCGTGACCGCGACGCGGGTGATCTTGCCGGCAGCTACTACGGCGTCAATGCCGAGGCGAGCGTCGTGACCGGCGGCGGCGCCAATCTGCTGGTCGGCGGCTTCGACAGCGCCTTCATGCTGGAGCCGCTCAGCGTCCAGGCGCAGACCGGCGTCAACCTGGCCGTTGCCGTGACCTCGCTTGAGCTGATCCACTCTCTCAAGTAACGGCACGTTGATCTTCTCGGCACGGACGGCAACCGCGCGATGATCAAAATAGCGCGCGGTGGACTTGGTTCCGCCGCGCGCTTTGCATTTGCGAACTGCTGTGACCAGGCCAAGCTAGCAGATCGAAATTATTGCCGATGGAAGACTTGCTCGTTCTGTGCTACCAACCGGAAATGTTGCTGGCTCTGCGCGAAAATGCGCGCGAGCTCCGGCAGATGTAAAGACATCGTCGAATGCAATTTTGTTGCAGCTGCCGGAGGCCGTGATGGATTTCATCGAGCAGTTATTCGGATTTTCGCCCGATGGCGGGTCGGGATCCTTCGAACTTCTTCTGATACTCGCACCATTCTTGATTGCCGCTGTCTGGTTTTTCATGCGTCGACAGCGACGTTGACGAAATGGCCGCGGACTGGCCATGAACCCGCTCCCCAAAGTACTGGATTTCCTGAACGCGCTCGCCGACGCGTTCACCGAGTGGCCATCGAACCTGCGCCAGATCGCTGCCCGGATCTGCGCCCTCGCCAGATTGCTCTGCGAAAGAATGAAGCTCCCCGATCGGTTGGACCGAAGCGGGCCGCAACGTTGCGTCAAGATCAGCGACCCCGCCTATAAACGCCCGGATCCCCTGATCTACGCGCAGTATTATTTGATGGGCCAGGGCCTCGCCGTCACATGGGACAACCCCGACATCGAGATCCGAAGCGGCGGCAATCCTGTCGCACCACATATGCTGGCGCCCGACACCGAATATGAAATCGTCGCCCGTATCTGGAACAACTCGACCGAGGCCCCGGTCGTCGATCTGCCGGTGAAATTCTCCTATCTGAGTTTCGGCATCGGCACGGTGTCGCATTGGATCGATGAGACCAGGACCGATCTCGGCGTCAAGGGCGGGGCCAACCATCCGGCTTTCGCGTCGGTCAAATGGCGAACTCCGGCAGCGCCTGGTCACTATTGCATCCAGGTCCTGCTCGACTGGCTCGACGATGCGAACCCGAACAACAACCTAGGCCAGGACAACACCACCGTCGGTGTCGCCCATTCGCCCGCAAGATTTGAATTTCGCCTGCGCAATGGCGAGCGGGAGAGGATGGGATTTCGTCTCGAGGCCGATGCCTATTCCCTTCCTGAATTGCCGGTCTGTGAGCCGCGCCCTCGCCCGAGGCCGCGTCGCCGGCCCTTGCGCACCTTCCCCGGCACCATCGCGGCAGTGCCTGTCGGCCACACCCGTCAATCGCATCCTTTGCCCGCCGGCTGGCTTGTCACGTTCGAGCCCGCACAAGCGGACCTTGCCCCGGGTGAGGAAATCCCCGTCACTGTCAATATTGAACCGCCAGCCGGTTTCACCGGCCGTAAGGCAATCAACGTTCATGCTTTCTCGGCCCGCGGCCTCGCCGGCGGCGTGACGCTCTATGTCGAGCGATAGGGGGTCGCCATGGCTTATCGGCACTACACCAAATGCGTATCGGTCGGAAATCACCACGGCAAACAATACGGGCAGATGATCATTGCGGCGGCCGTGGTCGCTTTGCCGCTCATCCTTGTGGGCGCCCTTCCCGGACCGGCCGCCATGCTGGTGGCGCTTGCGGCCATATTGGCCTATTGCCGCTGGTGGCTGTACGACCGGCTGATCTGTCTCGGTGGCGACGAATGCGCGGTGGGCTGGCTGCTCAAGGTCGATCCGCCGGAGGAGAAGTCGGGACTGGACCGGTTCGACACCGACTACAGTCTCAATCTGGTGCCGGGCAATGTCGTCGAATTCACCAACCAGGCAACGGCCGAAAAGATAGCGCCGTTTGGACGCCTGATCGCCAACACGCCTGCGATCCAGGGCGCGGGCCTCGACTGGAAAGGTCAGGAAGCGCGCCAATGGGCCAATGACGACCCGACCGCGGTGCTGCATTGCGAGTTCGAAGGCGCCGGCGTCTACGACCTCATGATAGCCTGCCTTGCGGCAATTCCAGTCGCCACGGCCGCCGCGGTTGCTTGCGCCATTCCCTTCTTCGGCTGGATCGCCTGCGCGGTCCTGTCGCTCATCGCGGCGGTCATCGTCATCATAGGCGGCATAGTCGGCCTGCTCGACACAGCCAATCCGACGGATCTCGACGAGAATCTCGGCGATCTTCACGTCAACGATCCGACGCGCCGCGGCGCGGACATCCTGTTCGTCAAGGGAACGTGGGTCTACGATTCGGCACATGACGGCTGGAACGAAATCCATCCCATCAAGCACTGTCAGAAGATCGGCACCTGGAACGGCAGCTGGAACGAATCCCCGGTTCCCGACGGCAGCCCCGCGCGCTGGTGTGAAGCCGTTGAGACGGCAGGATCGCCATTGACCGTCGCATCCCAGCAGGAGCCTCAGAACCAGTGGACGATACATCCCGCCATAGACGGTTGCCGGCCAAAGCCCGACGATCACCGACCGGACCCCGTGCACTGACCTGGCATCCTTCGCTCGCGAAGCAGTGTCATCTGCTCCTCAAAGATGGCTGCAGCGAATGCACGAGGGGCCCATGACACGCAAAATGATCCTTGCTGCCATCGTTGCCATTGCCAGCCCCGCCTTGGCCCAGGCACAGGACCAGGGCATCGAGCTCGGCACACTTGAATGCGCCATATCGGGCGGCACCGGCTTCATCTTCGGCTCGAGCAAGGATCTGAGCTGCACCTTCACCCCTGCCGACAAGACTTTCGCGCCGGAAGCTTATTTCGGTGCCGTCAACAAATACGGCCTCGACATCGGCACGACCAAGCAGGCGGTGATGCGATGGCTGGTGCTGACGCCGCTGAAGAACATCTACGCGCCGGGCGCATTGGCCGGCGACTATGTCGGCGCCAGCGCCGAGGTGACGGCAACCGTCGGCGCCGGGGCCAATCTGCTGGTTGGCGGCTCCTCGCAGTCCTTCACCTTGCAGCCGCTCAGCCTGCAGACCCAGACCGGCATCAATTTCGCATCGGTGTCAGCCAGTTCCAGCTGCGCAGCACGGAGAACTGATTGGCCGGCGATGCCGGCCGGCCAGGGATGCGGGCATCCACGAACATGTCCAAAAAATCGCTTGAGCTCAAGCTTGGTTGAGGTTCTACAAACCCATCCGACCATGGTCCTGCCGGACCCCCGAGCCGGCTCCTGGCGCCATGCGTTTGCATCGGGATATGAAATTCGAGGGACCGAAGTGACCGACATCAGCACAAACAGGGTCGACTGGCGCGCATTGTGGGCGAGCGGCGACCTCGCGCGCTTCTGCTTCATCAGCCTCGGCATCCTGCTGCACGCCACCAACGAGACGATGGTGGCGACCGTCATGCCCGCCATGATCGGCGAACTGGCGGGCGTGCAGCTCGTCGGCTGGTCGCTGGCGATCTATGAACTGGGCGCCATCGTCGCCGGTGCCGCGGCCGGACGGCTGGTCAGCTATGTGGCGCTGCGCACCAACATGGTGGTCGCGGCGCTGCTTTACGCGGCCGGCGCGCTGATCTGCGCCACCGCGCCCTCGATGCAATTGTTCCTGGCCGGGCGCCTGATCGAGGGCCTGGGCGGCGGCGCGCTGGTGTCGCTGGCTTTTGTCTCGGTGGAGCGCCTGTTTCCGCGGGCCATCTGGCCGCAGCTTTTCGGTATCATGTCGGCGATCTGGGGCGTCGCCGCCTTCAGCGGGCCGATGCTTGGCGCGATCATGACAGAGCTTCTGTCATGGCGCTGGGCGTTCGGCATCTTCGTGTTCGGCGGTGCGGCGATGGCGCTGGCGAGCTTCGTCGTGCTCGACACGCCGGAAGCGACGAGGCCTAGTGCCGGCGCGGGCAAGGCACCACCCTTCCCGCTCATAGCGCTTGGCTGCCTTGCCGTCGCCGTCGTGCTGATCGCCTCGGCGGGCGTCGACATCGCCCTTCTGCGCTCATCGCTGCTGATGGTGCTCGGCCTGGTCGGCCTTGTGTTGTTTTTCCGTATCGATGCGCTGAAGCCGAAATCTCGGCTTTTCCCCTCGCAGCTGTTCTCGTGGCGCACGCCGGTCGGCAGCGGCATGACCATGGTCGCCGCCTTCTCGGTGGCGACCTGTTCCTTTGCCATTTACGGCCCGCTGCTTCTGACCACGCTGCACCACGTTCCGCTCCTGACCACCGGCTACATCATCGCCGCCGAATCGATCGCCTGGTCGATCCTGTCGATCCTTGTCGCCAACGCGCCACAGGAGCGTGAGAGATTGATCATCGTCATCGGCGCCCTGATGATCGCCACCGGCCTGGCTGGTTTCGCCTACACCATCCCGGCAGGCTCGATCCCGCTGATCCTGGTATGCGCCCTTTTGCAGGGTGGCGGCTTCGGCGTTGCCTGGCCGTTCCTGACGCGCGTCATCGTGGCCTCCGCGCCGGAAGATGAGCAGACCATCGCCTCGGCCGCGGTGCCGACCATGCAGCGCATCGGCTATGCGGTGGGTGCCGCCCTTGCCGGCATCGTCGCCAATGCCAGCGGCTTCTCGCAAGGCCTGAACCGGGACGCGGCGGCTGATGTGGCAACCTGGCTGTTCCTCGCCTTCGTGCCGCTCGGCATCATTGGCTGCCTCGCCGCCCTGCGCACATCGACGACCGCGAACCGGCTGCCGGAAGCTGTCGGCTAATCAGGCCAGGCAACGCTCATTCGACCTCGCGCAGGCGGTAGCCGACGCCGGTCTCGGTGGTGATGTAGCGCGGCTGGTCCGGCGTCTTCTCGATCTTCTGCCGCAACTGCCGGACATAGACCCGCAGATACTGCACGTCGGTCGAATCGTTCCACACCTGCTTCAGCAGGAACTGGTGCGTGAGAACCTTGCCCGCATACTGCACGAGAATGCGCAGAATGTCGTATTCCTTGGGCGACAGCTTCACCTCCTTGCCCCCGACCTTGACGATGCGCTTGACCAGGTCGACGCTGAGATCACCGGTTTGGAACACCGGCCTCTCGCCCTGCTGCTGGAACTTGTGCCGCAGTGCCACGCGGATGCGCGCCACCAGCTCATTCATTCCGAACGGCTTGGTGATGTAGTCGTCGGCGCCGAGTTCGAGCGCGTCGACGATGCCGGCCTCGTCGGCGCGGCTGGAGAGAATGACCACCGGCATGTCGAAGCCGTCGTCGCGCCATTTGCGCAGCAGTTCATGGCCGCTCATGCCAGGCAGGCCAAGGTCGAGCAGCACGAGATCCGGTTTTTCCTGCACCATCAGCTCGATAGCCGCCTTGGCGTTCGGCGCCTCGCTGACCGCGTAGCCCTGGCTGGCGAGGCCGACCCGGAGCAGCTTGCGGATCGGCGGCTCGTCATCGACGACCAGTATCCTGACGTTCGAATTGGTCATCGAGGCTGATCCGCGCTGGAGCCGATGCGATTGCCGGACAGTTCCGCCGGCACCGGCATCCTGATGGTGAAGGCAGCACCCGAACGGTCGGTCCGGTTGGCGGCCGAGATCGTGCCGCCCATCGCCTCGATGAAGCCGCGGCAGATCGACAGGCCGAGCCCGGTGCCGGCGCGCACCTGGTCGCCCTTGCGCACCCGGTAGAAAGTATCGAACACGCGCTCAAGATCCTGCGGAGGGATGCCCAATCCCTCATCCATGATCTGAAGCACGACGGAGCCGATGTCGGTCCAGCCCTGCAGGCGGATCGTCGAGCCGGGCGGCGAATATTTCGACGCATTGTCGAGCAGATTGAACAGGACCTGCTCGAACAGCACAGGGTCGAGCTTCAGCATCGGCAGGTCGGGCGGAATATCGACCTCGATCTTGTGCTCGCTGGTGATCTTGCGGGCGCGATCGAGCGCGGTGCCGACGGCGTCGCCGACATAATGCAGCGCACAGTTGGGCTCCATCGCACCGGATTCGATCTTGGTCATGTCGAGCAGATTGGCGATGAAGCGGTTCAGCCGCTCCGCTTCGTCGACCACCGTCGACAACAGCTCCGTCCGGTCCTGCTCGGGCAGATCAGGCGCGAACTCCCTGAGGGTGCCGGCCGCGCCCATGATGGCGGCGAGCGGCGTCTTCAGATCATGGGAGATGGAGGTCAGCAGCGCCGAGCGCAGCCTGTCGGCTTCGGCCGCGAGCTTGGCACGGTCGACATCGGCGACGAGCTGGATGCGCTCGATGGCGACCGCTGCCTGGTCGGCCAGCGCGTCGAGCAGCCGCTGCTGCTCGGGCGTCAGCAGCGGACCCTGCTTGTCGTTGTCGAGGCCGACCACGCCGACCGCCGTGCGCCCGGTGCGCAGCGGCAGATAGAGCCGCTTCGCACCGGGCAGCGTATCGGCGCCGCGGCCGGCGGCGCGATCGTGCTCCCAGGCCCAGCGGGCGGCGGCGATGTCGGCCTCCGCCAGCGTGTCGTCGGGCGGATAGCCCGCCTTGACGGTGATGGCGCCGTTTTCGGGCAAAAGCAGCACGACCCGCAATTTCAGCATCGAGGCGATCTGGAAGGCCGTGACCCACAGAACGTCGTCGAGCGTGCCGGCGCCGGCAAGCTTCTTGGAAAACAGATAGATATCCTCCGTGGCCCGCGCGCGTGAGCGGGCGGCGACGGCCTGGCGCTGCACGCGCGCCGTCAGGTTGCTGGCGATGACGGCAACGACGAGGAAGACGGCAAACGCAACGATGCTCTCGGGATCCCTGATCGTCAGCGTGTAGCGCGGCTCGAGGAAGAAGTAGTTGAAGGCAAGGGCGCTCAGGAAACAGGCGTACAAGGCAGGCCAGAGTCCGAACGTCACCGCCGATGTCAGCACCGCCAGCAGCAGCACGATCGCCAGATTGCGCACGTCGAGGAATTGATCGAGAACCGTGCCGACGGCCAATGAGCCCGCGACATAGGCCGTGGCGAACAGATACGGCCATATCTGGAACGGCCGCTGCTCGGTCGCCGTCCTGACCTTTCTCGATGCTGCGTCGATATCGCGCTCGGTTCCCGAGATGACATGGACGCTGATGTCGCCGGCATTGCGGATCAGATCATAGGTGAGCGAGCCCTCGATCAATTCCCGCCAGCGCGACCGGGTCGGCCTGCCGACCACGATATGGGTGGAATTGTTCGCCGTCGCATGGCGCACGATGTCCTGCGCGACGTTCTGGCCCGGAATGGTCGTCACCTCGGCGCCGAGTTGCTCGGCGAGGCGCAGATGGTTCGCCAGCCTGTCCTTCTCTTCTTCCGACATGGCGGCCGAACGAGGCGTGTCGACATGAAGCGCCGTCCATGGCGCGCGGAGCCGGTCGGCCAGCCTGCGCGCATAGCGCACGCGCGCCGCCCCGCCCGGACGCGCATCGAGGCAAACGAGCACCCTTTCCCCCGCCGCCCATGGCCCCTGGATGGCATGGGACTGCATGTGGTTGAGCAGTTGTTCGTCGACACGCTGGGCGGTGCGGCGCAGCGCCAGCTCCCGTAGCGCCGTCAGATTGCCGGGCGAGAAATAGTTCTCGATGGCGCGTTGGGCGGTGTTGGGGAAATAGACCTTGCCTTCCTCCAGCCGCTTGATCAGGTCGTCGGGCGTCAGATCGATGATTTCGACGTCGTCGGCCTGGTCGATGATGGAATCGGGAACCGTCTCGCGCACCCTGACCCGCGTGATCTGGGCGACGACGTCGTTCAGGCTTTCGACATGCTGGATGTTGAGCGTCGTGTAGACGTCGATGCCGCGCGCCAGGATTTCCTGCACGTCGAGATAGCGCTTGGGGTGACGGCTGCCGGGCGCGTTTGTATGGGCGAGTTCGTCGACCAGGACCAGTGCCGGGCGGCGTGCCAGGATGGCGTCTATGTCCATCTCGTCGAGGGTGCGTCCCTTGTATTCGACCGGGCGGCGCGGAATGACCTCGTAGCCCTCGACGAGGGCCAGGGTTTCCTTGCGGCCGTGCGTCTCGACCACGCCGATCACCACGTCGATGCCGTCGGCCAGCCTGGCGCGTCCCGACATCAGCATTTCATAGGTTTTGCCGACGCCCGGTGCCGCGCCCAGGAAGATGCGCAGACGCCCGCGGCCCTCGCGCTCGGCATGCTCGAGCAGCGCGTCGGGGGAAGGTCTGTTTTCGACGTTGCTTCTGTCGTCCGGCATCGGCATCCAGTTTGAACGGCGCCGGGGACGGTGTCGATCCCCGGCGCTGTTCTTCATTGCTTGGCTGTGTCGTCCAATGCGAGGTTAAGGGCCAGCACATTGACCACCGGCTCGCCCAGCACGCCGAGCTCCCGGTCCTCGACATGGCTGTCGACGAGCGCCTTGACTTTGGCTTCATCGATGCCCCTTGCCTTGGCGACACGCGGAACCTGGAAAGAAGCGTCCTCGGGGCTGATGTCGGGATCGAGCCCGCTGCCCGATGTCGTGACGAGGCCCATCGGAACCGGCGCATTGGGGTTTTCGGCCTTCAACTTCGCCGCGTCGCCCTTGATGCGCTCGATCAGCTTGAGGTTGGTCGGACCCAGATTCGAGCCGCTGGAGGCGCCGGCGTCGTAGCCATTGCCGGCCGCCGAGGGCCGGCCGTGGAAATAGCGGTCGCTGGCGAAGGCCTGGCCGATCAGTTCCGAACCCACCACCTTGCCGTCCTTCTCGATCAGGCTGCCATTGGCCTGTTTCGGGAACAGCGCCTGGGCGATGCCGGTCATGCCGATGGGATAGATGAGCCCGGTCAGCACGGTGAAGAAGACGATCATGACGATCGCGGGTCTGATTTGCTTGAGCATCGGAATGATCCCTTATGCAAGGCCGAGGGCCGTGACGGCCATGTCGATAATCTTGATGCCGGCGAACGGCACGATGATGCCGCCGAGGCCGTAGACGAGCAGGTTGCGGCTGAGCAGCGCCCCGGCGCCGATCGCCCGGTATTTGACGCCGCGCAGCGACAGCGGGATCAGCGCGATGATGATCAGCGCATTGAAGATGATGGCCGACAGGATGGCGCTCTGCGGCGTCCCCAGATGCATGATGTTGAGTGCCTGCAGCGGACCTGTGGTCTGGCCGGGCGCGACGTAGAACACGGCGAACATGGCCGGGATGATGGCGAAGTACTTGGCCACGTCATTGGCGATGGAGAAGGTGGTCAGCGAACCGCGCGTCATCAGCAGCGCCTTGCCGATCTCGACGATCTCGATCAGCTTGGTCGGATCGCTGTCGAGGTCGACCATGTTGCCGGCCTCGCGCGCCGCCACCGTGCCGGTGTTCATGGCGACGCCGACGTCGGCCTGGGCAAGGGCCGGCGCGTCGTTGGTGCCGTCGCCGCACATGGCGACCAGCTTGCCCTTGGCCTGCTCGTCGCGGATCAGCTTCAGCTTGTCCTCCGGCGTCGCCTGGGCAAGGAAGTCGTCGACGCCGGCTTCCGCCGCGATCGCCGCCGCCGTTATCGGATTGTCCCCTGTGATCATCACCGTGCGTATGCCCATGCTGCGCAGCTCGGCGAAGCGTTCGCGGATGCCGCCCTTGACGATGTCCTTGAGGTGCACGATGCCGAGCAGGCGTCCGTCGCGCTCGACCGCAAGCGGGGTGCCGCCCGATTTGGCGACCTCGTCGGCGATCGCCTGGAGATCCCTGATCGTATCGCTGTTCGGGCGCGTTGCGTGGCTGGCTGATGTCGTCTGGTTGACATGGGCGAGCACGGAATCGACCGCGCCCTTGCGCACGGAGGAGCCGTCTATGTCGACGCCGCTCATCCGGGTCTGCGCGGTGAAGGACACGAAGGTGGCGTGCAGTGTCGCCATGTCGCGGGCGCGGATGGCGTATTTCTCCTTGGCCAGCACGACGATCGAGCGGCCTTCCGGCGTTTCGTCGGCGAGCGAGGCAAGCTGTGCCGCATCGGCCAGTTCCTGCTCGGTGACGCCCTTCACCGGGCGGAATTCGGTCGCCTGGCGGTTGCCGAGCGTGATCGTGCCGGTCTTGTCGAGCAAAAGCGTGTCGACGTCGCCGGCCGCCTCCACGGCGCGGCCGGACATGGCGAGCACATTGAAGCGCACCAGACGGTCCATGCCGGCGATGCCGATGGCCGACAAAAGCGCGCCGATAGTGGTCGGGATCAAGGTCACGAACAAAGCGACGAGCACCGTGACCGGGATATAGCCCCCCGAATAGGAAGCGAAGCTCGGGATGGTAGCGGTGGCCAGCACGAAGATCAGCGTCATGCCGACCAGCAGGATGTTGAGCGCGATCTCATTCGGGGTCTTCTGGCGCTCGGCGCCCTCGACCAGCGAGATCATGCGGTCGAGAAAGGTGTGGCCGGCGGCGGCGGTGATGCGCACGCGGATCCAGTCGGAGAGCACCTGCGTGCCGCCGGTGACCGCGGAGCGGTCGCCGCCGGATTCGCGAATGACGGGCGCCGATTCGCCCGTGATCGCCGCCTCGTTGACCGAAGCCACGCCTTCGATCACCTCGCCGTCGGAGGGGATGATGTCGCCGGCCTCGACCAGCACGGCGTCGCCCACCTTCAGGCTGGTGCCGGGCACCAGCTTGAATTTCGTCCGGTCCTCGCCGGTCAGGAGCTTGGCCTGGGTCTCGGTGCGCGCCTTGCGCAGCGAATCGGCCTGCGCCTTGCCGCGGCCTTCGGCGACGGCTTCGGCGAAGTTGGCGAACAGCACGGTGAACCACAGCCAGATGATGATCTGGATGGTGAAGCCGAGATTGCCGCCGCCGCTGGCGAGGTCCTTGATGAAAAGCACTGATGTCAGCGCTGAGACGACGGCAACGACGAACATCACCGGGTTCCTGGCCAATGTGCGTAGGTTCAGCTTTTTGAAGGCGCCGCCGATGGCGGGCCACAGGATGCCGGCATCCATGATGCTGGCTGATTTCGACTGGCTCATTTTGAAGCTCCAGCTTCGGTGTTGGTGGGCGGCACCGAGCGGTCGGATGCCGAAAGAAGATGCGGAAGCCCGTAGGCCAGCAACCACAGAACGATCATGACGGCGGCGATGCCGAGGAATGTCGACATGGTGGGGAAAGGAGGAGGCTGCTCCTCCTTTCCGTTGTCGGCGGGATGGCGATCGCTGCGATGCCTGTTGTTGAACCAGGACATCTCCGTTTCAGCCAGGACACTTCCGTCTCAGAATGTCTGCCCGTGGATGTAGGCCAGATGCTCGACGATCGGCCCGACGGCGAGTGCCGGGAAGAAGGTCAGGCCGCCGACGATGACGATGACACCGACCAGCAGTCCGGCGAACAGCGGGCCGTCGGTCGGGAAGGTGCCGGCCGAGGCGGGCACGGTCTTCTTCGCCGCCAGCGAGCCGGCGATGGCGAGCGCCGGGATGATGACCAGGAAACGGCCCATGAGCATGCCGAGACCCAGCGTGATGTTGTACCAGGGCGTGTTGCCGGTCAGGCCGCCGAAGGCCGAGCCGTTGTTCGCCGCCGCCGACGTATAGGCGTAGAGGATCTCGGAGAAGCCATGCGGACCGCCATTGGCGATCGATGCCACGGCGCTCGGCAGGACCACCGCGATGGCCGTGAAGATCAGCATCGCCAGCGGCAGGCACAGGATCGTCAGCATCGCCATCTTGACCTCCTTGGCCTCGATCTTCTTGCCGAGGTATTCGGGCGTGCGCCCGACCATCAGGCCGGCGACGAAGACGGCGATCAGGATGAACATCAGGATGCCGTAGAAGCCGGCGCCGACGCCGCCGACGATGACTTCGCCGAGTTGCATGTTGATGAGCGGGATCATGCCGCCGAGCGCGGTGAAACTGTCATGCATGGCATTGACCGCGCCGCAGGAGGCCGCCGTGGTGATGACCGCGAACAGCGCCGAAAGCGCGATGCCGAAGCGGGTTTCCTTGCCTTCCATGTTGCCGCCGTCGATGCCCAGCGCATGGACCAGCGGATTGCCCGCGGCTTCCGCCCAATAGCAGACCGCGACCCCGGCGATGAACAGCGCGCCCATGGCGGCCAGGATCGCCCAGCCCTGGCGCTGGTTGCCGACCATGCGGCCGAAGACGTTGGTGAGCGCCGCGCCGATGGCGAAGATCGACAGCATCTGGATCAGGTTGGAGATGGCGTCCGGATTCTCGAAGGGATGCGCGGCATTGGCGTTGAAGAAGCCGCCGCCATTGGTGCCGAGCATCTTGATGGCGATCTGCGAGGCGACCGGCCCGACGGCGATGGTCTGCTGCACGCCTTCGAGCGTGGTGGCGTCGACATAGGCTCCCAGCGTCTGCGGCATGCCGAGCCAAACATAGACCAGGGTGAGCACGACGCAGAGCGGCAAAAGCACGTAGAGCGTGGCACGGGTCATATCGACCCAGAAATTCCCGATCGACTTGCCGGAAGCGCGGGCAAAGCCGCGGATCAGCGCCATGGCGATGGCGATGCCGGTGGCCGCCGACAGGAAGTTCTGCACGGTGAGGCCGGCCATCTGCACGAGATAGGACATCGTGCTCTCGCCGCCGTAGTTCTGCCAGTTGGTATTGGTCATGAAACTGGCGGCGGTGTTGAAGGCGAGCCCCGGCTCGACCGCGCTCATGCCGGCCGGGTTGTAGGGCAGGCCGCCTTGCAGGCGCTGCAGGAAATAGAGCGCCAGGAAACCGGCAAGGTTGAACAACAGCATGGCGGCGGCATAACCCGTCCAGTGCTGCTCCTGGTCGCCGGTTCCAGCCAGGCGGTAAAGGGCCCGCTCGACGGGGCCGAGCACCGGCGACAGCAAGGTGCGGTCGCCGGTGAAGACGCGATGCATGTAGCCGCCCAGCGGCTTCACGAGCAAAACCAGGATCCCGCAATAGAGAAGGATCTGTATCCATCCGTTGATAGTCATGATGTGGCTTTCCGTGCGCCGGTCAGAAGCGTTCCGGGCGGATCAGGGCGTATGTCAGATAGGCGAGCAGGAACAACGTCACGCCGCCACCGAGGATGTAATCGACAAGCATGGCCCGATCGCTCAAATTCTGTCGCAGGCTTTGACGTAGGCAAAGGAGAGGGCGAAAAACAAAACCCCGATCCCGAGAACAATGATGTCCATTGTGCTTGTCCTTGCTTTGATTTTTCCACTTTGCGCCCGCTCGAAGCAGCTCGGCGATTACGCGAAAACGGCCCGCCCACTTGGGTGACGGCGTCCGACGTTTTTCTCAAAGCGGAATATGGACCCGATCGCCATAAAGGTTCGAGACGGGGCAAAGCGGAAAGAAATAGGAATTCTATAAAGATTTTCGGCGGAATGAACTGAAAGTGGTGAATGCGCCCTGGCGCCCCATATCGGCAGTCGTAAGGAGTAGCCAGGTTGGCCGACGACGCGCCTCGTCGCCGGCAAACGCAATTCTATCGCTGCGGCTCGACCGCCTTGAGGGTCACGCCTTCTTTACGAACTCGGTTTTGAGCACGAGGCCCTTCACTTGCCTGGTACTGCATTCGATCTCGCCGGGATTGCCGTTGAGGCGAATGTTCTTCACCAACGTGCCCCGCTTGATCGTCTCCGAAGTGCCTTTGACCTTGAGGTCCTTGATCAGCGTAACGGAATCGCCGTCACTCAACTGAGCGCCGTTGCTGTCGCGCACCACTACATCGTCCGGCATGCTATCTCCTGTGATCGGGATCACCACTACCAGATCACCAGGAATTCCAAAACCGGCTCGTGCGCGGCGTTTTCATAGAATGCCCAAGGATCACTCGACGCGCTTCCCAAAGCGCTCGAAACTCACAGCTGCTTTTTTAATCGTGCAAGCCGGTCGGCAAGGTTGATGACCCTGCCCTCCTACGCTGAAGCTTCGGAGGGCATCCTGCTTCGCGCTGTCGATTGAGCCAATCCTGCGAAGCTCGAAGAGCGAAGCAGGATGGCGGAGAGAGCGGGATTCGAACCCGCGTTACGGTTTCCCGTAAACACACTTTCCAGGCGTGCGCCTTCAACCACTCGGCCACCTCTCCGTCCTTGCCTTTCGCGCCGGCCGGTTTCGCCGCGCGGGTTGGGGAGATGCTCTCCCTTTGGGCTGCGGAACTTTCCGCACCGGGCGCCGCCAACCAGCGGACGCCCTGCCCGCACCTGAGCCGTCAAAGCAACAGGCGCGGGGCTCATCTAGTCGATCCGGCGCCGAATGCCAAGCCATAACGGCGGTCAATTCGCTTTGCCGGCCGCACGGCGTTCATGGGGGCCGCCGGCACATCCGTTTGGAGTCCCGCCACTTCAATCGCTGCTTGATGACGTGCACGAGCAAGGCTGCGAGGCCAGCCGCGCTTGACTTCGTCCCGAGCGGCCTGTCGAGTGTCCGAAAGGCTTTGCGGGGGGCATCGTCGCAACATGGCATCGAGCAGCGGAATTCCGGGCGGTACGCCGGACAACGGACAGCCACCGGCCGAGGGAAAGGTCCCGGCCCGACATCCGGACAGCGGACTTTCCTATGTCCCGGTGGGCTGGCTGGTTATCGTTATGGCCCTGTCGGTCTATTGGCTGGCGTCGGCCTTGTGGCTGGTGGGGAGTTCAGGCCTGCCGGACGCCGTTTTCTATTTCCTCTTCAGCGGACTCGTCGCCGACGTCATCACCATCCTGTGGGGACTTTACCTGCTCGGCCTCGCCTTCGGCCGTTCGGCGCGCTTCCCCAGCCATTTCACCATCTGGCAGGCCACCACGATCATATGGCTGCTGGCAAGTCACGCTTACGCACTCGCCGTGCCGGGCTTCGTCTTCTCCGCCAGAAGCCTGGCCATCACCGCCGCCGAGATCGCCATCGGCCTGCTTTGCATCTACCTGTTGCGCCGCGGCTCCGGCGCCGAGACCGTTTATGCCAGGCCGCGAGCCGAAGCGCCGTCGGTCTTCGTTTCCATTGTCGCCGCGCTGCTCGGCATCATCCTCGGCGCGGTCGTCGGCGCGGTGGGTGGCTTCCTGGCCGGTTCGCTCATCGCCGATATCACCGACGTGAGTTGCTTCGAGGGTGCGTGCGGCTACTTCGCCGCCTTCATCGGCCTGGCCGGGCTGGTGGTCGGCGCCATTGCCGGCGGCATTCTCGCCGTCTGGCTCGCCAACCGGCGCAAGCGCAGGAGGGCCGGGTAGACTGCGTCGGCCGCGATTCAATTCGCGTGCCGTGATTGCGAATAGGGCCTGCGCGCTCTATTTCTCGTTCGGAACACCGCCGGAGACCTCGGGAGGATATTGAGGATCGGCCAGGGGAAAGGTCTTTGATGCTTCGATTTGTCTTTCGTCTCGCGGCCATGGTCGCGCTGTCGATTTCGGTCATCATGGCGGTGCTTGACACGACACGCACGGTGGCCGCCTCGGCACTGGTGCTGACCCCGCTCAATGCAAGCTGGCTGGCCGTGTCGCCCGACACGCGCGCCACCTTTGAAAGCTTCGTTCGCGCCAAGGCCGGCCCGCTGCTATGGGACGGCCCCATCGCCTGGGTGCTCAACCAGCCGGGCTTTGCCGTGTTCGCGGTGCTTGCCTTGCTGCTCTACGCCATCGGCTACAGGCGGCAGCGGCGCACGGGGCAATTCGCCTGAAGGGCACGGGCATCGCACCCCGCCATGCTTTTCCAAAAGGTCAAAATTCCACGTGAATTTTGTTTCGGGCCGTGCCAGATTGCCGCTGAGCGGGAGGGGAATATACACTCCTGGCTGACGTCGCGCGCATGCCGGAGAACCGGGCAGGCGGGCGGGGCGTAACGGAAAAAAATAACCGACAGGGTGTGGATCACATGAAACGTATCGTTCTCGGCCTTCTGGCCGCAACTGCAATGGTTCTTCCGGCTTTCGCCGCGGATGTGCAGCCGGCCATCCTTTATGATCTCGGCGGCAAGTTCGACAAATCCTTCAACGAGGCGGCCTACCATGGCGCCGAAAAGTTCAAGACAGAGACCGGCGTCCCCTATGTCGAGTTCGAGGTCTCCAACGCTTCGCAACGCGAGCAGGCGTTGCGCCGCTTCGCCGAGGACGGCCACAACCCGATCGTCATGGCCGGCTTCGCCTGGGAGGATGCACTGAAGAAGGTCGCGACCGAATATCCCGATCTCAACTTCGCCATCATCGACGATGCCGTCGACCTGCCCAATGTCCGCTCGCTGGTATTCAAGGAGAATGAGGGCTCCTATCTCGTCGGCATCATGGCGGCGATGGCCTCCAAGACGAAGAAGGTGAGCTTCGTCGGCGGCATGGACATTCCGCTGATCCGCAAGTTCGAATGCGGCTATGTCGGCGGCGCCAAATCGGCAGGCGCGACCGACGTCATCCAGAACATGACCGGCGACACGCCGGCCGCCTGGAATGACCCGGCCAAGGGCGGCGAGATCGCCAAGACGCAGATCGACCAGGGTTCCGACGTGGTCTATGCGGCCGCCGGCGGCACCGGCGTCGGTGTGCTGCAGGCGGCGGCTGATGCCGGCAAGCTCGGCATCGGTGTCGATTCCAACCAGAACGGCCTCCAGCCCGGCAAGGTCCTGACCTCGATGCTGAAGCGCGTCGACGTTGCCGTCTACACCGCCTTCATGGACGGCAAGAATGGCACCTTCAAGGGTGGCGTCGAAAATCTCGGCCTCAAGGAAGGCGGCGTCGACTACGCCATGGACGACAACAACAAGGCGCTGGTGACCGACGAAATGAAGGCGGCGGTCGAGAAGGCCAAGGCCGACATCATCGCCGGCAAGGTCGAGGTGCACGACTACACCGCCGACAACGCCTGCCCGTATTGATCGGTAAGCACTAAGTTTCGAACCGCCGGGCCTTGTCCCGGCGGTTTTGTTTTGGAAGTCGCTGCCGGGTAGACGCAGACGTCTCGCAAGAAACACGACCCCACGCCAATGGTGCAGTTGACAGTCGAGCCCATGAACGAACGTGACATTGCAGCGGTGGCGCGATTGCGCATTGCCGCCTTTTTCACGGGCACCGGACGAACGCTGGACGACGACGTGGCCGGACTTCGTAAACTGCTGCACGGCGACGGCTTCGAAACGGCGTTCGTGGCCCGGATCGGCGACGTGCCGGTCGGGACCTGCCTGCTGGTCCGCGACGAACTCGAACCGGCGCATGATCTGACACCATGGCTGGCCGGCCTGGCCATCGCTCCCGAGCACCAGCACCGAGGGATCGGCACTGCGCTGGTCAGGGCAATCGAAGCTCATGCCACATCGCTCGGCGTGGAGGCGCTTTATCTCTACACGTGGGAGGCGCGCGATTAATACATGAGGCTTGGTTGGATGGTCGTCGAGCCGTTCAGGCAGAACGGGGAACCGATGGCGCTGATGTCGCGCCAATGTGGGCTATAGCTTTCCCGCCAGATAACCCAGTGCGAAAGCCACGACCAGTCCAATGGCGACCGCAAGTCCGCGCCGGTCGCCGAGAGAATAGAAGCCGACATCATGCGGCCTGGCGGGGCCCCGGATCACCGGTTTAGCGTTCTCAAGACCGACAGCGCGCATCTGCGGCAAGTCGCCGATGCGCTGCGTGATCTGCCGCCAGCGCTCCGCGCCACCGGCGGCTTCGGTGCGGTCGAAAATATGCATGCGCTCGGCAAGCTGGACCACGGCATCGCGAAAGGCGGGATCGATCTCCAGATCGCGCTCGGCCCGTCCGCGCTCTGCATCGTTCATCAGGCCAAGCACGTAGTCGCCGGCTCTTGCGATGCGATCGCTGGCCATCGCTCCCGCTTCCCTTCCCTACCAGTGCGGCGGTTTGGTCACCGGCACGTCGGGTGCCGCCTGTTCCTCCAGCGCCAGGAAGCGGTCGGTCAGCGCGTCGAGCTTGCGCTGCATGCGTTCGATCACCTTCCACTGCTCGGCGATCTGGCCTGACAGTTCCTCGATGGTCTTCTCCTGCTCGGCGGAGCGGATCTCCAGCGTCGTCAGCCGGTCGGCGGGCATGGTCATGCGAAGTCCTCAGGCGTTGCGCCGCAGCGTCAAATCGGCTTACCCATATTAGCGAATATGAGAGCTTCGGCCACGTTCCAAATTGACAAGCGCGCCGGGATTTGTCGAGAGTGGACACTGCTCCGGCCAATTGGCACGGGCGGAGCGTCATGCTAGGCATTTTGACCAAGCGATAAAAAAATAAGAGTGGGACAGGCTGCATGGCGCATGCCGCGATCGAACTGGCTGCAATCGAACTGATCGGCATCAACAAGAGCTTTGGCGCCGTGCGCGCCAACCGCGACATCAACCTGGAAATCGCGCGCGGCACCATCCACGGCATCGTCGGCGAGAACGGCGCCGGCAAGTCGACGCTGATGTCGATTCTGTATGGCTTCTACCAGGCCGACAGCGGCGAGATCCGCGTCGGCGGCAAGCCGGCATCGATAAGCACGCCCAACGATGCGATCGCGCTCGGCATCGGCATGGTGCACCAGCATTTCATGCTGGTCGACAATTTCTCGGTCCTGGAGAACGTCATCCTCGGCGCCGAAAGCGACGCCTTGCTGAAGAAAAGCATCGCCAAGGCGCGTTCCGAACTGGACCGGCTGGAGCGTGAATACGGCCTCGAGGTCGATCCCGACGCCATCGTCGAGGAATTGCCGGTCGGCCTGCAGCAGCGCGTCGAGATCCTCAAGGCGCTCTATCGCGGCGCTGAGATCCTGATCCTCGACGAGCCGACGGGCGTGCTGACGCCGGCCGAGGCCGACCACCTCTTCCGCATCCTCAAGCAATTGAAGGAGCAGGGAAAGACGGTGGTGCTGATCACCCACAAATTGCGCGAGATCATGGCCATCACCGACACGGTTTCGGTGATGCGCCAGGGCACGATGGTGGCAACCAGGGAAACGAAGAAGACCACCGTCGCGGAACTGGCCGAACTGATGGTCGGGCGCCGCGTGCTCTTGCGGGTGGAGAAGGGCGAAGCGGAAGCCGGCGCGGTAAAACTCGCGGTCAAGAACCTGACGGTCAAGGATTCCCGCGGCGTCACCATGGTCGACGACATCTCCTTCGACCTGCGCGCCGGCGAGATCGTCGGCATCGCCGGTGTCGCCGGCAACGGCCAGTCCGAACTGCTCGAGGCGATCTCCGGCATCAGGCACGCCGTTTCCGGTTCGGTGATGCTCGAGGGCAAGCCGATCGATCTCACCGGCAAGGCCGATCCCGGCGAACTGCGCGACCGCGGCCTCGCCCATGTGCCTGAGGATCGCCATCATGTCGGGCTGGTGCTGGCCTTCGAGGAGAACGAGAATTCCATCCTCGGCTATCATGACGATCCCCGCTATCTCAAAGGGCCGTTCCTCAACATCGACGCCATCGTTGCCGATGCCAAGGACAAGATCGAGAAATACGACATCCGCCCCGGCAATCCACGGCTGAAGACCGCCAACTTCTCCGGCGGCAACCAGCAGAAGATCGTGCTCGCGCGCGAAATCGAACAGGACCCCGGCGTTCTCATCGTCGGCCAGCCGACGCGCGGCGTCGACGTCGGCGCCATCGAGTTCATCCACAAGCGCCTGATCGCCATGCGCGACCAGGGCAAGGCCGTGCTGGTCGTGTCGGTCGAGCTCGATGAGATCCGCTCGCTCTCCGACCGCATCCTAGTCATGTTTGCCGGCCGCATCGTCGGCGAACGCGGGCCGGAGGCGAGCGAGGGCGAGCTCGGCCTGCTGATGGCGGGTGTTGAGCGCCAGGAGGCGGCGCAATGAGCACGCCCTATGCCAAATTGCCGGCCTGGGCCGACTATGGGCTGATCCCGCTGATCAATCTGTCTGTGGCCTTCATCGTCGCGGGCTTCGTCGTGCTTCTGGTCGGCGAGAACCCGTTCCGTGCCGCCGTCATCCTGGTCGAGGGCGCCTTCGGCAAGGGAACAGGTATCGCCTTTACCCTCTTCTATGCCACCACCTTCATCTTCACCGGACTGTCGGTGGCGGTAGCAGCGCATTGCGGCCTGTTCAACATCGGCACCGAGGGGCAGGCCTACATCGCCGGCCTCGGCATCGCCATCGTCTGTCTTTCCTTCGACAGCGTGCTGCCATGGTGGCTGACATTTCCGCTGGCCATCGTGGCTTCGGCGGCCGTGGGCGCCTTGTGGGCGCTGATCCCCGCCTATCTGCAGGCCAGGCGCGGCTCGCACATCGTCATCACCACCATCATGTTCAACTTCATCGCCGCTTCGATCATGGTCTACCTGCTGGTCGGCCCGTTGAAACCGGCAGCCTCGCAGGCGCCGCAGACGCGCAACTTCCTGGCGGGCGCGGAATTGCCGAAACTCAACTGGGTCATCGAGCTGTTCGGCGCCAAGATCCGCTCGGCACCGCTCAACATCTCCTTCCTGCTCGCGCTGCTCATGGCCTTCCTGGTCTGGCTGCTGATCTGGCGCACCAAGCTCGGCTATGAGATGCGCACCTACGGCCACAGCCCAAAGGCGGCGCGCTATGCCGGCATTTCGGAAACCCGTATCATCATCACCGCCATGATGATCTCGGGCGCGCTCGCCGGCATGATGGCGCTCAATCCGGTGATGGGCGACCAGCACAATGTCGCGATCGACTTCGTCAGCGGCGCCGGTTTCGTCGGCATCGCCGTGGCGCTGATGGGTCGCCTGCACCCTGTCGGCATCGTGCTGGCGGCCATCCTGTTTGGCATGCTCTACCAGGGCGGCGCCGAACTCGCCTTCGAGATGCCTGCCATCAGCCGTGACATGATCGTGATCATCCAAGGGTTGGTCATCCTGTTCGCCGGTGCTCTCGAACACATGTTCAGGCCTTACATCCAGGCGCTGTTCGCCTCGCTCAGCCCGAGGTCGGTCGGCATGGAAGCGGTCAAGGGAAAAGGCGCCTGAGATGGACACCTTCAACGCCATCGTCCAGACGCTGGACTCCACCATCCGCCTCTCGGTGCCGCTGCTGCTCGCCTGCCTGGCCGGCCTCTATTCGGAACGCGCCGGCATCTTCGACATCGGCCTCGAAGGCAAGATGCTGGTCGGCGCCTTCGCCGGTGCGGCGGCCGCGTCGGTCTTCCATTCCGCCTTTCTCGGACTGGGCATGGCGATCCTGATCTCGGTCGCGTTCGCCATGATCCACGGCTTTGCCTCGATTACCCATCGCGGCAACCAGATCGTTTCCGGCGTGGCGATCAACTTCATCGCCGCCGGCTCGACCATCATCCTCGGCCAGGCCTGGTTCCAGCAAGGCGGGCGCACGCCGGCGCTGGAACCAGCCGAGCGGTTCGAGGCGATCACATGGCCCGGCGCCGAGACGATCCGCGACGTGCCGTTTCTCGGGCCGATCTACTCGGAACTGCTGTCGGGCCACTCGATACTGGTCTATCTCGCCTTCGCGATGGTGCCGTTCACCTGGTGGGTGCTGTTTCGCACGCGCTTTGGGCTGCGGCTGCGCGCGGTCGGCGAAAACCCGGCCGCCGTGGACACCGCCGGCATCTCGGTCGCCTGGCTGCGCTACAGGGCGCTGATCTGCACCGGCATCCTGACCGGCGTCGCCGGCGCCTATCTGTCGATGGTGCAGAATGGCGGCTTCGTGAAGGACATGACGGCCGGCAAGGGCTACATCGCGCTGGCCGCATTGATCTTTGCCAAGTGGAAGCCGGTCAACGCCATGTTCGCCTGCCTGCTGTTCGGCTTCCTCGACGCCCTGTCGATCCGCCTGCAAGGCTCGCCGCTGCCGCTCATCGGCAAGGTGCCGGTGCAGTTCATGCAGGCCCTGCCCTATATTCTCACCGTCATCCTGCTCGCCGGTTTCATCGGCAAGGCGATCCCGCCGCGCGCCGGCGGCGTGCCCTATGTCAAGGAACGCTGAGGATCGAGGGCGCGGCTCGGCGCAAAAGAAGCGCCGGCTTTTGGACAAGTTCATCGGAGAGAACACTGAAATGTCGCATGAATTGTTCGAAGCGGCGAAGGCTGCCATGGCCAAGGCCTATGCCCCCTATTCGAAATTTCCGGTCGGTGCGGCACTTCGTACCGAGGACGGGCGCGTCTTCACAGGCGCGAACATCGAGGTCGCCTCCTATCCGGAAGGCTGGTGCGCCGAGACGACGGCGCTCGGCCATTACATCATGGGCGGCGGCGGCAAGATCATGGAAATCGCCGTCCTTGCCGAGCGCATGGCCAAATGCTCGCCTTGCGGCGGCTGCCGGCAGCGGCTGGCCGAATTCTGCCGTCCCGACACCAAACTCTATCTCTGCGACAATACCGGCGTCGCCGAGACCGTGACCATGGGCGACATGCTGCCTTACGGCTTTCGCGGCGACATGCTGAAATGAAGGAAGCGCTCGACCATCTGATCGAACGGCTGGACGGCCTGGCGCCGACCACGGCGCTGGTGCTGGGGTCTGGCCTGGGAGGGCTGGTCAGCCAGGTCGAGAACCCGATCCGTGTTTCCTATGCCGATCTGCCCGGCTTTCCCAGAAGCGGCGTTTCCGGCCATGCCGGAGAGGTGGTGGTCGGGCTGTTTGCCGGCACGCCGGTGCTGATGCTGTCGGGCCGCGCCCACTATTACGAGCACGGCAACGCGGCGGCGATGCGGCCGGTGCTGGAGGTGCTCGCCGGCACCGGCATCACCAAGCTGATCCTCACCAATGCCGCCGGCTCGGTCGATCCGGAGATGGGGTCGGGTTCGGTGATGCTGATATCGGACCACATCAATTTCTCCGGCACCAACCCGCTGATCGGCGAGCCGAGCGATCGCCGTTTCGTCGGCCTGACCGAAGCCTACGATGCCGGCATCCGCAAGGCGATCGAACAGGCGGCGAAGGCGACCGGCACGGCGCTGCACAAGGGCGTCTACATGTGGTTCTCCGGCCCGTGCTTCGAAACGCCGGCCGAGATCCGCATGGCGCGCATCATGGGCGCCAACGCGGTCGGCATGTCGACCGTGCCGGAAGTCATCCTTGCCCGCTTCCTTGGCCTGCGTGTCGCCGCCTGCTCGATCATCACCAATCTTGCCGCCGGCATGACCGGAGCCGAGCTTTCGCACCAGGAGACCAAGGATATGGCCCCGGTCGGCGGCGCGCGGCTGGCGACGATCCTGAAGCGTGTGTTCCGCGACGGGCTGTTGGAGAACTGATGCTTCCGCAGGAAATCATCCGCCACAAGCGTGACGGCCACAGGCTGCCGGCGCGCGAAATCGCCGACTTCATCGCCGGCGTAACCGATGGCGCCGTCACCGACGGCCAGGTCGCGGCTTTCGCCATGGCGGTGTTCTTCAACGGCATGAGCCGCGACGAGGCCGTGGCGTTAACATTGGCCATGCGCGATTCCGGCGACGTGCTCGACTGGTCGGACCTGCCCGGCCCGGTCACGGACAAACATTCGACAGGCGGCGTCGGCGACAACGTCTCGCTGATGCTGGCGCCGATCGTCGCTGCCTGCGGCGCTTATGTGCCGATGATATCCGGCCGCGGCCTCGGCCACACCGGCGGCACGCTGGACAAGATGGATTCCATCCCCGGCTACGCCAGCCAGCCCGACATCGCGCTGTTTCGCAGGGCCGTGCTGGAAGCGGGTTGCGCCATCATCGGCCAGACCGCGGACCTCGCGCCGGCCGACCGCCGGCTCTATGCCATCCGTGACGTGACCGGAACCGTGGAGTCGGTGCCGCTGATCACCGCCTCGATCCTGTCGAAGAAACTGGCGGCGGGCCTGGGCTCGCTGGTGCTCGACGTCAAGGTCGGCAATGGCGCCTTCATGGAGAAGTCGCGCGACGCGACGGCGCTCGCCAACAGCCTGGTCGAAGTCGCAAGCGGCGCCGGATTAAAAGTTTCGGCGTTGATCACCGGCATGAACGAACCGCTGGCCTCGGCCGCCGGCAATGCGGTCGAGGTGCGCAACGCCGTCGATTTCCTGACCGGCCGCCTTCGCGACCGGCGCCTGGAGGATGTGACGCTGGCGCTCGCCGCCGAAATGCTGCAGGCGGCGGGTCTGGTGCCGTCCAACCAGGACGGCATGCGGCGGGCGACCGAAACCCTTGCCAGCGGCCGCGCCGCCGCCACCTTCGCGCGCATGGTGACGGTGCTCGGCGGCCCCGCCGATTTCATCGACAAGCCGGAACGATATTTGCCCGTTGCGCCAACGGAACACGCGGTGAGAGCGATCGCGGACGGCTTCGTCACCGGCATTGCCACGCGCGATATCGGCCTTGCCGTGGTCGGGCTGGGCGGCGGCCGCACC
This sequence comes from Mesorhizobium sp. BR1-1-15, assembly GCF_020165475.1. Lineage (NCBI taxonomy): Bacteria > Pseudomonadati > Pseudomonadota > Alphaproteobacteria > Hyphomicrobiales > Phyllobacteriaceae > Mesorhizobium > Mesorhizobium sp. BR1-1-15. The sequence continues at coordinate 95,335 of NZ_JAIUIF010000002.1, read as the reverse complement.
CGACCAGACGACAAGGTCGACCCGGCGGTCGGCATCACCAGGCTGTTGCCGGTCGGCGCCGAGGTTCGAGCTGGCGAGCCGCTGGCGCTGGTCCATGCCCGCTCGGTGTCCGACGCCGAAGCCGCGGCGGCAACGGTGCTTTCGGCCTATGCGATCGGCGCTTCCAAGCCGCCTGCCGACAAGTCGGTCATCCGGCGCATCCTGCCGCGTGGCTGATATGACCCAGCCCCGAACGGCCGTGCCCGCTCACTGGACAAGAAGCAGCGTGCCGTTTTCGGCCTGATATTTGCCCAGCCGATTGAGAAAGCTCATGCCGATCAAATTGGTGTGCAGCGCCTTGTCGTCGAGCACGATGGCCTGCACGTCGTTGACGGTGATGCTGCCGATCTGCAAGCGGTCGATCATCACCACCGCCGCCTTGATCGTGCCGTTGGCCGTGTTGACCTCATGACTGAAATCCGACGGGTTCAGCGACAGACCGATCCTGCGCGCCGTCGAGGTGTTGACGGCGACCAGTGTCGCTCCTGTATCGATCATGCCGTCGATCTGGCGTCCGTTCAGTTTGAAGGCCGACGAGAAATGCCCTCGCGCGTCGGCCGTGACGACAACCTTGCGGCCCATCGGCAACGGCGCCACCGGCTTGTCGGGAGCCGCTGCCAAGGCGACCTCCGGACGGGCGTCGGCCGCTGGCTTGGCCGTCACCGCCGTTTTCAGCAGGCTTTCGAACATCTGCGGATTCGACTGATAGACAATCGGGATGGATGCCGATGTACCGGCAAAGACGCTGAGGACAAGTAGCTTGCGCAGCATGGATCGGCCCCGGCGCATGACCCCGAAAATCGGGATCGATTTTCGGAAAGGATCACGCGCGAATCAAAGTGTCGCAGCGTCCGACAGGACGCGCGGCGCTGTCGTGAAGGCCGATCCTTAACGCCGGGATGGTGTTTGCCGTTTTAACGCCGCTCGAAACCGCGCCGTTGCGTAAACTTTCGGTAAATCACTTTGTCCCGTACATGCGGTCGCCGGCGTCGCCGAGGCCGGGCATGATGTAGCCCTTCTCGTTGAGCTGGCGATCGATGGAAGCCGTGAAGACGGGAACGTCGGGATGTGCCTTGGTGAAGCGCTCGATGCCTTCGGGCGCCGCCAGCAGGCACAGAAAGCGGATGTTGGTGGCGCCGCGCCCCTTCAACTTGTCGATCGCCGCGATGGCGGAATTGGCGGTGGCCAGCATCGGATCGACGACGATGACCAGCCGGTCGGCGAGGTCGCTCGGCGCCTTGAAGAAATATTCGACTGCTTCCAGCGTCTCATGGTCGCGATAGAGGCCGATATGGGCGACGCGGGCCGCCGGAACCAGGTCGAGCAGGCCTTCGAGCAAGCCATTGCCGGCGCGCAGCACCGAGGCGAAGACCAGCTTCTTGCCTTCCAGCGTCGGCGCCTCCATCATTTCGATCGGCGTTTCGATGGTCGTCGTCGTGAGTTCGAGATTGCGTGTCACCTCATAGCCGAGCAGCAGCGAGATCTCGCGCAGCAGCCGCCGGAAACCGGCCGTCGATGTCTCCTTCTTGCGCATGATGCTCAGCTTGTGCTGGACAAGCGGGTGGTCGACGACGGTGACGCCCTTCATGATGTGCTCCGACGTGGTTCGTGGTGAGTAGCCAATAGTGAGTAGTGAATAGTGAGCCGATTTGCGAGTCCCGATGCGCGCTCCGCCAAACTGCTCACTGCTGGCCACTCCCTGTCCACCCAGCCTTCATTCACCTGGCCTTCGCATCCAGCCGGCTGAGCAGCGTTGCCTTGGTCTTCCTGTCGACGAAAGCGGCCTCGATGGCCGTTCGGGTAACGGCCGCCAGCGCCTTCTCGTTCATCGAGAAATACTCGGCCGCAATGTCGTATTCGCGTTTCAGCGAGGTCCAGAAATAGGGCGGATCATCCGAGTTGAGCGTCACCTTGCAGCCGGCCGCGAGCAGGGCGGGGAACGGGTGGGCGGCGAAACTGTCGAACACTTTCAACGCAATGTTGGAGCCGGGACAGCATTCCAGCACCACGCCCTCATCGGCGATGCGCCGGACAAGATCGGGGTTTTCGATGGCGCGCACGCCATGGCCGATGCGCGACGGGCGGATGTGATCGAGCGCCGCCTGGACCGTCTCCCACCCCGTCAGTTCGCCTGCGTGAACGGTAATGCCGAGCCCGGCCTCGCGGGCGATTTCGAATGCCCTGACGTAGTCCTCCATCTCGCCGACCCTCTCGTCGCCGGCGACACCGAAGCCGGTTACCAGCGGGTGTCCGCAGCGCGCGGCAAAGCGCGCTGCCTGCTCGATGGACTCGACGCCGGCATGGCGCACTCCGGTGACGATCATACGGCCCTCGATGCCGGTCTTGGCCTTGGCGCGCAGCATGCCTTCGCCGAGCGCGTCAGTATAGGCCTTGGGCGACAGGCCCGCCTTCATGGCATGATCCGGCGAGGTGAAGACCTCTGAGTAGATGGCGCCGTCACGAGCCAGGCTGGTCAGATAATGGTCAGCCAGCCGCGCATAGTCTTCCTCGGTCCGGAACAGGTCGGAGGCGAAATCATAGGCGGCGAGAAAAGAGGTGAAATCGTGCCAGACGAAAGAGCCGTTCTGGATATAGGGCGAGATGTCCTTGCCGTATTTCTGCGCCTGTCGGATGACGAGTTCCGGTGCCGCTGCCCCTTCGATGTGGCAGTGCAGTTCCGCTTTCAAAGGCATTCAAACATCCCGTCGGTCAGTCCAGGTCTCGAAACCCGCCACCTGGAAGCGCGGCCGAACACCGCGCCTTAAACAATAGCGCCCGCACCATCGATCGGCTATGGTCCCGCCGGTTTTATGACGGATCAAAAAAATGTCAGTTGAGAGAACCACGGCCGGCGGCGGCATGGAAACCTCCTATGGTTTCAAGCGTGTAGGGGCAGGCGACAAGCAGCCCCTGGTCAACGATGTTTTCCACAAGGTCGCCAACCGCTACGATCTGATGAACGACCTGATGTCGGGCGGCCTGCACCGGCTGTGGAAGGACGCCATGGTAGCCTGGCTCAATCCGCCGAAGCGGCCGGGCTGGTGCGTGCTCGATGTCGCCGGCGGCACCGGCGACATCGCCTTTCGCATCGTCGATGCCAGCCATGGGCATGCTCATGCCACCGTGCTCGACATCAACGGCTCGATGCTCGCCGTCGGTCGCGACAGGGCGCAAAAGAAAGGCATGTCCGGCAACACCGATTTCGTCGAAGCCAATGCCGAGGAACTGCCGTTCGCGGACGCCACCTTCGACGCCTACACCATCGCTTTCGGCATCCGCAACGTTCCCAGGATCGACGTCGCTCTCAGCGAAGCGTTGCGCGTGCTGAAGCCGGGCGGGCGGTTCCTGTGCCTGGAATTTTCCGAGGTCGAGATGCCGTTGCTCGACAGGGTCTACGAGGCCTGGTCGTTCAAGGCCATTCCGAAGATCGGCAAGGCCGTCACCGGCGACGGCGAGCCTTATTCCTATCTGGTCGAGTCGATCGCGAAATTCCCCAACCAGGCGAATTTTGCTTCCATGATAACCCGCGCGGGCTTCGATCGGGTCTCGTTCCGCAACTATTCCGGCGGCATCGCCGCGCTTCATTCGGGCTGGAAACTTTGAGGCAGGCCCGGGCATGAGCACCGTCAGCGCTGGATTTCGGCTCATGCGGGCCGGCTGGGTGCTTGTGCGCGAGGGCGTCGTCGCCGCTTTGCCCGGCGAGGAACTGTCCGGCCTGCCGAAATTGGGCTGGCGGCTGGCGCGGCTGTTTACCCGCCGCCGCGCGCTCGCCTATGAGCGCAGCGATCGGCTGGCCAAGGCGGTGGTCCGGCTCGGGCCGTCCTATGTCAAGCTTGGCCAGTTTCTGGCGACACGACCCGATGTCGTCGGCAACGACATGGCGCTCGATCTCGCCATGCTGCAGGACAAGATGCACACCTTCCCGACGGCCGAGGCGGTGGCGGCCATCGAGGGCTCGCTCGGGCGCAAGCTCGGCGACCTCTACACGCGGTTCGGCGACCCGGTCGCCGCGGCCTCCATCGCCCAGGTCCATGCCGCTGAAACCGTCGATGGCGGCGTCGCCAGGAAGATAGCGGTCAAGGTGATCCGGCCGGGCGTGCGCCGCCGCTTCTTCCAGGATCTCGAAAGCTATTTCCTCGCCGCCCGCCTGCAGGAGAAATACATCCCCTCCTCACGCCGGCTGCGGCCCGTGGAGGTGACCGAGACGCTGGCGCAGACCACCAAAATCGAGATGGACCTGCGCCTCGAGGCGGCCGCGCTTTCGGAACTTGGTCAAAGCACCAGGGAGGATCCGGGCTTTCGCGTCCCTTCCGTCGACTGGGAGCGCACTGGCCGCGACGTGCTGACCATGGAATGGGTCGACGGCATCAAGATGAACGACATCGCCGGACTCGCCGCCGCTGGACACGATCTGAGGGCAATCGCGGCCAACCTCATCCAGTCGTTCTTGCGCCATACGCTGCGCGACGGCTTCTTTCACGCCGACATGCATCCGGGCAACCTGTTCGTCGAGGCTGATGGCACGATCGTCGCGGTCGATCTCGGCATTGCCGGCAGGCTCGGCAAGAAGGAGCGCCGGTTCCTCGCCGAAATCCTCTACGGCTTCATCACGCGCGACTATCTGCGCGTCGCCGAGGTTCATTTCGAGGCCGGCTACGTGCCGCGCCAGCACAATGTCGCGGCCTTCGCCCAGGCGATCCGCGCCATCGGCGAGCCGATCCATGGCCAGCCGGCCGAGACCATTTCCATGGCCAAGCTTCTGACGCTGCTGTTCGAGGTGACCGAACTCTTCGACATGGCGACGCGGCCCGAACTGATCCTCCTGCAGAAAACCATGGTGGTGGTCGAGGGCGTGGCGCGCACGCTCGATCCGGCCTTCAACATGTGGAAGACCGCCGAACCCGTGGTCAGCGGCTGGATATCAGGAAATCTCGGGCCAAGCGGCCTGCTGGCCGACGCCCGCGACGGCGGCAAGGCGATGCTGACGCTGATCCGCCAAGCCCCCGAGTTGGCAGCGCGCACCGAGCGGCTGTCGCGCGAGATCGACCTGATGGCCGAGCATGGCCTGCGCTTCGACGAGGCGACGGCCCGCGCCATCGGAAAGGCCGAAGCGCGCTACAACCGCTCCGGCCGCGTGGCGCTGTGGGTGATAGCCCTGACGCTGGTCTATATAGCCTGGAAGCTGCTCTGAGTGACTGCAATGACAGCAATGCGGTCATTGCAGTCGAAAGACGGGATAGCTATATTGTGCGCAGGAGTGCGACTATGGCCAGGATTACTGTCCGGAATCTGGAAGATCATGTCATGCAGCGATTGCGTGAACGCGGTGCCGCGCGCGGCGTTTCCATGGAGCAGGAGGCGCGGGATGTGCTCGCGGCATCAGTGGGGCTTCCGACCACGAAAGGCTTCGATGGTGGACGCCTGACATTTAAGGACGAGGCCAAGGTTCAACCAATGGCAGGGAGGCAAAGTTAGCCATGGGTACCCTGACCATTCGCAATCTCGACGAGGATTTGAAACAAAGACTGCGCGAGCGGGCTGCCCGTCATGGTGTGTCGATGGAGCAGGAGGCAAGAAGTCTGCTGCTCAAGGAAGTGGCGCCCACCTTCAAAGGTGCCGAGGATTTCGTTACGGCGGAGGAGATCCTCGAATTCGGCCGGGAGCTGCAAAAAGCAGATTTTGATCAGAAGAAAGTCGCTGATGATCTCTGGTCCTTCATGAGCCTCTCCGGCAAGCGCATCCTGCTCATCATCGGCGGCGGCATCGCCGCCTACAAGGCACTCGACCTGATCCGCCGTCTGCGTGAAAGGGGTGCGGCGGTGCGCGTGGTCATGACGTCGGCTGCGCGGGAATTCGTCACCACGCTGTCCGCCGGTGCGCTCTCGGCAGACCATGTCTTTACCGATCTCTTCGATCGCAATGACGAGCACGATGTCGGCCATATCAGGCTATCGCGCGAGGCCGATCTGCTAGTGGTGGCGCCCGCCACCGCCGACCTGATGGCCAAGCTCGCCAACGGCCACGCCAATGATCTTGCCTCCACCGTGCTCCTGGCCACCGACAAGCCGGTGCTGATGGCGCCGGCCATGAACCCCAGAATGTGGGCGCATCCGGCGACGCGGCGCAATCGTGCGGCGCTGCACAAGGATGGCATCACCTTCGTTGGCCCCGCCAAAGGCGAGATGGCCGAGAGCAACGAGGCTGGCGAAGGTCGCATGGCCGAGCCGCTGGAGATCGTCGCCGCCATCGAGGCGCTGCTCGATACCGGATCCAAGCCGCTGGCCGGCAAGAAGATCATCGTCACGTCAGGCCCGACGCACGAGCCGATCGACCCCGTTCGCTACATCGCCAACCGATCGTCGGGAAAGCAGGGCCATGCCATTGCGGCGGCATTGGCTAGGCTCGGCGCCGACGTGAGGCTGGTCTCCGGTCCCGTCAGCATCGCCGATCCGGCTGGTGTGAAGACCATCCATATCGAGCGGGCGCAGGAGATGCGCGATGCCGTGGAACAGCTTCTACCGGCCGATGCGGCGGTATTCGTCGCCGCCGTCGCCGATTGGCGCGCCGACAGCCCGGCCGGCGAGAAGATCAAGAAAGCGCCGGGCGAAGGCCCGCCGGTGCTGCGCATGATCGAGAACCCCGACATCCTTGCGGGCGTCGGGCATCACAAGCAGCGGCCGGCGCTGGTGGTCGGCTTCGCCGCCGAGACGCAGGACCTTTTGCGCAACGCCGAAGCCAAGCTGAGGAAGAAGGGCGCCGACTTCATTGTCGCCAACGACGTGTCGCAGACCAGCGGCGTCGGCCCATCCGGTGTGATGGGCGGCGACCGCAACCGTGTTCGCATCGTCTCGAAGACCGGCGTCGAGGAATGGCCCGAGATGAGCAAGGACGAAGTGGCGACCCGGCTCGCCACCCTGATCGCGGAACGGCTGAAAACGATCGTGGTTTGACGAGCTGGATCGTCGGAATTCCGCAAAAACAAAGGTTTAGCGCGGGCTGGCGATTCTATCGAACGCTGAACGTGTTAGTCGGCAAGAAGCTCCGCGGTCCGTGCAAGCGCACTGCCGAAGCCATTGAGCGGAATGGAGAAGCTAACCGCTTGCCCCGTATCCGCCGCGAAGGCATCGACCTTCAAGGTGGTGCCCGCCTTGAGCACGGGGACGACATTGGCATCGAACGCCACCGGCACCAGGCAGCCGACAGCCTGGCAAGTGTTGAACTGCAGGCTGCCGTCCAGCTTCTGGTCGTCGATCGTCAGGCTGACGCCCTTGGCGAGCGCCAGGCCGAACGGCAAAGCGAGCGTGCCGGTCGCGTCTTCGCCCGTCTTGCTCGACAGCTCTATCGCCAGCAGGCGCTGGTTGCTTTGCTTGTTGAACTGCTGGTGTGACAGGCTGCATGCCTTGGCCGCGCCCGATATCTGGCAGTTGACCGCCCAGTCGCCGTGGGTTTCGGACAAGGCCGATGCGCCGCCGGGCAGCTGTGGCTGGTTGGCGGCGGGCGCGGCCGCCGCTTTGTCGCCTTTTGTCTGCGCCGCCGCGGCTGGAAGACCGGCGATGCAGGCAGCCGCCAGCATCGCCAGCAGATACGCATGCTTCCTCATAAGGACCCCTTTTGCCCGGCTCCATCCCTGAGCCAGCTGGATGCTGACCCTGAGGACGCACTGACGGCGTTCTGTTTGACCGTTTCCTCGAAGGCGCCGTTGCATCCGACGGACATGCCGACGCCGTTGACGCCATGGAATTCGAGGCCAGCGTCAACCCGATAGAGCGGTGAATCGACCGCTTCCGTCAAGTGCGATGCGGGCGGCGGGGCAGATTCTCCTCCGCCGCGAAGGGGGCGCGATCACGCGATTTCCTGTTAATCGGCACTCTGGCGTGGCACGAGGGGACAAACGCACTATATGTAGAGTGAATTTTGTTTGTGCGGGAATGAGCAGATGTTGGCGCTTCGGCCATCAACGGTTTTCATGACGGCGGCATTGGCAGCCTCGACGCTGGCGGGCATCCGTCTGCCTGCTTCCGCGCAGGTGCTCATTCCCTCCGTCGACAACAACGCGTTGATCCAGCAGAACGATCTGCAGGCCTTGCAAAACCGTGTCCAGCGGCAGCAGTTTCAGCAACAGCAGCAACAGAATCGAGCTCAGGACCGGGTGATCGTGCAACAGCCGCCGCCCATCGTGCCGCGGGTCAGGCCGAACTGCCAGACCCAGATAATCGGCAACACCGCCGTAAGCACCTGCCGCTGAGGCGGGCTTCCCTTTTATTTAGCCGACTTACATGGTAGGGGCGTTCAGGTGCCCCTGCCGCAGTTTGAGTTTTGTAACGACACCGCGTCACGGTATGGGCACTGCACCGACTGGATTTTCGAATGGCAGCCACCAAGAAAAAGGCCGTGCGCAAGGCCAAGAAGGGCGAGACGATCCGCCAGGTCGCGGCTATCCCTTTTCGGCTGGACCAGCGCGGCGACATCGAGGTGATGCTGGTCACCTCGCGCACCACCAGGCGCTTCATCGTACCCAAGGGCTGGCCGATGAAAGGCAAGAGCGGACGCAAGGCGGCCACCATCGAGGCGCAGGAAGAAGCGGGCGTACTCGGCAAGACCCTGAAGCAGCCGGCGGGCACCTATTCCTATTGGAAGCGGCTGGCCAACCGTTTCGTGCGCGTCGATGTCATCGTCTATCTGTTGGAAGTAACGCAAGAGCTTGCCGACTGGCAGGAAGCCAAACGGCGGCAACGGGCCTGGCTGGCGCCGGCCGATGCGGCCATGCTCATCGACGAACCCGAACTTTCGACGCTGGTAAGGACCTTGAAGCTTCCCCAGCCGGCACAAATCGGCCCTACGTAAAGGCCTCACGCCCCGGCGCCGTCCTCTTCGGGGAGCGATCGCACCGGCGTACCGGCATAGGCCCACAGCCATTCGCGTGGCAGCGGACCTTTGTTTCGCTCGGCTTGCTGCGATTGTTCCCAGGCATGAGCCAGGATGCCGACCGAGCGCGACAGCACGAAAAGCCCGCGCGTCAGCGGTGGCGGAAAGCCAAGCTCGCCGTAAATGACGGCGGTCGCGCCATCGATGTTGAGCGGTATCTTTTTGCCCTTGCGCCGCGCGACCTCCGCCTCGATCGCCTCGGCGATATCGGCGAAGCGGCCATTGATCACGCCGCGCGCGGCAAACTCCCGCGTCAGTTCCATCAGGCGCGGCGCGCGCGGGTCGACCGGATGGAAGCGATGGCCCAGCCCCGGCACGTAGCCCTTTTCCCCGGCAAAGAACCGGTCAAGCCGCCCCGAGACAGCCTCTTTCAGCGTCGTGCCGCCATCGAGCGCCGCGGCAATGTCGCCATAGAAGGCAAGCGCCTGCTCGCCGGCGCCGCCATGGACGTCGCCAAGCACGTTGATGGCCGAAGCCATGGCGCTGTTGATACCGACACCGCAGGTCGCCGCCATGCGGGCGATAGCGATCGACGGCGCCTGCGGCCCATGATCGACGGCCGCGCCCAGCGCAATGCCGAGCAGCGCGGCCTGTTCCTCGCTGGGCAATTCGCCGCGCAGCATCAGCCAGATGACAGCCGGGAAGCTGACGCGGCCGATCAGGTCCTGGATTTCATAGCCGCGCAGCCGGATGACGCCGGGCCGCATTTCGATGATGCCGGTCTGCCACCACTCCTCTGCACGCTCGCGGCCCGTCTTTTGCTCGCTCATATCGCTCATGTGAGTGCCTTTGCCTTGGCTCGCGGCGGCAGGCCGGCGAAAACCTCGTCCATGTGCTCGCCCAGGGCCGGTGGCGGAGAAGCCGGCAATGGAGCCGTACCATCGACCATGAAGCCGCCGCGCAGAACCGTCAGCGGTCTCTCCATGTCAGCCACGCCGTCGAAAGCCCTGGTCATCTGGCGCTCCAGCACCTGCGGTTCGGCCAGCACCTGCGGGATCGTCAGCACCCTGCCCGCCGGCACCCCGGCGCGGTTCAGTTTTTCTTCCCACGCAGCCGCCGGGCCATTCGCCAAGGCCCCCTCGATCTCGATCTTCAGCGCCGCACGGTTCCGCTTGCGCGTCTCGCGCTCGGCAAAGCGTGGATCCGACGCCAGCTCCGGCCGTTCGATAAGCCGGCAAAGTGTTACGAACTGCTCCTGCTTGTTGGCGGCGATGTTGAGCAGACCGTCGCCGGTGCGAAAGGCGCCCGACGGTGCCGCCGTCATGTTCTCATTGCCCATCGGCTTGGGATCGACCCCGGCCGTCAGATAGTTGGAAACCGGCCAGCCAAGCGCCGACAATGTGCATTCAAGCATCGATACGTCCAGGAAGGCACCCTCGCCGCTCGTCTTCTGCCTCACCAGCGCCGAGACGATGGCGAAGGCCCCGACCAATCCGCCCAGCGTGTCGGCGACGGGATAGCCCACCCGCAAGGGTGCCGTCTCCGGCGTGCCGGTGATGCTCATAATGCCCGAAAGGCCCTGGATGATCTGGTCATAGGCCGGATTGTCACGCATCGGCCCGGTCTGGCCGAAGCCCGATATCGCGCAGTAGACAAGGCTGGGGCGGACCGCCTTCAGCGCCTCGTAGCCGAGGCCAAGCCGGCCCATGACGCCGGGGCGGAAATTTTCCACCAGCGCATCGGCGCTGGCGACCAGGTCGAGGAAGCGTTCGCGCTCGGCTTCCTTCTTGAGATCGAGCACGACGGAGCGTTTGCCGGCATTCTGCGCCAGGAACGAAGCGCCCATGCCGGCCTGGTTGAGTTCCGGCGAACCGCCGAGCTGTCGCGCCAGGTCGCCGCCTTGCGGCGCCTCGACCTTGATCACGTCGGCGCCGAGCAGCGCCAGCTGGTAGGCGCAATAGGGCCCGGCCAGGACGTTGGTCAGGTCGAGCACGCGAATGCCGGAAAGCAGGTCTGTCATGTCACTTCAAATCGATCAGGCATCGCCCGGCACATGCTCCGGCCCCCGCAATCGGCGGCGTTCGATGTAGGCCCAGATATGCGGCCCGACCAGGCCGATGAAGGCCAGCGTCAGCAGGGTCAGCGACAGCGGGTGCTTGTAGAACACCGACCAGTCGCCGTTCGAGATCGTCATGGCGCGGCGGAACTGGGTTTCGGCGAGCGGTCCCAGGATCATGCCGATGATGACGGGCGCGGTCGGGAAATCGAAGCGCCGCATCAGGAAGCCGGCAGCACCCAGGAGATAGAGGATGGCGAGGTCGATCGGCGACTGCGAAATGCCGTAGGTGCCGACGGTGGCGAAAACCAGGATGCCGGCATAGAGTTGCGGCGCCGGGATCTTCAGCAGCCGCACCCAAAGCCCGATCAGCGGCAGATTGAGGATGACGAGAATGACATTGGCGATGAACAGGCTGGCGATCAGTCCCCAGACCAGATTGCCTTGTGTCGTCAGAAGCAGCGGGCCTGGATTGATGCCGTAGCTCTGGAAGGCCGAAAGCATGATTGCCGCCGTCGCCGAGGTCGGCAGGCCGAGCGTCAGCATCGGCACCAGCACGCCGGCGGCCGAGGCATTGTTGGCGGCCTCCGGACCGGCTACGCCCTCGATGGCGCCAACCGTGCCGAATTCCTGCTTGTGCTTCGAAAGCTTCTTTTCGATGGCATAGGACAGGAAGGTCGGGATCTCGGCGCCGCCGGCCGGCATGGCGCCGATCGGGAAGCCTATCGCGGCGCCGCGCAACCAGGGCTTCCACGAGCGCCTCCATTCGGCCGCCGTCATGTAGAGCGAGCCCTTCAGCGGCACGATCTCGTCCTTGCCGGCATAACGGCGCGAGGCCATGTAGAGCGTCTCACCGACGGCGAACAGGCCGACGGCGGCGATGATGACGTCGACGCCGTCGAGCAGTTCGGTCATGCCGAAGGTGAAGCGCGGCTGGCCGGTCTGCAGGTCGACCCCGATCATGCCGATAACAAAGCCGGCGAACAGGCTGGTCAAGCCGCGCACCGAGGACGAGCCGAGCACCGCCGAAACCGTGATGAAGGCCAGCACCATCAGCGAGAAATATTCGGCCGGGCCGAAGGCCAGCGCGAACCTGACCACGATAGGCGCCAGGAAGGCGACGCCCAGCGTGCCGAGAGTGCCGGCGACGAAGGAGCCGATCGCCGAGGTGGCAAGTGCGGCGCCGCCGCGCCCGGACCGGGCCATCTTGTTGCCTTCCAGCGCGGTGACGATGGTAGCGCTTTCGCCTGGCGTGTTGAGCAAGATCGAGGTCGTCGAGCCGCCATACATGGCCCCGTAATAGATGCCGGCAAACAGGATGAAGGAGGCCTCCGGCGCAACCTGGTAGGTGATCGGCAGAAGCAGCGCGATGGTCAGCGCCGGTCCGAGGCCGGGCAGCACGCCGATGGCGGTGCCAAGCGTGGTGCCGAGCAGGCACCACAGAAGGTTGACCGGAGTGAAGGCGACGGCGAAACCGTGTGCCAGATGGCCTAGCGTTTCCATGGCGTCAGCCCCTCAGCGTGCTGGTGAACGCATCGATTACCGTATTCAGCTGGTTCTCGATGAAACCGGCGCCGATATTGACGCCGAGCGCCCTGGCGAAGCCGAAATAGGCGGCCAGCGCCAGCACGAGGCCAGTGAGCGCATCGCGCAGCGTATGCCGGCTGCCGAAGCCGTAGCAGACCAGAACGAACATGATGACGGATGCCGCGGTGAAGCCGAGCGGCTGGATCAGGAGCAGGTTGGCGACAAGGCCGATGACGACGAAGCCCATCGCCTTCCAGTCGGTCGGCGTCTCCCTTTCCTCTTCCGGCTGCCAGCCGCCGCGCAGTGCGGCGACGATGAGCAGGAGCGAAAGAACCACCAGCCCGAACATGGTGAGATAGGGAAAGACGGTCGGGCCGACCTTGGAGTAGAGCGGCGACACCGGGATCGCCAAGGTCTGCCAGGCAACCGCCCCGGCACAGGCCAGAAGCCCGATGCCGATCAACAGTTCGGGTACGGCAAGGCGCGAGGACGCAGCCTGCTGGTCGCTGGTGCTCATGAATGTCCTCCCAAGGCAGCCGGCGTCTCACAGTCGGCTTTTATTCTATCTTCACCCCCGGTGGATCGCATGTCCATGCGAACGGCGGGAGGAAAAAGGGCGGACCATGGACCCGCCCTCTTCAGGGAAATCAGGCGAGCCCGAGATCCTTGAGGATGGCTTCGATGCGGGCCGTATCCTCGGCAAGGAACTTCGCATAATCGTCGCCGGTGAGCAGGATGGGCGTCCAGTTGCGGTTCTTGCATTCCGTGGCCCAGGCATCGCTCTTGGCCATGGTCTCGACCAGCGTGATCATCGCCGCCTTATCGGTATCGGAGACACCGGGGGGTGCGAAGACGCCGCGCCAGTTGAACAGTTCGACGTCGATGCCGGCTTCCTTCAGCGTTGGCGCATCGATGCCCTCCTGCCGCTTGTCGGCGGAAATGGCGAGCAGCCTGAGCGCCCCTGCCTTGACCTGTTCGGAGAACTCGCCAAAGCCGGAAATGCCCGCCGCCACCTGGTTGCCGAGCAGCGCTGACAGCGCCTCGCCGCCGCCCGCGAACGGCACGTAGGACAGGTTTGTCGCCGGCACGCCCGCCGTCTTGGCGATCAGGCCGAACAGGATATGGTCCGAACCGCCGGCCGAGCCGCCGGCGACGGGAACCTTCGTCGGATCCTCTTTAAGCGCGGCGACGAAGTCGGCGGCCGTCTTGAACGGCGAGGCCGCCGGCACCACCAGCGCTTCGAACTCGCCGGTGAGCCGGGCGATCGGCGTGACCTGCGTCAAATTATTGGCAGCCTTGTTGGCGATGATGGCGCCGACCATGACCATGCCGCCGACCATCAGCGAATTGCCCTTGCCGTTCCATTGACTGATGAATTGCGGCAGCCCGACCGTGCCGCCGGCGCCGCCGACATTGGTGATCTGCGAGCCGGAGATCAGCTTCTCGCTGCGCAGCACCTGGTCCATCGTGCGCGCGGTCTGGTCCCAGCCGCCACCGGGCGCCGCCGGCACGAAAATCTGGATCTGCGGCGTGCCTTGGGCAAGAGCGGGAGAAAGACGCGACGCCACCAGCCCGGCGGCCCCCGCGGCAGCGGTGCTCATCAAAAATTTGCGTCTGTTCAGCATGGGATTCCTCCAAATCACGACACCTCCTCCGGTGCCCGCCAAAAACGCGCCTGAAACCAGACCCGTGCTTGAGTTCAAGCAGACTTTACCGCGTTCCGTCAACAGGAACGATATTCTGCTGGACAGAATGCTTGAGCTGCGCGACACAATCGCGCCGCTCGACCTTTGTTCGACTGGGGACCAATGAATTCGGCAGGCAAACCAGCTGGCATCGAAATCCGGAGCGCGTCAGCCGACGGTGTTGCCGCGCTTGACCGGGCCATTGCCATCCTCGATGCATTCACCACGGCGGACCGCTCGCTCAGCCTTTCCGAGATCGCGGCCCGAACCGGCCTCTATAAGAGCACCATTCTGCGCCTGGCCAATTCGCTTTTGCGCGGACAATTGCTCGAGCGCCTGGACGACGGCCGCTACCGCATCGGACCGGCCAGCTTCCGGCTCGGCGCGCTCTATCAGCGGTCGGTCGTGGCGGTCGACATCCTGCTGCCGATCATGCGCGATCTCTGCGAGCTAAGCTGGGAAAGCGTTGCGTTCTATGTCCAGTCGGGAGACGTGCGCACCTGTCTCTATCGCGTCGAGTCCAAGCATCCTATCCGCTATACGATTCGCGAGGGTGACGTCCTGCCGTTGCTGGTGGGCTCCGGCGGGCGTGTGCTGGCGGCGTTTTCCGGACAGCCGGGCGAACCCTACGAAACCATCCGCAAGACCTGCAACTGCCTCGCCATCGGCGACCGCGACCCGCAGACGGCGGGCGTCTCGGCGCCGGTGTTCGGGCCTGGGCGGGTTCTGCTCGGCGCCTTGACCCTGGCCGGCCCGAGCACACGCGTCGACGCGGCCTTCCTGCGGCGCATGCGGCGGCCGCTGCTCGAGGCTGCGGCCCGCGCCACCCGCGCCTTCGGCGAGGATGCCTCGATGCTCGATGAAGCGGCTCGCGAAGCCGCGGTGCAAACGGATAATGCCAGTCCCGGCGCGGTTATCAGGAGCAGACGGCGTTCTCGGATCATTTCGACGCCCTTGCGGAACGACCGCTAATGCATGCCGCCCAAAGGGACCTCGGCTTTGGGAGAACGACGTAAAACAAGAAAGCTAAGCGCAGCGCATGAATCCGTTTCGACGCCGCGCGCTTTAGGCACTTGGCGAGTGCTCAGGCCAACCGCTCCAGCAGGATGGTCGGGGTTTCGTGATAGATGGTCCGCGCCACCTCCCGGTAGCCGCACTTCGTCGCCACGTTCAAGGAAGCGGTGTTTTCGGGGTCGATGATGCAGACGGTTTTGCCACGTCCGAAGGTCTCGTCGCCCCAGCCAAGCACGCGGCTGACGATCTCGGTGGCGAGGCCGGCGCCGTGGGCGGCCGGAGCGAGCGCCCACCCGGCCTCCGGAATGCCCTCTATCGGCGGCTCCATATCGCGCTTGAGGTCGTGAAACCCGGCCTCACCGACGAAACGGCCCGTCGCCTTGTCCTCGATCGCCCAGAAACCGTAGCCGAGCAGCGACCAGAGCCCGGCGTGACGCAGGAAGCGCATCCAGCTCTCTTCCCGCGTGCGCGGCCTGCCGCCGATGAAGCGGGTGACGACCGGATCGGCCCACATGGCGACATAGGCGTCGAAATCCTCCAGCCGGTGCGCTCGCAGGATGGCGCGCGTCGTTTCGATAATCGGAACGCCGCTTGTGTCGTGATGGTTCATGGGTCGCCCTCGCTCAAACCTGCAAAGCACCTAACAAATCACCGGCCGCGAGCAAGGGCCAGGCCGGCGCGGATCATCTTCCAGACAGACGGCGCGCGCTTGGCGTGTCTCGATCCAGCCGGGACAGTCGTTCCTCCGATGGTCCGGCCGCGCCTCATGGGCCGCCAGCCAGAACGGTTGCGGATATCAGCACTTTGCCATTTGAGTACGATTGCAATCTGTTAGCCTGCCCTAGTTGTATCCGTGCAGCCGGTGTCGAGGAGAACTCCGCGCGGCGGTTGAAGATTTAAGCTCTGGGAGGAAATCACGATGAGAAGATTTGTCGCCGCTCTGGCTGCCGCCGTGGCGGTCATGCTTTATCCCGTCGCCGCAGGCGCGCAAACCTATCCCGAACGCACCATCACCGTCGTGGTGCCGTTTGCGGCCGGCGGCCCGACCGACACGGTCACGCGTCTTGTCGCGGAAGCCATGTCCAAGGATCTCGGCCAGCAGGTCATCGTCGAGAATGTCGGCGGCGCCGGTGGCACGCTGGGCGCTGGCCGCGTCGCGAAGGCCGAGCCGGACGGTTACACCCTGCTCCTCCATCACATCGGCATGGCCACCAGTGCCACACTCTACCGAAAGCTCGCCTACGACACGCTGAACGCCTTCGAATATGTCGGCCTCGTCACCGAGGTGCCAATGACCATCGTTGGCCGAAAGGACCTCGAGCCGGCCGATTTGAAGGGATTGGTCGAGTACGCCAAGGCCAACAAGGATAGCGTCACCGTAGCCAATGCCGGCATAGGTGCTGCCTCGCATCTCTGCGGCATGCTGTTCATGAGCGCTATCAAGACGCCGCTGGTCACCGTCCCCTACAAGGGCACCGGCCCGGCCATGACCGATCTCCTCGGCGGCCAGGTCGACATCATGTGCGACCAGACGACCAACACCACCAAGCAGATCCAGGGCGGCACGATCAAGGCTTACGCCGTCACCTCGCCGGAGCGCCTCGATGTGCTGCCCGATGTCCCGACGACGACGGAAGCCGGCCTTCCCGACGTGCAGGTCAGCATCTGGCACGGTCTTTATGCCCCCAAGGGCACTCCGGCGGAGATCACCGAACGGCTGTCGAAATCCCTGCAGGTCGCGCTGAAGGACGAGAACGTCGCCGCCCGCTTCGCCGAGCTCGGCACCAGGCCGTCGCCGCAGGCCGACGCGACGCCGGCCGCGCTGAAGGCCAAGCTGGAAAACGAGATCGTTCGCTGGAAGCCGATCATCGAAGCCGCCGGCCAGTACGCCGACTGAGGTTTGAACGGGGCGCCGCCGGCGCCCCGTTCTCGCTTCGGTATCGTCGCGCGCCCGCAGCCTGGGAGGAATGTCATGAAGGCTTTCGCAATCGACAGGACGAACGGCATATGCGCTGCGCTGTTCATCGTTTTCGGCGCATTTTTCGCGTTGCAGTCGCTCGGCCTGGAAATCGGCACCGCCTTCCGCATGGGGCCGGGCTATTTCCCGCTGGTGCTGGCGATCGTGCTGATCCTGCTTGGCCTCGTCATCCTCTTCCAGGCGGTGCGATTCGAGGGCGATCCGATCGGCTACATTGCGTGGCGCGGCTCGCTGTTCATCCTTCCCGCTCCGATCTTCTTCGGCCTGACGGTGCGCGGCCTCGGCTTCATTCCGTCAATCTTCCTGACGGCGCTGATCGCATCGTTCGCCAGCGGCCGCATGAAACCGCTGACCGCGTTCGTGCTGTCGGCTGGCCTGACCCTGTTTGCATTTTTCGTCTTCAGCTACGCACTCGGCCTTCCGTTCCGGCGCTTTGGCCCATGGCTGCCATTGTGAGGAGATGAGCATGGAGCTCCTCGACAATCTGGCGCTCGGCTTTTCGACCGCTTCATCGCTGACGAACCTTGGTTTCTGCCTGATCGGCGTCCTTCTTGGCACGCTGATCGGCGTCCTGCCCGGGATCGGCGCCACCGCGACCATCGCCATGCTCTTGCCGATCACCTTTCAGATCGGCGACCCGGTTTCCTCCCTCATCATGCTCGCCGGCATCTATTACGGTGCGCAATATGGCGGCTCGACCACAGCCATTCTCATCAACATGCCCGGCGAATCGTCCTCGGCCGTCACGGCGATCGACGGCTATCAGATGGCCAGGAACGGCCGCGCCGGCGCGGCACTCGCGATCGCGGCGATCGGTTCGTTCTTCGCCGGCACGGTGTCGACCTTCCTCGTCGCCATCTTCGCCCCGCCGCTGACCTCGATCGCGCTGGAATTCGGCGCGGCCGAATATTTTTCGCTGATGGTCGTCGGCCTCGTCTCGTCGGTCGCGCTTGCGCACGGTTCGATCGTCAAGGCGCTGGCGATGGTCGTGCTCGGTCTGTTGCTCGGCATTGTCGGCACCGATATCTACACCGGCACGCCGCGCTTCACGCTCGGTATCCCCGAATATGCCGACGGGCTGAATTTCGTCGCCGTGGCGGTCGGCGTCTTCGGCATCGCCGAGATCCTTCGCAACCTCGAAAACGAGCATGAGCGCTCGGTGATGATCCGAAAGGTTTCCGGCCTCATGCCCACCCGCGACGACTTCAGGCGCATGGCGGCGCCCATCGTGCGCGGAACGATCATCGGTTCAGCGCTCGGCATCCTGCCGGGAGGCGGCGCGATCCTCGCGGCCTTTGCCTCCTACACGGTCGAAAAGCGCGTATCGAAAAACCCCGAAGAATTCGGCAAGGGCGCGATCGCAGGTGTCGCCGGGCCGGAATCGGCCAACAATGCCGGCGCGCAGACCTCCTTCATCCCCATGCTGACGCTCGGCATTCCAGCCAATCCGGTCATGGCGCTGATGATCGGCGCGATGATCATCCAGGGCATCGTGCCCGGCCCGAATGTCGCGACCGAACAGCCGGCGCTTTTCTGGGGCATCATCGCCTCCATGTGGATCGGCAACCTGATGCTGATCGTCCTGAACCTGCCGCTGATCGGGCTCTGGGTGAAGCTGCTTACGATCCCCTATTACGTGCTTTTCCCGATCATCATGGCGTTCTGCTCGATCGGCGTTTACAGCGTCAACACCAATGTCTACGACCTCTACGCCGTCGCCTTTTTCGGCTTCCTCGGCTATCTCCTGACCAAACTGCGCTGCGAACCCGCGCCCCTGCTGCTCGGCTTCGTGCTTGGCCCCCTGCTTGAGGAAAATCTCCGCCGGGCCATGATTCTGTCGCGTGGCGATCCCAGCGCCTTCGTGACGAGACCGATCAGCGCCGGCCTGCTCCTCATCGCGCTCGCCGTGCTCGTCATCGTCTTCCTGCCCGCGGTCAAGAAGAAGCGCGAAGAGGTGTTTGTGGAGGAGAGTTAACTTATTGAATTCCGCTCGCTTCCTCGAGCGGAGCGATCTCGACCAGCGGCGCCGGCACGCTGGTCGTCTTTTCCTGCGCCTTGCAGAGGTCGGCGATGACGCAGGCCGGGCAATCCGGCTTGCGCGCCTTGCAGACGTAGCGGCCATGCAGGATCAGCCAGTGATGCGCGTGGCGCATATATTCGTCGGGAATGATCTTCAACAGCCCCTGCTCGACCTGGTCGGGCGTCTTGCCGGGCGCCAGTCCTATGCGGTTGCCGATGCGGAAGATGTGCGTGTCGACGGCCATCGTGTGCTGGCCGAAGGCCATGTTGAGCACGACATTGGCGGTCTTGCGCCCGACCCCCGGCAATTTGACCAGTTCGTCCCGGCTGTCCGGCACCTCGCCACCATGATCGCGAATCAATGCCTGCGACAACGCGATGACGTTCTTGGCCTTGTTGCGCCACAGACCGATGGTCCTGATATAGTCGCCGACCCTGGCCTCACCCAGATCCAGCATTTTGCGCGGCGTATCGGCGATCTTGAACAGCGCCCGTGTCGCCTTGTTGACGCCGGCGTCGGTCGCCTGCGCCGACAGCACGACGGCCACCAGCAGGGTGAAGGGGTTTACATGTTCGAGCTCGCCCTTCGGCTCCGGCCGCTGGACGGCAAAGCGCCGGAAAATCTCGTGCACCTCCGCCGGACTGTAGAGCGTTCTGGATCGGGCCGGCCTGGGGCTCGGCTTGGCGTTCGAGCCGTCGCGCCGTCCAGGCGGTGGCTTCTTTTCGGATTGTGCGGGTACTTTGGACTTGGGGCTTGCCATTTCCTTCCTATAATATCCAGATATGAACGACACAAATGCCTCGTTCCAGGCGGACGAACCCTTCTTCAGCGCCTTGCTGACCCCGCACCGGTCGCTGGGCAAGACCGGCTTCGCCGTGCTGATGGTCGCGCTGCTGTTCGGCTGGCTGGTGACCGGGGCTTTTTTCCTGTCGCGCGGCGCCTGGCCGGTTTTCGGCTTCTTCGGTCTGGACGTTGTCGCCGTCTACATTGCCTTCCGCATGAACTACCGTGCCGCCCGCGCCCGCGAGGAGGTGTCGATCTCGCGCACCAGTCTCGATATCCGCAAGACCGCGCCGTCGGGAAAATCGGAAGCGCACCGCTTCAACCCGTTCTGGGCGCGCTTTTCGGTCGCCCGTCACGCCGAAATCGGCATCACCCGGATGGCGGTCGAGGCGCAGGGACAAAACGTGGCGATCGGCGGCTTTCTCGACCCCGATTCCCGCGAAAGCTTCGCCACCGCCTTTTCACGTGCGCTCGCCACCGCCAAGGCGCGCTAGCCGAACAGCTTGCGTCCGGACCGCGTCGAACAAGGGTACGACGTTTCAGAAGCGATAGCGCAAAAGCCTGCCGATCTTGCGCAGTGCGGGAATGTATTTCCAAAGCCGAACGAACAGCTGCGCGGGCCAGCCCATGCGGGCGGCGTGTTCAGGTCCATAGGCCGGAATGTCTTCGATGAATCGCAGCTTCGGGACAGCCAGTTCCAGTTCGCGCGGATCCTCGATCGCCCAGTGGACCTCGGCGCCTGTCGCCCTGATCGCCGGATTGAGGCGCAGCAGCTTCAGGCCGAAACCGCTGTAAGCGTCGAAAATCAGGTCGCCGCCGGCAAGATGTATGACCAGGCGCGAGAACAGGCGGAACCCTTCCTCGGCCGGGAGATAGGGCGTCAGCCCCTCCGCCACCACGATGGCCGGTCGGTTGCGGGGCACTTCAGCCAGCCAGTCCGGCTCTGTTACCGACGAAGCGATGAGGCGATAGCGGTCGCGCGGCGGGTAAAGCTTGCGCCTGAGTTCAATGACTTCCGGATAGTCGACATCGAACCAGTCCACGCCTGGCGGCGGATCGACCCGGAAGATGCGCGTGTCGAGCCCGCACCCCAGATGCAGCACGATGGCATCAGGATTTCTGGCCAAAAACTCCTCGACGCGGACGTCCAGCGTCTTTGCCCTGATCGCCAGGCCGATGCCGAGATTGCTGTCGACCTTGAGTCTTGAGAAATCATAGTCGATCTTACGCACCGCCTCGTCGGCGAAACGATCCCCAAGCAGCGAATGGGGCATCCGGCTTTCCAGCGCCTTGCCGTAGAGCGTCATCAGCAAGGTTTCTTTCGCGCCGGCGAGATTTACCTTTTCACCCGCCATGGCGACTCCTGGGCTCGAAAACCAGAGTTTATCTGGGTATGCGCCGCAAGAAGGCAAGTTTCGGGTGGTGATCGGCGCCCCAAGGGCTGATATTCCGGCTCAAGGAGAAGTCCCATGAGTACACAGACAGCAGTCCTCAAGAAGGACATCACGCCCGAAGGCAGCGACTACGAAATCGTGCGCCGCGCCATCGAGAAGATCAGCCTCGACTATCGCGACCAGCCTTCCCTCGAGGAGCTTGCAGAGGAGGTCGGCGAGACGCCGACCGGCCTGCAGAAGCTGTTCACACGCTGGGCCGGCCTTTCGCCCAAGGCTTTCCTGCAGGCGGTGACGCTGGACCATGCCCGCAGGCTGCTCGATTCCGGCATGCCGCTGCTTGAAACATCGTTCGAGCTCGGCATGTCCGGCCCCGGCCGGCTGCACGACCTGTTCGTCACCCATGAGGCGATGTCGCCGGGCGACTACAAGACGCGCGGCGCCGGGCTCACCATCCGCTATGGCTATCATAGCTCGCCATTCGGCACCGCCCTGATCATGGCCACCGACCGCGGGCTTGCCGGCCTCGCCTTTAGCGATCCGGGCGAGGAACGCGCCGCTTTCGCCGATATGTCCAGCCGCTGGCCGAATGCCGTCTATGTCGAGGACATGGCCGCGACCGGTCCCTACGCCGCACGCATCTTCGACCCGACGCTGTGGCGCCCGGACCAGCCGCTGCATGTCGTGATGATCGGCACCGACTTCCAGGTTCGCGTCTGGGAGGCCTTGCTCCAGATTCCGATGGGCAAGGCTCGCACCTATTCCTCGATTGCCGCCAGCATCGGCGCGCCGAGCGCCAGCCGCGCCGTCGGCGCCGCCAACGGCGCCAACCCGCTCTCCTTCGTGGTGCCTTGCCACCGCGCCATCGGCAAATCCGGCGACCTCACCGGCTACCACTGGGGCCTGACCCGCAAGCGCGCCATTCTGGGCTGGGAGGCTGGACAGGTCACCTCTTGAAATCGGGAACGCCGGCAACTTCCGCCGGCATTGTCACGTGGAAAACGACGACGCCCCGCTGACTCGCATGACGCGGCACCGCAGCGCTTGCCATATCGGCATGCACTGGAAAGCAACGATCTTACAGGATAGCTTCCCGCTCATTCATGAGGAGGCATTCCTTGATCATCGTCGTCGGCTCGATCAATCTCGACCTTATTGCCAATGTCGACCGCTTGCCGAGCCCTGGCGAGACGGTGAGCGGCTCCGGTTTCGCCACCGCGCCCGGTGGCAAGGGCGCCAACCAGGCGTTGGCCGCCGCGCGCGCCGGCGCCAAGGTGCGCATGGTGGGAGCCGTCGGCAAGGATAGTTTCGCCGGCGAGGCCCTGGCGCTGCTGCGCCAGGCCAAGGTGGATCTGTCTGGCGTGGGCGAAACTTTTGCCTCGACGGGCACCGCGCTGATCATGGTCGGCGACGATGGCGAGAACATTATCGCCGTGGTGCCGGGTGCCAACGCCTCGGTGCTGCCCGGCGACCTGGCCAAGGCCTTCCCCCGAAAAGGCGATGTCGTGCTCCTGCAACACGAGATCCCGCT
This sequence comes from Mesorhizobium sp. BR1-1-15, assembly GCF_020165475.1. Classification (NCBI taxonomy): domain Bacteria; kingdom Pseudomonadati; phylum Pseudomonadota; class Alphaproteobacteria; order Hyphomicrobiales; family Phyllobacteriaceae; genus Mesorhizobium; species Mesorhizobium sp. BR1-1-15. The sequence goes on along the minus strand of NZ_JAIUIF010000002.1, from coordinate 72,446 downwards.
TGCGACCGTCGAAGCCGCGCTCGATCAGGCAAGCGCGGCCGGTGCCGTCACCGTGCTCAACACCGCACCCTTCCATCGCGACGCGGCCGGCTTACTCGGCAAGGCCGACTATGTCGTCGCCAACGAGACCGAGTTCGACCTGTATGGCGAGGTGCTGTCGCTGAGCGGGCGCGACCACGCGGCACGGATGCGCGACTTTGCCGGGAAAACCGGCCGCACCATCGTCGTCACGCTCGGCGGCGACGGCGTGATGGCGGCGACGCCGACCGATTCCCTGACGGTTCCCGCATTGAAGATCACCCCGGTCGACACGGTTGGTGCAGGCGACACCTTTTGCGGCTATTTCGCCGCCAGCCTGTCGTCGGGCCTGCCCCTCGAACAGGCGCTCGCCCGGGCCGGCGCGGCCGGCTCGCTGGCATGCCTGAAGCCGGGCGCCCAGCCGGCCATCCCGTTGGCCGCCGATGTCGACCAGGCACTCCTGAAATCCCGCTGAGACGACAGAATGCGCCCCCAGACAAAGCATGCCGCGCCACCGGCCGGCGACATCTGCCGCCTGTCTGCCGTCGAACTGGCCGACGCGATCCGGCAAAGGAAACTTTCGGTACGTGAGGTCGTGACGGCATTCCTCGACCGCGTCGAAGCCGTCAACCCGCTCGTCAACGCCATCGTTTCCTTGCGCGATCGTAGCGATATCCTGCGCGAGGCCGACGCAGCCGATGCCCGTCCGGACCGGGCCGGTGCGCTCTTCGGCCTGCCGATCGCGGTCAAGGATCTCGCAATGACCCGCGGCCTGCGCACCTCCTTCGGCTCGCCGATCTTCGCCGATTTCGTGCCGCAGGAGGACGATTTCTTCGTCGAGCGCATGCGCAAGGCCGGCGCCATCATCATCGGCAAGACCAACGTTCCCGAATTCGGCCTCGGCTCCAACACCTACAATCCCGTGTTCGGCCCGACGCTGAACGCCTTTGATCCAGATTTGAGCGCCGGCGGCTCGAGCGGCGGCGCCGCGGTGGCGCTGGCGCTGGACATGGTGCCCGTCGCCGACGGCAGCGACTTCGGCGGCTCGTTGCGCAATCCAGCCGCCTGGAACAATGTCTATGGTTTCCGGCCATCGCAGGGGCTCGTCCCCGGCGGCCCGGACGTCGAGGTCTTTCATGCCCAGATGGGCGTCGATGGGCCGATGGGGCGCAATGTCGGCGACATGGCGCTGCTGCTCGACGTGCAGGCGGGCTATCATCCGCGCGCACCCTTGTCCTATGAGAAACAAGGCTCCTTCCTCGAAGGCCTGCATGTGCCCGCCAAAGGCGGCCGTGTCGCCTGGCTCGGTGATCTGGGCGGGCATTTGCCCATGGAGCCCGGCATCCTCGAGCTCTGCCGAGCCGCGCTCGACCGCTTCGGGCAGGCCTCGTTCAAGGCCGAGGCACTGGTGCCGGATTTTGATTTCGAGGCCTTGTGGCAGGCCTTCGTGACGTTGCGCCAGGCAAGCAGCGGCTGCGCGCTGAAAGTGCATTATGACGATCCCGCCAGGCGCGCCCTGTTGAAGCCCGAAGCCGTCTGGGAGGTGGAGAACGCGCAACTCCTGACGGCGCCTCGGATTCGCGCCGCCTCGGTCGTCCGGACGTCCTGGTACCGGACGCTGCTGTCGCTGTTCGACCGCTTCGATCTCATCGCGTTGCCGACCGCCCAGGTCTTTCCGTTCGACGTCGGCACCCATTGGCCGCGGGAGATCGCCGGCCGGCCGATGGACAGCTATCACCGCTGGATGCAGGTTTCGGCGCCCGCCACCATGGGCGGCTGCCCGGCCGTCAGCGTGCCGGTCGGCTTCGACGCCAGAGGCCGGCCGATGGGCATGCAGCTGATCGGCCGGCCGCGTGGCGACATGGCTGTGCTGAAGGCGGCGGCGGCCTATGAGGCGACGCTGCCGTGGCCGTCCGGCGCCTGAATCCGGTGCATCTGCGTATCGCGCGGCTCCATGTGCCGGCTTGCACCGGCATCGCCGCCATGCATTGATTGTGGCGCCGCACAGGCGGCATTCTGCCCGAGGGAAAAATCATGTCGCTGGAACTCTATGCCGCCTATGTCCTTGCGTGCGTCGTCATCATCCTGGTGCCAGGGCCGACGGTCACGCTGATCATCGCCAACAGCATCCGTCATGGCTCCCGCGCCGGCCTGGCCAATGTCGCCGGCACGCAGGCCGGCCTGGCGGTCATGATCGCCATCGTCGGCATCGGCCTCAACACGCTGATATCGGGTATGGGGCACTGGTTCGAATGGGTGCGGCTGATCGGTGCCGCCTACCTGATCTGGATGGGCGTGCAGATGTTCCGGTCCAAGGGCAAGCTGAACGCCGACGGAACGGCGCGGAAGCCGCGCGGCGGCTTTTTCGTGCAGGGCCTGCTGGTAGCGCTCAGCAACCCGAAGACGCTGATCTTCTTCGGCGCCTTCTTTCCGCAATTCATCGCGCCGCAAGGCAATTATTCGCTGCAGATCGCCGTCATGGGCCTCACCGCCATGATCTTCGCCGCCATGTCGGATTCGACTTATGCGCTGGCCGCCGGCCGCGCCGGTCGCATCCTGTCCGCCCGCCGCGTCAAGCTCCTGTCCAGGATCAGCGGCAGCTTCATGATCGGCGGCGGCCTGTGGCTGGCGTTTTCACGGTCGAAGTGAGCACCGCCGCCTTTCCTTCCCCCTTGTGGGGGAAGGTGGATCGGCGCGCAACGCCGAGATGGTTGAGGGGTGCGTGACGGAGTGAGGCGTCGGCGTTCCCCGGAACACCCCTCATCCGACCTCGCTTCGCGAGGCCGCCTTTTCCCGCGAGGGGAGAGGGTAAGGAGGCGGATTTAAAGCCGCCCCAGCCGTTCCAGCAACAGCGCGAAGAAGCCGTCATGGTCGATGTCGCCCATCACCTTGGCGTTCTTTTCCCGCTTGGTGACGCCCCACCAGTCGATCACGGTCATGCCCATGGTCAGTTCCGAGCTGGTTTCCACGCTGACATTGCAGTTACGGCCTTTGAACAGCTCCGGTTTCAACAGGTAGGCGATGACGCAGGGGTCATGCAGCGGCCCGCCATCGGTGCCGTATTTCTCCTCGTCGAAACGCTCGAAAAACTCCAGCATCTCGGCCGTTGCGGTACCGACCTTGGTGCCGAGCTTGCGAAAGGCCTGGGTGCGCTTGGCGGTGGTCAGCGCCTTGTGGGTGACGTCGAGCGGCATCAGCACGATCGGAATGCCGGATTTCAACACCACCTCGGCCGCGTGCGGATCGACATAAATGTTGAATTCGGCCGCCGGCGTGACATTGCCGCCTTCGAAGAAGCCACCGCCCATCAGGATGATTTCCTTGATGCGCGGCGCGATCTTCGGCTCGCGGATCAGCGCCAGCGCGATATTGGTGAGCGGCCCGAGAGCGCACAGCGTGATGCTGCCGCTCTCTTCCTTCATCAGCGTCTCGACGATGAAATCGACGGCGTACTTATCCTGCAGCTTCATCGTCGGTTCGGGCAATTGTGGCCCGTTGAGGCCAGTTTGGCCATGCACCGCCTCGGCCGTAACCAGTTCACGCGCCAGCGGACGGACGGCGCCGGCATAGACCTTGATGTCGGGTCGGCCGGCCAGTTCGCAGATCTTGCGGGCGTTCTTTTCGGTAAGGTTCAGCGGCACGTTGCCGGCTACGGCTGATATGCCGACGATCTCCAGCTCGGGGCTGCCAAGCGCCAGCAATATGGCGACGGCATCGTCCTGGCCAGGATCCGTGTCGATGATGATCTTGCGTGTTTGGGGCATTTCAATTCCTTGTTTGGCCATGAGCTCATGCGTCCGAGCGAGCATGCGAAACGCACCGAACCGGCCTTGAGCTGCCGAACCGCTCCGCCCGGGGGACGAATCCCGGCGCAGCGCTTCTCCTTGCATCTCACTGCCGTTTCAAGCGCCATGTCGATCATTCTTGTGAGTCCACGACGTGGTCTTTTTGGGCGGGTGTTTTGATGGCTTGAACTTGGTCGTGGGGCGGACCATATCAAGACCATCGGGAAAAATGCCATCTGGGTTTTTCCAGTTTATGTCGCTCTTGAGAGGACAATGTAACATGAGCCGAATGACGCCTTTCTCCAGCCCGCTTCTCCTGGGTTTCGACGCCATGGAAAAGACGCTGGAGCGCCTGGCGAAATCCGGTGACAGCTATCCTCCTTACAACATCGAGCGGCTCAGCGGCGCCGACGGCAAGGCCGAAAGGCTGCGCATCACGCTCGCTGTCGCCGGTTTCGCCGAAAGCGATCTCGATGTCACCACGGAGGAAAACCAGTTGGTCGTGCGCGGTCGTCAGACCGACGATACCGAGCGCGAATTTCTTCACCGCGGCATCGCCGCACGCCAATTCCAGCGCTGCTTCGTGCTGGCCGACGGCATGCGGGTGATTGCGGCGGAGCTGAAGAACGGCCTTTTGTCGATCGATCTCGATCGGCCCGAGTCCGAGCGGCTGGTACGGAAAATAAACATATCGGTGAAAGACTGATCTTTGCCGATGGCTCTCATGCGGGATGGCCTACTGCCCAGAACCAGGGCGGCGTCTCGCGCCAAGGAGGCTTGAAATGACCAGAACTGACCAAAATCCTACACAAAATCCCACCATGACCAGCGGTGAATTCGCCCATCTCGGCGAGGGCTCGGTCGCTTATCTGCGCAAGGTTACGAGCGAGGAACTGCTCGGCCGTTTCCCGGGCATTGGCGAAATCGCGCCCGGCATGGAATTGTGGGCGCTGTTTGCCGCCAACGGCCAGCCGATCCTGCTTTCAGATGCGCGCGATCGCGCGCTGGCCGGCGCCATGGAAAACGACCTGACCACGGTCGCCATTCATTAAGGCGATTTTCCGCTGAAAACGAACGGGGCCGCCCGTGGCGGCCCTACCATTGTTCATCCAGAAAACGTCAGGCCGCGTGCGAGGCCTGGGTGTCCGATAAAAGCGCGTGGATCGCCACGGCGTCGCGCGTTCCCCTGATCTTGGCCACCGTATCGGCGTCGCGCAGCACCCGCGCAATGCGCGACAGCGCCTTCAGATGATCGGCGCCGGCCCCTTCAGGGGCCAGCAGCAGGAACACCAGGTCGACCGGCTGGTCGTCGAGCGCCTCGAAATCGACCGGCGTCTCCAGGCGGGCGAACACGCCGGCGATGCGCTTCACGCCGGCCAGCTTGCCGTGCGGAATGGCGATGCCGTTGCCGACCCCGGTCGAGCCGAGCCGCTCGCGCTGCAGGATCGTGTCGAACACCTCCCGCTCCGGAATGCCGGAAATCGCGGCCGCCCTCTCCGACAGCAATTGCAGAAGCTGCTTCTTGGAGTTCGCCTTCAACGCCGGCAATATCGCCGGAACGTTGATGAGATCGCTCAGATCCATACTTGAAAATCCCTTGTTCGCCTGCCGTCACCAGTCCCCACCCCTCGTGCGGCCGGTTTTATCCCTGTGCGACCTTGGTCGTGGACGGATCGATCCAGCCGATGTTCCCATCCGGCCGGCGATAGACGATGTTGACGTGATTGTTTCCGGCGTTGCGGAAGACGAAGACCGGACTGTCCTTTGTGTCGAGTTCTATGACCGCCGACGCCACCGACATGGTCTTCAGCGTCATGGTCGATTCGGCGACGATGGCCGGCGCAAAATCCTCCGGAATGTCCTCGTCGTCATCGGCGAGCGGCGCCATCACCGTGTAGGCGATATCGGTGAGCTCGCCATTGCCCGAATTGTGCGATTTCAGCCGGCGCTTGTAGCGCCGAAGCCGGGTTTCCAGACGATCCGCCGCGGCCTCGAAAGCCAGCGTCGGGTCCTGGGCATCGCCGGTCGCCTGCAGCGAAGCGCCGGAATCCAGCCGGATCATGCAATCCGCCGAATAGCGCGAGCCCGATTTGATGACGGTGACATGTCCGGCAAAGCCGCGGTCGAAATATTTGCCGATCGCCTCGCCGACACGATCGTTGATGCGCGTACGGAACGCATCGCCGATATCCATGTGTTTTCCCGATATGCGCAGATTCATCTGAAAACTGACCTTCCTTGCTCAGGCTTCAAACTGGCCGGAGTTTATACTCGTGGTCCGTGCGCACAAGCTTTGCGGCGTCACTCGCGCCGATTTAAATCCAAACTTTCCGGTTGATCACAAGCCGCCTTCTTGACCATCCCTAGGCCATTGTCGTGACGGACCATCCGCTAGCGGGCGCCGAGCCCGTCTCATGCGGGCGGGCTTCTAGCCACTTCACCGCAGCTTGTCAATGAAGCACGAACCCTGTGGAAATCGCCGAACCTAGCGCCCGGCGCTGGCAAGGGCCCGCTTCTCGCGCCGGCGCTGCACCGAGGACGGGATATTCATGCCTTCCCTGTATTTGGCGACCGTACGCCTGGCGATATCGACGCCGCTTTCGCGCAACATGTCGACGATCGCGTCGTCGGACAGGACGTCGACGGTTTTTTCCTCGTCGATCAATTGCTTGATGCGGTCGCGCACCGCTTCCGACGAATGCGCCTCGCCACCGCCCGACGAGGCGATCGAGGCGGTGAAGAAATAGCGCAGTTCGAACACGCCGCGCGGCGTCAGCATGTACTTGTTCGCGGTGACCCGGCTGACGGTCGATTCGTGCATGCCTATGGCGTCGGCCACCGTGCGCAGGTTGAGCGGCTTCAGCTGACGCACGCCATGGACGAGGAAGGCATCCTGCTGGCGCACGATCTCCGATGCGACCTTGAGAATGGTCTTTGCCCTCTGATCGAGGCTGCGCGTCAGCCAATTGGCGTTCTGCAGGCACTCGGCCAGGAAATCCTTTTCGGCCTGGTTCTTGGCGTGCGGCGAAACCTGCGCGAAATAGATGTGGTCGACCAGCACGCGCGGCAGCGTTTCGGCGTTGAGCTCGACCGTCCAGCTGCCGTCATTGGCCGCGCGCACCTCGACATCGGCAATGACGGCGTCGCTGGCGCCGCCCGAAAATGCCATGCCCGGCCGCGGATCGAGCGCCCGGATCTCGGCCAGCATGTCCAGCAGGTCCTCTTCGTCGACGCCGCAGATCCGCTTCAGCGTGTGGAAATCGCGGCGCGCCAGGAGTTCGAGATTGGCAATCAGCGCCTTCATCGCCGGATCGAGCCTGTCGCGCACGGCAAGTTGCAGCGACAGGCATTCGGCAAGGTCGCGGGCGAACAGGCCGGCCGGCTCGAAGGTCTGGCACACCGACAGCACCTTGGCCACGGCGTCGGCGCCGCTGCCAAGGCGCGAGGCTATCTCAGCCATATCGGCGCGCATATAGCCGGTCTCGTCGAGGCCGTCCGCGAGTTCGCCGGCGATCAGGCGCGCCGCCGGATCGGCGAAAGCGAGCGCGATCTGCTCGCTGACATGATCGCGCAGCGTGATCGCGGTCGCCGCCATGTCGCTGGCATCGAAGCCTTCGGACGAGGACGTGCCGCCATTGCCGGTCGCCGATTTCCACTGTGCCGTGAGGTCTGGTCCGAGCCGCTCGCTGGTGCCCGGGTCGTCCGGGAACAGGTTCTCCAGCGATGTGTCGAGCTTTTCCGAGATCGCCTCGGCGCTCCATCCCGCTTCGGTCTCGAACCAGTCGCCGTCGTCGGCCGTTTCCGGTGCCGCCTCGGTCCTCGGCGCCTGGTCGCTGGCGGCGTCGTCCTGCGGCTCGGCGCGCTCCAGCAACGGGTTGCGCTCGATCTCCTCGTCGATGAAGTGCTCGAGTTCGGCATGGGTGAACTGCAGCAGCCGGATCGACTGCATCAGCTGCGGCGTCATCACCAGCGACTGCGACTGTCGTAGCTGTAGTTTCGCCGCCAACGCCATGGTTCGGTTTCAAACGCCTCGTCTGCATCCGGACTGCCGGAAGGAATTTTCGCGAACCGATAGAAACTGGCCCGGCTTTTGCTTGTCAAGGCAAACGCTAGCAAAACCCGCTTACCGGAGCGTTATCCCGGAGCAAAATCGCGAGAAAGCGGCCCCTGACAGGAAAAAAATCGCGTCAGGAAACAAATTTCACGCTCAAAGCGTGAATCCCTCGCCCAGATAGAGCCGCCGCACGTCGGGATTTGCGACCACTTCATCGGCCCGGCCATGAGTGAGCACCTGGCCGGCATGGATGATGTAGGCGCGGTCGATCAGGCCGAGCGTCTCGCGCACATTGTGATCGGTGATGAGCACGCCGATGCCGCGCGCCGTCAAATGACGCACCAGTTGCTGGATGTCGGCGACGGCGATCGGGTCGATGCCGGCGAAAGGCTCGTCGAGCAGCATGTAGGCCGGGCGCGTGGCCAGCGCACGCGCGATCTCCAGGCGCCGACGTTCGCCGCCGGAAAGCGACATCGACGGCGCCTTGCGCAAATGGCTGATATGGAACTCCTCGAGCAGTTCGTCGAGGCTGCGCTCGCGCTCCTTGCGGCTCTTTTCGACCACTTCCAGCACGGCGCGAATGTTCTGCTCGACGCTGAGGCCGCGGAAGATCGAGGCCTCCTGCGGCAGATAGCCGATGCCCAGACGCGCACGCCGGTACATCGGCATGGAGGTGACATCGAAGCCGTCGATCTCGATCGTGCCCTCGTCCACCGGCACCAGGCCGGTGACCATGTAGAAACAGGTGGTCTTGCCGGCACCGTTCGGACCGAGCAGCCCGACGGCCTCGCCGGCACGCACCCCGAGCGTGACGCCGCTGACCACCTTGCGACCCTTGTAGCTCTTGGTCAGGCCCTTGGCGATCAAGGTTCCCTTGAACTTCGCCTTATCGGCGGTGACCGTGGCCGGAGCCGAAACCTTGCCGGCGGCCCGCCCCGGAAGACGCGCCGTCAGCGACGACAGGCTGGCCATCAGGGGTTCGTCGCTCCCGATTTCGGCGGTGGCGTCATCGACATGATGACACGTCCGCCGCAGCCGTCGACATTGGCGAGGCCGGTCTTCATCTGCACGGTGAGCTTGCAGCCCTTGAGGACATTGGGGCCTTGCGACAGCACCACTTCCTTGCCGGACAGGACCAGCACCTGCGTCTTCATGTCGAAGGTGCCATTGTCACCGGTCGCGATCTGGTCATTCGACTTGATGTAAACTTTTCCGCTGACTTCAAGGTGGTCGATGTTGGCGGAGCCGGTCATCGCCGCTCCCGCTGCTTCCGTCCCCTTTGCGGCCGCGTTCGGGTCCTTGACGTAGTAGACCATCATCTTGCCGGACTTGAGCAGGGTCGGTCCCTGCACGACCGTGACGTTGCCGGTGAACACGGCGACGTTGTCTGCCTGCCGGACCTCCAGCTTGTCGCTCTCGATCTGGATGGGCTTGTCGCCCGACAGTTTGAGCCCGGACGCGCTCTCGGCGGTGGATTGCGCCAGCGCCGGCGCAAGCCCCAGCAAAAGCAGCGCCGAAGCTGCGGCGGCAAGCCGTGTCGAACTAATGAGCCACATTCGCTTCTTCGCCCTTTGCCTCTGCCGCCTTCAGATTGGCGGGATCGATATTGACGCGCACCTTGTTCTCGAACACCAGAACCTTGCCATTGTCCTGCACCGACAAGGAATTCGCGGTGATCTGCGACCCGTCACGGCTGACGTCCACGGGATCATCCGTCTTCATAGTGCCTTTGCCCATGTCGAGGAAGACCGATTTGAACCTGGCCTGAAGACCGTCGGTCGTGGCGATCGTGACGTCGCTGGTCAGGTGCATCGTATTGCCTTCGCGATCGTAGGTACCATGCGTGGCTTTGATCGCAGCGACATTGTCGGCCGCGATCGGCACCTTGGCGTCGATGCCGTCGAGTTCGATGATGCCTTGCGTGCTGACGTCCTGTATGGCGCGCAATGCCGTCATGGAATAGGGCAATTTCTGCTTGGTGAAGCCGTTGAGCTTGGGGTTGGCCATCACCAGCTTGCCGTTGGAAAAGGCGGTGCCTTCCGCCTGGACCGCGACGGACACCGGTGCGGCGAGGTAGGAATAGACCGGGAAGGCAATGGCGATCAACGCCGCCAGCACCGGCACGGCGAATTTGAGCACGCGCACCCGGCGCGAATGCCGCCGTGCGCGATCGAACGCGTCCCCCCTCGCCGGGCCGTCCGCCGGGGGAGCCAACTCCGTCTCGGTGCTGCTCGCTTCACTCGTTCGCGCTAACATAACTGCTTTCTTCTAAAACCCCTGCCCCGCCGGGCAACACCGCCTATAGGTGGGACGTCGGCGCTTTCAAGCAAGCACAAGCCGACGAAAACCGCGAAAATGTGACAGTTGCGGTCGTGCAGATCAGAACGGATCAACACCGACAGCCCTGCTTCATAGCAGAAATAGACGTCTGGCGTACATTTTTCGTTACCATCGGCTCCCCCCTTGCCTGCCGTTCGTTTCACGGACCAATCACGAAACCGACGTCTTGGCGGACGCTGACGCGCACTTGCCTCGCGTGCGCCGCGCGCGGATTGCCGCGTCATGCGCAGACGGAATTGCTTCCAGACCGGGACGTCATGGTCTAAAAGCATCTCTTTCCATCGACCGTGAGGCTGACCATGGCATTGAGAGCCGACGACCTGATCGACCGCCGCCGCTTGCGGCGTAAGCTGACCTTCTGGCGCGCTGCGGCCATCGCCATCGTTGCGCTCGGCGTCATTGCGATCTCGGCCTGGTTCTATCGCGACGATTTCGGCGGCTCGGCCGTCGATCATATCGCCAAGGTCAGGATCGAAGGCACCATCACCGAGGACGACGAACTGATCGAGCGGCTGGAAGCCATCCGCAAGTCGCCGAGGGTGAAAGGCGTGATCCTCGCCATCGATTCCCCCGGCGGCACCACCGTCGGCGGTGAATCGATCTATGAGGAGGTGCGCAAGCTCGCCGCCGACAAGCCTGTCGCGGCCGAGGTCGGCACGCTCGCCGCGTCGGCCGGCTACATGATCGCGAGCGCCACCGATCACATCGTCGCCCGCAAGACCTCGATCGTCGGATCGATCGGCGTGCTGATCCAGTATCCTGATGTCAGCGGCCTGATGGACAAGCTCGGCGTCAAGCTGGAGGAAGTGAAATCCTCGCCGCTCAAGGCCTCGCCCTCGCCTTTCAAGCCGACCAACGACGACGAGCGCGCCATGGTCCGCAAGCTCATCCTCGACAGCTACGACTGGTTCGTCGGCATCGTCGCCGAACGCCGCAAGATGACCCGCGAGCAAGCGCTGGCGCTCGCCGACGGATCGATCTTCACCGGTCGCCAAGGGGTCTCCAACGGCCTGATCGACGCCGTCGGCGGCGAGACCGAGGCGATCGACTGGCTGGCGACCAAGGGCGTCGACTCGAAACTCAAGGTGGTCGAATGGAAGGACACGGAGCGGCGCGGCGGCTTCCTGTTGTCCAAAGCGATGGTGAGAACGATCGCCGGCGCGCTCGGCCTGCCGGACTACAGCGGCGATATCATCCATGAACTTGGCGCCGACCGCTTGTTTCTTGACGGTCTCGTTTCCGTCTGGCACCCTTGAGACGCCGTTTGGGGTGGATGAAAAAGCAAACAAAATCATCCTCATAATTTCGACCGCACCGATTTCAGGGGACCCGTCCGATGATCAAGTCCGAACTTGTGCAGATTATTGCCACGCGCAATCCGCATCTTTTCCTGCGCGACGTTGAAAACATCGTCGGCGCGATTTTCGACGAGATCACCGACGCGCTCGCCGAAGGCAACCGGGTCGAATTGCGTGGCTTCGGTGCCTTTTCGGTGAAAAATCGCCCCGCCCGCACCGGCCGCAACCCGCGCACCGGTGAATCCGTCGAGGTCGAGGAGAAATGGGTGCCTTTCTTCAAGACCGGCAAGGAACTGCGCGAAAGGCTGAATGGCGGAAAGTAGGCGCGACGCCAGACCGGCCCTTCCCGGGAGGCCGGTTTCCGACGGAAAACATCATGCTCAATCGCTTCATGCTCATCGTGGTCTTCGTGCCCCTGGCGGTCATCCTGATCGCGCTGGCCGTCGCCAATCGCGAACTCGTCGCCTTCACGCTGGATCCGTTCAATCCCGGCAATCCGGCGCTGACGCTCACTTTGCCGCTGTTCATCTTCCTGTTCCTGGCCCTCGCCGTCGGCATGGTCGTCGGCAGCCTGGCGACCTGGGTCAAGCAGGGACGCTACCGCAAGCTGGCGCGCCAGCGCGGCGTCGAGGCCGAGAACCTGCGCCAGGCGATCGGCCGCACCCCGTCGACACCGCAGGGACCGGTGCTGCCGAAGCCGACCAACTGACCGCCGCACGGCGCTGTGGGCCCTCTCGGGCCCGCGATTTTCTTCACGGAGTTTCCCATGCTGACCATTTCGGCCGCAGAGGTCGACCAGGCGTTGACCTTCCCAGGGCTGGTGGAGACGCTGCGCGGGGCTTTCCGTGACGGCGCGGTGCAACCTGTCCGGCACCATCACACGGTCGAACGGCCGGACGGTGCGGCCTCGACCTTGCTGCTGATGCCGGCCTGGACCGACTTCAACGCAGCCGGCATCTCGGCCGGGGGGCATATCGGCGTCAAGATCGTTACCGTCTCGCCCGACAACAATGCCATCGGCAAACCGGCAGTGATGGGGGTCTATCTCCTGCTCAACGGCGCCACCGGCGAACCGGAGGCCCTGATCGACGGCCAGCGGCTGACGCAATGGCGCACGGCCTGCGCCTCGGCGCTCGCCGCATCCTATCTGGCGCGCGAAGACGCTTCCCGGCTGCTGGTGATCGGGGCCGGTGCGCTGTCGCCATTCCTCGCCAAGGCGCATTGCGCCGTGCGGCCGATCAGGACCATCCGCATCTGGAATCGCACCTTGGACAACGCCGAGAAGGTCGCCGCCGGACTGCGCGCCGAGGGCTTCGCGGCGAGCGCAGCGGCCGATCTCGATGCCGAGCTCGGCCAGGCCGATATCGTCTCGTCGGCGACGATCGCCACCGATCCGCTGATCAAGGGCGCCCGCCTGAAGCCGGGAAGCCATGTCGACATGGTCGGCGGCTTCACCCCGACAATGCGCGAAAGCGACGACGAGGCGATAGGGCGCGCCCGCGTCTATGTCGACACCCGCGCCGGCGCCACCAAGGAAGCGGGCGACATCGTCATACCGCTCGCTTCGGGCGTGTTGAAACCGGAAGCCATCATAGCCGACTTGCACGAGCTGGCGCGCGGTCAAAAGCAAGGGCGCCGGAGCGCCGACGAGATCACGCTGTTCAAGTCGGTCGGCGCCGCGCTCGAGGACCTTGCCGCCGGCATTGCCGTCTACAAGGCGCTCCGGACCTAGCTTACTGTCCCGGCTGCTTTAGCGCCCATTGCTTCGGCGATTACGGCGAAATCGGCCGCGCTTACCGAGAACAGGCCGAAGCGCAGTTGATACCCCCAATTCGGCTTGCCGGCCGTGAAGTCCAGCCTGTCGAGCAATGGCTTGATCGGCGCTTCCCCGGCCGCCGCCCAGTCGACGTCGCGGCGAAAGGGCGTGAAGCCGCCGCCCATGTCGCCTTGATAGGGTTCTCCCTCCCGCACCGTGCCGATCGCCGTGAACGCCCGCAGCCCGTCTTTCTCGCCCAAAATCGTTGTCGGCGAATAATAAACAATGCCGTCCCCGGGCTGGACCCGCCGCAGCGGCGCCGCCTTGCCGTGGTTGACCTGCATGAAGCCGCCCTCGCGGCCGCGCCGGACGTGCTGCGCCGACGCCACCGCGATCCAAGACGCGCTCATTCCTGCTCCCCGTCTGCCTGCTGCCCGTCCGACAGCCAGTAGACCCGCAGGCGATGGTTGTCGGGATCGAGCGCAACGAAGGTGCGGCCGAAATCCATGTCGGTCGGCGCCTGCAGGATCTTCAGCCCACGTCCGGACCAGTCGGCATGGGCGGCATCGACTGCCTCGGGCGTATCCAGGGCAAAGACGATCTCGGCGCCGCCACGGGTCGCTGCCGCCGCCGGTTCCACCGTATGCCTCGACCAGAGACCGAGTTTGAAACCGTTGTCGAGCACGAACAGCACGAATGTCGGCGCGCTTTCGACCGGCTCGCGGCCGAGCAGCGCGCTGTAGAAGGCGCCGCTACGCTGCGGCTGGTCGACGTAGAGGATGACGAAATTGGGGGTGACCATGACTGTTCTCCAGGGGTTTCGACCGGGACAGACATAAAGCGCATCACTGTCAGATTCTGGCAGTATCCGTCACGAAAGGCGCCCTGGACAGCTTACACACCGCTAACGCCGTGGGGTGTCGAGCGTTGCCCGCCATTCCTTCAGCAGCGCCTGACGGCGGCGCGGATAGCGCAGATCCGTCGTCTTGAGCTCGGCTATGCGGTCGGTGCGAAAATGCCGGAAATCCTGCCGCATTTCGCACCACGCCACCACGACCCGCACCTTGTCGAAGAAGCCAAGCGCGAACGGCCACACCACGCGCCGCGACCCCGCGCCGCTGGCATCGCGATAGAAAAAGTCCAGCTTGCGCTCGTTACGGATCGCCTGCCGCACCAGGCCGAGATCGATGCTTTCAACAGTCGGGGCGGGCGGCCCGACCAGCAGTGTGGTGGCGTCGAGATCCTCGCGCAGATCATCAGGCAGCACCGACGCGATCTTGGCAAGCGCGTTGACGGCCGCTGACGAAAGCCGCGAATCCGGCTGCTTGGCGACCCAGCGCGAACCGAGCACAATTGCCTCGATCTCCTCGTCGCTGAACGTCAACGGCGGCAGCATGAATCCGGGCTTCAGCACATAGCCGAGCCCCGCCTCGCCCTCGATCGGCGCCCCCTGGCCCTGCAGCGTTGCGATGTCCCGGTAAAGCGTGCGAATTGAAATCCCGAGTTCGTCGGCGAGCGACTGCCCGCTCACCGGCATGCGATGCCGGCGCAATGTCTGGATCAGGTCGAGCAGGCGTTCGGAGCGGGACATATCGAAGATTTGCCTGTTTCTTTGACATTGGTCCATCGCAAGCCGACATGACCAGGCGACGCTTGCGCGGCGGACTTGGTTGCGAAGCCGGTTGCCCTATGTCAAAAGCGGCCACGCCTCGGAGATGCTCCTGCTTGAAATCTTTTCGCGACAAACGCCGCGACAGCCGTCCGCCCGCAAAAAGCGGTGCGCAACGGGTGCGTCCGCATGAAGGCCGTGGAACGGCCAGGCCGCAGGAGCGGCCCGAGGCCAGGGCCGACGAGCGCCCGGAACCGAAGTCGGCGCCCCGCATCCTGGCCCGTCGCGACGGCGCTCTTCCGGCCGAACAGCTTCCGCTGATCCTCGAAGTGGCACCCAATGCCGATTATGCGCTGCTCGACAGCGGCGCCGGCCAGAAGCTCGAACAATACGGTCCTTATCGGATCGTCCGCCCCGAGGGCCAGGCGATCTGGCAGAAGGCGCTACCGGCAAGGGAATGGGACCGCGCCGACGCTGTCTTCACCGGCGATACCGACGAGGAAGGCATTGGCCGCTGGCGCTTCCCCGGGACGCCGCTCGGCGAGACCTGGCCTATGAAGCACGACGGCATCGACTATCTCGGCCGCTTCACCTCGTTTCGCCACGTCGGCGTGTTTCCCGAGCAGGCCTCGCACTGGGATCACATGGCCGGACTGATCGCGGCGGCCAGGCGGCCGGTCAAGGTGCTCAACCTGTTCGGCTATACCGGCCTTGCCTCGCTGGTGGCGGCGCGCGCCGGCGCCGAGGTCACTCATGTCGATGCCTCGAAAAAGGCGATCGGCTGGGCCCGCGAAAACCAGGAGATGGCCGGGCTTGGCAACAAGCCGATCCGCTGGATCGTCGAAGACGCGGTGAAATTCGCCGAGCGCGAGGAGCGCCGCGGCAGCCGCTATGACATCGTTCTGTTCGACCCGCCCGCCTATGGCCGCGGCCCCAAGGGCGAGGTCTGGCAGTTGTTCGAGGACCTGCCGGCATTGACCGATCTCTGCCGATCGATCCTGACCCCGAAACCGCTTGCCGTGGTGCTGACCGCTTATTCGATCCGCGCCTCCTTCTTCGCCATCCATGCCCTCATGCGCGACACCTTTGCCGGCATGGGCGGCAGGGTTGAATCGGGCGAATTGATCATCCGCGAAAAATCGGCGGGCCGCGCGCTGTCGACCTCGCTGTTCTCGCGCTGGGTGGCCTGATGAGTGGATATGACGGCGCCCGTCCGGTCGGGCAGGTGAAAGAGGTCACCAGCCTCGCCAATCCGCTGGTCAAGGACATCAAGGCGCTGGCCTTGAAAAAATTCCGCGACCAGCAGAACGCCTTCATGGCCGAGGGACTGAAGCTGGTCATCGATGCGCTCGACCTCGGCTGGCATATCAGGACCCTGGTCTTCGCCAAGGCCGGACGCGGCAACGCGGCGGTGGAGAAGGTCGCTGCGCGCACGGTGGCTTCCGGCGGCACGGTGCTTGAAGTCTCGGAAAAAGTGCTTGTCGCCATAACCCGCCGCGACAATCCGCAAATGGTGATCGGCGTTTTCTCGCAGAAATTCCTGGCCCTGAAGGATATCCGCGCCGACAATGGCGATGTCTGGGTGGCGCTCGACCGGGTGCGTGATCCCGGCAATCTCGGCACCGTCATCCGCACGGTGGACGCCGTAGGCGCGAAGGGCGTGATCCTGGTCGGAGACACCACCGATCCCTTTTCGGTGGAGACGGTGCGCGCCACCATGGGCTCTATCTTCGCCGTTCCGGTGGCCAAGGCGACGACCGAGGCATTCCTCGCCTGGCGCGGCGGGTTTTCGGGTCTCGTCGCCGGCACACACCTCAAAGGCGCGGTCGACTACCGCTCGGTCGATTTTTCCCGGGGGCCGGTGCTGCTGATGATGGGCAATGAGCAGCAAGGCCTGCCCGAAAGCCTGGCGGCGAGTTGCGACAGGCTGCTCAGGATTCCGCAGGCAGGGCGTGCCGATTCGCTCAATCTTGCCGTCGCCACCGGCGTCATGCTGTTCGAGATCCGCCGCGGCGCGCTGAAACTGGACCCTATGGTGGATTCGCAATGAGGGTTGCCCAATCGTGAAATCATGGTCTCCCTATGCGCTGCTGGTCGTCGCGGCCATCGCGCTCGACCAGTGGATAAAACATTTGGTCGAGATCGGCCTTCCCTTTCAGGAAAAGCTCGATCTCCTGCCCTTCCTGGCGCTGTTTCGCACCTATAATACCGGCATCGCCTTCTCGATGTTCTCATCCTTCGGCGATACCGGGCTGGTGATCATCGCCGTTCTCGTCGTCGCCTTCGTGCTCTATCTGGCCACGCACACGCCAGCGGGCCATGTTATTGCCCGCACCGGCTTTGCCCTGATCATCGGTGGCGCGCTCGGCAATCTGATCGACCGCGCCGTCTACGGCCACGTCATCGACTACATCCTGTTCCACACTCCGGTCTGGTCCTTCGCCGTGTTCAATCTCGCCGATGCCTTCATTTCGGTCGGCGCCGCGCTGGTCGTGCTTGACGAAGTTTTGGGCTGGCGGCGCCAGCCCAAGCCCCAGGGTCCCGACGCCTGACCGATTGACCCGGCGCGGCCGCCGCAGCAGAGTCCAAACGTCGATAGATCGAGGAGAGAAAAATGCCCGAAACCTTCAAAGCCATCCTCGTTTCGCGCGACGCCGAAAAGAAACAGTCGGTGGCGGTGACCGACCTCACCGAAGCCGATCTCATGGACGGTGACGTCACCGTCGCAGTCGAAGCGACGACGGTGAACTACAAGGATGGGCTCGCAATATCAGGCAAGGCGCCGGTCATTCGCCGCTGGCCCTTGGTGCCAGGCATCGATTTCGCCGGAACGGTCTTATCCTCTTCCCATCCCGACTGGCGCAAGGGAGACAAGGTCATCCTGAACGGCTGGGGTGTCGGCGAGACGCATTTTGGCGCCTATGCCGGGCGCGCCCGCGTCAACGGCGACTGGCTGGTGCCGCTCCCCGACGGCATCAGCGCGCATGACGCGATGGCGGTCGGCACCGCCGGCTATACCGCAATGCTGTGCGTCATGGCACTGGAGCGGCACGGCATCGTGCCCGATCGCGGGCCCGTGGTGGTGACGGGCGCGGCCGGCGGCGTCGGCTCGGTCGCGGTCTCCATCCTGTCCAGCCTGGGCTATCACGTCATTGCCTCGACAGGGCGCAATGCCGAAAGCCCGTATCTCATCGATCTTGGCGCCGCGGAGGTGATATCGCGCGACGAACTCAGCCAGCCGACCAAGCCGCTCGCCAAGGAGCGTTGGGCGGGCGGCATCGATTCCGTCGGCAGCCACACACTGGCCAATGTGCTCTCTATGACCTCCTATGGCGGTGCCGTCGCGGCCTGCGGCCTGGCCGGCGGCATGGACCTGCCGTCGAGCGTGGCACCTTTCATCCTGCGCGGCGTTTCGCTGCTCGGCATCGATTCGGTGATGGCGCCGAAACCGGTGCGGCTCGAGGCCTGGCGCCGCATCGGCGCCGACCTGGATCTGCGCAAGCTCGCCAGCCTGTCCACGACCATCGGCTTCGACAACATCATCGACGCCGCGCGCGACATCGTCGACGGCAAGATCCGCGGCCGCGTCGTCGTCGACATGCAGTGAGTTCGCCGGGGTAAAACAACCTATCCGCTAAAATTCGAACGATCCCCCGCAGGCTTCCATAATTTCTGTCCGGTAGGATTTTCGCATGGTCGCGGAATCCGGCATCCAGGAAGTGGAGACTGGCGAAGACGTCGATGCGGTACCTCCGCCGGCGTCGGCGCGGCGGTTCGTCGCCGCACCGCCGCTGGCGCCTGAGCCGCAACAGGCCAGGAATGAGCCGCGATTGGCCGGCCGCGAAGGCTTGCCGCTGCTGACCTTCGTCGCCATCATCATGCTGGCGGGGCTGACGCACCTGACCGGCGCGCCGATCTTCATCAGCCTCGCTTTGCTGGCGACCGGCCTTGCCGGCTTCGGCCTGCACCTGCGCGCCAGAAGGAACGAATACCGCACCGCCGCGCTGCTTGATGAAACCACGGCTCGCAGCCGTGCCGAGATCGAGACGCTGGCCGATCGCATGTGGGAGATGCAGGAGAGCGAAGAGCGCTTTCGCGGTCTGATCGACGCGCTTGGCGATCTCGTCATCCACCGCGACCGCGACGGCTATATCGTCTATGCCAACAAGGTGTTCGCCGATCTCGTCGAGGTCGACCAGCGCGACCTCGCCGGCAAGACCCTGGCTGAACTTGGCATCGAAGTCGGTATCGTTCCCGACGCCGCCTTTTCCGACCATGAATGCCTGAGTTCCACCGACGTCGCCATCCGCACCCCCGGCGGTTCGCGCTGGTTCTCGTGGATCGAACTGTCGGTGCGCGACAAGGACAGCGGTTCTGTCTCGCATCGCGCCATCGCCCGCGACATCACCGCCCGCAAGCGTGCCGAATCCTCGCTGATCACCGCGCGCGAGCGGGCCGAATACGCAAGCCAGGCCAAATCGCGCTTCCTCGCCACCGTCAGCCATGAAATCCGCACGCCGATGAACGGCATCATGGGCATGGCCAGGCTGTTGGCCGATACCAGCCTGTCGCCGGAGCAGCAGACCTATGTCGGCGCCATTTCGACCTCGGCCAGCGCCCTGCTGGCCCTCATCGAGGACCTGCTCGACTATTCCAAGATCGAGGCGGGACGCTTCGATCCCGAACCGCAGCCAATGTCGGTGCGCGAGATCGCCGACAACGTTGTCGAGCTCCTCGCCGCGCGCGCCTTCTCCAAGGATATCGGCCTCGGCTGCCATGTCGAGCCCGACGTGCCGCAATTGATCACCGCAGATCCGGGCCGGGTCAGGCAGGTGCTGCTCAACCTGATCGGCAACGCCATCAAGTTCACCGACAGCGGCGGGGTGCTGGTGAGTATAGCGCGCGCCCGCACTGAAACCACCGACCGCATATGCTTCACCATCGCGGATACCGGGCCAGGCCTGCATGAAGACGACATGGAGCGCATTTTCGAGGAGTTCGAGCAGGCCGACGGTACCTCGACGCGCGCGCATGGCGGAGCCGGTCTCGGTCTTGCCATCTCCAAGCGCCTGGTGACCGCCATGGGCGGCACGATTTCCGTCTCCAGCCGGTTGGGTCAGGGTTCGGAATTCGTCTTCGATATCCCGGCCATCTCCGCGAGCGAGCCACCACCGGGCCGGATGGACGCGCTTCAGGGCAGGCACGCGGTAATCCTGTCGAGAAATATCGTCGAGGCCGACGCCATCGCCCGCAGCATCCGCGCCAACGGCGGCGCGGTCGATATCGCCACCACCGTGGCGCAGGCGGCATCGTTCTCCGGCGATTGCGACGTGCTGCTGGTCGACGCGGCCATGGAAGAGGGCGACGGAAGACTGCTCAAGCGGCTGCGCCAAAGCGGTTTTTCCGATTGCGAAGCCATCACGCTGATCGCCCCGACCGATCGCGGCATGCTCGGCGAGTTCCGCGCCAGCGGCTACGCGACCTTCCTCGCCAGACCGGTGCGAGGCGGAACACTTTTGCGTGTGCTTCTGAGCAGTCATGCGCCGGCGCTTGCCCCGACACGGCCGGAAAAGCCCCACCCGCCGGCGCTTCGCGCCGCCAGTGATCGCCAGCGTGGCCTGTCGGTGCTGATCGCCGAGGACAATGACATCAACGCCATGCTCGCTCGCGCCACGCTGCTGAAGGCCGGTCATCGCGTCAAGGTTGTCGGCAACGGCAAGGCGGCGGTCGAGGCCGTTACCGGTGCCGGACACAAACACCGCTTCGACGTGGTGCTGATGGACCTGCACATGCCGGTGATGGATGGGATGGACGCCATCGCCGCCATCCGCCGCCATGAGGAGGAGACGGCCGTGCCGCCAGTGCCCATCATGGTGCTGTCGGCCGACAGCCAGGAAAAGACCCGCCATGCGGTGCTCGCCCACGGCGCCAGCGGCTTTGTCACCAAGCCGCTCGACCCCGATGCACTGGTCGACGCCATCGAGGGGCAGGTCGCCGCCTGAGACTTTTTTTCTTCAATCTCCTGCCGAGCGGCGCCACCTTGCTTTTGCATAACGTAGCCGGTTGACCGTATTCGCCAGCCGACGAAGTATTGCCCGCGACGCCGTATCACGGTACTGTCACAATCCTGTTGCACCTACACCGTATCCCCGTGCCAAGAGGGATGGCTCGAAGGAGAATCACTCGTGCATACAGTTATGCCGGAATGTGACACTCGGCCGAACGCCGGCGGCGCCTTGCTTGCCGGGCGCAATGTCGATTCCGTCACAAAGGGCGCAGCGCTCGGCCGTATCGGCAACCTCGAAGTGCGGCTGGCCCGCAACGAGGCCGAGATCGCGGCCGCGCAGGAAGTGCGCTACCGGGTATTCTACGACGAGCTTGGCGCCAGGAAGAACCTGTTTCAGGTGCAGGACCGCCGTGATGCCGACCGCTTCGATCCGCACTGCGATCACCTGCTCGTCTTCGATACCTCGCTTTCCGGCCCCGAACATCGCCGCATCGTCGGGACCTACCGGCTGCTGCGGCAAGAAATCGCTGCGGCCGCCGGCGGCTTCTATTCCGAAGGCGAGTTCGAGCTGACCAAGCTCATCGCCCGTCACCCCGGCCAGCGCTTTCTCGAGCTCGGCCGCTCCTGCGTCCTGCCGGAATACCGTTCGAAGCGCACCATCGAGGCGTTGTGGCAAGGCATCTGGGCCTACATCAACCACTACGGCATTGGCGTGATGACCGGCTGTGCGTCTTTCCAGGGCACGGTGCCGGCGGCCCATGCCGAGGCGCTCACCTATCTGGCGCATCACTGCCGCACGAATTCGGCTTGGGACGTGCGCGCCGTCGCAGGCCGCTATTGTTCCATGGACCTGATGCCGATCGAGGCGGTCAATGCCAAGGCAGCGATCGCTGCGATGCCGCCCTTGGTCAAGGGCTATCTCAGGGTCGGCGCCCGCATCGGCGACGGCTGCGTCATCGATCGTGAATTCTCGACGGTCGATGTGTTCGTGGTGATGCCGGTCAAGGAGATCGGCGCCCGCTACGTCAATTATTACGGCGGGGAAGCGCAGCGTTTTGCGGCGTGATCGGTAGTCAGTAGTCAGTAGTCAGTAGTGAAGACATCATAATTTACACCTACTGATTAACCCTAATCACTACTCACTACTCACTACTCACTAATCACTAACCCCTAATCCCTTCTCTCACGAAATATCCTCCGGCCGCCTGCCGGGCCGGCTCTTGTAGGACGCAAACGACCAGCCGAATTTGAGCGCGCCGCCGCGCACGGCGAATGCCGCGGCGAAACCGGCCAAGCCTGACACGATCTGCGGCAGTCCGGCGACATCGCCCAATGTGAAGATCGACGCGCCAACCAGGGCGGCCGTAACATAGATTTCCGGCCTCAGCAGCACCGAAGGCTCCCCTGCCAGCACGTCGCGCAGGATGCCGCCGAATGTGGCGGTCAGCACGCCGGTGATGACGGAAACGACTGGCGAACCGGTGATGGCCAACCCTTTGGCCGCACCCATCACCGAAAAAGCGGCTAGCCCGACGGCGTCGAGCCAGAGCAGCCACTTCCAGCGGGATTCGACACGGTGCGCGCTGAAAAACACCAGCACCGAAACCGCCGCGCAGATCAGCACATAGCTGGAATTGGCGATCCAGAAAACCGGCAGGTTAAGGATGACGTCGCGAAGAGTGCCGCCGCCGATGCCGGTGACGCACGCCAGGAAAAGGAAGCCGATAACGTCGAGCTGCTTGCGCGACGCGGCAAGCGCACCTGTCGCCGCGAAGACCGCAACGCCGGCATAGTCGAGAAGCGCGATGGGGTTCAAGGGCGGGACCAGGGAGTAAGGCAGCAGGGGAGTAGGGAAGTATGTTTAGCACGAAGCCGTACTGTTGATACGCCCCTTACTGCCTTACTGCCTTACTGCGCTATTCCCCTAACTACGCATCCTTCTCCGCCTGCTCGTTGACGGGCCCCGGCTCGACCGGCGCTTCGCCGGCGGCGATTTTCGGGCCGCCCTTGGCAACGCCGACCATGGCCGGGCGCAGCACCCGCTCCCCGATCGAATAGCCCGGCTGCACGACCTGCACCACCGTGTTGGCCGGCACATCGGGATTGGGCACTTCGAACATGGCCTGGTGGAAATTGGGATCGAACTTCTCGCCTTCCGGCGCGAGCTTCTTGACGCCGTGCCGCTCCAGTGCGGACAGCATGGCACGCTCGGTGAGATCGACGCCGTCGATCAGCGCCTTGAAACCCGCATCGCCGGACGCCTTGGCCTCGGCGGGAATAGCGTCCAGCGCGCGGCGCAGATTGTCCGAAACCGACAGCATGTCGCGGGCGAAGTTCGCGACCGCATAGGTACGCGCGTCATGCACGTCGCGCGCGGTGCGGCGACGCAGGTTCTCCATCTCGGCCGCAACGCGAAGCGCCCTGTCCTTCAGCTCTTCATTCTCCTTCAGGAGCCGCACAACCGCTTCATAATCGCCATCGACGCCACCTTCCGTGCGCTCGGCATTGGCTTCGGTCGCCTCAATTTCGTCGGGCGCGCGTTCGTCTTTTGCCTGGTCGCTCATCGCCGTTTCCCATCATCTCGAATAGTGTGGATTTTGAGCCCGATATCGAGGTTTGGTGGGCAAAAATCAAGGGGTAAGCGAAGGCACGCGCCCAGCCGTTCAAACCGAATGGCGATCAGTGCGATGCTTCGATTTTAATTCAAACTTTACCATAGCTTCCACCTTTGCTTGCCCCGGCGGCGCGATCGGGGAACCATTTGCTGGCTGGAGGATTTTCGAACCGACACAGGATTTTTGAAATGACACCCCGCGACAAGGGCGAAAAGAAAGATCGGATCGCCGCCGAAATCCGGCGCCAGCTAGGCACGGCGGCGGTGAGACGCTTTCTGCATGCGCTGCCGGCCTTTCGCGCCGAGAAAGACATTCCCGACCGCTTCCGGGACCAGCTCGAACGTCTCGACGGCCTGGAAAACAGCATGGCTGGCGGCGCGCGCCATTGATGCATGTGACCGGATGCGATCCGGGTTGGCAGAGTTGCAGGGTTAGAACAGAACCTGAAGTCGCGGCCTGGATCGAGGATCCCGCGCCCCATCGCGACAATTACGCGCGGTAATTTCTCGTGATTAGCCTTGCGGGAGCCGGGCCCCTCCGCCTATGCTTCATGATGAACATGATTTCCCCTGAGACTGCCGCCAACAGTAAGCGCGCCTGGTTGAAGATCCTGGCGCGCTACAAGAAGCCGGACAGGCGGCGCAGCGCCGTCGAACTGGCGATCACCCTGATCCCTTTCGCAGCACTCTGGGCGCTGTCCTCGATCGCCTTTGCCTATGGCCATTGGTGGGGGCTGGTGCTGATCTTGCCGGCGGCGGGCTTCCTGGTGCGGATTTTCATGATCCAGCACGATTGCGGGCACGGATCTTTCTTCGCCAACCGCACCGCCGATGACTGGATAGGCCGCGTCCTGGGCGTGCTTACGCTGACGCCTTATGATTGCTGGCGGAGTGCTCATGCCACCCATCATGCCAGCGCGGGTAATCTCGACGAGCGCGGCGTTGGCGATATCAAGACGTTGACGGTCGCGGAGTACCGGCGGATGTCCTGGAGAGGTCGCCTCGCCTATCGTCTCTATCGCCATCCCTTGGTCATGTTCGGACTGGGGCCGATATGGCTCTTCATCTTCGAGCAAAGGCTGCCGGTCGGGATGATGCGCGGTGGCCTGAAGCCCTGGGTATCCTCGATGGCCACCAACCTCGCCATCGTTCTGGCAGCGTCGATCCTGATATGGTTCGTCGGTATTGGCGCTTTTCTGGTCGTCCACCTGCCGATCGTCATCCTTGCCGGATCCGCCGGCATCTGGCTGTTCTATGTCCAGCACCAGTTCGAGGAGACCGAATGGGCGAAGGACGATGAGTGGGAGTTCCAGCGTGCCGCCTTGCACGGATCCTCCTATTATGACCTGCCGCCGGTGCTGAACTGGTTCACCGGCAACATCGGTGTCCATCATGTCCATCACCTCTCCGCGAAGGTGCCAGGCTACCGCCTGCAGGAAGTGCTGCGCGATTATCCGGAACTGCGCGGCATAGGCCGCATCACCCTTCTTGAGAGCCTGCGCTGCGTCAAGCTGGCGCTGTGGGATGAAAACAGCGGCAAGCTGGTGTCGTTTCGCCAGGCACGGATGGCGGCGTAGCCATCTTCTGCCTGGCTCTGCTGTCCCCGATCCGCCGGCGGCACCTCCTGTCGTCGTGACGGGAGAGGACAGGCGGCCGCAAACCTGTCGCTGGAAGTGTCGTGACGTCAGCCGGCACGCAGCCGACGCCAGGAGTATTTTGGTCCCTTGGGCTTCGGCACGGCGGCAGGCTGGTAGTAGAGTCCCAATCCGCCGGTGCGGCCTTCGTCCAGCCGCTTCAAGAGCACGGGATTGGAGATTTCGAATTCATCGAAACCGAGCCGCAGCATATGCGGCAGTTGGTCGACCAGCACCTGGCCGGTGGCGCGCACGGCACCTTCGAAATGATGTCGGCTGCGCAGCAATTCGCCCTTTGAGAAGGAGCGGCCATCGCTGAACGACGGAAAAGCCAGCGCCACCAGCGACAGTTGGTCGAGCAGGCCAGCAATCCTTTCGAGCTGATCGCCGGGTTGCAGCACGACACCGATCCTTTCCTTGGCCGACCGGCGCACCTCCGGATCGAGATCGAGAAACGCCTGCAGCGGCAGGATGAAGCGGCCATTGCCGGACAGCGCTTCCGCGCCTTCGGCATGAGCCCACTCATCCTCCCGAAAACCCGTCGGGGTCCAGAGGCGGGTCTCCGGTATCGTCGGTTCAGTCATCGAAATTTCCTAAAATTCAAAGAGCTCAAGGGGGTGTGGAGATTCAAGCAGGCCCGAGTCGAAAACGGTAGCTTCCGAGAGCCGGAGCGGAGCGTACTTGTAGTACGTGAGCCCCCGAAGCCGCCGTTTGCAGGCCGGCCTCACCTGAATATCAGCATACCCTATAACGATGCGTCGGTCAGCGACTTCTCCAGTCCCGACAGGTGAATGCCGCACTCGGTCTTGGCATGGCCGGCCCAGCGGCCGCTGCGCGCGTCCTCGCCCGGCTGCACCGGCTGGGTGCACGGGAAGCAGCCGATCGACAGATAGCCATAGGCGACCAGCGGATTTTCCCGCAGTGCATGCGCGCGCATGTAGTCCGCCTGGTCCGACGTCGTCCAGTGCGCCAGCGGATTGATGCGGATACGTGGGCCGACCGCCTCGAACACCGGAAGTGCCGCGCGCGTCGAGGCCTGGAAGCGTTTGCGGCCGGTGAACCAGGCGCGGAAAGGCGCTACGCCCCGCGCCAGCGGCTCGACCTTGCGCACATCGCAGCAGGCGTCGGTATTAGTCTGGTGCAGATTGCCGGTCGGATCGATCCGCTCGAGTGCTACCTCGTCGGGCTTGATCACCTGGATGTTGGTCAACCCGAAATCGGCGACCAGGGCGTCGCGATAGCCGAGCGTCTCCTCGAAATGCTTGCCGGTATCGAGAAAGATGACCGGCAGCGAGCGATCGACTTCGGAAATCATGTGCAGTAGCACGGCCGAATCGGCACCGAAGGAAGACACCGCGGCAATCTCGTCGTGAAACAGGTCGCCTGCCCCGCGTTCGATGATGTCGAGCGGATTCAGGTGGCCGTAAAGCGCGTCAAACCCCGCCGCTTTGGCGGCGATGCCGTCATCGGCGTCGACGATAGGGTCAAGCGGCCTTGGCTTCGCCAGCATAGAGCGCCTCCTTGAACGGCGCGGGACCGACACGGCGGTAGGCGTCGATGAATTTCTCTTGAGGATTGAGCCGAAGGCCGAGATAGGTCTCGACGATCTGCTCGATGGCGTCGGTGATCTCTTCCGACGAGAAGCCGCGGCCGATGATCTCGCCCACCGAAGTGTTCTCGTCGGCCGAACCGCCAAGCGTCACCTGGTACAGCTCGGTGCCTTTCTTTTCGACTCCGAGAATGCCGATGTGTCCGACATGGTGATGGCCGCAGGCATTGATGCAGCCGGAGATCTTCAGCTTCAACTCGCCGATCTCGCGCTGCCGCTCCAGCGAGGCGAAGCGACGCGAGATCTCCTGCGCGATCGGGATCGAACGCGCTGTGGCCAGCGCGCAATAGTCGAGGCCCGGGCACGAGATGATGTCCGATATCAGGTTCGAATTGGCGGTCGCCAGGCCGATATCGACCAGCGCGTCATAGACCGCCTTCAGGTCGGCGCGCGCCACATGCGGCAGGATCAGGTTCTGCTCGTGGCTGACGCGCAACTCGTCGTATCCATACTTCTCGGCGATATCGGCAATCGCTTCCATCTGGCTGTCGGTCGCATCGCCCGGCACTTCGCCGATACCCTTCAGCGAGATGGTCACCGCCGCATAGTCGGGGTGGCGATGCGTCACCACGTTCTGGTCGAGCCAATCCGAGAAGCCCTTGGAATCGAGGCGTGCCAGCTTTACAGCCTCGTCGCCGTCCGGCCGCGCGGTCAGCGCTGGTGGCGCGAAATAGGCGTCGATGGCGCGGATGTCTGCTTCCGGCAGCTTCAACTCGGCGTCCTTCAATTGCTGCCATTCCGCCTCGACCTGGCGCGTGATCTCCTCGACGCCGGTCTCGTGGACCAGGATCTTGATGCGCGCCTTGAACTTATTGTCGCGGCGGCCATGCAGGTTGTAAACGCGCAGGATCGCCGTGCAGTAGGACAAAAGGTCGGCTTCCGGCAGGAAATCGCGGATCTTCCTGGCGACCATCGGCGTGCGCCCCTGGCCGCCGCCGACATAGACGGCGAAGCCGAGCTCGCCGGCCGCGTTCTTCTTCAGGTGCAGGCCGATGTCGTGGGTCTGGATGGCGGCGCGGTCGCGCTCCGCGCCGGTTACCGCGATCTTGAACTTGCGCGGCAGGTAGGAAAACTCCGGATGAACAGATGACCACTGGCGCAGGATTTCCGCATAGGGACGCGGATCGGCGACCTCGTCGGCCGCCGCACCCGCGAAATGGTCCGCGGTGACGTTGCGGATACAATTGCCGCTGGTCTGGATGGCGTGCATCTCGACACTCGCCAGATCGGCCAGGATCGCAGGAATGTCGGACAGCGCCGGCCAGTGGAACTGGATGTTCTGGCGCGTGGTGAAATGGCCGTAGCCCTTGTCGTATTTGCGCGCGATGTGGCCGAGCATGCGCAACTGCTTGCTGTTCAGCGTGCCATAGGGCACCGCGATGCGCAGCATATAGGCGTGCAATTGCAGGTAGACGCCGTTCATCAGCCTGAGCGGCCGGAACTGGTCCTCGGTGATCTCGCCGGCGAGCCGGCGCTGGACCTGGTCGCTGAACTCGGCGACGCGGGCCTGGACAAAATCGTGATCGAACTCATCGTAGCGGTACATGCTTCGTCTTTCAGGGCGCGTCCGCCCGTGTTCACTTCTGGTCTGGGCTTACGCCGCCCGGGAGGCCTGCTTGCCAAGATCGTTGCGAATGGTCGGGCCCGCGGCGCGGATCTTCTCGCGCAACCGCACCGGCTCGACAACGCCGTTCACGATTTCGGCATCGATGAGGTTGACGTCGAGGACTTCGTTGTCGGCGTGGGCCTTGGCACCGATCGCTTCCAGGCGATCCTCGGCCGCCTTGTCATGGGCGAGGTCGGCATGGTCCGCCCTCTCGGCCCAGCCGCCGTCTGCGTACCAGACGGCGATGCCGTCGGCGAGCCGGTTGGCGGTCAGTATCTTCATTGCTGAACTCCCTCGGTGGCAGCTATGGGCGCACCTTCATGCCTGTGTGCCGCGAGCGGTTCGGACCGTTCGAAATTGGCGCCGGCGACCGCATCGCCGATGATGGTCATGACCGGACCTGAGAGATCGGCGCGCGCTTCCAACGACGGCAGGTCGGCAAGCGTGCCGTGGAAACGGCGGCGATTGCCGAGGCTGGCATTCTCGACCACGGCTACCGCCGTATCGGGCGAAAGCCCGGCCTCGATCAGCCGGCCGGCAACCTCCGCGGCCACCGAGCGGCCCATATAGACAGCAACGGTGGCACCCGAAATGGCAAGCTTGGCCCAGTCGGGCAGCGAATTGCCCTTGAGATCATGACCGGTGGTGAACACCATCGAGGAGGAAACCCCACGCAGCGTCAGCGGCAATTCGAAATCGGCGGCGGCGGCGAAAGCAGCGGTAACGCCCGGAACCACCTCATAGGCGATGCCGGCATCACGCAGCGCCGCCATCTCCTCGCCGGCCCGGCCGAACACCAGGGGATCGCCCGACTTCAGCCGCACCACACGCATGCCTTCGCGGCCAAGCTCGACCAGCAGCGCATTGATCTCGGCCTGGCTCTTGGTGTGACAGCCCTTGCGTTTGCCGACCGCCAGCCGCTCGGCGTCGCGTCGGCCCATGGCGACGACAGCCTCCGGCACCAGCGCGTCGTGGACGATGACATCGGCCTCCATCAGCAGGCGATGCGCACGCAGCGTCAAAAGGTCCTCGGCACCGGGGCCCGCGCCAACCAGGGCGATATGGCCTGAAGCGGATGCAGCCGAACGCAGAAGATCGGCGGCTGCGTCATGCGCCTGCGAAAGCTTGCCAGCTTCGACGGCGCGCGCCGGCGCACCGCCGAAGAACTCGCTCCAGAACCGGCGGCGCGAATTGCCCCTGGGCAGGCTTTCAGCGGCGGCCCGGAAGGACGCGGCGAGAGCCGCCAACCTGCCCAACGAGGGCGACAGCATGCGGTCGATGCGGGCACGCAGCATCTGCGCCAGCACCGGCCCAGCGCCTTCCGTGCCGATGGCGATCGCGACCGGTGCGCGATTGACCAGCGCCGGGGTGAAAAAATCGCAAAGCTCCGGCCGGTCCACCGCATTGACGGGGATGCCGAGCCGGCGCGCATCCTGGACAACGCGCCGGTCGAGCGCCTCATCGCCGCTGGCAGCGAACACCATCACCGAGCCTTCCAGCCGACTCGCCTCATAGGCCGCGATGTGGGTGGCGCCGCTCTGCGCGATGAAGCCGAGCATGTCCGGTGAGGCGCTCTCCGCGACGATGCGCAGCGTAGCGCTGGACTGCCCAAGCAATCGTGCCTTGGCCAACGCTTCGTCGCCGCCGCCGACGATCGTTACGGCTTCGTCCTCGACCCGTACGAAGACGGGGAAGGCATTGAGCTTGGGGGCGGGCTGCGGCATGGATACGAACGGAATCCTGATCTGGTCTTCACTTCTACGCGTGGGCGCGAAAAAGCTGAAGAAACCCACTCGCGCATCACCTTCCGGGATGCAATCGCTTTTTCTAAAGGGCCGCAGCCAAGAGAAAAATATTCCACCTTGTTGCGGAGACCGGCATCAAGCCGCTGTCGCGGGCGTTGATTTCTCCTCTTTTTTGGGCCGAACGCGCTTTATGACAAAACCCTTTTTTCTAAATTCTACTAATTTAGTAGATTAAAGCTGCCCCGGCGGTCGTGCGTGCGCCTCCGCCTCGAAGGAGCGCCCGTATGACCTGGCTTTTTGGCTGGAACATTACCGGATCGAGGCGCGTTCCTTCCGCATGCGCAATGCAAAATCATACCTGGCCGCGGCGTGAAGCCAAGCGTGGCGGCAGCGAAGGAAGGAGCCCGGCGTCATGAGCGCGATCAAGTTGAAGCACGGCATCTGGATCATGGTGGCCGACGGAGAAAAAGCGCTCTTCCTCAGAAATGCAGGTGACACCAAATTTCCGAACCTCGAAGTGGTGCAGGAAGTGAGGCAGGACAACCCGCCAACGCGCGAGCAAGGCAGCGACAGTCCCGGTCGCTACAATGACGGTCCCTCGGTTCACCGCAGCGCGGTCGAGGAGACGGATTGGCATCGGATCGGCAAGGAGCGCTTTGCCGACGAACTCGCCGAACGGCTCTACAAGCTGGCTCATCGAGGCTCTTTTGACGAAATCATCCTCATCGCGCCGCCGCTCGTGCTCGGCGCGATGCGCAAGATCCTGCACAAGGAAGTCAGCGACAAGGTCAGCGCGGAAATTCCCAAGACGCTGACCAACCACGCGGTATTCGAGATCGAGGCCCTGTTGCGGGCAGCTTGATCGTTGGCGATCGAGCGCCGCCGTTGCGGCGCATGATTTCGGCTGACCTCGAATTCCGGCTTGCTTGCCCACCGGCGAGGTATTTGTCGCTTCACCGGCAATTCCCGGTTTTGCGGGGTTGCGTGGCCGACACCCAATCCACCATATTGCAAACAGGCGGCGGCTTCGGGCGGCGCATATCCTGCATCGCTGGCTTGAAAGGCGCTCCATAGACAATGCCGCATGACACTCCCCTTATCGCCACCATCGTAGCCGGTCTGGGGCTCGCTTTCGTCTTCGGCGCTCTCGCCAACCGCTTCCGCATTCCGCCGCTGGTCGGCTATCTCGTGGCCGGCGTGCTGGTTGGGCCGAACACGCCCGGTTTCGTCGCTGACGCCGGCCTTGCCAATGAGCTCGCCGAAATCGGCGTCATCCTGTTGATGTTCGGCGTCGGCCTGCATTTTTCGCTGAAGGATCTCCTGTCGGTCCGCGCCATTGCCGTGCCCGGCGCCATCGTTCAGATCGGCTTTGCCACGGCACTCGGCGCGGGGCTTTCCTGGATGCTCGGCTGGTCTGCGGGAGCAGGACTGGTCTTCGGCCTGGCGCTGTCGGTGGCCTCGACCGTGGTGCTGCTGCGCGCCCTGCAGGAGCGCCGCCTGATCGAGACCGAGCGCGGCCGCATTGCCGTCGGCTGGCTGATCGTCGAGGACTTGGTCATGGTGCTGGCCCTGGTGCTTTTGCCAGCGCTTGCCGGCGTGCTTGGCGGCCAGGAGCAGGCGGATGCCCATGCGAGCGGCCTGCTGTCGCTGCCCGCGAGCTACGGCATCTGGGGTGTCGTCGGCATCACGCTGGCCAAGGTCGCCGCCTTCGTCATCGTCATGCTGGTGGTAGGCCGCCGCGTCATTCCCTGGATCCTGCACTATGTCGCCCATACCGGCTCGCGCGAGCTGTTTCGGCTTTCGGTGCTGGCGATAGCGCTTGGCGTCGCCTTCGGCGCGGCCAAGCTGTTCGGCGTCTCGCTGGCACTGGGCGCTTTCTTCGCCGGCATGATCATGAGCGAGTCCGAACTCAGCCACCGCGCCGCGGAGGAATCGCTGCCGTTGCGCGATGCCTTCTCGGTGCTGTTCTTCGTCTCGGTCGGTATGCTGTTCGACCCGTTCAGCCTGTTCAGCAACGGCTTGCCGATTCTGGCAACGCTCGCCATCATCGTCGTCGGCAAGTCGCTGGCGGCCTTCCTCATCGTCGTCGCCTTCGGTTATCCCCTGGCGACGGCGCTGATGATTTCGGCGAGCCTTGCCCAGATCGGCGAGTTCTCCTTCATCCTGGCCGAACTCGGCGTCGGGCTGAAACTGCTGCCCGAACAGGGGCGAGACCTCATCCTGGCGGGCGCCATCCTGTCGATCGTGCTCAACCCGGTGATGTTCCTGGTCATCGACTGGATGAAGCCATGGCTCGAGGCCCGCGCCGCCAGGACGGCGCCGCCTGTTGAGCCCAAACCGGTCGGCCCGGCGACGGAGCCCGGCCAGGTGGCTTCCGTCGCCTCGGCGGCGAAGCAGGAGGATGGGCCGCCGCCAAGAACGGCCCTCAGCGGCCACGCTATCCTGATTGGTTACGGCCGTGTCGGCAGTCTCGTCGGCGCTGCGTTGAAGGAAGCCGCCCTGCCCTTCCTGGTGGTCGAGGATGCCGACAAGACACTGGTGAAGCTCAGGGCCGAGGGCATCGAGACCGTGGCCGGCAACGCCGCCAATGCCGAAGTGTTTGCAGCCGCCAATCCCGAAGGCGCAAAACGGCTGATCCTGGCCATCCCCAATGCCTTCGAGGCCGGTCAGATCGTGCTGCGTGCGCGCGCCGCCAATCCCGCCATCAATGTCGTCGCCCGCGCCCATTCCGATGCCGAGGTCGAGCATCTCAAGGGGCTCGGCGCCGATACGGTGATCATGGGCGAACGCGAGATCGCGCGCGGCATCGTGGAAGAGGTGCTTGGTCACAAGCCGCGGGCGGCTGAACCGTCCGCCTACACGGAACTAGTCCGTGCTTAGCGAGAACGCGGCCGACCGTGGAGGGCTGGACCTCGAACAGGTGGGGCGGCCTTGGACGCGCCCGCTGACATCGGCCACTCCTGCCATTTCTTCGTATTGCGCTTAACCGAGTTCTTGGGCGAGTCCGATGAGCAACCCCTCAGGCCCACGGATGTAGCAGAGCCGATACACGTCTTTATACTGGACTACTTCGCCTACGAGCTGCGCGCCGCGCGTGCGGAGCCTTTCAAGCGTCTCGTCGATGTCATCCACGGTGAACATGACGCGCAGGTACCCTAGGGCGTTGACCGGGGCGTTCCGGTGATCTGCGACGACAGGCGGCCTGAGGAAGCGGGAGAGCTCGAGCCGGCTATGGCCGTCCGGTGTGCGCATCATGGCAATCTCGACATGCTGATCGCCCAGTCCGGTGACACGTCCGGCCCATTCTCCTTCGATCGTGGCCCGTCCTTCAAGCTCGAGGCCGAGTTCGCGAAAGAAATCAACCGCCTCTCCGAGGTCTTCGACGACGATTCCTACGTTGTCCATCCGCTTGAGCGCCATGTTTCCATCTCCAAGGTGTCGTTCGAATCTACAAGGCGTCGCCTGGTCTAACAATGGATGCTCGAGGTGCTCCGCCTGCAGCCAGGTTGATCACGCCACGAAGGCAGAGCCGCCATTTTGCGCGACGCTGCCGAGGTATTTTGCCGGCGGCTTGCCAAGCGCCTTTTTGAACATGGTGATGAAGGCGGTGACGGAATCATAGCCGAGATCGCCGGAGACCTGCTGCACGCTCGCACCGGAGGCAAGTTCTCGAATTGCGACGATCAGATGCAACTGCTGGCGCCAGCGTCCGAAGCTTAAGCCAGTCTCCTTCACGACGAGACGGGCGAGACTGCTCTCGCTGAGCGCAACCCGGCTGGCCCATTCCGACAATGTGCTGCGGTCGGCGGGATCCTGCGCCAACGCTTCGGCGATCCGCCTCAATCGCGGCTCGGATGAGATCGGCAGATGCAGCCGCTGGACAGGCATGCGCGGCAGCTCAGCAAGCAGCATCCTGATCAAAAGCGCATCCCTCGCCTCATCATCCCCCACGCCATCGGACAGTTCGATGATCAGTTCGCGCAGCAGCGGCGAGACCGAAAGGGTGCAGCACCGGTCCGGCAATTCGGCGGCTCCCGGCTCGATGTAGACGAAGAAGATCCGGGCGTTGGCGGTCGCGATATTGCTGTGCTCCATGTCGCCGGGAATCCACACCCCGCAATGCGGCGGCACCATCCACAGGCCGCTCGGGACGCGGCATGTGACGCCACCGCCGAGCGCGAAGACGAGTTGGCCTTTGCGATGCCGATGGGAGGGGACTTCGGCCCTGGTTTCGGTAACGTCGACGCGCACGGCGATTGCCGGTGCGAGGACGTCATCCACATTGAAATCGAGCCATGGGTAACGAAGAGGTTGTCTCATGATTGACGGCTTTTAGCGATTAAACGCCACGATAGCTAAATTCTTCAAGCTGGGAAGTCGATAGGTTCCAGCTTGCCCATGCACCCGGTTGATCAGGATGCCACCGCGCTTTGCATCCACAAACCAGCAGGAAGGTACGTCTCATGCTCGCCCTAGCCATATCTTCCGACAGCCCCGCCGGACTGACGCTTGCCGAGGTCGAGGACCCACGGCCTCTCGCAAACGAGGCGCTTGTCTCGGTCCACACAACCTCGTTGAATCGCGGCGAATTGCGCCTGCTCACCATACGCCCGGACGGCTGGATACCCGGCCAGGACATCGTCGGGATCGTCGAACGGCCAGCGGCCGACGGCTCCGGGCCAGCCGTGGGCGCCCGCGTCGCGGCCTTGGTCGACCAGGCCGGCTGGGCCGAACGCGTCGCGGTTTCGACCGACCGCCTCGCCGTCCTGCCGGATGAGGTCAGCTTCGTTTCCGCGGCCACGCTTCCGGTCGCGGGCACCACCGCGCTCAGGACTTTGCGCCATGGCGGCGACCTTGCCGGCCAACGGGTCCTGATCACCGGCGCAAGTGGAGCGGTCGGCCGTTTCCAGATCCAGATCGCGCGCGAACAGGGCGCGAGCGTGACCGCGGTCGCGGCCTCCCGGCATGGCGAGGATCTCCGCCGCCTGGGTGCCGGGCAAGTCGTCGAGTCGATCGAACTGGCCGTGGGGCCGTTTTCGCTGATTACCGAATCGGTCGGTGGCCAAAGCCTCGCCCACGCGATCGAACGCGTCGCTCCTGGCGGGACGATCGTCATGTTCGGCTCAAGCAGTGGCGAACTCACGCCAATTGGGTTCCGCCAGTTCGTTCCGGGTCACGAGGGGGCGAGGCTTCAGACTTTCGCCTACTACACGTCTGGCGCGGGCATTGGCTCGGACATCGCCTCGCTACTCGCTCTCGTTGCGGCCGGCCGGCTGGAAACCCGCGTCGCCCTGACCATGCCATGGACCGACATCGCCCAAGCCCTGGACGCTCTGCGACAGCGCAGCTTCAGCGGCAAGGCCGTTCTCACCATGACCGGATGAACGATCCCTAGCCTGAGATCAGTCCGCTCACACGTGCTGGCCGCCATTGATGTGGATTTCCGAACCGGTCACATAAGACGCCTGCCCGGAGCACAGGAAGAAGATGATGTCGGCGACCTCGGCCGTGGTACCCAGCCGCCTGAGCGGAATGGTCTCGACGATCTTGTCCGTGCCTGGCGACAGGATCGCGGTGTCGATTTCGCCCGGCGCAATGGCGTTGACGCGGATCCCGTGCGGCCCGAAATCATGCGCCATCTCGCGCGTCAGCGAGCCGAGCGCCGCCTTGGATGTCGCATAGGCGGTGCCGGCGAAGGGGTGCACCCGGGTGCCGGCGATCGAGGTGACGTTGACGATCGACCCTTTCGCCGATGCCAGTTCCTTGAACAGCCCGCGCGCCAGCATGATCGGCGCGAAGAAATTGACCTGGAACACGTCGCGCCAGACATGCATCGGCGTGTCGATGGAGTTCATGCGGCTGTTGCCGTCCTTGAGCTTTGGCGAAATGCCGGCGTTGTTGACCAGCGCGTGCAGCTGCCCGCCATGCGCCTCGAGCCGGTGGCGGATTTCGGAGACGGCGATGCCGACATCCTCCTGGTCGGCGAGATCGACCTTGATGTGGTCCTCGGGCCCGGCCGGCCACGGGCAATCCTCGGCAAACGCCTGGCGCGAGCAGGTGATGACGCGCCAGCCCTCGCGCGAGAAACGCTTGACCGTGGCATGGCCGATGCCACGGCTGGCGCCGGTCAGCACAATGGTCTTCCTGGTGTCGATCTCTGCCATGTCGGGAGGTGTAGCCGAACGGTGTGGCGCTGGCGAGAGGCGAGTTGCCGCTAGCCTCCGCCGAGAATGTCGAGGATCGACGTCTGCCGCTTCTTGAGCGGACCGCCGACACTGCCCGGCGGCACCGGATGTCCGACCGAGGCGGTGGTTCCGGAGTCGCCCGGCATATCGAAACCGTCGGCGTCGACCGTCTGGGCCGGGCGGGGCGCGCGAACCGGCGCTGGCTGCGCCGCGACGGCAGCGGGCGCCGACTGGCCGACAGGCGCTTGCGGCTTCGGAGCCGGCTGTGTCGCATCGGCCGACGGGATTTCGTCCGGCACGATCCTATCGGCCGGCGTCGATTTCCAGGTACCAGGCAGCGGCCGCACGGGCACGCCCTCATGCGCGGCGACCATGAACTCGTGCCAGGCCTGCGCCGGCAGCGCGCCGCCGGTGACCTTCTTCATCGGGCTGCCGTCGTCATTGCCGAACCATACGCCGGTGGTGAGATTGGCGGTGTAGCCGACGAACCAGGCGTCGCGCGAATTCTGGCTGGTGCCGGTCTTGCCGGCCGACGGCCAGGTGAAGGCCGCCTTCCTGGCCGTGCCGATCTCCACCGTCCCGGTCATCATCGAGTTCATCATGCCGACGATCTCGGGCTTCACCACGCGCGGCGCGCTGCCGCTGCCGGCGTCGTACAGCACCTTGCCCTCGGCTGATGTCACGCGGCGGATGAAATGGATGTCCGGCTTGTAGCCGCCATTGGCGAAAGGCACATAGGCCGAGGTCAGCTCCAGCGGCGTCACTTCCGACGTGCCTAGCGCGATCGAGGTGTTGGCCTGCAGATCGGACTGGATGCCCATGCGATGCGCCGCCTCGACCACTGCGTCCGGCCCCACTTCCATGGTCAGCTGGGCCGCCACCGAGTTCAGCGACTTCGCCAAGGCGGTTGCCAGCGTCACCTTCCCGAAATACTTGCCGCCGTAATTGTCGGGTGTCCATTTGCCGATCTTGATCGGCGCATCGTTGCGCACGCTGTCGGGCGTGCGGCCGGCCTCGAGGGCGGCCATGTAGACGAACGGCTTGAACGCCGAACCGGGCTGCCGGCGCGCTTCCGAGGCGCGGTCGAACTGGCTGGTCGAATAATCGTAGCCGCCGACCATGGCACGCACCGCGCCCGAATCGTCGATCGACACCAGCGCGCCCTGGGTGACGTTGAGCTTCTTGCCGCTTTCATCGATCAGCCGGCGGATCGATTGTTCCGCGAGCTTCTGCAGGTTCAGGTCGACGGTGGAATCGATGACGATGTCGCCGCG
Source organism: Mesorhizobium sp. BR1-1-15 (assembly GCF_020165475.1). Classification (NCBI taxonomy): domain Bacteria; kingdom Pseudomonadati; phylum Pseudomonadota; class Alphaproteobacteria; order Hyphomicrobiales; family Phyllobacteriaceae; genus Mesorhizobium; species Mesorhizobium sp. BR1-1-15. The sequence continues at coordinate 34,912 of NZ_JAIUIF010000002.1, read as the reverse complement.
CACGTCGCCGATCAGATCGGGCAGCTCTTCCATGATGGTGTCGGCGACGTAGTTTTCCGAGCCTGTCCAGTAGGACGGCGCGCGCGTCGCCGGCGCGCTCATCGCCGTGGTCAGTTCCTTGGCGCTGATCTTGCCTTCGTCGCGCATAGCGGCGAGCACCAGCTGCGCGCGGTCCTCGGCGGCCTTGGGATCGCGCGCCGGCGACAGTCGCGACGGCGCCTTCAGGAGACCGGCAAGCAGCGCCGCCTCCGACAAGGTGACATCGCGCGCGCTCTTGCCGAAATAACGGCGCGAGGCCGCTTCGACGCCATAGGCGCCCGAGCCGAAATAGACCCGGTTGAGGTACATTTCGAGGATCTGGTCCTTGGTGTGCTTGTGCTCCAGCCACAGCGCCAGCAGCACCTCCTGCACCTTGCGCTCCAACGTCCGGTCCGGCGTCAGGAACAGGTTCTTGGCCAGTTGCTGCGTCAGCGTCGAACCGCCTTGCGAGAAATGCCCGCCGGCGAGATTGGCGACCATGGCGCGCGACAGGCCGATCGGGTCGACGCCGAAATGCGAATAGAAGCGGCGGTCCTCGATGGCGATGACCGCCTCGGGGATGTAGGGCGACATTTCGTGCAGGCCGACCGCCTCGCCGCCGCTCATGCCGCGATTGGCGAGCAGTTGGCCGTCGGCGGAGACGATCTTGATATTGGGCGCGCGATCGGGGATCGACCAGGTCGTGGCCGCCGGCATCTTGGCGCCGTAGTAGACGACGACTCCGGCCACCGCGATGCCGCCCCAGATGGCCAGCACGAAGCACCAGTAGACCAGCCGGCCGAGCACGCCGAACAGGCCGCGCCGGCTTCGGTCGCGCCTGGCACGCGACGATTTTGCCTTCGGCGGTTTGCGTTTGGCGGAGGCTTTGCGGTTGCTGGGCACGACGCGATCCTCCTCGCTCACCGAAAGACCTGTCTGGGATCTCGCTTGTGGCGGTCCCTCGAAACTGGGTTCGATGCGGCTGTCTCTGCGGTTCGCCATGCGCTGCGCTTGATATCCCGATGCCTATGGCGTCGGGTTGCAGAGTAGATGCGGCGGTTTAAAGGCGGGTTAAATCCGGCAGGCAGCGATAGTCAGGCGTGGGGAGCAATGCGGAGCCGGCAAGCCCGGGCTCCGTTCAGTTCTGCTGGATCGAGATGCCCTTGTCGTCGATCTTGAGCTCCACGCCTTTCGGCTTGGTCTGTTCGCGGTAGACGTAGACGCCGAGCGCGATGACCACGACGACGAGCGCGCCAATGACGAGATAAAGCGTATTCTGTTTCATGGCGCGCTCCTCGGTGCCCGGCCTCAGGCTCGCTTCAGGACCCTGACCAGGATCAGCAGGATGATGGCGCCGATCGTGGCGTGGATGATCGAGGCGAGGATGCCGCCGCCGATGGACAAGCCGATCCGCGGGAACAGCCAGCCCGCGATGAACGCGCCGATGATGCCGACGATGATGTTGCCGATCAGGCCGAAGCCGAAACCGGAGACGATGAGACCGGCGAGCCAGCCGGCGATGGCACCGATGATGATGAAGACGAGCAGGCTTTCGACGCCCATGGCGATTTCCCTCCGAGCAAGAGGCGAGCGCGGAGCGGAAAGCCCCGAATCGGCCTCGATATCAACGGCTTCAGGCTATGCGAAAGCCGCCGCCCTCGCCAGCGGCCTGCTCATTGGTCGCCGTCGTCGCTCGCGGCGGGCCGCCAGCTCGTCGGCTCGACCTTCTTCTGCGTATCGCTGTCGATGTAGACCCACCAGCCGCCGTCCCGGTATTGCGCGATGGATTCGTTGAGCACGCCGTCGCCGTCCTTCCAGGTCACGGTGACCTTGGAGCCGTCGGTGGGCGCGGTCGATATGGGCTTCCTATCCGCCATGTCATCCCTCTTTTCGAGCCGACGGAACACGACGGCCGGCATCTGGTCCCGGACGGAACATCGGCGGCAGCGCCGCGACGCCGTCAGCTATGAGCGAAAATATCCTCTTCGTCCCAGCCCATGAGGTCAAGCTTGGCGCGTGTCGGCAGGAAGCGGAAACAGGCGTCGGCCTCTTTCGTGCGATCCTCGCGCGCCAGCCGCGCCGCCAGCACGTCGCGCAGCCGGTGCAGATAGAGCACGTCGGATGCGGCGTATTCGAGTTGTTCGGGCGACAGCGTTTCGGCCGCCCAGTCCGACGATTGCTGCGCCTTGGACAGGCCGACGCCCAGAAGCTCGAAGCAGATGTCTTTGAGACCATGCCGGTCGGTGTAGGTGCGGGTCAGCCGCGAGGCGATCTTGGTGCAGAATACCGGCTCGGGCATCACACCGAACGCATGGTAGAGCACGGCAAGGTCGAAGCGCCCATAGTGGAACAGCTTGGTCACGCTGTGGTTTCCCAAGAGCTTGACGAGGTTCGGCGCTTCCTTTTGGCCCGGCGCGATCTGGATGACGTCGGCGCTGCCGTCGCCGGGTGAAATCTGCACCACGCACAACCGGTCGCGATGCGGGTTCAGTCCCAGCGTTTCCGTATCGATGGCAACCGCCCCGACATTGTAGCGGGACAGGTCGGGCAGATCGTTTTTGTGGAAACGGATATCGCTCATCGTCTTCTCCGGGGTCGCGCTTTCGGCATCGCGCATCCATCGAGCGGACGCGCGCGCTCCAGCACGTTGCGCTGGCAACCCGTCCTTGCCGTGATCGGTGGAAAAATCAACATAAACTTGATTTTCCCGCCTTTCGTGAGTTCCCGGCTCAGCGCGTCAGCGCGTCCAGAATGCGTGCCCAGGAGCGCTGGCCCTTGTGGAACGAACTCAACTCATACTTTTCGTTGGGCGAGTGGATGCGGTCGTCGTCGAGGCCGAAACCGACCAGCAGCGATTCCATGCCGAGATAGGTCTGGAAATCGCCGACCACGGGGATCGAGCCGCCGCTGCCGATCGTCACCGCCGGCTTCGGCCATTCGTCCGACAGCGCCGTCTTGGCCTTGGCCAGGAACGGCGAGTCGTAGGAAAGCTGGATCGCCGGCGAGCCACCATGCGGGTGGAACTCCACCGAACAGTCGGCCGGAATGCGCTCCCTGACGAATTGCTGGAAGGCGGCGCGGATCTTCTTGGGATCCTGCTTGTGGACGAGGCGGAAAGATACTTTCGCCGAGGCCTGCGCCGCAATCACTGTTTTGAAGCCCTTGCCGGTATAGCCGCCGGTGATGCCGTTGAACTCGGCCGTCGGCCGTGCCCAGGTGAGTTCCAGCAGCGAGCGGCCCTTTTCGCCCGACGGGATCGAAAGGCCGACGGGGCCAAGGAACGTCTCGGCCGTTTCGCCCAGCGTTTCCCATGATTTCAGGATCTGCGACGGCGTTTCCTCGACGCCGTCATAGAAGCCCGGGATGGTGATATGGCCGTCCTTGTCGTGAATGTCGGCCAGCACCTTGGCCAGGATGCGGATCGGGTTGGCAGCGGCGCCGCCATAGAGACCCGAATGCAGGTCGCGGTCGGCGGCCTTCACGATGATCTCCTCGCCAACCAGCCCGCGCAGCCCCACGCAGATCGACGGCGTGTCGCGGTCCCACATGCTGGTATCGCAGACCAGCGCGAAATCGGCCTTGAGTTCATCGGCATTGGCCTCGAGGAAGGGCTTCAGCGACGGCGAGCCCGACTCCTCCTCTCCCTCGAACAGGATAGTAATGCGGCACGGCAGATTGCCATGCACCTGCTTCCAGGCCCGGCAAGCCTCGACGAAGGTCATCAACTGACCCTTGTCGTCGGCCGAGCCGCGCCCGGTGATCACCTTGTGGCCGGGCTCGATCTCCTTGACCGCCGGCGCGAACGGGTCGTTTTCCCAAAGCTCGATCGGATCGACCGGCTGTACGTCATAGTGGCCATAGAACAGCACATGCGGTGAACCGGCCGGCCCATCATGATGCGCAACCACCATCGGGTGGCCGGGCGTGTCGCGGACGCTGGCGTCGAAGCCGATCACCTTGAGTTCTTCCACCAGCCATTCGGCCGCCTTGCGGCAATCGGCGGCATAGGCCGGATCGGTGGAGATCGACCTGATCCGGAGCAGACCGAACAGGCGCTCCAGGCTCTGGTCGAGATTCTTGTCGAGACGGTCGAGAACGGGGGAAATTGACATTGGCGAGCCTTTCGATTCAGTGCCGGAACCGTAAAGGCAGAGCGGGCAAACGAAAAGCCCGCGAGCATTGGACCACGGGCTCAAGCGTTATTCGAAACAAAAAAGACCGCCGTGGTGGAGGGGGAACCACGGCGGCCCTTCTACTCGAAACGATGCGGCAGCCCGGAGAGGGGGGATAGGCTGCCGCAGGTGTCCGGGATAGGCGGGGGACGGGCCTTGCTCCGGACGTCGGCGAAAATTGCCGATGACATTTATCTGTGTCCTCGAACGTGGCGATTCAAGGGCACGAATATTACACTTTTGTAACATGGCCGTGAGCTGCCGTTCGACAGGCGGGACCAAGCCCTCCCGCGGGCGAAAATAATGCCATTTCAGCTCTTTCCAACCAACCCGTCGCCTGCCTGTCAGGGTGTTGCTGGAAGCGGTGCCTTTGGCATGGACCAAGCCGCCGCGCCGCGCTATCCCTGCCGGCATGAAAAAAGGCGATCATCTCTTTCTTGTCGACGGCTCCGGCTACATCTTCCGTGCCTATCATGCGCTGCCGCCGCTGACCCGCAAGTCCGACGGCCTGCCGGTCGGCGCCGTGTCCGGCTTCTGCAACATGTTGTGGAAGCTGATGCAGGATGCCCGCAACACCGATGTCGGCATCGTGCCGACGCATTTCGCCGTCATTTTCGACTATTCGTCGAAAACCTTCCGCAACGATCTCTATCCCGAATACAAGGCCAACCGTTCGGCGCCGCCGGAAGACCTGATCCCGCAATTCGGCCTCATCCGCCAGGCGACCAGGGCGTTCAACCTGCCCTGTCTCGAGATGGAAGGGTTCGAGGCCGACGACCTCATCGCGACCTATTGCCGGCTGGCCTGCGAGGCCGGCGGCGACACCACCATCATCTCCTCCGACAAGGACCTGATGCAGTTGGTCGGCCCGACGGTGAGCATGTACGATCCGATGAAGGATCGCCAGATCGGCATTCCCGAGGTCATCGAGAAATGGGGCGTGCCGCCGGAGAAGATGATCGACCTGCAGGCATTGACCGGCGATTCCGTCGACAATGTTCCCGGCGTGCCGGGCATCGGACCGAAGACTGCGGCGCAATTGCTCGAACAGTTCGGTGACCTAGACGGACTGCTTGAGCGCGCCGGCGAGATCAAGCAGGAGAAACGACGCGAATCCATCATCGCCAATGCCGACAAGGCGCGCATCTCGCGCCAGCTGGTGACGTTGAAGAACGATGTGCCGGTGGCCGAGGGGCTGGACGAATTCGTCCTGCACGCGCCGGACGGGCCGAAGCTGATCGGCTTCCTCAAGACCATGGAATTCTCTTCGCTGACCCGCCGCGTGGCGGAAACCACGGGAACCGAGGCAAGCGACGTCCAGGCGATCGCTGTGACGGTCGAACGCGCCGACTCCGCGCATGGGCCGGATGTCGGCGCCGGCGCGCCGGTCGCGCCCAGCGCCGAGGCGAAGCAGGACGGCGAGACGGCCCTAGCCGCAGCCGGCGGCACCAAGGAGGGCAACACCCCCTCGCTTCTGTCGGCGCTTCGCCTGGAGGCCGCCACCGCCCGCAAGATCGACATTTCGGCCTATCAGTGCATCCGCGACGTCGCCAGCCTGAAGGCCTGGGTCGCCGAGGCGCTGGAGACCGGCATCGTCGCCTTCGATACCCGCGCGACGTCGCCCGATCCGATGCAGGCCGAACTGATCGGCTTGTCGCTGGCGACGGCGCCAGGTCGCGCCGCCTATGTGCCGTTCGCCCACAGGAGCGGAAATGGCGACCTGCTCGGCGGTGGTCCGATCGACAACCAGATCCCGCTGCGCGAGGCGCTGGCCGTGCTGAAACCGCTGCTCGAGGACAAGTCTGTCCTCAAGATCGCGCAGAACCTGAAATACGATCTCGTCATCATGAGCCGCTACGGTATCGACGTCGGCCCTTTCGACGACACCATGCTGATCTCCTACGTGCTCGATGCCGGCACCTCGCATGGCCACGGCATGGACGCGCTTGCCGAGAAATGGCTGGGCCACAGTCCGCTTCAGCTCAAGGACGTGACCGGCTCCGGAAAAAATTCGGTCGGCTTCGACCAGGTCGATGTCGACAAGGCGACCGCCCACGCGGCCGAGGACGCCGATGTGACGCTCAGGCTCTGGCTGGTGCTGAAGCCGCGGCTCGCCGCCAAGGGCCTGGTGTCGGTCTATGAGCGGCTGGAACGGCCGCTGGTGCCGGTGCTGGCGCGCATGGAACAGCGCGGCATCTCGGTCGACCGGCAGATCCTGTCGCGGCTGTCGGGCGAACTGGCCCAGGGCGCAGCCCGGCTCGAGGAAGAAATCTACCAGCTCGTCGGCGAGCGCATCAACATCGGCTCGCCCAAGCAGCTCGGCGATATCCTGTTCGGCCGCATGGGTCTGCCCGGCGGCTCCAAGACCAAGACCGGCCAATGGTCGACCTCGGCGCAGCTTCTGGAAGACCTCGCCGCCGAAGGCCACGAACTGCCGCGCAAGATCGTCGACTGGCGCCAGCTGACCAAGCTGAAATCGACCTACACCGATGCGCTGCCCGGCTTCGTCAACCCGGACACCAAGCGCGTCCACACCTCTTACGCGCTCGCCGCGACGACGACGGGGCGGCTGTCATCCTCCGACCCGAACCTGCAGAACATCCCGGTGCGCACCGCCGAGGGGCGCAGGATCAGAACGGCCTTCATCGCCGACAAGGGCAACCGCCTGGTTTCGGCCGACTACAGCCAGATCGAATTGCGCGTGCTCGCCCATGTCGCCGAGATCCCGCAATTGCGGCAGGCCTTCGCCGACGGCGCCGACATCCACGCCATCACGGCCTCGGAAATGTTCAACGTGCCCGTGGAGGGCATGCCTTCGGAAGTGCGCCGCCGCGCCAAGGCGATCAATTTCGGCATCATCTACGGCATCTCGGCTTTCGGCCTTGCCAACCAGCTGTCGATCCCGCGCGAGGAGGCCAGCAACTACATCAAAAAATATTTCGAGCGCTTCCCCGGCATCCGCGACTATATCGAAGAGACCAAGGCCTATGCCCGCGAGCACGGTTTCGTCGAAACCATCTTCGGCCGCCGCATCCACTACCCCGAGATCCGGTCTTCCAATCCCTCGATCCGCGCCTTCAACGAGCGCGCCTCGATCAACGCGCGCCTGCAAGGCACCGCCGCCGACATCATCCGCCGCGCCATGGTGCGCATGGACGAGGCGCTGGAGAAGGCCAGGCTTTCGGCCCGCATGCTCTTGCAGGTGCATGACGAGCTGATCTTCGAGACGATCGAGGCGGAAGTGGAGGCGACGATCCCCGTCGTGCGCCATGTCATGGAGAACGCGGCCATGCCGGCGGTGTCGATGTCGGTGCCGCTGCATGTGGACGCTCGAGCGGCGAACAATTGGGACGAGGCGCACTAGCGCCAGGCCGGCATCACCTGAATATCGATACACCTTAGACTAGGCAGCTTGCGCCCGGCACTTGGCACAGGTCCCGCGGAACTCGATCACCGCCTTCTTGGCGGCAAAGCCGGTGGAGCGCACCCATTCGTCCAGCCGGTGACCGACATCATGGTCGGACATTTCGCTCACCTGGCCACATGTGTCGCAGATGGCGAAAGCGGTCATGGAATGGCTGTGATCGTGCGGTTCGACGCAGGCGACGAAGGAATTGAGGCTTTCCAGCCGATGCACGAAGCCGGACTTCACCAGCGTGTCGAGCGCGCGATAGACCTGCAGCGGCGCGCGGAAACCCCGCTCGCGCAGCTGGTCAAGCAAGGTGTAGGCGCTGAGCGGCCCGCTGGCGGCCTCGAGTTTCTCGAGCACGCACAGCTGGTTCTTCGTCAGCACATCCCTTGCCGCCATGATCCTGTTTCCGACCTGCCTTGTGTCACATACGGGCCGTTTCCATATGCAAACGGCCCGTCCCATTCAGATAGCGACGAACCGCTGTCTTTGCTACTCCTCTGTTGAAACGCGCTGGCGCGGCATTCCGCGAATGACAACGGCGGGAGGGCTCCCACCGTTGTCGTTTGCCGGCTCCGATGCCTACTTCCTCGGCGGGCCGTTGCGCTCGGCCGAGGCTGCCCACAGATTGATGTCGGACTCGCGCGCGTAATTGTCGATCTCGGCAAGCTCGGCGTCGCTGAAGTCGGGCGCCTCCAGCGCGCCGACACAGTCCTCCACCTGCTCCGGCCGGCTGGCGCCGATCAGCGCCGATGTCACCTTGCCCTTGCGCAGCACCCACGCCAGCGCCATCTGCGCCAGCGTCTGGCCACGGCGGCCCGCGATCGCGTTCAACGCCTGTATGTTGGCGATGGTGTTGTCGTTGATGAAGGCCGGCCGCAGCGACTTGCCCTGGGAGGCACGGCTGCCCTCGGGGATGCCGCCGAGATATTTGTCGGTCAGCATGCCCTGTGCCAGCGGCGAGAATACGATCGAGCCGACGCCCAGCCCATCAAGCGTATCGAGCAGGCCATCGTCCTCGACCCAGCGGTTCAGCATCGAATAACTCGGCTGATGGATTACGCAAGGCGTGCCGAGCCGCTTCAGTATATCGGCCGCCTCGCGCGTGCGCTGCGAATTGTAGGATGAGATGCCGACATAGAGTGCCTTGCCCGCGCGCACCGCATGGTCGAGCGCGCCCATCGTTTCCTCCAGCGGCGTATCCGGATCGAAGCGGTGCGAATAGAAGATGTCGACATAGTCGAGCCCCATCCGCTTCAGGCTCTGGTCGAGGCTGGCCAGCAAATATTTGCGTCCGCCCCATTGGCCGTAGGGCCCCGCCCACATCTCGTAGCCGGCCTTGGTCGAGATGATGAGTTCGTCGCGGTAGGCGGCGAAGTCGGTGCGCAGCATCTCACCGAACGCAATTTCGGCCGAGCCGGGCGGCGGCCCGTAATTGTTGGCGAGGTCGAAATGCGTGATGCCGAGGTCGAAGGCCTTGCGCACGATCGCCTGCTTGGTCCTGTGCGGCGTGTCGTTGCCGAAATTGTGCCACAGCCCCAGCGAGATCGCCGGCAGCTTCAGGCCGGACCGCCCGCAGCGGTTATAGACCATTTTTTCATAGCGGTTTTCGGCGGCGACATAGGGCATGGGGAAAATCCTCGAAGCTGGATGGACTGGGCACTGTCATCGCGAACGCGACGCGCAGGCCCTGCGCCCCAACCCTTACCCTCTCCCCGCGAAAACGGGGAGAGGGTTCATCAAAATTATCGATAATCCGCGATCTAGTTCTTCTTCGCCATCAGCGCCTTGGCTTCCTTGATGCCGAGCGCGGCTGGACGTTCGCAGGTGGTCTGCATGGCGACGAACTTGCCGGTTTCGCCCGAGCGCAGGATTCCCGTCATGACGTCGACGGCGTGCAGCGCCAGCTCCATCGAGCAGCGGTGCGGCCTGCCCTCGGAGATCGCAATCGCCATGTCGGCGAGGCCGGCGGTGCGATAATTGGCCATCATGCCCTGCGAATGCATCTCATTGGGCACGCCGAACGGATGCTGCCATTTCGGCAGCTTCTTGACCGGCTTGGCCGCTTCGGTGAAGCGCACGTCGCCGCCGAAGAAGTTCGGATCCGGTACGAACACGCTTCCCATCTCGCCATAGAGCTCCATCGGCGCATGGCCATGGCTCCAGACGTCCCAGCTGGTGTTGAGCGTGATCACGGCTCCGTTCTCGAACTCCAGCAGGCCGTGGATGGTTGTCGGCGTGTTGACCGGGATCCTTTCGCCCGCGCGCGGCTTCGAACTGATCGTGCGTTCCTTGGCCGGGGTTGTGGCGAAGGCCGCCACCTGCTTCACCGGTCCGATCAGCTGGATCAGATTGGTGATGTAATACGGCCCGATGTCGAGCACCGGGCCGGCGCCCGGCTGGAAGAAGAAGTCCGGATTGGGGTGCCAGTGCTCCATGCCGTGCCCCATGACATGGCAAGTGCCGCTGGTGATCCTGCCGAGCTTGCCGGTATCGATCAGGTTGCGCACCAACTGATGCGCGCCGCCGAAGAAGGTGTCGGGTGCCGAGCCGATGCGAAGTCCCTTCTTCTCCGCCCGCTTCTTCAAGTCGAGCCCCTCCTTGACCGAAAGCACGAAGGGCTTTTCCGAATAGACATGCTTGCCCGCGTCGAGCACCTGTTTCGACACTTCGTAGTGCACGGCCGGAATGGTCAGGTTGACGATGATCTCGATGTCGTCGGCCTTGAGCAGGTCCTCGACCGTCTCGGCGCGCAGCTTGAACTCCTTCGCCCGCGCTTTCGCGGCGTCCATGTTGATATCGGCGCAGGCCCGCATCTTGATGCCGCGAAACAGCGGCGCCAGCGAGAAATATGCCTTCGAGATGTTGCCGCAGCCGATGACGCCGACGCCAAGTTTGTTTGCCATGATGATTGTTCCTAGTAGGCCTTTACGGTTGCAATCGAACGGCGGGCGAAGCGCTCGATGTCGTTGGGATTGTCCTGTTCCATGACGAAATATTTGGCCGCGCTCTTGGCCCGCAGCGCCTTGATCAGGCCGGCCCAGTCGATCGTGCCGTGACCGACATCCGACCAGCCGTCCTCGTCCAGCCCCTCGCCCGGCCTTGCCATGTCCTTGACGTGGACGGCAACGATGCGCTTGCCGTGCTGTTCGATCCAGGGCAGCGGATCGGCGCCGCCGCGCACCACCCAGGCGACATCCATCTCCCAGCCGATGTCGGGCGCGGAAGCCAGGATGTGAGCCTGTGGCAGCGAGCCGTCGGCGAGCTTCTTGAACTCGAAATCATGATTGTGCCAGGCAAAGCCGTAGCCGGCCTTCTTCGCCGTCTCGCCGACCTTGGCCAGGCGCTCGCCGAAGCCGCGCCAGCCGGCAGCGTCCGAAGGCCTGGACTCAGGCATGAGAAAGGGGCAGATCAAAAGCTTGATGCCGAGCGCTTCAGCTATCCTGCGCACGCCGTCGAAATCCTTCTCCAGCGCATCGATGGAGAAATGCCCGGTCGGCATGGCAAGGCCGTTTTTGTCGAGTTGAGCGCGGAAGGCCTTGGGATCGTCATAGACCCCGCCGAAGCCTTCGACCTCTGTGTAGCCGAGCTTGCCGAGCATCTCGAGCACGCCTTCCCAGGGCTGAAAATTGCGTGCGCTGTAAAGTTGGAATGACCAGTTCATCGTCTTTGTCCGTTCTGCTTGGGGGATGGTTATCGGGCTTTAGATGCGGCTGCCGGTTTGGGCATCGAAGAGCGAGGCGCGCATCGGGTCGAAGCCCACCGTCACCGCCTCATCGTTTTTGGGCGTCCGTTCCGAGGTGACCCGGACGCTGAAATTCTGCTTTGCAAGCTTCAGCCACACCAGCGTGTCGGACCCCATCGGTTCGACCACCTCGACATTGGCCGCCGTCGAGAATGGCCAGCCCGTGCCGCTGTTCAGGCTGACATGCTCGGGCCTGATGCCGAACACGGCAGGGCCGGCGTCCGGTTGCTTGTCGAATTGATAGGTGCCGAGTGGAACCTTGAGATTGTCGGCCACGAAAAACCAGTTGCCAGCGTCTTTCTCGAGCCTGCCGTCAATGAAGTTCATCGCCGGCGAACCGAGGAAGCCGGCGACGAAGCGGTTGACCGGTTTGTTATAGATGGTCTGCGGCGCGTCGAGTTGTTGGATGACGCCGCCGCGCATGACCGCGATACGGTCGGCCAGCGTCATCGCCTCGATCTGGTCATGCGTGACGTAGATCATGGTGTTCTGCAATTTGCGGTGCAAAAGCTTGATCTCGACGCGCAGTTCGGAGCGCAGCTTGGCGTCCAGGTTCGACAGCGGCTCGTCGAACAGGAACACGTCGACGTCGCGCACCAGCGCGCGCCCGATCGCCACGCGTTGGCGCTGGCCGCCGGAGAGCGCCGCGGGCTTGCGCTGCAACAACGGCTCGATCTGCAGGATCTCGGCGGCGCGCGCTATGCGCTTCGCGATCTCGTCCTTGGGCACGCCCGCGACGCGCAGCCCGAAGGATAAGTTCTTCTCCACCGTCATCTGCGGATAGAGTGCGTAGGACTGGAACACCATGCCGATGCCGCGGTCCTTGGGCTCTTCCCAGGTGACGTTCTTGCCCTTGATGAAGATGCGGCCGTCCGAAATGTCGAGCAGTCCGGCGATGCAGTTGAGCAAGGTCGACTTGCCGCAGCCCGAGGGTCCGAGCAGCACTATGAACTCGCCCTCGGCGACGTCGAGGTTGAGCGTCTGCAGCACCGAGACCAAGCCGAAGTTCAGCGACAGGTCCTGGATCGAAACGCTGGTGCCGTTTGCCGCCATCGACATCACCCTTTCACCGCGCCGGCGGCAATGCCGCGCACGAACAATTTGCCGGAAATGAAGTAGACGACCAGCGGCACCAGCCCGGTCAGGATGGTGGCGGCCATATTGACGTTGTATTCCTTCACCCCCTGCACCGAGTTGACGATGTTGTTGAGCTGAACCGTCATCGGATAGGTGTCGGGGCGCGTATAGACGACGCCGAACAGGAAGTCGTTCCAGATGCCGGTCACCTGCAGGATGACGGCGACGACGAAGATCGGCAGCGACATCGGCAACATGATGCGCAGGTAAATGCCCCAGAAGCCGGCGCCGTCGACGCGCGCAGCCCTGAACAGTTCCTCCGGCATGGAGGTGAAATAGTTGCGGAACAAGAGCGTCAGGATTGGCATGCCGAAAATGGAATGCACGATCACCAGGCCGCTCAGGCTGCCATAGAGGCCGATCTCGCGCAGGATGATGACGATCGGATAGATCATCACCTGATAGGGGATGAAGGCCCCGACGATCAGGATGACGAAGAACGTGTCGGCGCCCTTGAAGCGCCAGTTGGCGAGCGCGTAGCCGTTCACCGAGGCGATTGCGATCGACAGGATCACCGAGGGGACGGTGATGCGCACCGAGTTCCAGAAGCCGCGAGAGAGACCGTCGCAGTTGAGACCGGTGCAGGCCTGCGACCATGCCTTGACCCACGGCTCGAACGTGATCTCGACCGGCGGCGAGAAGATGTTGCCGAGACGAATTTCCGGCATGCCCTTGAGCGAGGTGACAACCATCACATAGAGCGGCAGCAGGTAATAGAGCGCCACCACGATGAGCGTGCCGTACAGGAAGATGTTGCGGCGCGAGAACATGTGCCGGGGCTTCGGTCCGCTCGGCCCCGAGGCATCGGCGCGAATGGCGGCGGGGGACGCGGCCAGGGAGACGGCATGATCAGACACGCTTGCGGCCCCCGAATTCGAGATAGGCCCACGGCACGATGACGATCATCACCGACAAGAGCATCATGGTCGAGGCGGCAAAACCCTGGCCGAGGTTCTGGGCGAAGAACATGTAGTCGTAGACATATTTGGCTGGCACTTCAGAGGAAATGCCGGGACCGCCGCTGGTCTGCGCGACGACGAGGTCGTAGACCTTGACGATGCCCGACGCGATGATCACCAGCGTGGTTATGAAGACCGGCCGCATCATCGGGATGATGATGAAGAGATAGGTCTTCCAGGTGGGGATGCCGTCCACCCGCGCGGCCTTCCAGATGTCCTCGTCGATGCCGCGCAGGCCGGCCAGCATCAGGCACATGATCAGCCCGGTGCCTTGCCACAGCGCGGCGATCAATATGCCGTAGATGACGATGCTCGAATTGTAGAGCGGATCGAAATTGAAGCTTGTCCAGCCGAGGTCGCGAACCACTCCCTGAATGCCAAAATCGGGATTGAGCAGCCATTGCCAGACGAGGCCGGTGACGATGAAGGAAAGCGCGAAGGGATAGAGAAAGATGGTGCGGAACGTGTCCTCGAAACGGATCTTCTGGTCGAGCAGGGCCGCAAGCAGGAAGCCGATTACCAGCGAGAAGACGAGCGACAGCACGCCGTAGATCAAGAGATTCTCGATCGAGACGAGCCAGCGCGGCGTCGCCCACAGCCGGTAGTACTGGTCGAGCCCGACGAAATGCAGACGCGGCAGAAGCTTCGAATTGGTGAAGGAATAAAGCACCGTCCAGGCTGTGCCGCCGACAAACACCACCAGCGCGGTGAGGATCATCGGGATCGAAGCGACCTTCGCATTGAGGTTGCGGAAGAGTTGGCTCGGGCGTTCGCTCTTGCTCATCGGTGCAGCCATGCTGGATCGGGTAAGGGCGACAAGGTCGGCACGCCTCGCTCCCGGCCCTGAGGTGGCCGGGAGCGAGGCGGCTTGTCGGGGGTCAATCGGCCGAGGCGATGATGTCGGCGAAGCGCTTCTGCGCCTCTTCGAGCGTCATGTCGGGCTTGGCGAAGAACTCCGAGAACAGGTCCTCCTTCTGCTTCTGGCTGTCCTGCGAGAGCAGTTGGTCCGTCCAGGGAATGACGGCGCCCTTGGCCAGGATGTCGAGCCCCTTCTTCATGCAATCGTTGGCAGCGTTGAGGTCGACGTCGCCGCGCACCGGCAGCGAGCCTTTCTTGAGGTTGAAGGCGACCTGGGTCTTGGGATCGAGCAAGGTCTCGGCCAGCACTTCCTGAGCCTTGGACTTGTCGGCGTCCTTGAGCAGCGGGAAATAGAAGGCGTCGCCGCCGGTGGCGATCACCTCGTTCAGGCCAAGCCCGGGAAGGCAGGTATAGTCCTTGCCGGCGGTCTTGCCGGCGACCTGGAATTCGCCTTGCGCCCAGTCGCCCATGATCTGGCCGCCGGCCTTGCCGGTGATGACCATGTTGGTCGCCTGGTTCCAGTCCTGCACATTGGTGTTCTTGGCCATCTTGCGCGCATCGTCGGCCGCCTTGAAGACCTTGGCGACTTCAGGACCGGCGGCGAACGTCGCATCCTTGTCCTTGTAGACCTTGAGGAAGGTGTCGGTGCCGCCCACCGCGGCGAGCAGCACGTCGAATGCGCCCGACGCCTGCCAGGCCTGCCCGCCAACCGCGAGCGGGACGATGCCGGCCTTTTCCAGCGCCGGGGCGGCGGCGACATATTCGTTCCAGTTCTTCGGCACCGGCACGCCCGCCTTCTCGAAGGCCGCGTTCGACAGCCACAGCCACTGCCAGGAGTGAATATTGACCGGCACGCAATAGATCTTGCCGTCGATGGTGCAACCGTCGAGCAGGCTCTTCGGCCGCACGACCTCGGTCCACTTGCCCTTGGTGGCGACATCGGTGAGGTCGCGCATCAGGCCTGCCTGCACCAGCTCTTCCGCCTGCCGGCCGTGATTGAACTGGGTGGCGCCCATCGGGTCGCCGCCGGTGATGCGGCTGATCATGATCGGCCGCGCCGTGCCGCCGGACCCGGCGATGGCGCCGTCGACCCAGTGGTTGCCGGTTGCGTCGAAGGCCTTGGCGAGTTCGGCGACCGCCGCGGCCTCGCCGCCGGATGTCCACCAATGGGTGACTTCCAGATCGGTTGCGGCCGCCGGCCCGGCAAAATTCAACGCCACCGTCGCCGCAAGCGCGGCGGTCAGGAATTTGTATCGCATTTCGGTTTCCTCCCAGAATCTGAAACGTTACAGATTTTCGATACGGCAATTGCAAGATATGCGCAACCCTTCCCTTGAAAGTCAGTTCGATATTTTTCGAGGCGCGAACAAAATCCTTTCGGGATGGAGCCCGTTGTGCAGCGCAATACGCAAAATCCCACATGGCAAGACAGAAAGCTCGCAAGAAGCTTGCTCCCAATGCCTTTCCTGCTGATTCCCAACGCTTTTCGGCGGCGAGCCCATGCGGACTTTCGACCTCGGCCACAGCCTGGTCGAACACCGGTCGTGACAATCTGTAACGTTTCAGTATAGGCTTGTTCAGCTAAGGAGACGCGCCATGGGAGCGACGGCGGCGATTGCCGGCCTGGCCGGCGGCTGCTAAGCGCCTGACGGGGCGGGACGAATGGACAGACGGCGCACGGACAGCGATGACGAGACGTCGGCCAGGGAGCGGCCGACGCTGAAGACGCTTGCCTTCATGACCGGGCTCGGCGTCACCACCGTGTCGCGGGCGCTGAAGGACGCGCCGGAGATCGGCGCCGAGACCAGGCGCCGCGTCCAGCTCGTGGCCAAGCAGATCGGTTACCGGCCGAACCGCGCCGGCGTGCGCCTGCGAACCGGCAAGACCAACGTCATCAGCCTCGTGCTCAACACCGAGCACGAGATCATGAGCTTTGTCTCAGACATCATCTACGGCGTCACCGAAGTCATCGCCGATACGCCCTACCATCTGATCGTCACGCCCTACTCGCGCTCGCAGGATCCGCTGGATCCGGTGCGTTATCTCGTCGAGACCGGCTCCGCCGACGGCGTCATCATTTCGCGCACGCAGCCCAACGATCCAAGGGCCCGCTACATGCTGGAGCGCGGCATACCTTTTGCAACGCACGGCCGCACCGATATGGGGCTCGTGCACCCCTATCATGATTTCGACAATTACGCCTTCGCGGCCGAGGCGGTGCGCCATCTGGCCGGCCTGGGCCGGCGTCGGCTGGCCCTGGTGACGCCGCCGGTAGGCCTGACCTATCACGGCCACACCGTGAACGGCTTTGCCGACGCGCTGAGCGAAGTCGGCGCCTCGGAGGTGCCGTTCAACACCGTTTCGATCGACCACTCGATCGAGCAGATCAGGATGAGGACCGCGCAGCTGATGCGGCGCGACATCAGGCCGGACGGCATCGTCAGCAGCGCCGCGGCCGCCACGCTTGCCATTGTTGCCGGCATCGAGGACGCCGGGTTGAAACTCGGCCGCGACATCGACGTGGTGTCGAAGCAGTCGTCGGAATTGCTGCATCTGTTCCGCCGGGAACTGCTGATCGTCAACGAGAACTTCCGGCTGGCCGGTTCCGAGCTCGCCCGCGCCGTGCTCGGCTGGATCGGCGGCGCGGCCCCCGGCTCGCTGCAGTCGCTCAGCGCGCCGGGCGAAGTTGTGGCCTATCGCGGCTGATTGAAGCCCCGCCGCCAGAGCAATTCCCGCGTAGCTTTCCTAAGGCATTGCCCAAAAAACAAAGAGATAGAGCGGTACGCCGTTCCGCGAAACGCTGAACCGCTAGCCGGCGGCGCCGCTCCCCCAGGGTCCATGGAAGGCGCCCTTGTCATCGATACGCTCGAAGCCATGCGCACCGAAGAAATCACGCTGTGCCTGGATCAGGTTCGAGGTCCCGCGGCCCTGGCGATAGCTGTCGAAATAGGCAAGGGCCGAAGACAGCGCCGGCACCGGCGAACCGGCTTCTGAAGCCCTGGCCACGACACGCCGCAGTGACGGATGCGCCTCCTGCATCATGGTGATGAAGGCCGGCGCCATCAGGAGATTGGTCGAAGCGCCGCCGCTGCCGAAAGCTTCGGCCATGGTGTCGAGCATCTGCGATCGGATGATGCAGCCGGCACGCCAGATCTTGGCGATGGTCGGCATCGGCAGGTTCCAGTTGAACGCCTTCGAAGCGCCGCTCATCACCGCGAAACCTTGCGCGTAGGCTGATATCTTGCCGGCGAACAGCGCCAGTTCCAAATCCTTGAGCAGGTCTGCCTTGTCGCCCGAAATCCTGGTGACGCCGATGTTGCCATAGGCTTTTTCCGCCGCAAGCCGCTCGTCCTTGATCGACGACAGGACGCGTGCCGCCACCGCCGCCTCGATGGCGGTCGCCGGAATGCCGAGTTGCTGTGCCTCGATGACCGACCATTTGCCGGTGCCCTTCTGGCCGGCGCGGTCGAGGATGATGTCGACCACCGGCTTGCCGGTCTTGGGATCATCTGACGCCAGCACCTTGGCGGTGATCTCGATCAGGTAGGAGTTGAGCCGGCCCTTGTTCCAGCCGGCGAATACGGCGCCGATCTCCTTCGGCCCCATGCCCAGGCCGTCGCGCAGGATGCCGTAGATCTCGCCGATCATCTGCATGTCGGCATATTCGATGCCGTTGTGAATGGTCTTGACGAAATGGCCGGCGCCGTCGGTGCCGAGCCAGGCCGCGCATGGCTCGTCCTTGAACTTGGCGGAGATTGCCGTCAGCACCTTCTCGACGCGCTTCCAGGACTCTTCGGTGCCGCCGACCATGATCGACGGCCCGTGGCGCGCACCCTCCTCGCCGCCGGACACGCCCATGCCGATGAAGGTGAGGCCGGAGCCCGCCAGCTCGGAAAAGCGCCGCATCGTGTCGCGGAAATTGGCGTTGCCGGCATCGATGACGATGTCATTATGGGACAGCACGCCGCGCAATGCGGCGATCTGTTCATCGACCGGCTTGCCGGCCAGCACCATGATGATGATCGGACGCGGCGGCCGGATCGCGGCGGCAAGTTCTTCCAGGCTGTAGCAGGGGACAACCATATCCCTGAGCGCGCCGGCATTCTCGACAAAGGCATCCGTACGCGCCTTGGTGCGATTGAAAACAGCGATGCGGTGCCCGTGCTCGGCGATGTTGAGCGCCAGGTTGGAGCCCATCGTGCCAAGGCCGATCAGGCCGATTTCGGCTTTTTCCATGTTTCTTCCCTGCTTTCGGATCTTGTTTGTTCGAGCCCGCGATTGCCCGGGTTTTTGCCAAGATGCATCCTGCCAGGATGATTGACGGGCCTTCAGGCTCGCGTCAACCGCCTCGCCGAATTGTGTTGGACAGCCATCACGGCCTGATGTCCACAGGCGCCTCGATCTTCACCATCTCGAAGTCGGAGACCAGTATGTCGATGCGCGCCATCCACCGGCCAGGAACCGGGATGACGAGATCGTCGACACGCCAGCTGCCGTCATCGGACTTTGTCGCCGCCCGCTTCAGCAGCTCGATGCCGGAGTCCGGCTTCGACAGCACCAGCATCACCTCCTTGGCGTCGAGCGGCCCGAAATCGCCGGTCATGATGATCATCGAGGCGGCGACCGGCCCGGCATGGCCGGGCGTGATGCTGAGGTCGGCCATCGCCTTCAGCGCGTGGATATGAACCGACACCGGCTGCGCCGCGGCAATCGCCAGCGCCCGCGGCGGCGGCGTGAAGCGCCAGCCGGCGGCAACACCGAAGATGGCGAGCACGATCAGTATTTCGACGCCGATCGAACGGGTGAGCCTGCGCCGCACTTCCGTCGCCCCCGCCTCGGCCATTGCCGTCAATCTCCAGCGGTTGACGGCGGCGAGCGTGAACAGGAAGACCAGCAGCGCAAGCTTGACCAGCAGCAGCCGGCCATAGGCGGTGTTGACCAGCGCTGCGGGTGTTTGCACCTGGATGACGGCCAGCACCACGCCCGCGGCGGCGAGCAAGGCCACCACCGGCATGATAGCGGCGGAGAACCGGCGAAGGAACGTGACCGCTTCGGCATCCTGCCGTTTCAGCGCGAGTCCGAGCGGCGCCAGCGCACCGGCCCAGAAGGCAATGCCGGCGCCGTGCAGGAACACCATCGGCCGCGTCAGCCATTGTGGCTCGGCGGCACTCGCGTGGCCGCTGGCCGCGAGCGCGAGGCCCGTTCCGGCCAGGCCGGCGAGCGCGAGGGGCCTGGCGGCCGCGCGCGGTCCGGCCAGCGACAAAAGGCCGAGCCCTAGCGCGATCAACGCGATCAACACCGTCCAGCCGAAGCTGGTGCCGAGACCGGCGGTCCAGATGGCCGGCTGCGCCATATGCGAGAGCGGTGCGCCGAGCGCATCCAGCCCTTGAAAGCCAAGCGACATGGGTGCCGCGACAAGCCCGCACAGGATTGCGGCGGCGACGCAGCGCTGTCCGGCGCGGCCACTTCGCGCCAGCCAGGCGAGAGCGAAGGCGCCGCCGACGCCGAGGAACAGGCCGATATAGAGGCAGACCTTGCCGATCCAGATCGCCGAGCGCAATTGCCAGTCGACGGCTTCGGAAACAGTCGGCGGCTGGCTCGCCGCGCCGATGGAAAACAGCAGAGAGCCGCCGACCGGATGACCATCGGCGGAAATCACTCGCCAGCTCAGCACATGCGTGCCCGATCCAAGTGCCTGCGGATCGTCGATCACGACGGTCTGGTCGCTGAGGCGGAAGGACGTCAGCGGAACGGGCGTGCCGTCGGGCTTCACCAGCGTCAGCACCAGTGGCGAGACCGGTTCGCTGAAAGTCAGCGCGAATTGCGCCGGGGCCTGCGACAGCACGGCGCCATCGGCCGGATCGGTCTTGATCAGCGCGGCGTGGGCGAAAGCCTGATTTGTCGCCGCCATGGCAATCAGCAGCACGGCCACGACCAGCAGCCCAGCAGAAACCCGGCCGATGAGCTTGCCGGCCATGCGAACCATCCTGGAAGGGAATATCACCGTCATGTCATTGCCATGAAATGCAGCGCGCTCCCGACATGGAGCGCACCGCGAGAGCTTACTTTTTCGGCGTGAGCTCGATGCCGGGCGCGGGGTTCTCCAGGGCGTCTTCGTCCTGCCCGGCCGCCGGGATTTCGATCCAGCGGTCGGCGGCGCCATCGCACTCCTGCACCACCGGGAAATAGAGTTTCTGACCCGCCGGGAGGTCTGCCGTCAGCATCGCACGGAAGACGAACTCGTCGTAGAATTCGTCCGGCAGATTGCCGCCGCTCCAATCGACCTCCTTGACGCCGTCGGCCACCGCCTGGCCGTAGAGCTGGTAGGATTTCTCGTACTTGCCCTTCTTGGTCTGCAGCGTCCAGCCGGGCTTCGGCATCGGCTTCACCGCGATCACCCCTTCCGGGATCTGCACGCGCACGGCGGTCGTCGCCTTGCCGTCACAGCCATGCGGCACCCGCAGGATGGCCTTGTAGGTCGAACCGACCGCCGCTTCCTGTGTTTCGAGCGTGACATGCGCAAAGGCGGCACTGGTCCCCAGCGCCAGAAGCGCGCCGGCCGACAAAAGATACTTGTTCATGATGGTCCCTCTGAATTCAATAGTTGTGGATGGCGCGGTCAATTGGCGTGGTCGTCCATGCCGCCGCCCATGCCTTCGACAGCGAACTCGACGTTGACGGCGCCAGCCTTTTCGAAAGTCAGCGTGGCGGCGAATTCTTCGCCCTGCTTGGGTTGCCGCTTCAGGCCGATGAACATCAGGTGATAGCCGCCGGGCGCCAGCGCCACCTTGCCGCCGGCCGGGATCTCCAGGCCGCCCACCACCGGCCGCATGGTCATGACGCCGTCCTTGACGCCCATTTCATGCAGCTCTGCCTTGTCGGAGACATCGGAGGAAATCGACAGCAGCCGGTCGGCCGCATTGCCCTTGTTGGTGATGGTGAAATAGCCGCCGGCCACCTTGGCGCCTGTGGGTGTCGCGCGCGACCAGGGATGCTCGATCTCGAGATCGCCGGCCTTGAATTCATGCGCGCAGACGGCCTGGGCACCGAAGAACAAGAGCACAAACGCCAGCACGGCAAGGCCGACACGTTCATTGAAACGGCGCGGGAATTTGGTGCGGCCGCCCGAAGGAGGCGCCGCGATATGAAAAGCTTGGGACATGGTTTGCTCCATGAATAGGGGATCGCGCCGTTGGCCGGTCGCGAACGATTCGTTCTTTGGATGAAAGCACCGGCGGAAGGTTCCGCCGAGCGTACAGCAGGCTCAGGCCGAAAGCGGCGGCGCGCGCGGGTTCGACGGCGACCGCTGGCGCGCGAAATTGAGATGCGTGGCCGCCGGAAAGATGAAAACGACGGCTTCGAACGAAAGCGAGGCCAGCGCAAGCCCGGCATCGGGTGGCGGCGCAAAGGCCGCTGAAACCATGCTGCAGCCCAGCATGCAGCATGCCGGCAGATGCGACGGATGCGGGCCGCCATCGGGAAGCTGGGCAGTGCCCTCGTGGGTGCAGATGACGTTGCCGAAGGCGTCGATTTGCGAGGCGGCCGGTCCGGTGGCGAAGGCGAATGCGCTCAGCGTCGACTGAAGCAGCAGCAGGTAGGCCGCGACAAGCGCGACCGGAATGCTCCACCGTCTCCCCTTTTTGGTCAAATGACTTGCCTGTTCAAACCATCTGCATCTTCAAGCGATCACCGGAAGATGTCTACCACGGCAGCAAGAGACGGAAAATCGGCAAATCGGTGCTGCGGCAACGCGGCGCGATCAGGGCCTCTGTGGGTGCCGGCTCTCGGGAATCGAGGTCAGCAGCGTCTGGCGCGCCGACTTCAAATGTTTGCGGCAGGCGGCATCGACCTTGCCCAGGTCGCGTGATTTGAGCGCCGCGATATAGGCCAGATGCTCGCCGATCGCGATTTCGTTGCGCTCGCGCTCCTGCGCCTTGTTCCACTGGTAGTGGTAGTGGAAGATCATGGCGATGACATCATAGAAATCGACGATGAAGCGGTTGTGCGAGGCGCGGTGGATCAGCCGATGGAAGCGCTCGTCGAGCTCCGAGAACTCGTTGAAACGCGTGGCGATGTCACGGGCCAGGCCGCGGTGTTCCTCTTCGAGATTGTCGAGATCGACCCACACCGCGCTGTCCTGCGGCAGTGCGGTGAACGCCGATGCCGAGCGCAGCTCGAACATCTCGCGGATTTCCGTCAACTCCAGCGCGAAGGCGCGGGTGAAACCCTTCAGCACCCAATGGCTGTTACGGCGCTTCTCGATCAGGCCGAAGCGGGAGAAGCGGATCAGGAACTCGCGCACGCTGGTGGTGCCGACGCCGATCTCGCGCGCCAGTTCGAGCTCGTTGATCTGCATGCCGGCCTCGGCGCCGCCGGCGAGCAGCCTGCGCATGAACGACCGCTCGATGATCTCGGCCAGCGTGTCGGTCTCTTCCTCGGGAAAGAAATCATCGGGGCGCGTTTCACGCAGCACCGTCTTGGCGCGCTTGTTCCAGGCGATCAGTCCGGTTTCTTCCATGCGCCCAAGGATGCTGCGCACCGTGGTGCGGCTGACGCCGAGCAGCGTACCCAGTTCCGGTTCCGAAGGCAGGCTGCGCGTCTCGTCGAGCAGCCTGAGGCACCTGTTATAGGCATCCTTGTAAACGTTGTTGCTCTTCGACATGCCCTGACCCATCGCTGGCCGGCGCTTGCGGCGGCCGGCTTGAAGCGCAAATATGACGTTCCTATCGCCCTCGAAAGCGGAATCGCTTTGCCGAGGGGCTCGCTTACCGGTTGCAGCGCCGCTACTCATCCAGGCGCACAGGAACTGCCGGAAAAAACAATTGACGTAAAACTGTTTTTTCACGATAAAAGACATTAACTCTTAACAAGCGCGTGTCAATCCGCGCCTCCCAGGATCACCCCAGGAAACGCCCGTGAACGCCTCCAACTCAATTCTTCTGTCCCCAGCCGACAATGTCGCGGTCGCCAATGGCCGCATCGAGACCGGCACCGCGCTGCCCGGCGGAGCGCTTGCCGCCGCTATCATCGAGCCCGGCCACAAGGTGGCGATCAAGCCGATTCCCGCCGGGTCCGCCGTGGTCAAATATGCCCAGGCAATCGGCCGCGCCACGCAGGACATCGCGCCCGGCGAACATGTCCATTCGCACAATCTGGTGTTTGAGGCCGGCCGCCTGCCGGTGGTGCCGCCAAGCGAGGCCGAACATGCGACCGAGGCTGACCGCGCCCGCACCTTCATGGGTTATCGCCGCGCCGACGGCCGCGCCGGCACGCGCAACTTCATCGGCATCATCGCCAGCGTCAACTGTTCGGCGACCGTCTGCCACGCCATCGCCGACGCGGCCAACCGCACGCTGCTGCCAAAATATCCCGGCATCGACGGCTTCGTCCCGATCGTCCACGGCCAGGGCTGCGGCATGAGCGCCACCGGCGACGGGATGATGGTGCTGCACCGCACATTGGCCGGCTATGCCCGCCACCCCAATTTCGGCGGCGTGCTGATGGTCGGGCTCGGCTGCGAGGTCAACCAGCTCACGCTGTACGGCCAGAAGGGTGCGGCCGCCGGTAAACGCCATTTCAACATCCAGGACGCCGGCGGGTCGCGCAAATCGGTCGAAAAGGCCATGGGCGTACTGGCCGAGATCGCCGAGGAAGTCGGCGAGCTCAAGCGCGAACCCATCCCGGTAAGCGAAATCGTCGTCGGCCTGCAATGCGGCGGCTCCGACGGCATGTCGGGCATCACGGCCAATCCTGCTCTAGGTGCCGCGGTCGATATCCTCGCCGGCGTCGGCGGCATCGGTATTCTCTCCGAGACGACGGAAATCTACGGCGCCGAACATCTGCTCGCCTATCGCGCCGCGACGCCCGAGATCGCCAAGAAGCTCGATGGCTACGTCAAGTGGTGGGAAGACCACGTCGCCAAGCACGGCGCCTCGATCGACAACAACCCCTCGCCCGGCAACAAGCGCGGCGGCCTCACCACCATCCTGGAGAAGTCGTTGGGCGCGGTCGCCAAGGGCGGCCAGACGCCGCTCAACGGCGTCTTCGGCTATGCCGAAAAGGTCACCGGCAGCGGGCTGGTGTTCATGGACACGCCCGGCTACGACCCGGTGTCCGCCACCGGCCAGGTGGCGGGCGGCGCCAACATCATCGTCTTCACCACCGGCCGCGGCTCCTGCTTCGGCTGCCGGCCGACGCCGTCGATCAAGGTCGCCACCAACTCGACCATGTATCATCAGATGGAAGAGGACATGGACGTCAATTGCGGCGTCATCGCCTCCGGCGAGAAGACCATCGCCGGCATGGGCCGCGAGATCTTCGAACTGATCGTCGAGACGGCCTCCGGCCGCAAGACCAAGAGCGAGGATTTCGGCTACGGCGACAACGAGTTCGTGCCCTGGCATCTCGGCGCGACGCTCTAGCTCTTTGAAGTCGCGCAGTCCGGAAAGTGGCCACGAACTTTCCTGGAATGCTGCGGCTTGAGGTCTTGGAATCTGCCGCGCCGGATAATGGCGGGCAACGGGGAGGTTGTGCATGGAAAAACGCCGCATCGGCCAGACGGCGCTCGAGGTCACCGAAGTAAGCTTCGGCGGTGCCGCGATCGGCGGGCTCTACCGCGCCTGTTCGCGCGAGGCGGCGATGGAAACGTTGCAAGGCGCGTGGGAGGCGGGCCTGCGCTATTTCGACACCGCGCCCTTCTATGGTTTCGGCCTGTCGGAGCGGCGTTTCGGCGACTTCCTGCGCTATAAGCCGCGCGATTCCTATGTGCTGTCGACCAAGGTCGGGCGCCTGTTCCGGCCCGTTCCGGAGAACCAGGTCCCCGATCACTCCTACGTCGATCCGCTGCCCTTCGCGCTCGACTACGACTATTCCTACGACGGCATCATGCGCTCGGTCGACTTCAGCTATGCGCGGCTTGGTCTAAACAGGATAGACATCCTGTTTGTGCACGACATCGGCGTGTACACGCATGGCGTCGAGAAGACCAAAATGCACTTTCGCCAGTTGATGGACGGTGGGCTCAAGGCGCTCGAAGAACTGAAAAACTCCGGCGTCATTTCCGCCTACGGGCTCGGCGTCAACGAAGTCCGGATATGTCTCGACGTGATGCGTCGCGCGCCGCTCGATTGTATCCTGCTCGCCAGCCGCTATTCCTTGCTCGATCGCAGCGCCGAAGCCGAACTTTTGCCGCTCTGCCGCGCCCGACAGACTTCGCTGGTCATCGGCGGTGTGTTCAACTCCGGCATATTGGCGACCGGACCGGTGCAGGGCGCCCATTTCGACTACAAGCCCGCCAGCGGTGACGTGCTCGACCGCGTCGGCGCGATGGAGCGGATCGCCGCCGAAGGTGGTTACCCGCTCGCCGCCGCCGCGTTCCAGTTCCCCCTCCAGGAATCCTCGGTCGCCACCGTGCTGACCGGCACCGCCAAGCTGGCGAACCTGACCCGCAATCTCGAACTGCTTGATGTCGACGTGCCTCAGGCGGACTACGCCAGATACCGCCCCTACACCGTAGTGCAGGAATTGGCATGAAGTGCCCGATCCGCCCGGGCGAAGGCGTGCGATCGCGGGGCTTCACGATCCCGCGAACCGAAGAAGGAACGGGCATTCTATATTGACTAATTTATGGAATTAATATTCCATACGTTAGTCACGCGAAACGGAAGCGTCGGGCAGCGTGGGGAGAGCAAGGCGCCAGTGCGGTCATGACCGCCGTGCCCCGAGGATGGCATAAACACCGCTTGCATCGACCGGATCGATGCACTATCAAAATGCTGCAACTGTTTTTTATTGATAAAGTTCTGTTTGGCTACGCCTATCCGAACCGAGCTTCCGTATCGTTCACGGGCGACCTAGGGAGGAATTCCATGAAATTCGTGACCAGCATTCTCAATCGCCGCGCAGTCATGGCGCTGGCGGCCGCGTCGATGCTTGCCGGCGTCATGCACTCGGCGCCGGTTTCGGCGGCGGACGTGACCATTCCGATCATCGTCAAGGACACCACGTCCTTCTACTGGCAGATCGTTCTGGCCGGGGCCCGCAAGGCCGGCAAGGATCTCGGCGTCAACGTGCCGGAGCTCGGCGCCCAGGCAGAAACTGACGTCAACGGCCAGATCTCGATCCTCGAAAACGCCGTTGCCAGCAATCCGGCGGCGATCGTCATCTCGCCGACCGAGTTCAAGGCGCTCGGCAAGCCGATCGACGAAGCCGCAGCCAAGGTCAAGGTTATCGGCATCGATTCCGGCGCCGACTCCAAGGCCTTCACCTCCTTCCTGACCACCGACAACGTCCAGGGCGGCCGCGTTGCCGCTGACGGCCTCGCAGCGGCCATCGGCGAAGCCAATGGCGGCAAGATCGAGGGCGACGTTGCCCTGATCACCAACACGCCTGGTGCCGGCTCGCTCGAACAGCGCAAGCAGGGCTTCATCGAGCAGCTCAAGGCGAAATATCCGGGCCTGAAGCTGGTCGCCGACAAATATGCCGACGGCCAGGCCACCACCGGCCTCAACATCGCCACCGACCTGATCACCGCCAATCCGAACCTCAAGGGTATTTTCGCTTCCAACCTGATCATGGCGCAGGGCGTCGGGCAGGCTGTCGCCGAAAACAGCCTCGGCGGCAAGCTGGCGCTGGTCGGCTTCGACAGCGACGAGAAGCTGATCAAGTTCCTCAACGACGGCGTCATTTCCGCCCTCGTCGTCCAGGATCCCTACCGGATGGGCTATGACGGCATCAAGACCGCACTTGCCGCCTCCAAGGGCGAAAAGGTCGAGACCAATGTCGACACCGGCGCCAACCTGGTCACCAAGGCCAACATGAAGGATCCCAAGATCGACGCGCTGCTCAACCCGAAGCTCAACTGAGCATCGGCACGCGCAACTGTTTCCGGGGCCTCTGCGCCCCGGAACAACAGGGAGGATTGCCATGACGCCGACCGCGCAGGAACTGCATCCGGCCCCCGTGCTGGAGCCCGGTAGGACCATCCTCGAGCTGCAGGGTCTGGAAAAGCGCTATCCCGGCACGCATGCGCTGAAGCCTGTGACCCTGGCCTTCAAGGCGGGAGAGATCCACGCCATCGTCGGCGAGAACGGTGCCGGCAAATCGACCCTGATCAAACTCCTGACCGGCGTCATCCCCCGCACCTCCGGAGAGGTTGTGTGGGAAGGCAAGCCGGCTGCCCTGGCGACGCCGCACGAAGCCATGGCGCTCGGCATCAACGCCGTGCACCAGGAAGTCGTGCTCTGCCGTCACCTGACCGTCGCCGCCAACATGTTCCTCGGCGAGGAGAACTCGCGCTTCGGCATCCTCCAGCAGCGAGCCATGGTCAGGGAAGCGCAGAAGATCATCGACGGTCTCGGCTTCGACCTGCCGGCGCATGTCGTGCTCGGCGATCTCACCATCGGCCAGCAGCAGCTGATCGCCGCCGCCCGCGCCACCGTGCGCGGCACCAAATTCCTGATTTTCGACGAGCCCACCGCGTACCTCACCCGCAAGGAGGCCGACCAGCTGTTCACGCTGATCCGCCGCCTGAAGGGTGAAGGCGTCACCATCATCTACATCAGCCATCGCATGGAGGAGGTGTTCGAGCTCGCCGACCGCGTCTCGGTGCTGCGTGACGGCACGCTGGTCGGCACCCGCAACATCGCCGAGACCAATGAGCCGGAGCTGGTCAAGCTGATGATCAACCGCTCGATCGAGCAGATCTATCACAAGGAGCATTTCACGCCGGGCGCCGTCATCGCCGAGGCGCGGAATCTGTCCGGCAAGGGTTTCGAGAATGTCTCTCTGTCGGTGCGCGCGGGAGAGATCGTCGGGCTCTACGGCCTGATCGGAGCCGGCCGCAGCGAATTCGTCACCACCCTCTACGGCCGCCACCGCAAATCGGCCGGCCAGGTGTTGTGGGAAGGCAAGGAGGTGCAGGTCAACTCCGAGCACGACGCCATCAAGCTCGGCATGGCGCTGGCACCGGAAAGCCGCCGCGACCAGGGCCTGTGTCTCAACCTGCCGGTCGCATTGAATCTCAATTTGCCGATCTACAAACGCATATCGAAAAATCTGCTGATCTCGTCTGCGCAGGAGAAGGCCGAGGCGGACCGGCAGATCGCCGACCTCAGGATCAAGACGCCGACGCGCGGCGCGCTGGCCTCCAGCCTGTCGGGCGGCAACCAGCAGAAGATCGTCATCGGCAAGTGGCTGGCGCACGGCGCCAAACTGTTCATCTTCGACGAGCCGACGGTCGGCGTCGATGTAGGCACCAAGGCCGAGATCTACCGGCTGTTCAGTGTGCTGTTGTCCAAGGGCGCGGGCATCATCCTGATCTCGTCCTATCTGCCTGAGGTCTACGAACTGGCTGACACGCTGCATGTGTTCAGGCGCGGCAAGCTGGTGGCCACGCATGGTTTCCGCACCGCCGATCACGAGGACATTCTGAGCCAGGCCCTGGCCGAGAAACAAGAAAAGACGGGAGGACAGACATGAGCACCGAGGCGATCCCTGCCGAAAAGCCGAAGCGCAACTACAATGCCCTGTTCGGGCTGACGCTGCTTGGCCTGCTGCTTCTGATGTGGGTCATCCTGGCGGTCGCCACGCCGTCCTTCGCTTCGGCGCTCAATATCACCAACCTGCTGCGCCAGGGTTCTCTGATCGCCATCCTGGCCGTCGGCCAGACCTTCGTCATCATCACCGGCGGCATCGACCTTTCCGTCGGCGCCATCGTCGGCTTCGCCACCGTCATCGTCGCGCTGCTGATCAATGCCGGCTGGCCGGTCTGGATCGCGGTTCTGGCGACGCTGCTGGTGGGGGTCGCCATCGGCCTGTTCCATGGTTTCGGCATCGTCAGGATGGGCCTGCCGCCCTTCATCATCACGCTGGCGACCATGACCTCGCTGCGCGGCATCGGTCTCCTGATGACCAATGGCAATTCGATATCGATCAACAGCGACGCGTTCCAGGCGTTTTCGCGCGGCTCGCTGCTAGGGATCCCCTATTTGTTCTGGATGGTGATCGTGGTTGCCCTGCCCTCCTACGTCTTCCTGCATCACACGCGATGGGGACGCTATCTCTTCTCCGTCGGCTCGAACGCGGAAGCCGCGCGCCTCTCCGGCGTCAACGTGCCGCGCACGATCTACATGGCCTATGTGCTGTCCGGCCTGTGCGCGGCTTTCGTCGGCGTGCTGCTCGCGTCCCGCATCGGCATCGGCAATCCGACGCAGGGCGACACCTACGAGCTGCAAGCCATCGCCTCGTCGGTGATCGGCGGCACGTCGCTGTTCGGCGCTATCGGTTCGGTGCACGGGCCGCTGATCGGCTCGTTCATCCTCTCCACCATCAACAACGGCGCCAACCTGCTCAACGTCAACACGTTCTGGCAGCGCGTCATCACCGGCATGTTGATCATCGTCATCGTCTACTTCGACGGCCTGCGCCGCCGGGGTGGCAAGTAAACCGCTGAAATCGATCGCCGGCCCGGTCGAAAGATCGGCCGGCGATTCCATGAACCGACTGGATTGAAGCATGAAAGCCGTTGTCTGCCGTTCGCCCGGCGACCTTGTCGTGGAAGACCGTCCCGCGGCTGGCTCGCCGCCTCCCGGCTGGGCGCTGGTGGCGGTCAGCCATGTCGGCATCTGCGGCACCGACTATCACATCTTCGAGGGCAAGCATCCCTTCCTCGTCTACCCCCGCATCATGGGCCATGAAGTGTCGGGGACCATCGTCGAGGCGGGCGAAGGCGTTGGTCTTGCCACGGGCGAGCCGGTCATCATCAATCCCTATCTGGCGTGCGGCAAATGCATCGCCTGCCGGCACGGTAAACCCAATTGCTGTGTCCGGATCGAAGTGCTCGGCGTGCATCGCGACGGAGCCATGTGTGAACAGATCCTTATCCCGGAACAAAACCTCTATCCAGCCAACGGCCTGTCGTTGGCCGATGCCGCGGCCATCGAATTCCTGGCCATCGGCGCCCATGCGGTGCGGCGCTCGCGTGCCGATCCCGGCGCACGGACGCTCGTCATCGGCGCCGGACCGATCGGGCTCGGCACCGCCATCTTCGCCCGCATCGCCGGGCTCGACGTGACGCTGCTCGACATGAGCAGCGAAAGGCTCGGCTTCGCCGCCAATGAACTCGGCTTCAAGACCCTCGACGGGTCGCGCGGCGCGGCATCCGATCTGGTCAGCGAAGCGACATCAGGCGAAGGCTTCGACGTGGTCTTCGACGCCACCGGCAACACCGGCTCGGTGCAGTCGGCCTTCGCTCATGTCGCGCATGGCGGGACATTGGTGCTGGTCAGCGTCGTCAAGGACGACATCGCCTTTTCCGACCCCGAATTCCACAAGCGCGAGATGACGCTTGTCGGCAGCCGCAATGCCTTGCGGGCCGATTTCGACCACGTCGCCGCCTCGATCCGCGATGGCGCCGTGCCGCTGGCCAAGCTCGTCACCCACCGCACCACGCTTGCCGACACGCCACGTGACCTCGCCCGCTGGGCGCATGAGAAATCCGGCCTGATCAAGGCCGTGATCGAGGTGGGGGCATAAGATGGCAGGCGGTGAACCCGGCCTGAGTTGACGACGCCCCGCGCAGGTCGACCCCCAAACGCCAAGCCGCTGACAACCGAGCTGGTCTGGTACCAGCGTTAGTATAAGGCCGACACGCCCTACAGCGCCGACAGTTTCAGCTCCACCCGCTCTGCCGGGAAGCGCGCCTCGGCGAATTGGATCGGCCGGCCGGCCGGCGTCATGTTGACGGCGATCGTGACCAGCACGATGCCGCCCGGCTGCAGATCGAGGTCGGCAAGGTCGGAAGCATCGGCGTGACGCGCCGACAGCACCGTCGATTGCCTGAGATAATCGTCTATGCCGAAACGCTTGAGCGATGCGGTGATCGACCCGGTCTCGGCCATGGCCACATCGATGCCGGCGAAGCGCTTGGCGTCGAACCAGCCGGAAGCGCGCGACACCGGCTTCCCATCGGCCTCGCCGCGCGTCTCCAGGCGAATCACATCCGATCCCCTGGCAAGGCCCAGGGCTTCGGCGACGCGCTGGCTGGCCGGCTCGACCGATGAGGACAGGAGCACGATATGCCGCTCCGACGCCTGGCCCTGCAAGCCGGTTGAAAATCGCGTGCGCGCGCCGATGGGATAGGACAGCCGCTTGCGCGACAGCACGAAAGTGCCGCGCCCCTGCTCGGCCCGCAGTACCCCGTCTTGCACGAGCGCCGCGATGGCGCTGCGCACCGTGTGACGGTTGACGCCATAGCGCTCGGCCAGCGCCACCTCCGGCGGCAGCGCGGCATTCTCGGCGAAATCGCCGGCAGCGATCGATTGCAGGATTCGGTCGGCGATCTGGCGCCACAACGAGACGCCGCTGCGCCGCTCGATACCGTCAGCCACGTGTTTTCCGTTCACGGTTTCGCCCCTGGCCGGCCCCTGTCACGCACCCGTCATGGACTCGCGTTAGGTAATGGGTATAATTCGTATGGTTGTCTATATCAATAGACAAATTAGAAGCAAGGATGTTGCTCATGCGAGGACAGGAAGCGCGCGACCAGGCCGAACGCAAGGCGGCCATGGCAACCCTGGCGCAGTCCAGCGGCGACGACATCGTTCGCCTCTGGAACGAATCCGGCCTGCCTGCCGAGGCCGAACTGCTGCGCGGTCCCGAGACCGGCCTGGTTACCATGCGCGGCCGCATCGGCGGCGGCGGCGCGCCGTTCAATGTCGGCGAGGCCACCGTGACCCGCGCCACAGTGCGCCTGCCGTCCGGACAGGTCGGCCATTGCTATGCGCTCGGCCGCGACAAGCAGAAGGCGAAGCTGGCGGCCATCGCCGACGCGCTGTGGCAGGACCCCGCCCACCGAGAGGCGGTCGAAACGGGCCTTCTCGCGCCGCTGCGGGCTGCCTTGACCACGGCACGAGAAAGGCGCCGCGCCGAAACGGCGGCAACGAAGGTGGATTTCTTCACCATGGTTCGCGGAGAAGATTGATGGATATCGCAGCGCAATCGATCGAGGGCGGGTTCGCCGATCCGGTGTTCAACGCCCAGACGGTGTTTCGCGCCGTCATGGACGCAATGGCGCGGCCGGGCAGCGTGCAACCCTTGCCGGCCCTGGCCCGCCCGCCGGCGCCGCTTTCGGCGACATCGGGCGCGGTTGCGCTGGCATTGTGCGACAATGACACGCCGCTCTGGCTCGACCCGGCCCTGCATGCCTCGGCAGCGGTCATGTCCTGGCTCGGCTTTCACAGCGGTGCGCCGCTGGCCAACACCCCGGCCGACGCGCATTTCGCGTTTGTGGCCTCGCCGGCCGAGATGATGGCGCTCGACGGTTTCTCGCAAGGCACGCAGGACTATCCCGACCGCTCGACCACATTGATCCTGCAGGTCGGCGATCTCACGTCAGGCACGCCGCTGCTGCTCGAAGGTCCTGGCATCGAGAAGACGGCGACGATCGCGCCGGCCCGCATGCCGCGTCATTTCATCGAGCAGTGGAAGCAGAACATCAACCGCTTTCCGCGCGGCGTCGACATCATCCTGGCGGCACATGACAGCCTCGCCTGCCTGCCGCGTACGACACGCATCAAGACGACGGAGGCCTAGCGATGTATGTTGCGGTAAAAGGCGGCGAAGCCGCGATCGCCAACGCCCACAGCCTGCTCGCTGACCGTCGGCGCGGTGACCGCTCGGTACCGGCACTGCGCCTCGACCAGATCGTCGAACAGCTGGCGCTCGGCGTCGACCGGGTGATGAGCGAAGGCTCGCTTTACGATCGCGAACTCGCCGCACTCGCTATCGTGCAGGCGCGCGGCGACATGATCGAGGCGATCTTCCTGGTGCGGGCCTACCGCACCACGCTGCCGCGCTTTGGCTATACAAATGCCATCGACACCGCCACCATGCTGGTCGAACGCCGCGTTTCGGCGACCTACAAGGACCTGCCCGGCGGCCAGTTGCTTGGGCCCACCTTCGACTACACGCACCGGCTGCTCGATCCCGAGCTTGCCGCCGGCGCCGATGTCGCCGCGCCCTTGCGGCGCGAGACGGAAGCGCAGGCAATGCCGCGCGTCTCGGCGATCCTCGCTCGCGATGGGCTGATCGAGCCGGACGGAGACATGCCGCAGGACCATGTCCCCGGCGACATCACCCGCGAGCCGCTGGAGTTCCCGATGGCTCGCGACATCCGCCTGCAGGCGCTGTCGCGCGGCGACGAGGGCTTCCTGCTGGCGCTCGGCTATTCCACGCAGCGCGGCTATGCCCGCAACCATCCCTTCGTCGGCGAGATCCGCATCGGCGAGGTCGAGCTGGAGCTCGACGTGCCCGAACTGCCTTTCGCGGTGCCGCTCGGTACCGCGCGCGTTACCGAATGCCAGATGGTCAATCAGTTCAAGGGCTCGGCCAAGGCGCCACCGCAATTCACACGCGGCTACGGGCTGGTCTTCGGCCAGAGCGAGCGCAAGGCGATGGCCATGGCACTCTGCGACCGCGCTCTTCGTGCAAGCGAACTCGGCGAGGACATTGTCGCCGCCGCCCAGGACGAGGAATTCGTCATCTCGCACTCCGACAACGTCCAGGCGACCGGCTTCGTCGAACATCTGAAGCTGCCGCATTATGTCGACTTCCAGGCCGAACTCGACCTCGTGCGCCGCATGCGCGCCGAGTACGACGCCCGCGAAAATCCCGGCAAGATTGAAGAGAAGAAAGAGGCCGCGGAATGAGCGCGCAACCGACCGACATCGCCAGCTACAACTTCGCTTATCTCGACGAACAGACCAAGCGGATGATCCGCCGCGCGATCCTCAAGGGCATCGCCATTCCCGGCTATCAGGTGCCGTTCGCCTCGCGCGAAATGCCGATGCCCTATGGCTGGGGCACCGGCGGCGTCCAGGTTACCGCTTCGATCATCGGCCCCGACGATGTGCTGAAGGTCATCGACCAGGGCGCCGACGACACCACCAATGCGGTCTCGATCCGCGCCTTTTTCAAGAAGGTCGCCAATGTGGCGGTTACGACCGATACCGCCAGCGCCAGCATCATCCAGACCCGCCATCGCATTCCCGAACATCCGCTCGCCGCGGGCCAGGTGCTGGTCTATCAGGTGCCGATCCCCGAGCCCCTGCGCTTCCTCGAGCCGCGCGAGACCGAAACGCGCAAGATGCATGCGCTGGAGGAATACGGCCTCATGCATGTGAAGCTCTACGAGGACATCGCCAAGCACGGCCGCATCGCCACCACCTACGCCTATCCGGTGAAGGTTGAGGGCCGCTATGTGATGGACCCGTCGCCGACGCCGAAATTCGACAATCCCAAGATGCACCGCTCGCCGGCTTTGCAGCTGTTCGGCGCCGGCCGCGAGAAGCGCATCTATGCGCTGCCGCCCTTCACTGATGTGGTCAGCCTCGACTTCGAGGATCATCCGTTCGAGGTGCAGACCT
The DNA here is from genome assembly GCF_020165475.1 of Mesorhizobium sp. BR1-1-15. NCBI lineage: Bacteria > Pseudomonadati > Pseudomonadota > Alphaproteobacteria > Hyphomicrobiales > Phyllobacteriaceae > Mesorhizobium > Mesorhizobium sp. BR1-1-15. Next base: position 191 of record NZ_JAIUIF010000002.1, on the reverse strand, counting down.
TCGACCAGCCCTGCGCGCTATGCGGAGCCGAGAACGTCTATCTCGACGAGGTCATCCTCGATGATCACGGCGGCCACATGTTCGTCTGCTCCGACACCGACCACTGCGAGAAGCGGCGCAGCACCCCTACCTCCCCCTTGTGGGGAGGTCGGACCGCAAGTCCGGGTGGGGGTAGCGCCCCATCGGCAGGG